>CAZHKE010000035.1:0-19000 GCA_964532485.1 uncultured Bifidobacteriaceae bacterium
CGTCGTGGTTCACTGGGCACGTGCCCGACGGTCCCTTCGAGAGCGTGTCGACGCCGGAGCCGACGATCGGTCTGGAGTCACCACCCGAGCCCACCGCGCCCGACTCCATGACACCGGTCGACACGGCCCGAGGCACCACGCTGGTCCCGCTGCCGCGAGCCGCCGACGCCGGCGACGACGATACACGCCCGGGCGACGTCGACGGCTGGGGCCGCAGCGAGCGCATGCGGGGGCTCGCCCGCAAGCTCTACGACCCGATCTACCGGCGCTGGTTCCGGGTCGAGTGGGAGGGGCTCAAGCACATCCCGCGCGAGGGCGGCGCGCTGCTCGTCGGCAACCACGCGGGTGCGATCCCGTCGGACGCGCCGGTCATCATGCACGGGCTCGAGACCGAGCTCGGCCGTCCCGTCTACGGCCTCGCCGACAACTTCTTCCGCGCCCTCCCTGTCGTCGGTACTCTGTGGTCGCGCGCCGGCGGAGTCCCCGCGCACCCCGACAACGCGTTCCGCTTGCTCCACGACGAGCAGCAGCTCGTGCTCGTGTTCCCCGAGGGCACGAAGGCGACGGGCAAGCTCGTCAACGAACGCTACAAGCTACGGCGCTTCGGTCGAGGCGGCTTCGTCGAGATCGCGATGCGCGCCGGCGTGCCGATCGTGCCGATCGCGATCGTCGGCAACGAGGAGGCCATGCCGATCCTCTGGAAGAGCAAGGGCCTCGCGAAGCTCCTCAACGTCCCGTACGCGCCGCTCACGGCCAACATGCTCCTCTTCGGGCCCATCGGTGGGCTCGTCATGCCGCTGCCTGCGAAGTTCAGGCTCCGCGTGCTCCCACCGGTGCACTTCGACGTGGCGACCAACCAGCCTCGCTACAACCGCAGCGTCGTGATGGACCACGCCGAGGCGATCCGCACCGCGATCCAGGACGCGGTTCTCGAGATGCTCCGGGCGCGCACGAGCATCTGGTTCGGCTAGGCGACTCGCCGATGGGCAGCCGCATCCTCGTCACCGGCCTCGGCACGTACTGGGGTGGACGGATCGCGCAGCGTCTCGAGCACGAGCCCGGCGTCGACCTCGTCGTCGGCGTCGACACCCGCGACCCGATGGTGCCGCTCGACAAGACCGAGTTCGTACGAGCCGACTCGTCGTACTCGATCCTCCACCGCATCGTGAGCGCCACGCAGGTCGACACGATCGTGCACACCCATCTCGTCGTCGACTCGGCGACGGAGTCGAGCCGAATGATGCACGAGGTCAACGTGATCGGCACGATGAACCTGCTCGCCGCGGCGGGGGCGGCCGACAGCCCGGTTCGCAAGGTCGTCGTGAAGTCGTCGACGCTCGTGTACGGCGCCAACATGGCCGACCCGTACTTCTTCCGCGAGGACATGGAGCGAACCCGACCGCCGCGCACCACGGTCGAGCGATCGTTGCTCGAGGTGGCGTCGGTCGTGCGCGACTTCGCCGAGGACAGTCCCCATGTCGTCGTCACGAAGCTACGCTTCCCCAACGTCCTCGGACCCAACGCCGACACGTCGTTCGGGAGGCTCCTCCGACTGCCTGCGGTCCCCGAGATCGCGGGCTATGACCCGCGGCTCCAGTTCGTCCACGAGGACGACGTCGCCGGCGCGCTCGCCCACGCGGCGCTCCACCACGTCCCCGGAGTGTTCAACGTCGCAGGCGACGGCGTGCTGCCCTGGAGCGAGGTCGCGCGCATCTGCGGGAAGCGACGCGTCGCCCTGCCGCCGCTCGGCGCGTCGCTGGCGGCGGCGCCGCTGCGCGTCCTGCGCATCACCGATCTGCCACCCGAGCTGCTCGCGCTGCTCCGCTACGGCCGCGGCGTCGACACCACGAGCTGGCGCCAGGCCGGCTACCGCTACGCCCACACGACCGCGGGCACCGTCAACGCCTTCGCCGAAGGGCTGCGACTCGAGAGCACGATCGGCAAGCAGCCCGAGTACAAGTACCAGCGCGACGTCGAGGCATTCTTCCGCCACTCGCCCGCGGTCGTCCGCGACTGACCGACCCGACCGGTCCACGACCACCCACACGGAGGACGCCCGGTGTTCCTGCGAACCGAACGGCGCGGACGCGTCGCGGTGCTCACCCTCGACGATCCCGACCGACGCAACGCCCTGAGCGCCGACCTGGTCGACGAGATCGTCGCCGCGATCGCGGCGTGCGAGGCCGACACCGACGTGGGCGCGCTCGTCGTGACGGGCGCCACGCCCGCGTTCTGCTCCGGCGCCGACGTCAGCGCGCTCGGCCAGATGAGCGGACGCGACGCGGGCGAGGTCCGGTCGATCTACGACGGCTTCCTGTCGGTGCGCGCCACGAGCCTCCCGACGGTCGCCGCGGTGAACGGTCCCGCGGTCGGCGCCGGGTTCAACCTCGCCTTGTGCTGTGACGTGCGCATCGCCGGCACGTCAGCGCGCTTCGACGCCCGCTTCGCCCGCATCGGGCTGCACCCGGGCGGCGGCCACGTGTGGATGCTCGAGCGCGCCGTCGGACCACAGGCCGCGGCGGCGATCAGCCTGTTCGGCGAGCGGGTCGAAGGGCCTCGCGCCGTGGAGCTCGGGCTGGTGTGGCGATGCGTCGCCGATGACGACCTGCTCGACGACGCGGTTCGGCTCGCCGCGAGCGCGGCGGAGCTCCCACGCGACCTGTCGGCCGCACTGAAGGCGACGCTGCGCGAAGCCCCGTGGCACGCCGACTTCGAGGCCGCGGTCCAAGTCGAGCTCACCCGCCAGCGCAAGACGTTCGAGCAGGGCGGCGGCGCCCACTGACCATCAGCGCTTGGCGAGGAAGCTGTCCTCGAGCTGGTCCTTGCGGGCGGCCCACTCCTCGGCAGTGATCGCGTAGCGAACGTGGTCCTCCCACACGCCACGGATCTGCAGGAAGCGCTCCGACGTGCCCTCGTCTCGCATCCCCAGCTTGTCCGCGACGCGGCGGCTGCGTGCGTTGCGCGGCACGATC
The DNA here is from genome assembly GCA_964532485.1 of uncultured Bifidobacteriaceae bacterium. Classification (GTDB taxonomy): domain Bacteria; phylum Actinomycetota; class Acidimicrobiia; order IMCC26256; family PALSA-555; genus DATBSK01. The sequence goes on from CAZHKE010000035.1 coordinate 2,973, forward strand.
GCCGCCTCGACTCGGTGGAGGCCGAGCTGCTCGAACGCGTAGCGCAGCACGACCGCGACCGCTTCGGGCATGTAGCCCTGTCCCGCGTGCTGCTCGTCGATCCAGTAGCCCACGTTCCCCGACTGGAACGGGCCGCGCTGCACGCTGCCGAGGCTCACCTCGCCGACGAGCTCGCCGCTGCCGCGCAGGAAGATGCCGAACCCGTACGCGGCGTCGAAGTGGCGCTGGCGCTCCCAGGCACCGCATCGCGCCTTGAAGGCCTCGGCGTCGGTAGCCGGGTCGGGCGCGCCGGACTCACCGAGCGGCTCCCACGGCTCGAGCCAGTCGCGACTGCGGATGCGGACGTCGCGCCAGGCCTCCCAGTCGCTCGCCTTCAACGGCCTGAGCTCGAGGCGAGCCCCGTGGAGCACCTCCCCGCGTCGCACGCACCGAAGGCTACCCAGGCGAACGGTGACGGGCGCTTCGATGGCTAGCCTCCGCCCCGATGAGTGACGCGCCCGCACCGGCCGACGACGGCGCGCTCGACCGGCTCGTGTGGCTCGATCTCGAGATGACCGGTCTCGACGTCGCGCGCCACGTGATCGTCGAGATCGCGGTGCTGGTCACCGATGTCGAGCTCGAGCCACTCGACGACGGCGTCGACGTCGTCGTGCACCAGCCGCCGATCGCGCTCGCCGAGATGGACGACTACGTGCGCGAGATGCACACGCGCTCGGCGCTGCTCCCGGCGATCGAAGCGTCTGACGTGTCGCTTGCCGACGCGGGCTCGACCGCGCTCGCTTACGTGGAGAGCCACGTGCCCGCGGGGGTCGCGCCGTTGTGCGGCAACTCGATCGGCGTCGATCGACGGTTCCTGCACTCGCAGCTTCCCGACCTCGACGCGTACCTCCACTACCGCAGCATCGACGTCTCGTCGCTCAAGGAGCTGTGTCGGCGCTGGTACCCCGATGCCTACAAGCAGCGCCCGCCGAAGCAGGAGACGCATCGCGCGCTCGACGACGTGCGCGAGTCGATCGTCGAGCTGCGCTACTACCGCGACGCGATGCTGCAACCCCGCGGTTGAGACCTACACGGGGGCGCCGACGGGCTCCCAGACCTCGAGCAGGATGCGCGTGACCGGATGCGCGTGCGGCCCCGCGGCGAGTCCGCGGGCGACGTCGGCCGCCGCGCGAGCGACCCGGGTGACGCGGTCGTCGGGCAGGCTGATCCCGGCGCGAAGAGCCGACGCCTGCACTGCGTTCGCCGCGTCGGACGCGGCCTGCGCGGCCTGACGCCCCCTGCGGGCGTGGCGCACGACCTTGTCGATGGCGATCGTGGCTCGCCACCAATCGACCTCGTCGCACAACGTGTCGGAGTCGAGCCGTGCGCCCACCCGCTCGAGGTCCTCGGCTTGCAGTGACCGCAGGGCCCCCACGAACTGCACCAGACCCTGGGTGGGCGTCTCCGTCGCCATCGCGGCAGTCTGCGCCGCCCCTCCCGCGAAGTGGTGGATTTCGCCGCCCGTCAGGCGAGTGAACGGGCCAATCCGTCGAGGATGTCGTTCTCGGAGACCAGCAGATCGTCGAACTCGAGCGTGCGCAGTATCGACGCGAGCACGATGACACCGCCCACGATCACGTCGACGCGCTCGGGCTCGAGCCCCGGGTTGTGCCGGCGTTCGGCGACCGGCTCGAGCGCGAGGGTGCGGAACACGTCCTCCACCGCCTCCCGTGTCAGCCGGAAGTGATGGATGCGGTCGCGGTCGTAGGGGAGGCCCTGCTCGACGGCCGCGACCGTCGTGACCGTGCCCGCGAGCCCGAGCAACGTCGCTGCGTCGCGCAGATCGGGGATCGCGCGGTCGACGTCAGCGATCTGATCGCGGACCGCCGACACCGCGTTGGACAGCTCTTCGGGTGCCGGCGGGTCGGAGTGGAGGTACTGCTCGGTGATGCGCACGCAACCGACGTCGACCGAGCACAGCGCCTCGGGTTCGGTGGTGCCGAGCACGAGCTCCGTCGACCCACCGCCGATGTCGACGACGAGGTACGGCGCTGCTGCGTCGAGGCCCGTGGTCGCGCCCGCGAACGACAGCCGCGCCTCCTCTTCTCCCGACAGGAGCTCGAGCTCCGTACCGAGCGCGCTCTTGGCGGCCGTGAAGAAGTCGTCGCGGTTCTCGGCGTCGCGCGCCGCGCTCGTCGCGGTGGCGCGCACCCGCGTCACCCCGTTCGACTCGATCGCGTCCTGGTACTCGCGCAGCACCGTGAGCGTTCGCTCGACGGCCTCGGGCGCGAGGCGTCGCGCCGAGTCGACGCCCTGGCCCAAGCGCGTGATGTGCATGCGTCGGTCGATCGTGCGCAGCGCCCCGGCCGGCGACTCGACGTCGCCGACGAGCAGCCGCACCGAGTTGGTGCCGATGTCGACCGCCGCGACCCTCATGTCTCGCTTGCTCCCCGAGACCCGCGATGCCCGGGCCTCGGGCGTTCGCTCGCCGAGTGACCGACCTCCGCTCCGCTGGGGTCGCCGCCGCGCGAGAGCCGGCCGTCGACCCACCGGCCGACCGGATCGTCACCGCCCGCGAGGAACCACGCGTAGTGCGCGTGCAGGCACTTGACGCCGCGCCGGGTGCCTCCGACACCGCCGAACGGTCGGGGACCGCGGTGGTCGGCCGGGATGGCGGTCGCGCGCTCCGCGGCGTAGCGCTCGTGCGCGTCGGCCAGCTCTTCGGCGTCGACCGCGGCCTCGGCGGCCCGCACGCCACCGGCAGCCTCGAGCCGCGCCACCCGAGTCGAGATGCGCGGGTCGACGAGCCAGAACCGTGTCGGCATCGGTGTGCCGTCTCGCGACAGGGGCTCGTTGCGCACCACGACCGGGGCGCCGGCGTCGTCGCGCACCACCACCTCGAAGGCGGTCGTGGGCTCACGTCCGATCCGCTCCCGCACCGCGAGGACGTCGGCAGGCGACGCCGGCGGTGGCGAGGTCATGCGATCGAGTCTACGAACCGACCGTCTGCCGATCAGGGTGAGGTGGTGTCGGGGACGATCACGTACGGCGTCTCGCCGGGGCGCACCAGCCCGTACTGCTCGCGGGCGATGCGCTCGACCTCGGCGTCGCCCTCGAGCCGCTCGGTGTCGGCCTTCAGCTCTGCGGTCTCGCGCCGGATCACCTCGAGGCGCTCTTCGGCTCTGCCGATCTCGTCGCGCTGGCTCAGGTAGGTCTGCGTCGGCAGGACGAAGGCGAACATGAACGCGATCAGCGCCAGCCCGAGCCCGATCGCCATGATCACCCTGCGCCGCTGCCTCACCTTCGGGGAGTGCGGCGTGGTTCGACGTCGGGACGGTTGCTTCGAGGGGTGCGGACGGTCAGCCATCGGGTCCTCCTGACTTGCCTCCGCCCGCGAGCGCTGCTCCGCCGAGATAGGCGGCGTGCGCACCCAGCTCCTCCTCGATGCGGAGCAGCTGGTTGTACTTCGACGTCCGGTCGGTGCGAGCCGGCGCTCCTGTCTTGATCATCCCGCAGTTGGTGGCGACCGCCAGGTCGGCGATCGTCGTGTCCTCGGTCTCGCCGCTGCGGTGCGACATGACCGAGGTGTACCCATGGCGCGCCGCGAGCTCCATCGTGTCGAGCGTCTCGGTCAGCGTGCCGATCTGGTTCACCTTCACGAGGATCGAGTTCCCCGCGCCCAGGTCGATGCCCTGCCGGAGGCGCTCGGCGTTGGTGACGAACACGTCGTCGCCGACCAGCTGGATGCGCGTGGCCAGCCGCTCGGTGACGGCGACGAAGCCGTCCCAGTCGTCCTCGGCAGTCGGGTCTTCGATCGAGACGATCGGGTAGCGATCGCACAGCGAGGTGAGGAAGTCGGTCCACTCCGCGCCCGAGTACGACGTGCCCTCGCCCACGAGGACGTACGCGCCGTCCCGGTAGATCTCGGTGGACGCGACGTCGAGCGCGATCGCGACATCGTCGGGCGTGCGACCCGCCCGCTCGATCGCCTCGACGAGCAGCTTCAGCGCATCCTCGTTCGACGCGAGGTCGGGCGCGAAGCCACCCTCGTCACCGATCGCGGTGCTCAGCTCGCGCTCGTGCAGCACCGCCTTGAGCGCGTGATAGGTCTCGGCGCCCCATCGCAGCGCCTCCTCGAAGCTCGCGGCGCCGACGGGCGCGAGCATGAACTCCTGGACGTCGACGTTGGTGTCGGCGTGTGCACCACCGTTGAGGACGTTGAGCAACGGCATCGGCAGCACGTGCGCGTTCGCGCCACCGACGTAGCGGTACAGGGGCAGGCCCGCCTCGTCGGCCGCGGCCCTCGCCACCGCCAGCGAGACGCCGACGATCGCGTTCGCACCGAGTCGGCTCTTGTTGGGCGTGCCGTCGAGCGTGCACAGCTCGTCGTCGAGCATGCGCTGGTCCTCTGCCTCGAGCCCGAGCACGACCTCGGCGATCTCGGTGTTGACGTGCTCGACGGCGGTGCGGACGCCCTTCCCGCCGTAGCGCCCGCCACCGTCGCGCAGCTCGACGGCCTCGTGCGCCCCGGTGCTCGCGCCGCTCGGGACCGCGGCGCGACCCGACGCGCCCGACAGGAGCGCGACCTCGACCTCCACGGTCGGGTTGCCGCGGGAGTCGAGGATCTCCCTCGCGACGATCTCGGCGATTGCGCTCACGCGGTGGCCCTCCTGGGCAGGCCGGGGCTCGCCTGTGGCCAGTGTGGCCAGAGTGGCGAAACGAAGAGTTTGAGGATACTGCCCGGGACCCCGGTTTGGAAGGGATCCCCCGGGGATCGCACGTCTGACGAGGGAGCGACCGACGTCGAGGGGTGACCGACGTCTCGGCCCCGCTGCCGGCCTCGTCCGTATGCTGCATGCGTGACGACGGCCGATCAGGAGCTGTTCCTCAACCCCTACGAGCCGGGCTTCTTCGACGACCCGTACGACCAGTACCGCCGGCTCCGAGAGCTCCGACCCGTCCACCAGAGCCCGCTCGGCCCCTGGACCCTGACCCGCTACGCCGACTGCTCTCGGCTGCTGCGCGACCCGACCCTCTCGGTGGAGGAGCAGCACAGCGCGTACAACGGTCGCGACGCGATGTTCGAGGCCGTGGGCGTCGAGCGACGCAACCGCGGCTCACGGGCGATCCTCAACATCGACCCACCCGACCACACGCGCATCCGGCGCCTCGTGAGCAAGGCGTTCACCCCGCGGCGTGTCGAGGCGCTGACGCCGCGCGTGCAGGCGCTCGTCGACGGAATGCTCGACGACGTCGAGGAGCGCGGCGAGATGGACGTCATCGCCGACCTCGCGTTCCCGCTGCCGTTCGCGGTGATCTCCGAGATGCTCGGCATGCCGCACGCCGACAGCGCACTCCTGCGCGAGTGGTCCCACACGCTCGTCACGTCGCTCGAGCCGCTCACGTCGCCCGACGAGATCCCGAAGATGATGGACGCGTCCGACAACATGGTCGCCCACGTCGACGCCGCGATCGAGTGGAAGCGCGACGAGCCTGCCGACGATCTGCTGTCCGCGATGATCGCAGCCGAGGAAGCGGGTGACAGGCTCACGCCCGACGAGCTGCGCGATCAGGTGATCCTGCTGTTCGTCGCCGGCCACGAGACGACGGTCAACCTCATCGGCAACGGCACGCTCGCGCTGCTGCGAAATCCCGACCAGCGCGCACTGCTGAGCGCCGAGCCCGAGCTGATCGGCAACGCGATCGAGGAGCTCCTCCGCTTCGACTCACCCGTCCAGTTCACGCGTCGCATCGTGATGGAGCCGCTCGAGATCGACGGTCACCAGCTGGAGCCCGGCTCGTTCGTCTTCACGATCCTCGGAGCGGCGAACCACGACCCCGAGCACTTCGGCGCCGCCGCCGACTCGCTGGACCTGACCCGGCGCGACGCGCCGCACCACATCTCGTTCGGCGGGGGCATCCACCACTGTCTCGGTGCCGTGCTCGCCCGAGCAGAGGCGCGCGTCGCGATCGGGTCGATGACGCAACGCTTCCCGGCGATGCAGCTGGCCACCGACACTCCGGCCTGGAACGGCCGCGTCGTGCTGCGGGGCCTCGACGCCCTCCCCGTCAGCCTGCGCTAGGTGGCCTCGGCCCACAGCTCCTCGACCGCGGCGGGCGCCAGCTCGTGCAGGTCGAGGCCGCGGTCGCGGGCGAGGCGCTCCATCGCCTCGAACCGGTCGCGAAAGCGCGCCGACCAGCCGCGCAGCGCGGACTCGGTGTCGATGCGGAGTGCGCTCGCGAGCGCGACCGTGGCGCTGAGCAGCTCCCCCAGGACGAGCTCCGCGTCGGTGCCCGGCGCCGTCCGAAGCGCGGTGATCGCGGCGTCGATCCGCGCGAGCGACGCCTCGACGTCGCCCGGGTCGAGCCCGACCGACGCGGCCTTGCGGTACAGCTTGTGCGCGTAGAGGAGTGACGGCAGCCCCGGCGTCATCCCCGCAACGATCGACTCGGTGTCCTTCTCGTCCTTCTTGATCTGCTCCCAGTTCGCCATGACCGCGGCGGGCGTGTCGGCGTCCCACATCTCGGAGCCCGGGTCGCCGAACACGTGCGGATGGCGGCGCACGAGCTTGTCGTGGATTCCCCGCGCCACGTCGGCCATGTCGAACGCCCCGGCCTCCTCGGCGAGCACCGCGTGGAAGATGACCTGGTACAGGAGGTCGCCGAGCTCGTCGACGAGGGCGCGGTAGGCCGGGTCGTCCGCGGACGCGTCGTCGGGCGCGAGCGGCGGCAGGGTCTCCACCGCCTCGACGACCTCGTAGCTCTCCTCGAGCAGGTAGCGCGTGAGCGAGTGGTGCGTCTGCTCCGCGTCCCAGGGACAGCCACCGGGCCGGCGGAGCCGCTGCGCGAGCGCGAGGAGCCGGGCGAGCTCTCGGGTCGGCGACCCTTCGGCCGCAGGCACGTACAGCGCGGTGAGGTGGTCGGGCACGACGACCCGATCGACCTCGGCGAGCGGCACGACCGTGACCTGCTCGTCGGCGAGGCCGAGCCGCTGGAGCACCGTGACCCGAGCGTCGGCCGCCAACGCGTCGAGCAGCACGAGCTTCACGTCCGAGAGCACCAGCGCGTCGTCGCACTGCGCGACCAGCATCGGGAACGCGGTCTCCAGGCGATCGGCGTCGAGGGCGCGCGCGTCGACGACGCGAGCGCCCGTCGTCATCGGGTCGACGCCGAGGCGCGCCCAGGCGACGTCGGCGAACGACAGCCCTGGCACGACGTCGACGACGACGTCGCCGGCGCGCGCCGCCGCGCGGAGCAGCTCCACGGTCTGCTCCGCGACCGCCGGGTTCCCCGGCACCGCGTACGCGACGACACCGTGCTCGCGCGCTGCCGCGACCAGCGTCGCGACGATCGCTCGGTAGCACGCGTCCAGGTCGCTCGCCGCGTCGTAGTGCGAGTCGAACGACTCCAGCTCCAGACCGTCGGCCGCGAGCTCGGCAGCTGCCGGGTGGCGCGCGGTGCGCACGAAGCGGACGGTGCACTCCTCCAGCGCCGTGCGCGCCGAGGGGACGACGAGGTCCGCGCCGGCCGGCCCGAGTCCGACGACGACGACTCGGCCGGACCCGCCGGTCATGTCAGCCCGTGGCGGCAGCGACCTGCCCGCGGATCACCGGTGGGAGGACCTGACCGTTCTCCGGGTCCCAGCGACCGAACCGCTCGTTCACGTCGACGTCGAGGCCCTTGCCGTGGCTCAGCACCTCGTTCAGCGCGGCGCGCTGCAGCTCGCTCGTCGGCGGCTCGTCGGTGACGAGGACGACGTGGGTCCCGAACTCGGTCGTGAACGGATCCGAGACCTCACCGATCGGCTGCGTGCTCGCGACCGTCGCGAACGGCTCGACGAAGTCCTGCCCGTCGATGCAGCCGAGCGAGCCTCCCTGGGCCGCTGAGCCCTGGTCGAACGACTCGCGCGCTGCGATCTCGGCGAAGTCTCCCCCGGCCGCGAGCTCCTCCTCGACGGCCTGGGCCTCCGCGTCGCTCTCGACGAGGATGTGCGACACGTAGCGACCGGAGGGACACTGCTCCGCGACCGCCTTCTCGAGCGCCGGTGTCGGGTCGTCGACGAGCGCGCGCTCGAGGACCGCCACGTCGGTCCAGCGACCGAGGAGGCGAGCACGCAGCCACGCCGGGAGGTCGCCGAAGACGTTGGCGCCGCCGACCGACTGCTCGGCGAGGCTGCGCCCGCGCTTCTCGTCGGCTCCAGTGGCTTCGAGCCCGCGGCGCGCGACCTCGCGGGCGGCAACGGTCTGACCCACGACGAGTGCGAGCCAGCCGGCACCGATCTCGGCAGTGACCGAGCCGTCGCTGTTCGACAGTGCCGGTGCGTCGGCGCGCTCGATCGCGCGCTGCAGGGTCTCGTTCTGGGCGAGCGCCTGGAGCTCGTCTTCGACGTCGGAGCGCGACAGCTTCATGTCGCCCACGGTGGCAGCCGACGGAGCGTCGCTGACAGCGAGCGCGACGACACCCGCGACGGACGCGACGACGAGCGCGAGGACGACGACGACGGCGACGACCCGGTTCATGGCGCCTGGGACTCTACCGGGACGCGCTCTGGATCCTCGGGCGGCACGAGCTCCTGCAACAGCGACACGAGTGCGGCCGCGACGTCCTCGGGCGCAGCCCCGATGGGCACGAGCGTGTCGTCGCTCCCGACCTTGGCGCCCGGCGCGAGTCGTGCCAGCCGCGCCTGCTTCGACGCCGGCAGGTCGAGGCCACGCAGACGTGCCGCGTTGCCGCTCACGGTGACGCTGGTGATCCCGAGTCGCACGCACTCGGCCCGCAGGCGCGCCGCGGCGAGGAGCGCCTCGGCTGGGGGCGGCGGCGTGCCGTAGCGGTCTTCCCATTCGGCGCGGACGTCGTCGACGTCGCCCGGCTCGGTGACCGCGGCCAGCCTGCGGTACGCCTCCATGCGCACGTCGTCGCGCGTGACGTAGTCGGCCGGCAGGTTCGCGTCGACGGGCAGGTCGAGCGCGATCTCGACCGGCTCGACCGGCACCTCACCGGTGAGCTCGCCCACGGCCTCGGTGACGAGCTGGCAGTACAGATCGAAGCCGACCGCGGCGATGTGCCCCGACTGCTCACCGCCGAGCAGGTTGCCCGCGCCGCGGATCTCGAGGTCGCGCATGGCGATCTTGAAGCCCGAGCCGAGGTCGGTGAGCTCGCCGATGGTCTTGAGTCGTTCGTAGGCCTCCTCGGTGAGGCGCATGCCGGGTGGATGCAGCAGATATGCGTATGCGCGCTGCCCCCGGCGGCCCACGCGGCCACGCAGCTGGTACATCTGCGCGAGCCCGAGGCGATCGGCGCGGTCGACCACGAGGGTGTTGACGCTCGGGATGTCGAGCCCGCTCTCGACGATCGTCGTGCACACGAGGACGTCGTAGCGGCGCTCCCAGAAGTCGAGCACGACGCGCTCGAGCCTCGACTCGTCCATCTGGCCGTGCGCGATGCCGATGCGAGCCTCGGGCACCAGCTCGCGCAGGTCCTCGGCGACGAGCTCGATGTCCTTCACCTGGTTGTGCACGAAGAACACCTGGCCTTCGCGCAGCAGCTCGCGACGGACCGCCTCGGCGACGGCCCGGTCGTCGTGCTCACCGACATACGTGAGGATCGGCTGTCGGTCTTCGGGGGGCGTGTTGACGAGCGAGAGGTCTCGGATCCCGGTGAGCGACAGCTCGAGCGTCCGCGGGATCGGCGTCGCCGAGAGCGTCAGCACGTCGACGCCGGTGCGCAGCTTCTTGATCCGCTCCTTGTGCTGCACGCCGAACCGCTGCTCCTCGTCGATGACGAGCAGGCCGAGGTCCTTGAACGAGATGTCGTCCGACAGCAGACGGTGCGTGCCGATCACCAGGTCGACCTCGCCGTCGGCCACCTCCTTGACGACGGCCGCCTGCTCGGCGTTCGTGAGGAACCGGGACAGCACCTCGACGCGGACCGGATGGCTCGCGAAGCGCTCGCGAAACGTCTGGCCGTGCTGGCTCGCGAGCAGCGTCGTCGGCACGAGCACGGCGACCTGGGCGCCGTCCTGCACCGCCTTGAACGCCGCGCGCAACGCGACCTCGGTCTTGCCGAAGCCGACGTCGCCGCAGACGAGGCGGTCCATCGGGCGCGGCTGCTCCATGTCGGCCTTCACCTCGACGATGGCCTGCGCCTGGTCCGGCGTCTCCTCGAACGGGAACGCCTCCTCCACCTCGTGCTGCCACGGCGTGTCGGGCGAGAAGGCGCGTCCCGGGCTCGCCAGACGCGTGCGGTAGAGCACGACGAGCTCCTGCGCGATCTCGCGCACGGCGGCGCGCACCCGGGCCTTCGACTTCTCGAAGTCGGCACCGCCCATGCGGTGCAAGGTCGGCGTCTCTCCACCGGTGTAGGGGCGCACGCTGTGCACCTGATCGGTCGGTACGTAGAGCTTGTCGCCGCCCTTGTACTCGAGGAGGAGGTAGTCGCGCGCGACGCCGCCGATGGCGCGCTGCGCCATTCCCTCGTAGCGGGCGACGCCGTGCACGTAGTGGACCACGTAGTCGCCCGCGGTCAGTGCGTCGTAGACGTCGGTGCCGCGCCGCGCGCCCCGTGGCCTCCGGTGCACGCGCCGGCGTCCCGTGAGGTCGGCCTCGCCGACGATCGCGAGCCCGACCGACGGCACGACGACGCCGCGGTCGACGGGCGCGACACAGATCCCGATCGTGCCCCGACCGGTGGCGCCGACCACCGCGTCCACGCCCTCGCCCTCGAGGACGTGCGCGAGCCGGTCGGCCGAGCCGGTGCCGTCGGCCGCGAGCACGACACGCGCACCGTCGCCCGCGAGCCGGCGCAGGCGATCCGCGAGGCCGGTCGTGTCGCCGACGATCGGATCGAACGCGGTGGCCGCGAGGTGCGGCGTGTCGGGGCCTTCGGGAGTCGCGAGGACGTTCGTCGTGCCGGCCGACGTGTGGGCGAGCAAGCGACCGAACGGGAGCGACAGGCGGGGCCAGTCGTCCCCGCTCCCACGATCGGTCGCGCCCCACGTGACCGCGAGCGTCGACGCGAGCGCGTGCTCCTCGTCGAGCAGCTCCTGCGCCCGGTCGCGCATGCGCCGCGGCTCGCACGCGAGCACGAGCGCGTCCGCGGGCAGCAGATCGGGCAGCAGCCGCTCGTCGGCCGTGAGCCAGGGCAGCCATGACTCCATCCCGTCGAACGTCTGGCCCTCGGCGAGACGCTCCCATCCCTCGGCGCCCCACGGCTCGGCACGCACGAGCGCGGCCGCGCGCTCGCGCACGTCGGGACCCGGGAGCACCTCGCGGGCGGGGAAGATCGCGAGCTCCTGGAGGTCGTGCGTCGAGCGCTGGTCGGCCACGGCGAAGGCGCTCAGCCGGTCGACCTCGTCACCCCACAGGTCGATGCGGGCCGGATGGTCGTCGGTGACGGGGTACACGTCGACGATGGAGCCGCGCACGGCCACCTCGCCGCGGGCCTCGACCTGGTACTCGCGCCGGTAGCCGGCCGCGACCAGGCGCTCGAGCAGGTCGTCGCGATCGACGCGCGCGCCGACGGTGATCGTGACGGGCTCGACGTCCTCGACGTGCGGACCGAGGCGTTGGACGAGGGCCCGCACCGGCGCCACGAGCACGCGCGGCAGGCGCTCCGCGCCCGTTCGCAGACGCCAGAGGACACGGAGGCGCCGGCCCATGGTCTCGAGCGAGGGCGAGATGCGCTCGAAGGGCAACGTCTCCCATGCCGGGAAGTGCTCGACCTCGGCGGGAGGGAGGAACGCGCCGAGATCGTGCACGAGGCGCTCGGCCTCCGCGCCGGTCGGGACCGCGACGACGATCGGGCGGCGCGTGGAGGCACCCGAGACGGCGGCGACGAGCAGCGCGCGGGCGGCTTCGGGCACCGCGACGACGGGCGTTCGCCCGATCACGGCGCGCACCGCCGGCTCCTCGACGAGGAGCGCGGGGAGGTCGGCGAGCGCCGGAGCGCCCGTGGCGGGGACGTCGGTGATGGTCATGCGCGCGAAGACGCCGGAGACGCGCTCGCGTCCCCGGGGGTCTTCGCCGAGCGTACCGGCGGGGCACCGGCTCGAGCGCACGGCCTCCTGCTACCGTCACCGGATGCGGAGCTGGCGGGCGATGGCGATCGTGGGGCTCGTGGCCTCCCTCTCGCTGGTCGCGGCGCTCGCCCCAGGAGCGGTCGCGGCCGATCCCCTCGGTGAGATCACGACGGCCGCGACCGGCGGGACGACGCCGGGCTTCACCGTCGACAGCCTGCCGGCCGCGATCGCGGCGGGCCCCGACGGCAACCTCTGGTTCCTCGAGCGCGGGAGCACCCCCAGGGTCGCGCGCATCACGCCCGACGGCACGGTCACCGAGTTCGCCGTGCCCCCTCCGGACCAAGGCGATGACCCTTTGTCGCTCGCCGACATCACCGCCGGGCCCGACGGGGCGATGTGGTTCACGAACTTCAATCCCCCCGGCAGCGTCTTCCGGGTCACGACCGACGGCACCGTGTCGCTCGCGGTCAAGGGCGGCGTCACCGCCGGCTTCCCGTCCGGCAACGTCGAGGACATCGTCACCGGCCCCGACGGCAACCTCTGGGTCACGCGCCCGTTCCAGAACCCGGCCGACGAGCTCGCTCGCATCACCCCCGCCGGCGTGGTCACGACCTTCGGCGGCGTGGCAGGTCTGCCCACGGACGCGACGCTGCGCAGCCTCACGGTCGGCCCCGACGGCAACCTCTACATCACCGACAGCGGCCAGGGAGGGGGAGCCGACGTCGAGGGGCGCGTCTGGCGGTTCAACCTCTCCAGCAACACGTTCGAGCTCGTCGCTCGGGCGGGCACGACCCCCGGCTTCACCGCCGGCAACGAGGGGGGCGACATCACGTCGGGACCCGACGGCAACCTCTGGTTCCTCTCGTCCGGCACCAGCTCGGGCATCACGCGCCTCACGACTGCCGGTGCGGTCACCGAGTTCACCGACGGCGTGAGCACCAACGCGTATCTCCGCTACGTGACCGTCGGCTGCGACGACGGCCTCTGGTTCACCCAGACCGTCGAGGACGGTTCCGACCCGATGATCTGGCGCGCCGGCACCGACGGCGCGCTGACGTCGTACACGCAGGGGCTGCCGCCGACGAACCCGAGCCCCGAGGGCATCGCCGCCGGACCCGACGACAACCTGTGGTTCACGAGCAGGCTCGATCCCGGCGGCGTCAGCACGATCGGTGCCGGCTGTGGCGGCCCGCCCACGACACCGATCGTCCTCACACCGACGTTCACCGGCTGACCGACGGCGCTCCCGGGCCCTCGCACCCTCGATAACCGCGCGCCGTGGCGGTTCATCGCCGTGTCGACGCGAGGAGCGCTCCGACCGCGGCGGCGAACACCTCGGTGTGGCGGTCGACGTCCGCGCTCGTGTGCGAGGGGCACAGCAACGCCATGTTGTGGAAGGGCGTGAGGAGCACCCCACGGTTGAGCGCGTAGAGGTGCATCAGCGCGTCCAGGTCGTGATCGACCGCGGCCGCAGCCTCGGCGCCCGTGCGCGGCGGCGGACAGAACCAGTACTCCGCCCGACAGCCCAGCCGCTGCACACTCCACGGCAGGTCGTGCTCGCCGATCACGGCGGCGACGTCGTCGGCCCACCGCTCGGCGAGCGGGGCCGCGACGGCGAAGTCCTCCTCGCGGAGGTTGGTACCGAGGGTCGCCCGCACCGCAGCCATCGCGAGCACGTTCGCGGCGAGCGTGCCGCCGATGCCGCTCACGTCGGTGTCGTCACCCAGCATCGCGGCGGAGACGCGTGCGGCGACCGCCTCGGTCATCCCGTACGCCGCCGCGGGGATGCCGCCGCCGATCGGCTTGCCGATCACGAGGAGGTCGGGGTCGAGGCCCCACGCCGCTGTCGCTCCACCGGGACCGGCACAGATCGTATGGGTCTCGTCGATGACCAGGAGCGTCCCCGTGGAACGAGTGAGCTCGCGGAGCGCGTCGTGGAACCCCGGGTCCGGAAGCACGATGCCGATGTTGGTGAGCGCGGGCTCCGCGAGGACGCACGCGACCTCGCCCGTCGCCAGCACGCGCTCGAGCGCCTCCCGGTCGTTGAACTCGACCACCTCGGTCGTCGCGGCGGGATCGACCGGTGGACCGGTGTTGCCGGGTCGGGCGCCGACCCGGCCGTCGTCGCCGAGGGCCACCAGCGTCTCGTCGACCGTGCCGTGATAGCACCAGTCGAACACCAGGACCTTCGACCGGCCGGTGGCATGACGGGCGAGCCGCAGGGCGAAGCGATTCGCGTCGGTCGCCGACAGCGCGAGCTGCCACACCGGGAGGCCGAAGCGACGTGCCAGCTCGCCGGCGACCCAGATCGCGTCCTCACCGGGAAGCATGGTCGTCAGACCACGCGGCGCTCGGTCGACGATCGCGGCGATCGTGGCCGGCGGCGCATGCCCGGTCATCGCGCCGGTGTCGCCGAGGCAGAGGTCGATGTACCCGTGCCCGTCGACGCAGGTGCTGTGAGCACCGAGCGCGGATTCGACGAACAGCGGGAACGACCCCGGCCACCGCCGCATCCAGTTCATCGGGACGCCGCCGAGCAGATGCTCTTGCGCGCGCTCGAACTGCTCCCGGCATCGGGGATGCGCATCGGCGAACGCGGCCTCTTCCCGGGCTCGCAGCTCTGCGATGCGCTCGGGTGCGATCACTCGCTGGACCCACCTTCGCGACCGCGGTCGTTGTAGCGGTTCATCGCCACCTCGACACCGTCGCTCGCGATCGTCTCGACCGCGTCGGCTGCCTCGGCGAGCGTGACGTCGACCTCCGCCTGCTCGCGCTTGGCGAAGCGGGAGAGCACGTGGTCGGCACCCTTGTCCTTGGAGGTCGGCTTCCCGACGCCGATGCGCACCCGTTGGAACTCGTCGGTGTGCAGGTGCGACGTGATCGAGCGCAGGCCGTTGTGGCCGGCCAGACCGCCACCCGACTTCACCCGCAGAGCCGCGACCGGGAGGTCGAGCTCGTCGTGCACGACGACGAGGCGCTCGGGCTCGACGCCGTAGCGCCGGACGAGCAGCCGCACCGACTCACCCGAGTCGTTCATGAACGTGAGCGGGATCGCGAGTGCGACGCGGCGTCCACCGATGTGCACCTCGTCGGCGAGCGCGCGCTCCTTGCCCTTGCGGAGGCGGCCGCCGTGACGATCGGCGAGGATCCGCACGACCTCGGCACCGACGTTGTGCTTCGTGCGTGCGTACTCGTCGCCCGGGTTGCCGAGGCCGACGACGAGCACGTCGGCAGGCGTTCCGGTGCGCGGCGCCGACGTCTCGGTTCGACGCCGCAACCGGCGTCTCATCGGGCGCCCGCCGTCCACACCGCCCGGCGCCGGCGACGCCGGCGCAGCACGGCCTACTCCCCGCCGCCCTCGGACGACTCGGAGGACGCCTCGGCATCGCCGGCGGGGGCCTCGCCCTCGCCTTCCGCCGCCTCGCCCTCGAGGCCCTCGCCCTCTTCGCCCTCTTCGCCCTCGGGCTCTTCCTCCTCGACGACGCGGGGTGCGACGACCTGGCCGACGAGATCATCGGCTTCGACGGTCACCGAGACGCCCGGCGGGAGCGTGAGCTCGCCGACGCGCACCTGGTCGCCGATCTCGAGCGCGGAGATGTCGTGCTCGATGGAGCCGGGGATGTCCTGGGGCTTGGCCTCGATTGGCAGGTTGAAGATCAGCTGCTCGACGATGCCGCCCGACTTCACGCCCTCCGGCTCACCCGTGAGGTGCAGCGGCACCTCTGCCGCGACCGCGACGTCCGTGCGAACACGGATGAAGTCGACGTGCAGCAGGTCACCGCGGGTCGGGTCGCGCTGGACTTGCCGGGCGAGCGTGAGCGCCTCGTCGCCGTCGAGCTTGAGCGTGATGAGCGTGTTCGCCCCCCGGGCGAGCGCGTTCGTGAGCTGCCGGGCCGGGACCTTCACCGACACCGTGTCGGTGCCCAGCCCGTAGACGACCGCCGGCACCGACCCGGCCCGCCGAAGTCGCCCCGCGGGCCGTGATCCACGATCCGAGCGCGGCTCGGCAACGAGCACGATGTCGTCAGCCATG
>CAZHKE010000035.1:19100-30886 GCA_964532485.1 uncultured Bifidobacteriaceae bacterium
TCAGACGTTGTCGCCGCGGAAGATCTCGCTGACCGACGTGTCCTCGAACACGGCGTCGAGCGCCTCGGCCAGGATCGGCGCGATCGAGAGGATCGTCAGCGTGTCGAAGCGCTTGTCGTCGGGGATCGGCAGCGTGTTGGTGACGACGACCTCCTCGACCGGCGCCGCACCGAGCCGCTCCGCCGCAGGGTCGGACATCACCCCGTGGGTCGTGGCGATCCGCACCTCGGCGGCGCCGCGATCACGTAGCAGCTGTGCGGCGCTCGAGATCGTGCCCGCGGTGTCGATCATGTCGTCGACGAGCACGCACGACCGCCCCTCGATCTCACCGACGACCTCCTCGGCGATCGCGACGTTCTGCGTGCCCTTCGGTCGGCGCTTGTCGATGAACGCGAGCTCGGTCTCGACGCTGCGTTCGTTGAACTGGTTCGCGAACCGGCGAGCGAGCTTGCCGCCGCCCGCGTCGGGCGCGACGACCGTCACCTCGCCATTGACCTTCGTCGCCACGTGCTCCGCGAGGAGCGGCACCGCGGTGAGGTGGTCGACGGGCACGTCGAAGAAGCCCTGGATCTGCCCCGTGTGGAGGTCGACCGTGACAACCCGGTCGACGCCGGCCGCGGTGAGCATGTCTGCGAGCAGCCGCGCCGTGATCGGCTCGCGCCCTTCCGCCTTCCGGTCCTGGCGCGCGTAGCCATAGAAGGGGCAGACCGCGGTGATGCGCTTCGCCGACGCGCGCTTCGCCGCGTCGATCATGATCAGCTGCTCCATGATCCGATCGTTGATCGGTGGGCAGTGGCTCTGGAACACGAACAGGTCGGCGCCGCGCACGCTCTCACCGAAGCGGCAGTAGAGCTCGCCGTTGGCGAAGCTCGACAGCACGACGTGACCGAGCGGAACGTCGAGGCACTTCGAGACCTCGGCCGACAGCTCCTCGTTGCCGCGCCCGGCGAAGAGCATGAGCCGCTTCTTGGGGGTGAACTCCATGTGCTCCATCACGACTCCTGGGATCAGTCCTGCTCGTCGTCGACGCTGCCGTCGGCCACCTGCCGGCGACGCCGGGCCCACCCCTCTTCGACCTGCGCCGGCACGCCCTTGGCGAGCGCACCGGCGGGGACGTCGTTCGTCACCACTGCGCCGGCACCCGTGTACGCACCATCGCCGAGCTCGACCGGCGCGACGAGCACGGTGTTGGAGCCCGTCTTCGCGTCCGCGCCGACCCTGGTGCGGTGCTTCTCACGACCGTCGTAGTTCGCCGTGATCGTGCCGGCACCGATGTTCGCACGGGGCCCGATCACGGCGTCGCCGATGTACGCGAGGTGCGGGACCTTCGCACCCTCGCCGATGTCGGCGTTCTTGGTCTCGACGAACGTGCCCACGTGCGCGTCGGCAGCCACGCGCGTGCCCGCACGCATCGAGACGAAGGGCCCGATCGTGGCGCGGTCGCCGATCTCGGTCTCGCGTGCGACCGTCTGCGCGATCACGACGTCCTCACCCACGATCGTGTCGACCAGGCGGCAGTCGGGTCCGACGACAGAGCCCGAGCCGATCACGGTGCGTCCCTCGAGGATCACGTTGGGGAGCAGCCGCACGTCGGGCTCGAGCTCGACGCCGGCATCGACGTACGTGCGCTCGGCATCGGTCATCGACACGCCCTCGCGCATCCAGCGCTCGTTGATGCGCGCCCGCAGGACACGCTCCGCGCTGGCGAGCTGCGCCCGGTCGTTGACGCCCATGGCCTCGGTGGCATCGTCACCGGGAACCGCGACGATGAGGTGCCCCGTGCGGCGCAGCACCTCGATCACGTCGGTGAGGTAGTACTCGCCTTGTGCGTTCTCGGGGTTCAGGCGGCGCAGCGCGGGCGCGAGGTAGGTGCGACGGAAGCAGTAGATCGACGGGTTGACCTCACGGAGCTCCTGCTCCTCGTCGCTGGCGTCGGCGTGCTCGACGATGCGATCGACGCCCCCACGCTCGTCGCGGATGATCCGGCCGTAGCCGTCTGGCGCGTCGAGCTCGACCGTCAGCAGCGTCGCGGCCGCCTCGGCCAACCGATGCTCGGTGGCCAGGGCGGCGAGCGTCTCGGGTCGGAGCAACGGCGTGTCGCCCGGGAGCACGAGCACATCGTCCTCGGCGTCGACGGAGTCGGCGAACGGCGTGAGACCGACGCTCGCCGCGTCGCCGGTGCCGCGCTGCACCCGCTGCTCGACGAACTCGAGCGGCACCTCGGTCGCGAGCTGCTCGTGCACCGTCTTGGTGACGTGCTCCGCGCCGTGACCGACCACGACGACGATCCGCTCCAGCGGGAGCTGCACGAGCGTGTCGAGCACGTGCAGGATCATCGGGCGCCCGCAGAGCGGGTGGAGCATCTTGGGCGTCGCCGACCGCATGCGCGTGCCCTCGCCGGCGGCGAGCACCACGGCTGACAGGGGTCGGTACATCGTGCTCCTGGTTCTGCCGGTGTCGAGTGGGCTCGGGGGCGAGGTTTCGAACCTCGACCTGGGACTCCAAAGGACCCCGTGCTGCCGTTACACCACCCCCGACTACACGACCTTCGGGTGCGTCGACCATACCCGCCTGGACCCCCGGGTTCGCGTCCCGATGTGACACCGCGAGGTGCCGCCACTAGCGTCGTGCGCCGCCATGGGATCGCTGATCAAGAAGCGCCGCAAGCGCATGCGCAAGAAGAAGCACAAGAAGCTTCTCAAGAAGACGCGCTGGCAGCGGCGTCAGCAGGGCAAGTAGCCCGACACGCCTTCGCGGCGCCCTCAGACCAGTCCCAGGCGCACGCCCCGCGTCATCGTCGTGCTCGATGCGACCGGCACCTTCAACGCTCGGCGGATCTTGCGGACGACCCGGCTCTCCTGCTCCTCGTCGTCGAGCACCACGGAGTACGCCGAACCGCTGCCCGAGAGCAGCGCGGAGAGGCCGGCCGCGTCCTCGAGGTCCTGGCGGAAGCGGGCGAGGCGGGGCTCCACGTGCTCCGCGGCGGGCTCCAGGTCGTTCGCGCACACCTCCACGATGTCGGCGATCGCCGCCGGCGCGGCGACCTCGCGCGCCGAGTGGGGTCCGCCCAGCTCGTCCCAGGCCTCGAAGACGGTGCGGGTGTCGACCAGGAACGGTGGGAGGACGACGACCACGGGGACCGCGGCCGGCAGCGAGACCGACTCGATCTGCTCGCCGCGCCCGCGCATCCACGCGGCACCGCCGGTGAGGCAGAAGGGCACGTCGGAGCCGATCGACGCGCCGATCTCGAGCAGGCGCGCCTCGTCGATCTCGACCTCGAGCAGGCGCTGGATCGCGAGCAGCGTCGCGGCCGCGTCGGCCGAGCCGCCGCCGAGGCCCGAGCCCGCCGGGATCTTCTTGCGCAGCGTCGTCTTGACGCCGTGGCCGGACCGGCCGGCGCGCACGAGCAGCGCCTCGGCGGCGCGCACGACGAGGTTGTCGGACCCGGTGGGCACGTTGCGGGTCTCGCCGACGACGTCCAGGGAGACCCCACCGGGGTGCGGGACCGCCTGCACCTCGACGACGTCGTGCGGGTCGGCGACCGACACCGTCAAGGCCTCGAGGTCGTGGAAGCCGTCGTCGCGCCGACCGAGCACGCGCAGCGCGAGGTTCAGCTTGGCGTAGGCCGTGGCGCGCACGCGCCCGAGTCGGGTCGCCCGCGTGAGCTCGTTCACGAGGACGCCTCCCGGGTGATCGCGCCCCAACCGTCGAGGTCGATCGCCTCGGCGCGGGCCCGGGGGTCGATGCCGGCCGACACGAGCACCGCGTCGGCCCGGTCGCCCAGGACCGGGCGCAGCGACCGCCGCAGCATCTTGCGGCGCTGCGCGAAGCCAGCGTGCACGAGCTCGAACATCGATGCCGGTGACGACACCTCGACCGCGGGAGCGGGACGGCGCTCGAGGCACACGAGCACCGACTCCACCTTCGGCCTCGGCACGAACACGCTCGCCGGGACCGCACCGCACAGGCGCGCGCTCGCGTGGTACGCCACGCGCACCGACGGGGCGCCGTAGGCCCGAGAGCCGGGCGTCGCGGCGAGCCGCTCGCCGACCTCACGCTGCACCATCACGACGAAGCGCGTGATCTGGGGGACGTCGGTCAGCAGCCGGAGCAGGACCGGTGCTGCCACGTTGTAGGGGAGGTTGGACACGCAGTCCCAGCGCGGACCGGCCAGGCGCGATCCGAGATCGAACGAGCGCGCGTCGCCCGTCTCGACCGTCACCCGGGGCGCATCGGCGACGACGCGCTCGAGGACGGGCACGAGGCGCCGGTCGAGCTCGAGCGCGAGCACGTCGGCGCCGGTCTCGGCCAGCGCCAGCGTCAGCGACCCGAGCCCGGGCCCGATCTCGAGCACGCGGTCGCCCGGGCCGACCGAGGCGATGCGCGCGATGCGTCGGGCCGTGTTGGGATCGGCCAGGAAGTTCTGCCCCAGGGCCCGACTCGGCCGCAGCCCGTGCTCCGCGAGCAGCGCACGCACGTCTGTCGGGGTCAGCACGGGCACGTCGGGTGAAGGTAGCGGCCCGAGGAGGAGCTCTCCCAAACGTTCCCTCGGAGGGTCCCCCAGGACGTCGGGGATCTACGCGCCGATCCGCTTCGCGCAGCCCCAGGCGTGCCAGCCGTGCTCGGCCCGGATGCGCTCGGCCACGATGATCTGCTCGTACTTCGTGGCCTGGCCGGCGGTGGGAGCGAACTCACGGCCGCCGTAGTGGTTCCAGTTCTGGAAGAAGATCCCGAGCCCGCCCTGGTAGCGCTCGCCCGACGCGCCCCAGTTCCCCCCGGTCTCGCACTCGGCCATCTTGTCCCACAGCGGGTTGTACTTCGTCCCGTAGAAGTCGACGTGCGGCACCGCCGGCTGCTCCGGGACCTGGGAGATGATCGCCCGGCCCACCTCGCGGCCGTCGTGCAGCTCGATGCTGTAGGTCACCCACTGCGTCCCCGCGGCCTCCTCCTGGACGCGCGTCTCCCCGACGGAGAGGTTGTCGTCGGGCTGGCGCTCGGGAGGAACGGTGTACGGCTCGAGCACGCGCTCGGTCGTGCCGGCGACGCGCACGACCTCGATGCTCGTCGCCTGGTCGGGCGTGCTGGGTGGGAGCTCGGCATCGACCGCGATCGGTCCGCCGTCGCCGCCGAGCGACGTGAAGTCGGCGGGCTGGAGCACGACCTTGTACTGCTCGAGGAGCTCGGCGACGTTGTACGACGGTGAGTCGTAGTTGACCGCCGATCCGTCGACGAGCAGCGTGCCTTCCTTCTTGGTGCGCAGCTGCAGCTCGTCGGAGCCCTCGGTGATCTGCTTCGGGTCGTTGCGCAGCGCGATCGACGCGGGTTCGACACCGACCTGGGACGCGGCCTCGGCGACGAACTCGTCCGGCTCCTTGTGCGTGCTGTAGACCGTCGTCGGCTCCCCGTCGAAGTCCACCGGCACCGGGAAGGCGCGCACGACGTTGACGACCATGTCGTTCTCGATCTCGGTGTCGGCCGGGGGCGACACGCGGTCGTGCTCGCCCAGCGAGATCTTCTGCTCCTCGATGAGGGCGCCGACCGTGCCCACGCCGGTCTCCACGTCGGTGGTCGTGCCGTCGGCGCGCACGGTCACGTCGGCGCCCTGGTCGAGGAGCAACGAGCCGCCGTAGAAGAGCGCGACGATCGTCGCCGCTCCGAGGACGAAGAGCGCGAGTCGACCGACGGTGTGGCGGCTCGGCAGGTGCGCTCGCAACCGACGACGCGGCTTTGCCGGCGCCGGGGTGGGAGCCGCGAGGTCCGGGAGCTCGGCGAGGTCCGTCGACGCCGGGAGCGGGAGCCAGGCGGTCGCGTCGTGCGGCTCGGCGCGCGCCGGCGACGGCTGCGCGGGGATGTCGCGCGGCGGCGAGCCGGTCCCGGGCTCGAGCAGGTCCTGGATCGGCGGGAGGTCGTGGGCCTCGGGGACCGGGAGCCAGGCCGCAGCCTCGGGTGCCTCGGCACGCCCGGGCCCGGACGGCGCCTCGTCGGGTGCGCTCGAAGGCGCGGCCGGCGGCGCGGCGGTCGACGCGCTCGGGGACGGCACCGGCGGGCTCGCGGGGACGGCGTCCTCGCCGTCGGGCGGGCTCAGCAGCTCGTCGACGCTCGGCAGCGTGTCGGGAGCAGGCAGGGGCAGCCACGCGGCCGCGTCGTGCGGCTCGGCGCGCGCCGGCGACGGCGTGACGGCGTCGTGCGCGCTCGAGCGGCGTCCGCGGCGATGGTGCACCCGCCCACGACGACGCCTGTGCTCAGCGATCGGCTCCGCCTCCTCGGGAACACGCGACGGGATCACCCGTCCGTGAGGAATCCGGTCACGCTACTCGTCCCGGGAGGGGCGTCTCCAACACCCTCGCGGTGGTGGCCGCCGTGGCCGCCGCCACCTCGTCGATCGGGCGTCCCACCGCAGCCGCGAGCGCCGCGCCGACGAGGCCTACGAGCGCAGGCTCGTTCTCTCGGCCCCGGTGCGGGGCCGGGGCGAGGTACGGAGCGTCGGTCTCGACGAGGATCCGGTCGAGGGGGCAGCGCGCCGCGGCCGCGCGCACGTCGTCGGCACCCTTGAACGACACGATCCCGCTGAACGAGAGGCAGGTGCCGAGCTCGAGCGCCCGCTCGGCCTCGGCGGGCCCGCCGGTGAAGCAGTGGAACACCGTGCGCGGCGGGGGCCCCTCCTCGCGCAGGACGCGGAGCGTGTCGTCCCAGGCCTCGCGGGAATGGATCACCAGCGCGCGATCGAGCTCGTGCGCGAGGCGGATCTGCTCCCGGAACGCGGTCTCCTGCTCGTCGCTCGGGGAGTGCTCGTAGTGGTGGTCGAAGCCCGTCTCGCCGATCGCGACGACGCCCGGCGCGCCGGCGAGCTCTCGCAGCATGGGCCACTCGTGATGCAGGCTCGACGCCTCGTGCGGGTGCAGGCCGACCGTGGCCCGCACGTCGCCGTGACGCGACGCCAGCCGGACCGCCTCGTCGGAGCTCGCCGCGTCGGTGCCCACGACCACGAACGCGCCGACGCCCGCCTCACGCCCACGGTCGAGCGCCGCGTCCGCGCCCCCCTCCACCCATTGCACGTGGCAGTGCGAGTCGACCCAGCGCGCACTCATGGCGCAGCTGTGAAGGGGCCGCCCGGGGGCCGGCGCAGGCGAGTTCGCCGAGGGCGGACGTCGGCGCAGCCGACGGCGACCGAGGTGATGGCCGAAGCACCAGCCGGTCCCCGGGCGGCCCCGTACGCAGTCACGCAGCATCCTTCCTCGGGAACAGGGCCTTCCCCTTCTCCAACGTCGTGCCGCTCGGCGCTCCCGACCACGCGGCCGCGTCGGGCAGGCGCTGCTCCTCGGGCGTGCCCTCGAGGCCCAGACGCTGCCAGAGCTCTCCGCACGCGCCCGGGATCGCCGGCGACGCGACCACCGCGACGACGCGCAGCGTCTCGAGGCAGTCGCCGAGGATCGCCGCCACCTTGCCCGTCTCCCCCGCCTTGTGCAGCTTCCACGGCTCCTGGTCCTCGATGTAGGCGTTCGCGGCGCGGATGAGCTCCCAGAGGTGGAAGTACGCCGCCGAGTAGTCGAGGCGGTCCATGTGGCTCGTGACCTCGTCGAAGGCGCGCGCAGTCGCCGCGACGAGCGGCCCTTCGGCGCGGTCGCTCGGCGCGATCGCGTCGCAGTAGCTCGTTGCCATGTTGAGGACACGGCTCGCGAGGTTGCCGAAGTTGTTCGCGAGATCGGCGTTGTAGCGAGCCACCATCCCCTCGTAGGAGAAGTCGCCGTCGGCACCGAAGCGCACGTCGGCGAGGAAGTGGTAGCGGACGCCGTCGGCACCGAACTCGGCGACCAGGTCGTTGGGTGAGATCTGGTTGAAGGCCGTCTTGCTCATCTTCTCGCCACCGACGAGCAAGAACCCGTGCGCGAACACGTGCTTCGGCGGCGCCAGGCCGGCGGCCATCAGCATCGCCGGCCAGTACACCGCGTGGAAGCGTACGATGTCCTTGCCGACGATGTGGTAGTCGGCCGGCCAGTAGCGATCGAAGCGCGCCGGGTCCGAGCCGTAGCCGACGGCGGTGCAGTAGTTGAAGAGCGCGTCGAACCACACGTACGCGACGTGGCGGTCGTCCCACGGCAGGGGCACGCCCCACGAGATCGACGTTCGGCTCATCGAGAAGTCGCGCAGGCCCTGCTTGATGAAGCCGAGCACCTCGTTGCGCCGGGTCTCGGGCAGCACCGCGTCCGGGTGGTCGGCGTAGTGGGCGAGGAGCCGGTCCTCGAATCGCGAGAGCTGGAAGAAGTAGTTCTCCTCGGTGACCCGCTCGACCGGTCGCCGGTGGACCGGGCACAGGCCGTCGACCAGCTCGTCCTCGGTGTAGTACGCCTCGCAGCTGACGCAGTAGAGGCCCTCGTACGTCCCGAGCTCGATGTAGCCCGCGTCGTGCACGGCCTGGAGGAACTGCTGGACCGCGGCGTGGTGGCGAGGCTCGGTCGTGCGGATGAAGTCGCTGTGGGTGATCTCGAGGTTGGCCCACGCCTCCCGGTAGCGCTTGCTCGTGCCGCCGGTGAAGTCCTGCGGCGTCTGGCCCGCCTCCTCGGCCGCCCGCTGCACCTTGAGGCCGTGCTCGTCGGTGCCGGTGACGAGCTGCACGTCGTCGCCCCAGAGCCGACGCCAGCGGGCGAGGGCGTCGGCCGCGACCGTCGAGTACGCGTGCCCGATGTGGGGCGCGTCGTTGACGTAGTAGATCGGCGTCGTCACGTAGAACGGCTGGGCCATCGCCTCATTCTTCTCTGGATGCGTCTCTCACCTTGATATACGCGGGTGAGGGACGCATCCGGGGAATTGTCAGCCGCGCTGGGCGAGGACGGCGTCGTAGGCGCGGCGGCGGGACACGCCGAAGCGGTCGGCGATGCTGTCGGCTGCCTCACGCGTGCTGCGGCCCTCGCGGATCTCCTGGCGCGCCGCCTCGGCGAGCACGTCGTCGCCCGCCGCGACCTCCACCGGTTCACGTCCCTCGATCACGATGACGAACTCGCCGCGGGGCGGGACCTCACCGAAGTGGTGCGCCGCGCCCTCGAGCGTGCCGCGCCACACCTCCTCGTGCAGCTTCGTGAGCTCTCGTGCGACGGCCACCTTGCGGCCCCGTCCGCACGCCTCGACGAGGTCGGCGAGCGTCGCGGCGACGCGCTGTGGTGCCTCGAACAGGATGATCGTGCGGGGCTCGCGCCCGATCGCGTCCATGCGCTCGCTGCGGGCACTCCCCTTGCGCGGCAGGAACCCTTCGAACACGAACCGATCGGTCGCGAGCCCCGAGAGCACGAGGGCGCTGAGCACCGCGCTCGGACCGGGCACGACCTCGACGTCGAGTCCTTGCTCGATGCACGCGCGCACGAGCCGTCCACCCGGGTCGGAGATGCTGGGCATGCCCGCGTCGGTGACGACCGCGACCGTCGCGCCCGTGGCGACCACGTGGCTGATCTCGCGCGCCCGGGCCACCTCGTTCTGCGCGTGGACCGCGTGCAGCCGCCGCCCCGCCGGGATGCCGAGATGCGTGAGCAGCGCCCGGGTCCGACGGGTGTCCTCGGCGGCGATCATGTCGGCGGCGCGCAGCACGTCCACCGCTCGCGGCGAGAGGTCGCCGAGGTTGCCGATGGGCGTGCCGACGAGCACGAGGCGACCCTCAGGCACCGCGAGCGCCGTCCTCGCCCGCCCTCGGTCCGCGCCGCGCCGGCTCGACCGTCACGACGGTGCCGGGCCTCAGCCCCCAGCGACCGGCGGCCCCTGCCGCGGCCTCGATCACGAAGCGGGCCCGCGGGACGAGCCGTGAGATGCGGCCCGGCGGGAGCGTCGCCATGCGCAGCACCTTGCCACGCCGGTCACACCACACGACGTCGAGCGGGCACCGCATCCCGAACGTGTGGACCTGCCGGCACGGCTCGAGCACCAGCGGCCGGTCGATCACGTCGCACCCCAGGAGGCCGCGGCGGCGATCAGCGCGTGTCTCGGCCACGTCGACCGGCGCAACCATCTCGCCGTCCCGCACGAGCTGCGCCGTCACCGGGACGTCAGTCGACGGGCGGCTTCGCCGACCCGGCGACGGCGGAGACCGAGCTCGCGAGGTCTCCCACGAAGGCAGCTCAGACGTTGAAGCGGATCTCGAGCACGTCGCCGTCACGCACGACGTAGTCCTTCCCCTCGACACGCAATCGGCCCGCGTCCTTGGCCTTCGCCCACGACCCGATCTCGAGCAGCTCCTGCCAGTCGATCACCTCGGCGCGGATGAACCCGCGTTGGAGGTCGGTGTGGATGACGCCCGCGCACTCCGGGGCGGTCGAGCCGTCGCGGAACGTCCATGCACGCGACTCCTTGTCACCGGTCGTGAGGAACGTCCGGCGTCCGAGCAGATGGAGCGCGGCTCGTGCGAGACGGGGGACCACGCTCTCGGGGATGCCCAGATCGGCGAGCAGTGACGCTCGTTCCTCGCCGTCGGCGGCGACGACGTCGGGGTCACCTTCGAGCTCGAGGCAGACCGCGAGCGCGTCGTCGCCGAACGGCGCGGCGATCGCGTCACCATCACCGAGCTGGTCGGTCCCGATGTTGACCACCACGAG
Organism: uncultured Bifidobacteriaceae bacterium; assembly: GCA_964532485.1. Classification (GTDB taxonomy): domain Bacteria; phylum Actinomycetota; class Acidimicrobiia; order IMCC26256; family PALSA-555; genus DATBSK01. The sequence goes on from CAZHKE010000035.1 coordinate 29,675, forward strand.
CGCCGGCTTGTTCGTGAGCAGGAACGCAGGCTCGAGCAGCACGCGCTCGGCGTCGGACAGGTCGCCACGCCCGGCCGAGCGGTAGATGGGCACGCCGTCGGAGAGCGTCGCCTCGGCGCGCTCGAGTGCGGCGACCTCGGCGGCAAGGCTCTTGTCGCCCTTGGCGGCGCGCCGCTGCTTGTCGAGGCGCGCCTCGACGGAACCGAGGTCGGCGAGGATCAGCTCCTCCTCGAGCGCGGCGAGCTCGCGCGCGGCGTCGTGGCCCTCGTCGCCGCGCACCACGAGCATGAGCGCATCGCTGTCACGCACGCTCCCGAGGAGCCGGCTGCCGAGCCCCTTGCCGGCCTCGGTCGACAGCGCCGGCAGGTACGCGAGCTGGAGCGTCGCCGGCACCACCTTCTTCGACGCGGACATCGCCGCGAGCCGGTCGAGCCGGTCGTCGGGGATCGCGACGATGCCCAGCAGGCGGTCGCTGGCGGTGCTCGCGTCCTGCCCGGTCAGCGCGGCGAACAGCGCGTCGTGGCCCGAGTCGGGCAGGCCGAGCAGCCCGAGGTGCTCCATCTCTACTGCGTCGCTCGCTGCGCCGCAGGGTACCTGCACGTCTGGTCGACTCCGCAGGCTCCGTCTCCACCGGCGTCGGGCGGCAGAGCCACCCGCCGCCTGCGCCGCGGACACTCGCTCGGCTGCTGGCGCCCGCGACCGCCGCTCGGCTCGTCCATCACCGGAGGATACGTTCGTGGGCGTCTCCACCGATCCCTGGAGGTCGATCGTGGCCAGCGCCGTCGAACAGCTCGCCGACCGGCTCGAGATCGAGTCGGCGCTCAGCGCCTACGCGTGGGCGCTCGACTCGAAGTCCTTCGACGGGCTCGACGAGGTGTTCACGCCCGACGCCTTCCTCGACTACACGACCGCAGGCGGGATCAAGGGCGCCTACCCCGAGGTGAAGGCGTGGCTGGCGAGCGTGCTGCCCCACTTCCCCGCGTACCAGCACCTCATCAGCAACGTCGAGGTGACGATCGACGGCGACACCGCGACCAGCCGCGCCGCGTTCTACAACCCGATGGGACACGACCGTGCCGACGGCACGCGCGCGTACTTCCACTGCGGCGGCGAGTACCGCGACCGCTGGCGGCGCACCGCGGACGGCTGGCGGATCACCGACCGCTTCGAGCAGACCGTCTGGATGGACGGCGAGCTGCCCGCCGAGATGCC
>CAZHKE010000035.1:30986-32600 GCA_964532485.1 uncultured Bifidobacteriaceae bacterium
GGCTTCACCTCGTTGGCCTTGTCCGGGTAGTCGGCCTGCCCGATCGTCTTCATCACCTGCAGGATCGGCCAGGGCTTCTCCGAGCCGTTCTGGGCGTCCTGGGCTCCGGCCGGCACCGCCACCGCGAGCACTCCTGCGAGCAACATGCTCGCACCAACCGCCGCGACAACGCCGCGATACCTCCGCATCTCCGCCTCCTGTCCGCGCTCGCGCACGGGCTCGTCCTTCGCGTGCGGCGTCCGAACCCCTACGTCCGGAAGCCGCCTCTCATGAAGCAGCGCACCCTATTGGGGCCTGGCCTCGAACGGAGAATCGCAGCCGCATCCGTGAACCCCGCCTGGGGCCCACCGACGCCGGTTGCTGCCCAGGGGAGCAGCGTCACCACGCTCCGTGGCTCGCGAGGAGACGCGGTGCGCCAATGCATCGGCTCAGTCGAAGCGTGAGCGGGCGAACGCCTCGACGCCCGGCGGGCATTTGCCCGTCGCGATCCAGCGCGCGAGCGCGTCGCCCGTGCCCGGCGCCATGAGGATGCCGGTGCGATGGTGCCCACAAGTCACCCAGGCGTTCTCGACGCCCGGAACGCGGTCGATGACCGGCTGCCCGTCGGGCGTCGTGGGTCGGAAGCAGCACCACGCGTGGCCCACGTCGAGCGTCGCCGTCCGCGGCAGCAGCGCAGCGAGGTGTCCGCGGATGCCCTCGATCACGTCGTCGCGCACCAGCGGCTCGTCGTCACCGACGTCGAGCGTGCCGCCCGCGACGAGCTCACCGGTCGGCAGCTGCACGACCAGACCGTCGAGCGCCGCCAGGGTCGCGTGCAGCCGGAACGGGGCCGGTGCCGTCGCGAGCAGGTGACCCTTGACCCACGACTGGGGCACGCGCAAGCCCGCGACGTCGGGCGCGAGGCCGGTCGCGAACACGACGGCGCCGGGCGCGAAGTCTCCGGCGCTCGTCCGGACCGCCGCGACCCGTGAGCCCCTGATCTCGACGTCGTGCATCTCGACGCCACTCGCCACCTGGCCCGAATGCTCGGCGAAGACGCTCGCCGCGACCAGCGGGTGCACGCGCCCCTGGTCGCGGATTCGCAACGCCCCGCCCACCGCTCCCAGCTCGGGCTCGAGCTCGTGGGCCCCGCCGGCGTCGAGCACCTCCACGCCCGCACCGACCGGCGCGTCGGGAGCGATCGCTTCGGGGAGCGCCACGAGCCAGTCGACGGCCTCGACGCCGAGTGCACCGTCGAGCTCTTCGTCGAGCGACCTCCAGAGCCGGAAGCTCGATCGCGCCAGCTCGACGAACGGCGGCGGATCGGTCCAGACGTGGGCCTCGGGCGTGAGCACTGCCGCGGCGCGTCCCGACGCGGCGCTCGTGAGGCCGTCGCGCTCGATCAGGACGACGCGACCGAGTCCGGCGCGCGCGCACGCGAACGCGGTCGCGAGGCCGAGCATCCCGCCGCCGACGACGAGGACGTCGGGTCGGCGGTCGAGATCGTCGGGAACCGCCGGCGCGAGCCTCGCCAGCGCGCCCGACGCGACGACGTCGCGCCAGATGGGAACGCCGGCGCTCAGCGCGTCGCCCTGTGCGTCAGCCCGTGAAGGTGGGGACGAGCACGATCGGCTC
>CAZHKE010000036.1:0-1556 GCA_964532485.1 uncultured Bifidobacteriaceae bacterium
GGTGATCCAGTCCTCGATGCTCGAGCAGACGCCCTTCGCCCACTGCTTGGGTGTCGGCCGGTCCGAGCCCGCGCCGGCGATCGTGCCAGTCGCGACCACGGTCAGCGTCGCGACGACCACGACGGCAACCGCGCGGACGGTTCTCTTGCTGCCGGTCCCCTTGCTGCCGGTCCCCTTGCTGCCGGTCCCCTTGCTGCCGGTTCTCATGCCGCCGGTCCTCATGCTCGGTTCCGCTCCTCGATCAGTGTCCTCCGCGCGCACCGTAGCCACCGGATCGCTCCGACCGGGAAGCGGGACAGCCGGGTCAGCCCTCGACTTCGAGCGCGAGTGCGGCCATGGTCTCCTCGATCAGCTGTGACCGGGGCGGCATGGCGGGGATGTCCTCGAGCAGCGCGGGGTTCTCACCCTCGGCGATGGAGTCCCAGCGGCGCACCGCCCAGGGCATCCAGTCGGGGTGGGTGAAGAGCCAGAACCGGTCCTCCTCTATGCCGGTCGCGACGAGGTCGGCCACCGCGGCCGGCGTCATGCCCTCGTCGATGGCGCGGCGCAGGTGCGGCTCGATCACGGCCGACGTCACCGCGGGCGGCGGCTGCTCGCCCCGGTCGGCGGGCCACGTGCGCTCGGCGTCGACGATCCCGGTGCGCACCCACCCCGGGCACAGCACGCTGACACCGACGGGGAGGCCCGCGTCGCGCATCGCGTGGAACAGGTTCTCGGTGATCGCCACCACCGCGTGCTTGGTCGCGTCGTAGATCGGGCTGAGCCCCGGCACGAGCCCCGCCATCGAGGCGGTGTTCACGATGTGGCCGCGGCCGCCGAGCACGAGGTGGGGGAGGAAGGCCCGCACGCCGTGGATCACGCCCCAGAGGTTCACGCCGACGACCCACTCCCACGCCGATGTCGGCCCCGCCCACGCGTCGGCCTTCGACACGACCCCGGCGTTGTTGCACACGATCTGCACGCCGCCGAAGCGCTCGAGCGTCGCGGCCGCGAGCGCCTGCACGTCGCCCTCGCGGCTGACGTCGGCGGACACCCCCAGCACCTCGCCGCCGCGCTCGCCCAGGCGCGCGACGGCGTCGTCGAGCGCGGCCGGCTCGACGTCGGCGGCGACCACGCCCAGCCCCTCGGATGCGAAGCGGTCCGCCAGCGCGAAGCCGATCCCGCTCGCGGCACCGGTCACCACCGCGACGTCACCCCGCTCGAGTCTCATGACCTGCGCTCCCCCCAACTCGCTGCTCGGCGAGCGATGCTCGGCGGCTCGCAGGGTAACCGCCACGCGCCTGATGCGTTGTCGCACACCCGCGCGAGCATCGGTGCACGCCTCGGGAACCGGGCGCGGCCATCGGCCGGCGGCTCCCCACCTCTTGTCACAGCCGCCTCTTGTGACAACCCCAGGAGGAGGGGAACATGGCTCCCGACGAGCGATCCCGCGTGGAGGCATCACAGGCATTGAGCGACCAGCTCGGACCGGCCGCGGCCGCCGCACTGATGGAGTGCATCCCGCCGTTCGGGTGGCACGAGATCGCCACCAAGCGCGACCTCGACGAGCTCGAACG
>CAZHKE010000036.1:1656-26909 GCA_964532485.1 uncultured Bifidobacteriaceae bacterium
GTCGATCGAGGCGCGGTTCGAGTCGATCGACGCGCGGTTCCAGGCGATGGAGGTGAGCCTCCTCGGTGTCCAGGGGCAGCTCCAGGGCGCGCTGCACGCCGAAGCCACCCGGATGATCAAGTGGACGGTCGGCGCCGTCTTCGGCGGGATCACGGCCGTCTGCGTCGCGGCCACCACGATCGCAGCGCTCCTCGGCTGACCCGAGCGGCCCCTTGCCCATCGCGCTTCGCGCGCCGTGCCGGACCTACGGCGTCGCCTCCTCGACGCGGCTCGCCTCGTCGGTGCGGGCGGCCTCGTCGGAGATGTAGCGCAGCACCTGCTGGATCACGTTGCTGCCCTCGGCGACGGCCGACGCCACCCGCTTGATCGACTCGGCGCGCACGTCACCGACCGCGAACACGCCCGGGAGGCTGGTCTCGAACGGCTCCGGTGACCGCTCGAGCGCCCACGTGCCGGGCGCAGTCTGCTCGATGTCGGCGCCCGTGCGCACGAAGCCGTGCTCGCCGCGCACGATCGACTCGGGCAACCACGCGGTGCGCGGATCGGATCCGATGAGCACGAACAGCGCGCTGGCCTCGACATCCCGTTCCTGGCCGTCGCCGCCGCGCAGGCGGAGCCACTCCAGTCGCCCCGAACCGCCGCCGTCGACGACGCGCGTCTCGAACAGGATCGAGACGTGCGGCGCGGCGGCGATCTCGTCGCGCAGGTACTGCGACATCGAGTCGGCGAGCGATGACGACCGCACCACGATGTACACCTCGCGGGCGAAGCGGGCGAGGAACAGCGCCGCCTGCCCCGCCGAGTTGCCGCCACCCACCACGTAGACGGCGCGATCCGCGCAGCCCTGCGCCTCGGACGTCGACGCGCCGTAGAAGACGCCGGCACCGATGAGGTCCTCGAGCGCGGGGATGTCGAGGCGGCGGTAGGACACCCCCATCGCCAGCACCACGGCGCGCGCCTCGACCTCGGTCCCGTCGCTCAGCTCGACGACGTGACCCGCCGGCTCACTGCCCTCACGGCCCCCGCCGCTCGAGAGCGGGCGCAGCGCGGTGACGTCGCACATCAAGAGGAAGTGCGCGCCGAACACCCAGGCCTGCTGGTAGGCGCGCTGGGCGAGCTCGGCGCCGCTCACCCCGCGCGAGAACCCGAGATAGTTGCGGATCCGCGAGCTCGAGCCCGCCTGCCCGCCGATCGACTCGCCCTCCACCACGAGGGCGTCGACGCCCTCGGCAGCCGCGTACACCGCGGCCGCCAACCCGGCCGGGCCCGCGCCGACCACGACGACGTCGAAGCTGCGCCGATCGGTGAGCTCGGTGGTCATGCCGTAGGCGCGGGCGACCTCGGCGTTCGTCGGGTCGACGAGCACCCGACCGTCGAGCAGCACGACGACGGGTCGCGTCTCGTGCTCGAGCCCCAGCGCCCGCAGCACGGCGGCGCCATCGGTGTCCGCGGAGTCGTAGAAGAGGTGCGGGACGCCGTTGCGTGTCAGCAGGCTCCGCAGCTCGTGACCGCGGCGGTCCCACTGCTGGGCCAGCAGCACGATCTGGCGAGGCTCGCCCGACGCCGCCCGCGACCACTCGTGGAGGAACTCGGTGATGGTGCGATGGAACAGCTCGTCGTGCCCGGGCAGGGGACGCAGCACGTAGTAGTCGAGGTGCCCGACCGCCATCGCATGGCGGATCGCCGCCGCGGTCTCCGGGTCACCCCAGTCGCCGAAGTCGATGAGCAGCCCGCGCTTGGTCTGGGGGTACAGCTCGCGCACGAGCTCCAGGAGCTGCGTGCCGGTGGTGCCCTCCATCCACTGCGCGGTGAGGACCACGGCGACGGCGTCGCGCGCCTCGCGCCAGGTCGCGAGGCTCGACCGGGCCTCGTCGGGTGAGTCGGTGCAGACGACCCGGTAGTCCTCCCCGTAGCGGCGACGCAGCTCGGCGCCGATGCGCTCGAGCGACCCGGGGTCGGGATCGACGACGAGGAGGACGGCGGAGCGCGCGGGTGCGGGTGAAGGTGCGGACCGCGCGGGCTCGGGCGCGGCTGAGGAGGAGGTTCGATCGGCGTCGGTCACGGCGGGCACAGGCTACGGGCTGGCATCGACGGCGAGCGCTTCGGTTGCCCCGAGCGAGCGACGGTGCCACGATCGTCGGAGCCACGAGACCCAAGGAGCACCGATGGCAGCCGCCGACGACCTCAACTACCAGATCACCACGATCCACGACCTGATGGCCAACACCGCACCCGACCAGCTCGGCTCGCAGACGCCGTGCGCCAAGTGGAAGGTGCGCGACCTCATGAACCACATGGTCGGCGGCGGCAACATGTTCGGCGCGGCGTTCAGAGGAGAGTCGGTCGACGCGGACGGCCCCATGCCCGACATGATCGGCGACGACCCGGCCGCGGCCTGGGACGGCGCGGCGAAGGCGTTCTGCGACGGCGTGGACTCGCCCGGGGCGCTGGAGCGTCAGATCACGCTCCCGTTCGCGACGCTGCCGGGCAAGGTCGTGCTCGACATCGCGAAGTTCGACCTTCTCGTGCACGCGTGGGACCTCGCCCAGGCGACCGATCAACCCTTCGACCCGCCGAAGGACGTCGTCGAGCCCGCGATCGCATCCGCGCAGATGATCATCTCCCCCGAGGCCCGCGACGGGGACACGTTCGCCGACGAGGTCAAGCCTCCCGCGGACGCGACGCCGATCCAGCGCCTGGCCGCGTTCACGGGCCGGAAGGTGTAGCTCACGGCCGGGCAGGTGTAGCTCACGGCCAGGAAGGTGTAGCTCACGGCCGGGCAGGTGTAGCTCACGGCCGGGCAGGTGTAGCTCACGGGCGGGCAGGTGTAGCTCACGGGCCGGCGCGCCCGGCCCACACGGCGAACAGGGGATCGCCACGGTGGCCGGTCGGCGTGCGACGCGCCGCGACGGGCTCGTCCCAGCCACCGGAGCGCCGGAAGTACTCCTCGACGATCGCGACGTGGCCGGCGTCGTCGGTCGCGAGCCAGCCGCGGATCGCCTTCGTCGGGAAGCACCGGTTCGAGAACGTGCACACGAACAGCCCCCCCGGGCGCAGCACGCGCGCGGTCTCGGCGAACACGTCGAACGGGCGGGTGAGGTAGTCGACCGACACGGCGCACGTCGCCGCGTCGAACGACGCGTCGGCGAACGGCAGCGTCGGGTCCGCGTTGAGGTCGTGGACGACCCGCTCGTGCGCGTGCGGGTTGCGCTCGAGCTCGAGGGCATTCATCCCCAGCACCGTCAGACGCGCCGGCGCCGTCCGGAAGTGCGACACCCACGACGAGCACAGGTCGAGCACCTCGCCCGCCAGGCCGAGCTCGTCGTAGAGGTCGCCGACGGCGGCGATCGCCGCGTCGTCGAGGTGCTGCACGAGCCGAGCCGGCCCGTAGAAGACAGGGTCAGGGGTCTCGTCGGTGCGGCGGAAGAACCCCTCCGGGAACGGGTCGCTCGTCTCCGGAAAGGGGTCGCTCGTCACGCCCCCGCGATGAGCGCCAGGTTCATCGCGAAGAAGACGCCGCCGGCGGCGACGCCGAACGCGTGCCAGTACTCGTGGTACCCGAACCACCGAGCCCGCCGTCCGGGCCAGCTGCACGCGAACAGGATCGCCCCGACCGTGTAGAGCAGGCCGCCGGCGATCGCGAGCGCCAGCAGACCGGGGCGCTCCACCAGCTCGGGCAGCGCGACCAGCGCCGCCCAGCCCAGCACGAGCGACAGCACGAACGTGAGGTGCGGGAAGCGATCGAACGCGAGCAGCGTGATGAGCACGCCGACGAGCGCGCCCGTCCACACGATCCCGAGCAGCGCCCAGCGCAGCGAGCCGTGCAGCGCGAGCAGGCACACCGGCGTGTACGTGCCCGCGATCAGCACGTAGATCATCGAGTGGTCGAGGCGACGCATGACGACGCGAGCGCGCCCGGCGCGCGCGTAGACGTGGTACGAGGAGCTGGAGAGGTAGAGCGCGATCATCGCGAGCCCGTAGACGACGGCCGCGATCGCCGCGGTCGACGTGTGCGCGTCGGCGATCATCCACACGAGCCCGGCCACGGACGCGAGCGCCGCGACCTGGTGGAGACGGCCGCGCAGGCGAGGACGATCGACGAGCAGCTCGGGCGCGGCCATGCCCCCCATGCTGGCAGACGCGGTGGCAGACGCGGTGGCAGACGCGGTGACGGACGCGGGTGACGGACGCGGGTGACGGCCGAGTCGACGCCCCGGTGAACGGCTCGGCGATCGCGCGCCGGTAGACTGGATCCACCGAGGCCGTGTCAGTCGGATCCGTCCCGGTCCACGCAAGACCGAAGGACATCAGCGACATGGCCGTCAAGCGCTCCGAGCACGAGGCTCTCGATCCCGTGCGCCTCTATCTCGAGGAGGCCGGGCAGCACCCGCTGCTCACCCGGAACGACGAGGCCCGCCTCGCCCAGGAGATCGAAGACGGCCACGCGGCGCGCAGCCTCTCGGGCGACGGCGCCGTCATGCTCACGCCCACCGAGCGCCGCGCGATCCGCCGGAGGATCCGCAAGGGAGAGGACGCGCACCTCACGTTCGTGCTCGCCAACCTCCGCCTGGTGGTCTCGATCGCCAAGCGCTACCGGGCGTCGGGCGTGCCCCTGCTCGACCTGATCCAGGAGGGGAACCTCGGGCTCATGCACGCAGTCGACAAGTTCGACTACCGCAAGGGCTTCAAGTTCTCGACGTACGCGACCTGGTGGATCCGTCAGGCGATCTCACGTGGCATCGCCAACACCGGTCGCGTCATCCGCCTCCCCGTGCACGCCGGCGACCTGCGCCTGCGTCTGCTCCGCACGCTCAGCCAGCTCGAGCTTCGCCTCGGCCGCTCGCCCTCGCACGCGGAGCTCGCCAACGAGCTCGACATCACCGAGGAGAAGGTGCGCGAGACCCTGCGCGTCGCCCCCGATCCGCTGTCGCTCGAGCAGCCGCTGAGCGACGAGGGCGACGGTGTGCTCGGCGACCTCCTCGAGGACCGGGGCGCGCTCTCACCCGACGACGCTGCGGTGGCCGCCATGCTGCCGGGCGAGGTGCGGCGCATCCTCGACCGGCTGAGCGAGCGCGAGCGACGGGTGATCGAGCTGCGATTCGGTCTCGACTGCGGCGAGCCGCGCACCCTCGAGCAGGTCGGTGAGCTCTTCGACCTGACCCGTGAGCGGATCCGTCAGATCGAGTCGCGCGCCATCGCCAAGCTGAGCCACCCGTCGTACAGCACCGAGGTGCTCGACCTGCTCGGCACCTGACGATCCGTGCGAGCCGAGGTTCGGTCAGGCGCCGTTGACGTTGCGTCGGTTGCGGCGGACCTTCCGGCGCTGCTTCTTGCCGGGAGGACCGCCCGAGCCGCCCGAGTCGGTGTGGTCCTTGGGGTTGAGCCGTCGTGATTTCTGCTTTGCCATCAACGCCGACCGTACTCGCGATCGCATCACTCGCCCGCACGAGACGGTAGGACTCAGCCGCGTGTGCTTCTCGGCCGAGGCCGACGCGACACCTACTCGCCGTGCTCGCTACCCCGGCGATTGCTTCCCCCGCCCCCGGAAGCGAGCATGCCCCGATGATCGAGCGGATGATCGAGCAGACGGTCGAGCGCTGGCACCAGCACCTCCGGGGCGAGCTGGCGGGTGGGCTCGACGAGCTGCTCCACGACGACGTCGTCTTCTACTCGCCGGTCGTGTTCACGCCCCAAGCGGGCAAGGACGTGACGAAGCTCTATCTCGAGGCCGCGGGCGCGACGTTCGGCGGCGATGCCGGGGACAGCGATGCCGGGGACAGCGATGCCGGGGACAGCGATGCCGGGGACGGCGATGCCGGGCCGGCGAGCGGTGACGGCGCCCCGCCCGCCACCAAGCCCGGTTCGAAGTTCCGCTACGTGAGCGAGACGATGAGCGGCAACATCGCCGTCCTCCAGTTCGAGACGCAGATGGCCGGCAAGTACGTCAACGGCGTCGACATCATCACGTGCGACGACGACGGCAAGATCGTCGAGTTCAAGGTGATGATCCGCCCGCTCCAGGCGATCAACGCGGTCCACGACGCTATGCGGGCGATGCTGGAGCGGATGGCCTGACCGCTCGCTCGGGAGCGGGCGGCGCGACGAGCGGCCACGGGTGCTCACGCTCGACCGCGAGCGCGACGTCGAAGAGCAGCTCGTCGGCGTGGTGGCGCGTCAGCACCTGCATCCCCACCGGCAGACCGTCCACCGTCCCCGCCGGGATCGACACGGCGGGGTTGCCGTAGATGTTCGACACGATCGTGAGCGCTCCCATGTTCACCAGCTCGGGGAAGCGCGCCGCGGCGACGCCGATCAGCGCGATCGGCAGCTTCGGCGCCACGACGCTTGCCAGCCGGGTGCCGAACAGCGCGCTGCGGAACGCGTACGTCGCGGCCGGGCTCGCCTTCGCCCAGTCGATGAAGCTCTCCTCTCGGCTCGACTGCTCCGACTCGGCGGCGAACGCAGGACCGGGGTTCGTCGACGAGACGACGAAGTCGACCTCCTCGAACGCAGCCGCCATCGTCTCGTTCACCCTCACCCGTAGCTCTTCGGCCAGCGCGGCCGTGCGCAGGTTGTAGAGCGACTGCGCGATGTAGAGGCCCAGCGCGACGTCGGCGGTCATGTCGCCGGCGCACGCGGGCCAGCGGTCGCCGAGGTCGGCGAGCGCGGTCGCCATGTTGCCCATCATCCAGTGGGCGGTGATGTTGGGCACGTCGACACGGAGGTCGACACGCTGCATGCCCGTGGACGCGATCAGCGCGTCGGCCTGGGCGCGCAAGCGCTCCTCGACGCCGGAGTCGAGCGGCACGCCACCGAGCGTGGGGATCACCGCCACCAACTTGCCGCGCAGCTCGTGCGTGCCGAGGCCGGCCTCGAACCCGGCGTGCTTCGGCAGGCTCGTGGGATCGGCCGGGTCGTAGCCGCTGCACACGTCGTAGTAGCGCGCCGCGTCGCGCACGGAGCGCCCCACGTTGCCGAGCACGACCGTGTTGGGCCGCACGTACGCGTGCGGGCTACGCGGGATGCGTCCGAACGTGCCCTTCATGCCGAGCAGCCCGCAGTACGCCGCGGGGATGCGGATCGACCCGCCGCCGTCGCCACCAGTCGCCAGGCTCACCAGCCCGCCGGCGACGGCCGCCGCGGAGCCACCCGAGGACCCCCCCGCGGTGCGCCCGAGGCGCCACGGGTTGTGCGTCACGCCGTGCAGGCGCGTCACGCTCACGTTGAGCCCGCCGAACTCGCTCGCGGTCGTCTGCCCGACCGGGACGATGCCACCGAGCGCGAGCAGGCGCTGGGCGTGGGTCGTGGTGTGGGTCGAGATGCGGTCCGCGAACACCAGCGAGGCCTCGGTGTGCGGCCAGCCCTCGACGGCTTCCAGCTCCTTGATCCCCGACGGCACCCCGCCGAAGGGCAACGACACGTCGGCCGCAGCCGCGACCGTTCGGGCCCGTTCGGGGTCGAGGTGCGCAAAGGCGTTCAGGTCGCTCGCCTCGATCGCGGCCAGGCTCGCGTCGAGCTCCTCGAGCGGCGAGCGCTCGCCGGCCCGGAACGCGTCGACCAGCGAGCAGGCGTCGCCGAGCCAGGGCGCGTCGGGCATGAGGTGATGATGCCTCGTCCGCGATGGTGCGCGCGTCGTCACGCGCAGGTCACGGGTCCCCAGTAGGGTCACGGCTGACGGTCGCTGACCTCGCCGACCTAGCCGGACTCTGACTGAGCCGCCCGATCGGCCTCCGCCATGGCGCGTCCCGACCCGGGACCGCATCACTGGGCGACCCCGCCCAGCAGGTCGAGGAGGCCCAGTGTGCGCGAGACCTTGCAACCGATCTTGATCCGTACCGACGACGGTGCACGACGTTCCCCGGGCTCGATGCCCAGGGCGTCCGCCAGGGCCGACCGCCGGTCGCGCCTCGCGACGACGTTGACGCTCACCGGTCTCGGTCTGATCGCGATCATCTTGCTCGCGCCGGGGTTCGGCGTCGCGCTCGTGCAGTGGATCGTGATCTTCCTCGCCGTCGTGGCCATCACGGCGTTCCTGCACCGTCAGTTCGTCCGCTCGCGGTAGCGAGCAGCAGGCGTCCTGGCCACGGTGCGCCGCCCCGCCCGAAGCACGGACGCCCTAGGGTGACCGGTGGTGGCGGTCGGGGTGGGGGACCCTCAGCAAGGCGGCGTCTCCGGCCTCGTCGCGATCCTCTTCACCGACCTCGTCGGCTCCACCGAGCTCGCCAACCAGCAGGGCGACGCCGCCGCTGACGCGTTGCGTCGCGACCACTTCGCGGCGCTGCGCGAGGCGCTCGCGTCGACCGGCGGCACCGAGATCAAGACCATCGGCGACGCGCTGATGGCCTCGTACGCGGGCGCCTCGGACGCGCTCGCCGGCGCGGTCGCGATGCAGCGGGCCGTCGAGCGTCACAACCGGCGGATCAGCGACGGCAAGCTCGAGATGCGCGTCGGCGTCAGCGTCGGCGACGCCGCCTACGAGGACGGCGACTGGTTCGGCACGCCGGTCGTCGAGGCGTCGCGCCTGTGCGCCGAGGCGGGCGGCGGGCAGATCCTGGTCAGCGACCTCGTGCGCGCGCTCGCCGGGTCGCGCCACGAGGTGCAGCTCGAGTCGCTCGGGCCCCGCGAGCTCAAGGGCCTCGCCGAGCCGCTCACCGTGTGCCAGGCGGTCTGGGAGCGTGGCGGCAACGAGGGGCAGGTGCCGCTCCCGGCGTTCCTCGACATCGCGGCGTCGTTCCCGTTCTCCGGCCGCAGCGCCGAGCTCGAGCGCATCACCGCGCTGTGGAAGGAGAGCGCCGAGGGCGCCCGGCGGGTCGTGCTCGTCTCGGGCGAGCCGGGCATCGGCAAGACACGCCTCGTGACCGAGCTGTGCCGCGTCGCGCACGACCGCGGCGCCACCGTGCTGTGGGGGCGCTGCGACGAGGAGCTCGGCATCCCCTACGAGCCGTTCGCCGAGGCCCTGCGTCACTACGTCGCGGTCGTCGAGCCCGAGCGTCTGCGTGCCGAGGTCGGTCCCCTCGGCGGTGAGCTGACGCGCATCGTCCCCGACGTCGCGGCGCGCGTCCCCGGCCTCGGCGAGCCGCTCCAGGGTGAGCCCGAGGCCGAGCGGCACCGCCTCTTCGAGAGCGTCGTCGACCTGCTCGGCGAGATGTCGGTCGCCGCGCCGATCGTGCTCGTCCTCGACGACGTGCACTGGGCCGACAAGCCGTCGCTGCTGCTGCTCCGGCACCTCTTGCGCGCCAACGCGCCGCTGCGTCTCGTGGTGATCGCGACCTACCGCGACACCGACCTCGACCGGTCGCATCCCCTGAGCGATGTGCTCGCCGACCTGCGCCGCGAGGCGGGCGTCGAGCGCCTCGACCTGCACGGCCTCGACGTCGACGGCGTCAACGCGCTCATGGAGGCGACCGCGGGCCATGAGCTCGGGGACGCGGCCACCAGCCTCGCGGCCGCGCTCGTCGACGAGACCGAGGGCAACCCGTTCTTCGTGGGCGAGGTGCTGCTGCACCTCGCGGAGACGGGCGCGATCGTGCAGCAGGACGGCCGTTGGACCACGAGCGTCGACCTCGGCGAGATGAGCATCCCGGAGGGGATCCGCGAGGTCGTCGGCCGCCGTCTGTCGCGTCTGTCCGAGACCGCGAACCAGGCGCTCGTGCTGGCCGCGGTGATCGGCCCGACGTTCGACGTGCAGACGATCCAGGGCGCGGGCGGCCCGTCGGGCGAGTCGCTCCTCGACGCGCTCGACGAGGCGACGCGTGCGGCCGTCATCCGTGAGGTCCCCGACACCGTGGGGCGGTACTCGTTCTCGCACGCGCTGATGCGAGCGTCGCTCTACGAGGAGCTCACCACGACCCAACGGGTCCGCATGCACTGGCGGGTCGGTGAGGCGATCGAGGCCCGTCACGGGTCGGACCTGGACCGGCACCTCGACGAGCTCGCCTATCACTACGGCGAGGGCGCGCTCGCCGGCGACGCCGCCAAGGCAGTCGACTTCGCGCGCCGAGCGGGCGAGCGCGCGATGGCCGAGCTCGCGTTCGAAGCGGCGGCCCGGCACTTCGAGCGTGCGCTCGGCTCGATCGACCTCGAGGACGTGCCCGACCGCGAGGTCCGCTGCGACCTCCTGATCGCCTGGGCCCGCGCCCTCCACGCCGGGGGCGACGACCGGTCGAGACGGGTACGCGCCGACGCCGTCGCCCTCGCGCGCGATCTCGAGGACGCCGATCGCTTCGCCGCCGCGACCCTCGTGCTCAGCGAGAGCCCGATGGCGTCCTGGGACGGCACCACGGCGAACCCCGACTTCGTCGCGATGCTCGAGGAGGCACTCGAGCGGGTGCCCGACGCACCCTCGCCGGTGCGCGCGCGGCTGCTGTCGGCCCTGGCGATCGAGCTGTTCTGGACCGCCCAGACCGATCGCCGCCGCGCACTCGCACGGGAGTCCGTCGAGATGGCGCGCCAGACCCAGGATCCGGAGTCCCTCGCGCTCGCACTCGGCCGCGCGTGGACGCTGATCGACGGCTCCCGACCGTTCTGGGACGAGATGGACGCGCTGTTCGACGAGGGTGAGAGCGTCGCCGAGCGCGGCGGCTACCTCACCGCACTGGTCTCGGCGTATCGCTCGAAGGCCTTCATGGCCGCTTGTCGCGGTGATCGGGTCGAGATGGACCGCAACCGGACCCTGGCGCGTCCGATCATCGAGCGGCTCCGCCTCCCGCAGCTGCGCGCCGGGATCATCAACGACGACGCGGCGTTCGCCGCCTTCGCGGGGGAGCTCGACGCCGCCGAGCGCCTCACGTTCGAGGGGGTCGAGGCCGGGGGCGCCGCCGGGTTCAGCGAGGCCGGCACGGTGTCGCTCCTGGGCGCCCTGCTCTACCAGATCAAGCTCTGCCAGGGCCGCGTCGGCGAGCTGACCGACCTGCTGGCCGAGCGCGTCGAGGCGTCGCCCGACGCGCCGGTGTGGCGGGTCGCGCTGGCGGGAGCGCTCGTCGAGAGCGATCGGGTCGAGGAGGCGCGGCCGCACTTCCACTTCCTCGCCGACGACGAGTGCGCGAACGTGCTCTCCGACATCGAGTTCCCGGTCATCATGTGCGGCCTCGGTCGGCTCTCGCTCCGGATCCAGCCCGATCCCGCGATCCTGCGCCCGGTCTACGACAAGCTGGCCCCCTTCGCCGGTCGCTTCAACTGGAGCGGCTCGACGATCACCGATGCGAACGACCAGGGGCTGGCGCTCGCGGCGGCGACGCTCGGCGAGCACGACGCCGCCGACGCCCACTTCGAGGCCGCGATCGACCTGTGCGAGCGGGCCGGCGCGCGGGCGTATCTGGCGCGGTGCCTGTTCGACTGGGCCCGTGTGCGCGAGGGGCGCGGCGACGCGTCGGGTGCCCGCCCACTCGCCGAGCGAGCCCTCGCGCTCGGCGCCGAGCTCGGCATGGACGGCCCGTCCGGCGTCGTGCCCCGCGCCCGGGCCCTGCTCGGCTGACGCGCTCGCCCCGCGGCGACCCGTCAGCGCTTCAGACCGAGCCGGTTCAGCTCGTCGTCGAGCATCCGGCGCGGGCGGTTCTCGAGCTCGACGACCTCGCGCAGCTCGCGAAACCTGCGGTCCACCTCGGCGAGGCGCGCGGGAAGCACGTCGGCGCCCGTCCTGTCGTGCACGCGGTCCAGCGCCGCCGCCAGCATCGCCATGGTGACGGGTGTCCGACCGAACCAGAACGTGTCGTCCAGCAGCTCGGCGGCGCGATCGGTCTCACCGACGAAGATGCAGACCCACGCGAACGCTCCGAGGAAGTCGGCGTCGACGCCGGGGAGGCGATCGCTGCGGAGGAGCGCGACCACGTCGGCGAGGTCGCGACGCGCCCGGTCGTGCTCGCCGAGCGCCGCGACCGCGACCGCGCGGATCACCTCGTACGTCATGAACCACTGCTCCCCGCGGCGAGCGCGCTCGCGCCAGGCGGTGCGCCTCGCCTCGGCCTCCGGGTCGCTCAGGCGGGCCGCGACCTCGATGCGCCGGTCGAGCATCACGAGGGCCATGAGATCGCTGGCCTCCAGCATCAGGACGATCATCTCGTCGAGGCCGGGTCGCGCTCGCGCTCGCTTCGCGATCTCGAGTGCCGCCTCGTGCTCACCGCGCCACAGCGCCAGCCCGATCTCCCCGAACTCGACGAAGCCGGCGTCGGACGCATCGTCGGACTGATCGAGTGCGGCGCGCGCGTCACGAAGCTCGTGCTCCGCCGCGTCGGGGTTGACCGACGTGAGGATGATCGATCGGAGCACATGGGCGCGGGCGCGCCAGGGCGACGCGCGGTCGCCGAGCATCTTGAGCGCCCGGCCGGCCAGCCTCACCTGGAGGACGGTGTCGCCCGCGATCATCTCCAGCCCCGACCGACACGCGAGGGCCTTGCCCGCCAGCAGCGGGTCGTCGACCGTGACGCTCCACTCCAGCCACTCGCGCCCGGCGGGCACGAGCCCGCGCCCGACGAAGATCGGCGTGGCCGCACAGGCGATGCGCGCGCCGAGCGCGGTGTCGCCCTCCGCCGCCAACCACTCGAGGGCGGCGATGGCGTCGTCGGCGAGCAGGTCGTGCTGGGGATGCAGCGTGAACGGCAACGGGGTGATCGCCTCGAGGCGGTCGGCCAGGTGCCGCGCGTGCCGGTCGCGCGTCTCCTCGGCGTGTCCGGCCGCGAGCAGTCGTTCGTACGCGTAGACGCGGATCGTCTCAAGCAGTCGGTAGAGAAGCCGACCGGCGTCGTCGGACCGTTCGGTGTGCACCAGCGACCGCGCGACCAGGGCGTCGAGCGTGTCGAGCGCGACGGCGTCGCGGGACGCGAGCACCGCGACGGCGAGGTCCAGGTCGAAGGAGCCGGGCATCACCGAGAGCCGGCGCAGCGCGTCCTGCTCGTCGGGCTCGAGGAGGTCGTAGCTCCAGTCGATCGTGGCCTCCAGCGTCTGCTGGCGGCCGCGGGTGCGGCGCCGCCCGCCGGTGAGCAGCGCGAAGCGGTCGTCGAGGCGCTCGAGGATCTGGGCAGGGGCGAGCACACCGGTGCGGGCCGCGGCCAGCTCGATCGCGAGGGGGAGGCCGTCGAGGCGGCGGCAGATGTCGGCGATCGCGGGGTCGTCGGCCGCCGCGAGCTCGACTCCCGCCTCGGCCGCTCGTTCCACGAGGAGGCGCACCGACGCCGGACGACCGCCGTCGGCGTCGACCGCCAGCGACGGGACCCGGAACGTGCGCTCGCCTTCGAGGTCGAGTGCCTCACGGCTGGTCGCGAGCACCCGCGTCTGCGGGCACGCGGCGAGGAGGTCGTCGACCTGGCTCGCGACCTCGTCGAGGACGTGCTCGCAGTTGTCGACCACGAGCAGCGCCCGCTTGGCACCGAGCCGGTCGTGCACCTGGCGGTCGACCGGCACGTCGACCTCGGGGACGAAGTCGAGGCCGGTCGTGAAGCCTCCGGCGACGCCGGCATCGTCGCCGACACGCGAGAGATCGACGAAGTACGTGCCGTCGGGATGGTTCGCCTGCTCTCGGGCAGCGACCTCGATCGCGAGGCGCGTCTTCCCGCAGCCGCCGGCGCCGGTGAGCGTGACGAGCCGGCCGCGGTGCAGCAGGGCACGGGCGCGAGCGATCTCCTCGTCGCGACCGACGAAGCTCGAGCGCTGCGCCGGGAGCGTGCTGATCGACGCGTCCAGCGACTGGACGGCTGGGAACGCGGCTGCCAGCCCGTCGGCCGCGAGCTGGAACAGGTGCTCGGTGCCGTCGAGATCCCGGAGCCGGTGCTCGCCGAGGTCGACCAGCCCGACGCTCGCCGGCCCGGGCTCGCCCAGCGCGCTCGCGGTCGCGCCGGTGACGAGCGCCTGCGCGCCGTGCGCGGCGGCCATGACGCGTGCGCCGCGGTTGAGCGTCGGGCCGAAGTAGTCGCCGTCGCGTTCCACGGTCTCGCCCGTGTGGATGCCCATCCGGACGTGGATCTGGGCCGCACCGGGCCATTCCTCCTGCTGGAGCGCGTGCTGCGCGTCGATCGCGGCCTCGATCGCGTCCGTCGCGTCGCTGAACGCGGCGGCGAACGCGTCGCCGGCGGTGGAGAACACGTAGCCGTGGTGCTCGGTGATCGCCGTGCGCAGGAGCTCGTCGTGTCGGGCGAGGGCGGGCGCCATGTCGTCGGCGTGCTCTTCCCAGAGTCGGGTGCTGCCCTCGACGTCGGTGAAGAGGAACGTCACCGTCCCCGACGGCAGGTCGCTCACCGGCTCAGACTGACACAGGCCGGCGCCAGCTCCATGAGGTGGTGCGCGGGCAGCCTGGCAGCTCGCCGAGCTCGTTGCCGGTGCCCAGGGCGGAGTGGTTGTCGCGATCGCGGCCATCGGCGTCGTGCGTCGCTTCGCCCGAAGGCCGTCCTGTCACCATCATGATGGTATGGCTTGTTATCATGTTGCATCATCCGGACGCAGATCTCCATGACCGAGGAGCAAGCCGCCGCGCTGCGGCGCCTTGCTGCCGCCCGGGAGCGCTCGCAGTCGGCGCTGTTGCGCGACGCGCTCGATGCACTGCTGGGTGACGACGAGCGCGCTCGTCGGGTCGCACGCGCCCGGGAGGTCATCGGTGCGTTCCGGTCGGGATCGGCCGACACGAGCGAGCGCCACGACGAGGTGCTCGACGAAGCGTTCGCTCAGTGAGCGAAGCCGTCTTCGTCGACACCTCGGCGCTGTTCGCCGTGCTCGACGCGGACGACGAGCACCACGTCGACGCGGCCGCGGCCTGGGGCCGGCTGCTCGACGGGATCGTCGACGGACGCCACGAGGGGATGACGCACGGCTCGGTGCTCGTGGAGTCGAGCGCGCTCGTGCAACGGCGGCTCGGCATGCCCGCGTTGCGCGCCCTCCACGATCGCCTGGTTGCAGCGTTGACCGTCCACTGGGTGGACGCCGAGCTCCACGGGCGCGCGGTGAGCGCGCTCCTCGCTGCGGACCGCCGCGACGTCAGCCTCGTCGACTGGACGTCGTTCGAGCTGATGCGAGCACGCGGCGTGGAGGCGGCGCTCGCGTACGACGACGACTTCGCCGCGCAGGGATTCGTGCCCTTTGTGTGAGGCGGCGCTCGGGCTGTTCTCCTGTCTCGGATCGGACGGCCGCTCAGTCCCGCGCCGTGCCGGAGAGCTTGGCCAGGTCGGCCGCGCCCGTGCCGCTCGCGGTGATGCCTCGCGCCTTGATGCTCACGTCCCAGTCGCCCGCCTTGGCTCGCAGCGCGCCGACCGTGCACTCCTCGCGCGGGATGACCGAGAACGGGTCGTAGTCGAACATCCGCATGGCGTTGCCGTGCGAGATCTTGTCGATCTGCGCGTCGGTGAGCCCGCCGGCCGCCTCGATCTCCTTCATGAAGTGCTCGGGGGAGGTGGGCCACGTCGAGTCGGCGTGGGGGTAGTCGCACTCCCAGCAGACCATGTCCTCGTTCATGTCGGCGAGGTTCTTCAAGCCACTCGTGTCCTCGATGTAACAGAGCACGACTTGCTCGTCGAACACCTGGCTCGGCAGGCGCTCGCCCATGTCCTGGTGCGTCCAGAAGCGGTGCTTGTCGTACGTGGCGTCGATCCGCTCCCGGAAGTACGGCACCCACCCGATGCCGCCCTCCGACAGCGCGAAGCGGAGGTTCGGGAACTTCTTCATCGCCGGCGACCACACGATGTCGGCCGCGGCCTGCACGATGTTGATCGGCGAGAGCGTGATGAGCACGTCCATGGGCGAGTCGGGCGCGGTCATCACGATCTTCGACGACGACCCGATGTGGCAGCACAGCACGGTGCCGAGCTCCTCGGCCGTGGCGAACATCGGGTCCCAGTAGCCGTCGGCGTCGTGGATGCTCGGGTGTCCGAGCTCCGAGACGTTCTCGGAGAACGTCATCGCGTGGCAGCCCTTCTCCGCGACCCGCTCGAGCTCGGCTGCGATGAGCCGCGGATCCCACAGCGGTGGGATCGCGAGCGGGATGAACCGCCCCGGGTGCTTCCCGCACCAGCCGTCGATGTGCCAGTCGTTGTAGGCCTGCACGAGCGCCAGCGCGAGGTCGGCGTCCCGCTCCGCGGTGCGGGCGAACAGCTGCCCGGTGAACTGCGGGAACGACGGGAAGCACATCGACCCGAGCACGCCGTTGGCGTCCATCTCCTTGATGCGCAGGTCGATGTCGTACGCGCCGGGCCGCATGTCGTCGAACGACTGCGGGTCCATGGCGTACTCCTCCTTGGGACGCCCGGCCACCGCGTTGAGCCCGATGTTGGGGAGCTCGGCCCCGAGGAACGACCACACGTCGGTGCCGTCGTCCTTGCGCACCAGCCTCGGTGCCGCCTCGGCGTGCTTCGTGCTCAGCCGTCCCTCGAAGAGGTCGGGCGGCTCGACCACGTGGTCGTCCACGCTCACCAGGATCAGGTCTTCCACGCGCATGGCTTCCCCCTCGTCTCGGGCACAACCTACGCCGTGTGGGGGATGCCCGGCACGAGCCGCGAGGATGCAGGGATGACGCCGAGCACGATCGCCATCGCCGGGGCGACCGGGTTCGTCGGACGGGCGCTCGTCTCGGCGCTCGCCGACGACCACGACGTCGTGGCCCTGGCCCGTCGCCCGCCCACGATCCCGGGCGCGCGCGGCCGAGCGGTCGACGTCGGCGACGAGGACGCCACGGTCGTCGCGCTCGAGGGCTGCGACGCGGCCTACTACCTGATCCACTCGCTCGACGCCCCCGACTTTCGCCGCCGCGATCGGGCGCTCGCGACGGCGTTCGGGCAGGCGGCGGCGCGCGCGGGCATCAGACGGATCGTGTACGTGGGGGGCCTCGGGCGCGCCCCGTCGTCGGAGCATCTCGCCAGTCGCCAGGAGGTCGGCATCGCGCTCGGCGGCGCGGGCGTGCCCGTGGTCGAGCTGCGCGCCGCGGTGGTCCTCGGGGCCGGGAGCATCAGCTTCGAGATGCTGCGCTACCTCACCGAGCGACTGCCGTTCATGGTCTGCCCCCGTTGGGTCCGCACGGCGATCCAGCCGATCGCGCGGCGAGACATGCTCTCGCACCTCGTGCGAGCCCTCGACGTCGAGGCGGGGGTCTACGAGGTGGGCGGGTCGGAGGTCACCACGTACCGCGACATGATCCTGGCCTATGCCGACGTGCGGGGGCTCGGGACGCGCCGCATCGTCGACGTGCCGCTGCTGACGCCGCGCCTGTCGTCGTACTGGGTCGACCTGGTGACGCCCGTCGACTCGCGGGTCAGCCACGCGCTGATCGACAGCCTGAGCACGGAGGTCGTGGTCACCGACGCGGCCCGCACACACGACGCGTTCGGCATCGAACCGATGGGGGTGCGCGCCGCGATCCAGGCGGCGCTCGACGACCAGGTGGTCGAGATCGAGGCCGGGCTGCTCGAACGGGAGGGAGGGCTCCTCGACGGTGTCTACACCGAACGCGTCGACCTGGGGCTCGGGGCCGTCGACGCGTCCGCGGTCGACGCCGATCTCGACCGGGTGGGCGGCGACGACGCGTGGTACGGGCTCCGGGGTGGTTGGTGGGCGCGGCGTGTCGTCGGCCGACTCTTCGGCGAGCGCTGGCGCTTGCGCCGAGCGCGCGCGGTCGCGCCGGGCGAGCCCGTCGACTGGTGGGTCGTGGCGCGGCGCACGCCCGGCGCGCTGGTGCTGCGCGGGGTCGGCTGGCTCGCCGGCGAGGGTTGGCTCGGCTTCCGGGTCGGCGACGGCGAGCTCGTCGAGGTCGGCGCCCTGCGGCCCAAGGGCCTCCCCGGCTTCCTCTACTGGAAGCTCCTCCAGCCGATCCACCGCTGGGCCTTCGCGCGCCAGGCCCAGCATCGCCTCGAGCGCGCCCGCACGACCTGAGGCCGAGCGTCAGCCGCGCAGCACGTTGGCGAAGATCAGCCAGGCCAGCAGCGACTTCGCGGTGAGGCTCAACACGATGTACGACACCTCGCCCGTCACGTAGTCGCGCCACCGGCCCACCTGGCGGTACTGGAGCCACATGTTGAGCGCGAAGCTGAAGAAGAGGATCGCCTCGACGATGATGATCGCGTACACGAACCCCGGCGGGCGGTTGGGCCCACCGACGAGGTAGACGACGATCGCGATCCAGGGGAACGCGCCGGCGAGCGAGCCGAACCAGAACGCGCTCCAGTCGGCCTTCCCGGGCTCCTGCTGGCGCTCCATCAGCAGCCCGAACAGGATCATCGCCGTGTTGACCCCGAAGATCGCGAGCAGCGCCGCGATGTCGCGAATGCCCGTGAGCATCGCGATGAGGACGATCATCAGCGACGCACTGATCGAGTACTCGATCCATCGCGCGTCGTTGCGACGACGGTCGAGGTTCCGCTCGTACCAGCGATGCACGCGCGGGGCTGCCACCGTGAAGTGATCGACGGCTGCGAGCAGCAAGAAGACGGCCACGGCGATGCCGAGGGGGATCGTGAACAGCTCCTCGGCCGGTGCCGGCCCGAGCTCCGCGACCGGATCACCCCGCAGGTACGACGCGAACACCGGCAACGACAGGTCGTTGCTGAGGACCAGCATCAGCGCCGCCTCGGCCGCGAGGAACACCCCGACGGCCACGTTCGCGATCCGCAGTCGCCGGTAGCGACCCGCCTGCTCACCGTCCACGGCACTCATGTTCGCCATCTCACGTCCTCCTTCGACCGCTGCTGGGGATTCTCGCCGCTGACTTGCCTTCCAGGTAGTTTAGTGCTAAATAAGTCGGCAGCAAGCCCCCCCACCGAAACCCCGAAGGAGCAGCCATGCGTCACCAGACCCCCCGCCGAGCGCTCGTCGCCGGTGCGCTCGCCCTCACGCTCGGCCTCACGGCCGGCGCCGGCGCGGCGTCAGCCGGCGAGAGCTCGAAGAAGCCGAAGACCGTCGTCGCCGTCGCGAAGTCGAGCGACGACTTCTCGACCCTCGTCGAGGCCGCCGTGGCCGCCGACCTCGTGAAGACGCTCAAGGGCGAGGGCCCGTTCACGGTGTTCGCTCCGACCAACGAGGCGTTCGCCGCGGTCTCGGCTGCCGACCTCGAGGCGCTCCTGGCCGACCAGGAGGCGCTCGCCGACCTGCTCACGTACCACGTGGTCGACGGGCGTGTGCTGGCGAAGGACCTCGAGCCCACCCAGACGGTGCAGACCGTGCAAGGCGACGAGATCACGATCGACGTCGCCGACGACGGCACCGCGACCATCACCGATGCCAGCGGCAACACCGTCGACATCACGGCTACCGACCTGAAGGCCAAGAACGGTGTCGTGCACGTCATCGACGGCGTCCTGACCCCGGCGAGCTGACCCCCGGCTCGTCGCTGCCCGCGCGGGAGGGGGCTGTGCCCGCCCAGTCCCCCTTGCAGCTCCCTCCCGCGTCGGGGCATCCCGAGTAGACCGGTGACGGCCATGGCGCGCCGAGCACCCATCACCCTCCAGGCCGCGGCTGAGCGCCTCGGCGTGCACTACATGACCGCCTACCGGTACGTGCGGACCGGCCGCCTTCCCGCGACCCGCGACGGCGTCGAGTGGCGCGTCGACCCGGCCGACGTCGACCGGCTGCGGGCCACGAGCACGGCACCGGCGCGCCGCGGCACGCGCGGTCAGGCGGCGCAGCGGTTGGAGCAGCGCATGCTGGCCGGTGACGTCGCCGGTTCGTGGGCAGTCGTGGAGGCCGCGCTCGTCTCGGGCGCCACGCCACCGGAGGTCCACCTCGAGCTGCTCGCCCCGTCGCTGCGGTCGATCGGCCGGCGGTGGGCCGACGGAGAGATCACCGTCGCCGACGAGCACCGCGCCAGCGTGACGGCGCAGCGGATCATCGGTCAGCTCGGACCGCGCTTCGCCCGCCGTGGTCGCACACGTGGGACCGTCGTCATCGGCGCGCCATCGGGTGAGCTGCACGCCCTGCCGTCGGCGATCCTGGCCGACCTCCTCCGCGACGCCGGGTACCGAGTCGTCGATCTCGGCGCGAACACGCCGCCCGAGTCGTTCGTCGACGCGGCGCTCGGCGCCGAGCGCCTGCTCGCGATCGGCATCGGCGTGACGAACGACGGGCTCGACGACGTCGTGGCCGACGCGGTGCGTGCGCTCCGAGCGGCCGATCTCGATGCCCGGGTGCTCGTGGGTGGAGCCGCGATCACCGACGAGGCGCACGCGCGCCGCCTCGGTGCCGATGCGTGGTCCGGCGCAGACGCGTCGAGCGTGCTCCAGGCGATCGAGGCTGCCGGTCAGGCGAGGTAGCTCAGCTTCGCCTGCACGACTCGGACGGCGGAGTCCTCGATCTGCTGGAGCCGCTTGGCGTGCGAGCCCGCCCACCGCTCGATCGCGGCGATCGCGCCCCGGATCGTGCTCACGTTGTCGTCGTGGGTCGGCGCCCAGTCCATCGCCGCGCCCGGCGGCGGGGTCGGCTTGATCTCGATCAGGTCGGCGCCGGCGGCGACGGCCTCCCGCGCGGCCTGCTCGATCGTGCGGCCGTCGTAGAGCACGGCTCCGCCCGCGAGGGTGTCGGTGACGATCACGCCGTCCCAGCCGTAGGGCGCGGAGCGCAGCAGCCGGTACGCGGCCTTCGTGAGCGACGCGGGCGGCTCCTGGATGCACTCGGCCGCGCTCGCCTTCGCCGGGCACGTGAGGCCGGGCACCGCCGCGTCCGACATCATCACCATGAGCGGGTCGTACTCGTCGAGGTGCTCGTAGGGCTCGAGGCTCTGCTGCTTCAGCTGCGACAGCGGCGCGCTCACGCCCGGCGCGTCGTCGGTGTTCATCACGACCGTGCCCAGCCCGGGGAAGTGCTTGACGACGGTCTCGACCTTGCCGTCGCTGCCCTCGTGGATGCCCTTCGAGAACGCGGCGGCGTAGGTCTCGACCGTCTTCGCGCTGTCGCCGAACACGCGGTCGCCGAGCAGCGACGCCGTCGACGTGCCGTTCGAGATCCCGAGCACGGGCGCGAGGTCGAGGTTGGTGTGGATGCGCTCGAGCGCCCGGCCGACGTCGCGGAGCTGGGTCGTGGTCCGCTTCGGCGTCCACCCCTCGCCCGGCTCGGTGCCGCTTCCCATCGCGAACGCGTCGCGCAGGTACGGGAAGTAGTGCACGTCCTCGGCTTCGGTGTGCGTCCCCGGCGGTGGCCACGTGCTGTCGACGCACTGGAAGCCGTCCCAGGGGACCGGGTGCTGCTGGGTGTAGTCGCTGAGCGGGCCGATGTTGGTGCAGCCGATCCAGTCCTTGGTCTGGTCGAACGTGCGCTCCTGTGCCACCTGCACCGTGCCGCCCTCTTCGTTGACGCCGACGAACGGGTGCACGCCGCCGGCCTCGAGGGCGGCGATCTCGGCGAAGCGCGGGTCGAGCCACAGGAGCTCGTTGCCCTCCTCGAGCGTGAAGCCGGCGACGTGCTGGTCGCGCACGAGCCCGAGCAGCTCGTCGACGGCCGCGCCCGTCGTGCCCGTCGGCGGCGTGTAGCGCGGGTTGTCGATCTCGACCTCGAACAGGATGAGCTGGGCGATCTGCTCGTCGAGCGACCAGTCCTCGACGATCTGCGCCGCGTCGTCGGCCGTCGGGTCGGTCCCGGCCGACGCGGCGACGGTGGGCACGAGGGCGGCGCCGAGCGCCAGGGCCAGCGCGGCGATCCAGACGCGTCCCCTCAACGGCCGCGACCGGTGAACAGCGGCAGGTCGAGAGGGCTCACGAGGCCGGGCGGTGCCGCGCACACCGCGGGGATCGCGTTCACCATGCGCATCGCCGTCCCGAGGATCCCGGCCGCATTGTGATCGCCTCCCTCACCGATGGGCTCGATCTCGCACGTGAAGGACGGCGATCCTAGGACCTCCATGCGGTAGCCCGAGCGACCGTCGGACAGCGACGGCCAGTCGGGCCCGACGTCGGCGCGCAGCCGGTTGACGTGCGCGGCGGTCACGGCCGCCCGCCCGTCGACGATGCCCTGCACCTCGAACCGCACCGCCGCGCAGGTCCCCGCCTCGATCGTGCCCATCGCGGTGTCGAGCGTCTCGGGCGCGGGTAGGCGCTCGTGCTCCTCGCGCAGCTCCTCGACCCGCCAGCCGAGCGCGTCGGCGACCATGTGCACCATGGGTCCCCACCCTCCGCTGACCGCGCCGGGCATGAACAGCTGCGCGTCGAAGTCGAGGGGCTTGCCGAACCCGAAGAACACCCCGGTGAAGTCGGGGTCGGGGTAGGTGGAGTAGTCCATCATCTCGGTCACCCGCACCGAGTCGACGCGCTCGCACGCGCCGGCGAGCGCGAGGGGGATCACGTCGCCCGACCAGCCCGGGTCGAAGCCCGACGTGAACAGCGTCGTGTGGCCCTGCTCGCACGCCTCCTCGAGGGTGCGGCGCATGCCGGGCGGGATCGACGGCGGGTACACGAGGAGGACGATCGACGTGTTCACCACGTTCTTGCCCGACGCCAGGCAGCGCGACAGCTCGTCGATCGTCTCGCGCATTCGTGTCTCGCCCTGCACCATGTAGGACACGCAGTCCGCGTCGAGTGCCAGCAGCGCGGCGATGTCGTCGGTTGCGATCACGCCGGTCGCCTCGCCGTGACCGCAGAGCTCGGCGGCGTCCTTCCCGATCTTCTCGGGTGCGTGCGCGTGCACGCCGACGAGCTCGAGGTCGGGGCGGCGGATGATGGCCCCGAGCGCGGGCGTGCCGGCGTTGCCGGTGCCCCACTGGATCACGCGCCACGGCCGGTTCACCGGCGGATCTCGATCAGCAGCACCCAGACGCTCGTGAGCGCCGCCACGTAGGCGAGCACCACGGCCGGCACGACCCAGTAGACGCCGCCGCCGCCGTCGGCGAGGAGCGTCACGGCCGCGACCAGCACCGAGAGCGGAGCGGCCTGGCCGAGCGCGATGCGCGCCGCATTGCTCCCACGCGGGACGACGCCGGTCTCACCGCCGAAACGCGAGAGCGAGTGCGCGTGCTGCCATGTGACGGCGACCTCGAGCACGATGCCGACGACGAGCAGCGCGATCCCGTACCCGGTGGAGCCGATGTCGGGCGTGAGACCGAGCGCGGCGACGACCAGGACCCCGGAGAGCAGGGTGAACGCCTCGAGCGCCCGCCCGGTGAGACGCCGCGACGCGACGATCTCCTCGACGTTGATCGAGACGCCGACGAACACGAGACCGGCCAGCGCGGCCGCTGCGCCGGCGTTGGCCACGAAGAAGCTCTCCCAGGGGCCCGGGTCGTACGCGGTCACGGGCGGCTCGAGCTCATCCGGCGTCCGGCTGCTCGGAGAGCAGCGTGTTGAAGTTGGAGTGCGCGACGATCTGCCAGCCCTGCTTGCCCTTCACGAACACCGACAGGCGCGGCGCCGGGTCGGTCGCCTGGTGCTGCCCGTCGATCGTCGAGTCGACGACGACGGTGTATCGGGCCACGAGCACCGCGCCGGTGCGCGTCGCCTGGAGGTCGGAGATCTCGAACGCCTCGACGGAGGCCGGGTCCTCGAGGTACGTCGCCTTGTCCGCCGACGTGCCGTTGGCGCGCTGGAGGATGAACGCCGACGAGAGGAACTTCTCGAGCCCCGACGTGTCGGTCGGCTCGCCGAAGAGTCCGAAGAACTTGTTGACGAGCCGCTCGCCCTTCTCGGTGGTGGCCTGCGTCGCGGGTGAGACGTCGGCGCCCGCCAGCGGCGTGGCGACGACACCGAGCAGGGCGCTCATCATCACCGCGGTGACGGCGACGCGCGCGGTCCTCGCAGACATCTGCGCTCCCTTCACGTGATCTGACAGCGCGTGACGCTAGTGCGACACCGCGTGCACGACCGGGCCGCGGTGGTGCGCGGCCTCGGGCACGGAAGATCGCGCGCGCTCGCCGAGCAGGACCCAGCTCGCGGCCGCGGCCAGGAGCGACACGATCGCGATCATGATCTGCGCGGCATGGAACCCGTCGGCGCTGGCGTCGGCGACGTCGCTCGTCACCGTCGCCCGCTGGTCGGGTGCGACCTCCTCGATGGAACGCTCGAGGTCGGCCTGACTGAGCGACATCGCCTGGTCGACCTCGAGGGCCTGGGTCTCCGGCACGCCCGCCTCGTCGAGCGACGTCGTGAGGCGGCTGCTCGAGACCGAGAGCATCAGCACGGTGCCGAGCGCGACGACCATGACGGTGCCGAGGTAGCGGGCGACGTTGACCACACCGGCGGCCTCGCCGCTCACGTTCGCTTCCACCGCCGACATGCCCGCGGCCGACGTCGTCGAGAACCCCCCGCCCACGCCGATCGCGGTGACACAGGAGATCGTGGCGAGGAGCCAGATCGGTGTGTCGGCGCCGACCACCACGAGCAGCGCCGCGCCGACGCCCATCAGCACCATCCCCAGCGTGTTCGGCACCCGATAGCCGACCCGGTCGGCCCACCGACCGAAGACCAGCGCGGCGACGAACATGCACAGCCCCGCAGGGAGCATCGCGATCCCCGCGCCCAGCGGGCTGTAGTCGTAGATCGCGTACCCCTCGGTGTAGATGCTCAGGAAGTAGAGGAAGCCGAGGAGCCCGAACCCCTGGGCGAACGTCGTGAGCACGCCCGCCAGGTAGGGGCGGTTGCGGAAGAGCGGGAAGTGCACGAGGGGCTCCGCGACCCGGTGCTCCACGACCCAGAAGATCACGCCGAGCGCCGCCGCGCCCGCGAACGAGCCGAGCACCCCGGCCGACGTCCACCCCCACGTCCGGCCCTGCTCGACACCGAGCACGAGCAGGAAGATGGCCAGCGCGAGCAGTGCCGCGCCCGTCCAGTCGGGCCGGCCGCCGCGCACGTCCTCGTGGACGGGACGCAGGTAGATCCACCCGAGCACGGCGCTGACCGTGACGAGCACGAGGTCGAACCAGAACAGGCCTCGCCAGCCCACGGAGTCGGCCCAGGCGCCGCCGTAGAGCGGGCCGATCGCGAACGTGGCGCTCGCCGACGCGGCCCAGATGCCGACGGCCATGCCCTGCTGCTCCTTCGAGAAGACCAGTCGGATGATCGCCAGCTGGGCCGGCAGGAGCACCGCCGACGACGCGCCCTGGATCGTCCGCCCGAGGATCAGCACCTCGGTGCCGGGCGCGGCGGCGATGATCACCGACGACAGCGCGAACAGCGCGAGCCCGATCGCGAACATGCGCTTGCGGCCGAACACGTCGCCGAACTGGCCTGCCGGCGCGACGGTCGCCGCCGCGGCGAGCAGGTAGCAGCTGATCACCCAGCCGACCGTCGTGGCCGACAGGTCGAACTCCACCGAGATGTCGGCGATCGCGGTGTTCATCGCGGTGGTGTTCAGGCCGATGAAGACGACGCTGGAGC
>CAZHKE010000036.1:27009-29633 GCA_964532485.1 uncultured Bifidobacteriaceae bacterium
GACGACTCCGGTGGCGGCTCCGAGGTGCTGCGGGCCGTCGAGCGCATCGCCGTGCCGGGCGGCAACTGGGCCTACCGCGACCCCGGGCGACTCATCGGCGCACGGATCGGTGCGCAGGACGCCCGCACCGTCCTCGTGCCGCCGGGTACGCCGCAGCAGACGCTGCTGAACGACGCGCTGCGCTCCGTGCGCGCGGGAGACCTCGACGTCGCGCTGGTCGTCGGCGGCGAGGCGGCGCGACGCGCGGTGCTGGCGCGGCGGGCCGGCGTCGAGGTCGTCGACACGGTGCAGGACGAGAGCGTCGAGCCCGACGAGCTGCGTCTGCCGTCGGGCGAGATCATCTCCAAGCTCGAGATCGAGGGTGGCTTCCAGTCGGCCCAGGCGCCGTTCGCCGTCATCGACAGCGCGCTCCGTGGTGCCGAAGGGAAGTCGCTCGACCAGCACCGGGACGAGATCGCCGAGCTCTGGGCCGGCTTCAACCGCGTCGCACGCGACTTCCCGGACGCTGCGTTCCCCGCGCCGCGTGACGCGGCGTGGATCCGTGAGCCCAGCCCCGACAACCGGCCGATGGCGTTCCCGTACAACAAGTGGCACTGCGCGCAGATGAACGTCGACCAGGCGGGGGCGATCCTGGTCTGCAGCCTCGACGCCGCGGCCCGCCTCGGCGTGGGGCGCGACCGGGTCGTGTTCCCGATCGTGGCGCTGGAGTCGAGCTTCTCGGTGCCGGTGTCCGCGCGTGGCGACATCCATCGGTGGGTGGGCATGGAGGTGCTGGGGCGCGCGGCCGAGGAGCACCTCGGGTTCCCGGTGCGCGAGCTCGCGCATGCCGAGCTGTACAGCTGCTTCCCGGCGGCGGTGCGCGTGCAGCAGCGCGCGCTCGGGCTTCCCGTGGACGGCGTGCCGACCATCACCGGCGGCGAGACGTTCGCGGGTGGGCCGTGGAACAACTTCGTGCTCCAGGCGACCGCGGCGATGATCGATCGCGTCCGCGCCGAGCCCGGCGAGATGGGTCTGGTGGCGACGGTCAGCGGCCTCCTCAACAAGCCCGGCCTCGCGGTGTACTCCACCCATCCCGGCCCGGAGCTGCTCCTCGACGACCTCGCGGCGGCGAACGAGCGTGAAGCCGCGCGGAAGGAGGTGATCGGGGGGTACGAAGGCCCGGCGCAGGTCGCGGCCTACACCGTGCACTACGACGGCATGGACCCCGTGCGCGTGACGATGGTCGGCGACACGCCCGACGGTCGCCGCTGTGTCGCGTCTGCGCCCGACCCGGAGCTGGCGGCGCGGGCGACGCTCGAGGAGCTCATCGGCACGACCGTGCAGGTGACCGGGGCCGCGTTCACGGCGTAGCCCTCACTCACGGGCGCGGAGCACCTCGGGGTGGTCCGGGTCGACGGGTGGGACGCCGTAGCGATCGCGGACCTCGAGCAGCGGGAGCTCGGCCATCGACAGGTGATCGGCGGTGGTGAAGTCGCCGGTGCACTCCGCGCCCCGCCACATGGCGTGCGCCACGAGCTCGGGCGCGTGCGCGCGTGTCATCGTCGCCTGCACGCCGGTGACGCTCTGGTTGGTCAGGTAGCCCGCCTCGTGCACGGCCAGGTTGCCCAGGAAGGCGATCCAGTGGGCGTCGCTGTCGGTGACCGAGAGCTGCATCGCGCCGAGCGCGATCTCACCCTGGCCGGTGGGCTCGTAGCCGCCGATGACGTGGCACATGTCGTGCGCCACGAACACCGCGGGCATGTTGGGGTCGTCGCCCGGCAGGGTCAGCCCGTTGCGCCGGTAGAACTCCACGTACTCGTGGCCGAGCGTTCCCGCGGGCAGGTCGTGCAGCGCGCTGAGACGGGCCGCGAGCTCGTGGTCGGGCGCGTCGAGGCTCGTCGGGAAGGGCTCGCGCAGGGTCGGCTCCTCGAGGTCGCCCTCGATGCCCTCGACGTAGCGCATGTAGTCGGCCATCGCGGCGGCCGCGCCCGCCCGCACCAGGTCGCGGGCGATGTCGGCGCCGAGGCCGTCTCCCTCGCCCAGCGCGGTCGCGTACTCGTCGACGCGATCGACCTGCGCCTGGCTGATCGGGTGGCGACACAGCTCGAGCAGCACCATGAGCTCGCGCACGCGTCGGTGCGCCTCCGGCGCTACCGCGCCCGCGGCGGCCGCCGGCTCGAGCGGATCGAGAGCACCGAGGTCGAGGTCGTCACGGCCCCACGCACCGGCGACGATCGCGGCGAGCACCGACCGCTGCTCGTCGGTGGTGCCGCCGTCGACATCGGTCGCGCCGAGCAGCGTCCGCACGACCGGCTCCACCGCTGCGTCGTCGATCATCGCCGTCATGCGCCGCAACGTAGCTGCTCCCCTCCCTGCTGCGTGACCACGTGCTCCGACCGGTGCAGTCGGCGTCACGCGTACGTGCGCACGAGCTCCAAGACGGCGTCGGCGTCGGGGCCCTCGGCGCGCAGACTCGTCTCTGCCGGGGTCAGCCGGCGTGCCGCGACCAGGCACAGCTCCGCACCCTCGCCGCGCACCGTCGTCACCGCCGGCTCGTCGGGGACCAGCTCCCACGCGTCGCCGTCGGGTCCACGCAGGTCGAGCTCGACCGGGCCGGAGAGCTGCTTGCCCGAACGTGAGAACGC
>CAZHKE010000036.1:29733-32362 GCA_964532485.1 uncultured Bifidobacteriaceae bacterium
CCGCGAGCGCAGCCACGATCTCGTGCACGGTGACCTGCACGCTAGGCCGCTCCCCTGCACGCGTGCTCGGGCGAGCTCTGCTCCCCGCCGGAAGTCGACGGCGCCACCCGGGATCGATCACAATGCAGCGCATGTATGTCGCTGAGTTCACCCTCCACGCCAAGCCCGGCCACTACGCCGAGGTCTCGGCGCTCTTCTCCACGTTCGCCGCCGACTTCCTGCAGACGCACCCCGCGCTGCGGAGCGTGCTCATCGTGGGCGACGAGGGCAGCGGCGTCGTCCGGGGGATCGGGATCTACACCGACCGCCAGCAGGCCGACGCGGTGAACAGCGACCCCGAGTTCGCCTCGTTCAACGACGCGGTCGTTCCGCTGCTCGCCCAGCCACCCGAGCGCGTCGAGCTCGAGCTGCTCCACCACTTCAACCGAACCTGAAGCCGACGTGCGCCGACGTCGCACCGCGCTGATCTCGACCGTCGCCGCCGTCTGCAGCGCGGTCGCGGCAGTCGGCGCCGCGACGCCGTCGGCCGCGCACGTCGCACACGGCAAGGGGGGAGGCGGCGGCGGCAACATCACGTTCGGCATCGAGGCCGAGACCACCGACTACTGCCTGCCTCGGGCGCAGCTCGCGATCTCGGGCATCCAGGTCGCCGCGGCCGTCTACGACACGCTGACCATCGAGAACGCCAAGGGCGAGATCGTCCCGTACCTCGCGAAGTCGGTGACGCCGAACGACGACTTCACCGCGTGGACCATCGCGCTCCGCCCCGGTGTCACGTTCCACGACGGCACGCCACTCGACGCCGAGGCGGTGAAGCTCAACCTCGACTCGTACCGCGGCGCACCGGGCGCACCGAACAGCGGGCCGCTCTTCGCGATCTACTTCGACTTCATCGCCGACGTGGAGGTCGTCGACCCGGAGACGGTGCGGGTCACGCTGGACACGCCGGTCGTCGACTTCCCGGCGTACCTGTTCTCCACCGGCCGCCTCGGCATCCTCGCCCCCGCGCAGCTGAACGCAGGCGAGGACTGCGCGACCCGGCTCATCGGCACCGGTCCGTTCGAGCTCGCCGAGTACGAGCAGAACGAGAAGACCGTCGTCACCAAGAAC
Organism: uncultured Bifidobacteriaceae bacterium; assembly: GCA_964532485.1. Taxonomy (GTDB): domain Bacteria; phylum Actinomycetota; class Acidimicrobiia; order IMCC26256; family PALSA-555; genus DATBSK01. Next base: position 30,844 of record CAZHKE010000036.1, read on the forward strand.
CCCGACTACTGGCAGCGGGGCTACCCCAAGGCCGACCAGATCACGTTCGTGCCCGTGCCGGAGGGGGAGTCGCGCGTCGTGCAGCTCCGGGGCGGCCAGCTCGACCTGATGCACACCGACAACGGGCTGCAGATCGACACGCTCCGCAGCATCGGTGGCGACGTGAAGCTGCTCACGCAGAAGCCCGGGTACCGCGAGGTCCACTACTACTTCCTCCTCACCGGGAACCCGCCGTTCGACGACGCCACCGCGCGGCAGGCGTTCGCGGCCGCGATCGACCGGACGGAGATCACCGAGATCCGGACGAAGGGCGTCTTCGAGGTGTCCAACAGCCTGATGGACAGCTCCGCGCCCGGGTACCTGAAGAACGCGGGCTACCCGCAGTTCGACCCGAAGAAGGCCCGCACGCTCGCGTCCGAGTACAAGGCCGCGCACGACGGGACGTTCCACGTCATCCTGGGCGGCACCCAGGACGTGGCGAGCAGCTCCGAGATGCAGCTCATCAAGGAGCAGCTCGACAAGGTCGGCATCGACGCCGAGATCGCCCAGTTCGACCAGGCGACCCAGATCAACAAGGCGCTGAGCGGCGACATCAACGCGCTCGACTGGCGCAACCTGCACGGCTGCTGCTCGGCGAGCAGCGACGAGTCGACGTACGTCTGGTTCGCGAACTACGACACCGGCGACATCGTGAACTTCGGGCACTTCAGCGACCCGACGACCCAGGCGCTGCTCGACACGGGCCGCACCCTGACCGACCCGGCCGACGTCGCCGACAACTACGAGCAGCTCAACCGGGCGATGGCGAAGCAGGTGTACCTGCTGCCGTTCTGGTTCGTCGACTGGACGATCGGCTACCAGTCGGACGTGCGGCTGACGTTCCCGCCGTTGCCCGACGGTGGCGGGAAGCCCCTCTTCGTGTACGGGCGCGTCCCCGTGCTCGGGATCCAGCGCTCGTAGCGCCCGGGAGGGTAGTGCCGTGAGCGACGCCGGCCCCAGCATCTCGATCCTCGCCGGCCAGCTCGGGTACCTGTTCGAGGACGACCCCGCAGCTCGTCGAGCGTCGGACGCCGACCTCGCGGCCCGCCTGTCGCGCCAGGACCGGTTCGCCCGCGCCCGCGAGCGCTACCCGATCCTCAGCGACGACGAGGTCGCCGACCGCCTCGACGAGTTCCCGGATCGCATCACCGCCGAGCAGGTGCGCGCGGCACGCGCACGCGTCGGCGACACCGACGACTGAGGGGATCGGCGCGCGGCCTGCGACGGCTGCGCCGGGGGGGTGCTACGGCTGCGCGGGAGGCGCGCCGGCGACGACCGGCACGGTGTCGATCTCGCCCTGGCCGCAGACGGGACCGTTCGTCCATGGCTGCACGAGCGACGTCGTCTCGTTGGGCGACGTGATCTCGATCTGGGCCGGGTTCGGCTCGCACGGCCCGTCGTCGGGCTCGTTGCCGCTGGCGATGGCACCCCAATGGAGCGTCGTGTACGCCTGAGCGCCCGGGGCGATCGTGACGAGGTC
>CAZHKE010000037.1:0-4319 GCA_964532485.1 uncultured Bifidobacteriaceae bacterium
ATCTCGGCCCGCCGAACGAGCGCCCGCGGCGCAGGTGCCCTGCGCCGCAGCGAGTGAGGCAATGGAGATGGCGGACGCGAAGGGTCAGAAGATCCGGATCCGGCTCAAGGCCTACGACCACGAGATCATCGACCAGTCGACGAAGAAGATCGTCGAGACGGTCGTGCGAACCCAGGCCAAGGTGCGGGGACCGGTGCCACTGCCGACCGAGGTCCGGAAGTTCTGCGTCATCCGTTCGCCGCACGTCGACAAGGACAGCCGCGAGCACTTCGAGATGCGGATCCACAAGCGCCTGCTCGACATCGTCGAGCCCACCGGGAAGACCGTCGAATCGCTCCAGCGGCTCGATCTCCCCGCGGGTGTCGACATCGAGATCAAGATCCAGCAGGCGTAGGCGCTGGTCGCTCGTCGCCCGGCGCCGCCGCCGAGCTCGGCTCTCGCTGCCTCATCGGGAGCTGCCAAGCCTGCCTCCGCCTGGAATGTGCGGCTGACCAGCCAGTAGATTGGTTCTTCCTGCCCGGGGCCGAGACTGCCCCTGGCGACCGACCGGACCAGATTCGCAACCAACCGACGTCCGCGCAGGCTGGGTTGTCAGAACCGTGCGGCACAACCGATCAGCGCTCCGCCGGCCCAACGGGTCGGGGGAGCGTTCGCGTGAAGCGCTCCTTCGAGAAGGACGACGACCGACATGGCTGCCAAGGGGATCCTCGGGCGCAAGCTCGGCATGACCCAGATCTGGGACGCGGACCATCGCGTCGTCCCGGTGACGGTCATCGAGGCCGGACCCTGTCGCGTCGTGCAGCTCAAGACACCCGAGCGTGACGGCTACGCGGCCGTGCAGCTCGCGTATGGCGCGACCAAGCGGACGCGGCTGACGAAGCCCGAGCAGGGCCATCTCGCGAAGAGCGGCGCAGAGCCGTCGCGCGACCTCGCGGAGCTGCGCGTCGACGATCTCGCGGGCTACGAGGTCGGGCAGGTGATCGCCGCCGACGTTTTCGACGCCGGTGAGCGCGTCGACGTCACGGGCATCAGCAAGGGCAAGGGCTTCAGCGGCGTCATGCAGCGTCACAACTTCAAGGGGCAGGGCGCGAGCCACGGAAACCACAAGAAGCACCGCGCGCCCGGCGCCATCGGTGCGTGCGCGACGCCGGCGCGCGTGTTCAAGGGCGTGCGCATGGCGGGTCAGCACGGCTCGCAGAAGGTCACGACGCTCAACCTCGAGGTCGTCGATGGCGACCCCGAGCGTGGGCTCCTGCTCATCAAGGGCTCGGTGCCCGGGGCGAACGGCAGCCTCGTGCTCGTTCGCAACGCCGTGAAGGGCCCCGACGTCGGCCCGTACGAGCCCCGCGCCAAGGCCCCGGCCGAGGAGACGTCGTCGGCAGACGACTCAGCCGAGGCGGCCGGAGGCGAGCACGTCGACGCCGAGCCGGTCCCGGACGACGAAGCCGTCGTAGCCGAGGCGGCGTCATGAAGGTCGACGTGATCTCGCCGACCGGCGCGAGCGCCGGCAGCGCCGACCTGCCCGACGAGCTCTTCGGCATCGAGCCCAACGCCGCGGTGCTGCACCAGGTCGTCAACGCGCAGCTCGCGCACCGCCGGGCCGGGAGCCACAGCACCAAGACCCGTGCCGAGGTCGCCGGTGGTGGCGCGAAGCCGTGGCGCCAGAAGGGCACCGGCCGTGCACGTCACGGCTCCATCCGCTCGCCGCAGTGGCGCGGAGGCGGCATCGCGCACGGTCCGAAGCCGCGCGACTACTCCGAGCGCACACCGAAGAAGATGGTGCGTCTCGCGCTCAAGTCGGCGTTGTCGGACCGGGCCGCGGAGTCGAAGATCAAGATCGTCGACGAGTGGGGAATCGACGAGCCGAAGACCAAGCGCGGCATCGAAGTCCTCGAGGGTCTCGGGCTGCGGCCACGGGGCGAGCGTGCTCCCAGGGTGCTCGTGGTCCTCGACCGCAGCGAGCACTCGGTCTGGAAGTCGTTCCGCAACCTCGGTGAGCGGGTGCAGATCGTGCTGCCCGACGAGCTGAACGCCTACGACGTCATCGTCAACGACTGGCTCGTCTTCTCCAAGGCCACGCTGGACTCGACGATCGCCAGGCTCTCCACGCGAAGCCGCGCCAACGGTGACCCCGATGGGGAGCGAGCGCCCGCGGACGGGGTAGCCCCGGCGGCAGCGACCGAGGCAGATGGAGGCGCGTCGACATGAAGCGCGATGCACGCGACGTGATCCTCAAGCCGGTGGTCTCCGAGAAGTCGTACGCCGCGTTCGACGGCAACATCTACACGTTCGTCGTCGCCGACGACGCGAACAAGGTGGAGATCCGCCGGGCCATCGAGGAGATCTTCAACGTGAGGGTCACGAGAGTGAACACGCTCAATCGGAACGGGAAGCGCAAGCGGAACCGTCGCACCGGCAACTGGGGTCAGCGTGCGGGTCAGAAGCGGGCGATCGTCTCGCTGGCCGAAGGCGACACGATCGAGATCTTCGGGAGCTGAGATGAGCGTCCGTGAGCGGGGCATCCCCGCGAGCAGCGAATCGTGGCCCGAGAGGCCCGGCGCCGAAGGCGCCAAGAGCGGGAGAGGCTGACGATGCCGATCCGAAAGCGCAAGCCGACGAGCCCCGGTCGCCGGTTCCAGACCGTCTCCGACTTCGCGGAGGTCACCCGCGACCGCCCGGAGAAGTCGCTCACGCGCGCGAAGCCGAAGTCGGGTGGACGCAACGCCTACGGCCGGATGACCTCACGGCACCGGGGTGGTGGCCACAAGCAGAAGTACCGCCAGGTCGACTTCCGCCGCGACAAGGACGGGATCCCGGCCAAGGTGGCGTCGATCGAGTACGACCCCAACCGCAGCTCGCGCATCGCGCTGCTCCACTACCTCGACGGCGAGAAGCGCTACATCATCGCCCCGCAAGGCCTCGAGGTCGGGGACATGCTCCAGAGCGGGCAGGGCTCCGAGATCCGCCCCGGGAACTCGCTGCCGCTGCGCTACATCCCGGTCGGCACGACCGTGCACAACGTGGAGCTCAAGCCCGGCGCAGGAGGCAAGCTCGGTCGCGGCGCGGGCGCCGCGATCCAGCTCGTGGCGAAGGAAGGCCCGCACGCGAGTCTGCGCCTCCCGTCCACGGAGATGCGCCGGGTGGCGATCGACTGTCGCGCCACGATCGGGGCGGTCGGCAACGCCGAGGCGTCGCTCGTGAAGGTCGGGAAGGCGGGGCGGAACCGCTGGAAGGGCAAGCGCCCGCACACTCGCGGCGTCGCGATGAACCCCGTCGACCACCCGTTGGGTGGTGGCGAGGGCAAGAGCTCGGGTGGACGCCACCCGGTCTCGCCGTGGGGCAAGCCCGAGGGCCGCACGCGCAAGAAGGGCAAGAAGTCCGACGACATGATCATCCGGCGGCGGCGTAGCCGCGGCAGCCGGCGGTAGGCGGATGAGGGGCCATGCCGCTCGTCGGCCGGTGGAGGCATCGTCCGCGATGCCGACCAGAGGAGTAGTGCGCTGATGCCGCGCAGCCTGAAGAAGGGTCCGTTCGTCGACGACCACCTCGCCAAGAAGGTGGAGGCGATGAACGCGTCCGGCGATCGCAAGGTGATCAAGACGTGGTCGCGCCGCTCCACGATCACTCCCGACATGGTCGGGCACACGCTCGCGGTCCACGACGGTCGCAAGCACGTGCCCGTCTACATCAGCGAGGCAATGGTCGGGCACAAGCTCGGTGAGTTCGCTCCGACGCGCACGTTCCGGTTCCACTCCGGGCAAGAGCGGTCCGTGAGGCGCTGACGTGACGATGATCGACCCAGACGCGCGCCGCACCGTGGCGCGGCTCCGCCACCTGCGGACGTCACCGACCAAGGTGCGACCTGTCCTGCGGCTGATCGCGGGCCAGGACATCGCGACCGCGCGCGACACGTTGCGGCTCTCCGATCGCGCCGCCTCGAACGAGGTGGCGAAGGTGCTCGACTCGGCGGTCGCGAACGCCGAGCACAACGACAACATCCCCGAGGACGAGCTCTTCGTCGCGCAGGCGTTCGCCGACGAGGGTCCGGCGCTCAAGCGCTGGCGGCCTCGTGCTCGTGGCCGCGGCACGCGGATCCACAAGCGCACGACGCACCTCACGATCGTCGTCGCCCGGCTCGAAGAGGACCGGCTCGAGGAGCGCCGTCGCATCGAGGCCGGTGGCCGCGGCCCCCGGCGGGTTGGCCGTCGTCGGGCTCGCGCCGAGGGAGCGACCGCGGCCGGGGAATCTCCGGATGCAGCGACCGACGCCGACGAGGTGGACGAGGCTGCGCCGGAGAAGACGACGGCCAAGAAGACCGC
>CAZHKE010000037.1:4419-31309 GCA_964532485.1 uncultured Bifidobacteriaceae bacterium
GAGGACAGCTGATGGGTCAGAAGGTCAACCCCTACGGGTTCCGGCTCGGGATCACGACCGACTGGAAGTCGCGGTGGTTCGCGGACCACAAGGAGTACAAGGACTTCCTCATCGAGGACTGGAAGATCCGTGACTACCTGCGGGGCCAGCTGCCACACGCAGCGGTCAGTCGGGTCGAGATAGAGCGCACCCGTGACCGGCTCCACGTCGACGTCTACACGGCGCGCCCCGGCATCGTGATCGGCCGCCGCGGCGCGGAGGCCGACCGCCTGCGTCAGGGGCTCTACAAGATCACCGGCAACGCGCAGATCAAGTTCAACATCCAGGAGATCAAGCAGCCCGAGCTCGACGCGACGCTGATCGCGCAAGGCGTCGCCGACCAGCTCGCGGGTCGCGTCTCGTTCCGACGCGCCATGAAGCGCGCGGTGCAGACCGCGATGAAGGCGGGCGCACAGGGCATCCGGGTGCAGTGCGGCGGACGACTCGGCGGCGCCGAGATGAGCCGCAAGGAGTGGTACCGCGAGGGTCGTGTCCCGCTCCACACGCTGCGCGCCGACATCGATTACGGCCAGGCCGAGGCGCGCACGACCTTCGGTCGCATCGGCGTGAAGGTGTGGATCTACAAGGGCGAGATCCTCCCGTACAAGAGCGCAGCCGAGGACAAGATCCAGCGCGAAGCGGCGATGGCCGTCGGCGAGACGAGCGGGGAGGCGCCGTCGAAGCGCCGTGTCGTCAGCGCAGGCGGTGGCCGACGCCGGCACGAGGAGACGGTCGAGGTGCCCGTCGACTCGGCGTCGGAAGAGGCGCCCGAGGAGGCGGCACCGCTGGTGAAGGAGGCCGACCCGGAGCTCGAGCGACTCCTCGCGGAGGAAGAGGAGATCGAGCGCAAGACGCGCCAGCACCACGAGGCGCCCAAGTTCCACGGCGACGAGGACTGAGGAACGCCCACGATGCTGATGCCGAAGAAGGTCAAGCACCGCAAGGTGCAGCGCGGTCGTCTCCGCGGCACGGCCAAGGGTGGAACGCGCGTGCACTTCGGAGACTTCGGCATCCAGGCCCTCGAAGCCGGCTGGATCACGAACCGCCAGATCGAGGCTGCCCGAATCGCGATGACTCGCCACATCAAGCGCGGCGGAAAGGTGTGGATCACCATCTTCCCGGACAAGCCCGTCACCCAGAAGCCCGCCGAGACGCGCATGGGATCGGGCAAGGGGAACCCCGAGCACTGGGTCGCAGTGGTGAAGCCCGGTCGCGTGATGTTCGAGCTCTCGGGGGTCTCCGAGACGATCGCGCGCGAGGCCTTGCGCCTGGCCATGCACAAGCTCCCGATCAAGACGCGCTTCGTCGTGCGCACCGAGGAGGCGTAGCAGATGACGTCGTCGACCGACCTGCGCGTGCTCAACGACACCGAGCTCGCCAACAAGCTGCGCGAGTCGCGCGAAGAGCTGTTCAACCTGCGCTTCCAGCTCGCCACGGGGCAGCTGGAGAACTTCTCGCGGATCGACGTCCTCAAGAAGGACATCGCCCGCTGCCACACGCTGTTGCGCGAGCGCGAGATAGCCCTCGCCGAAGGCACCGAGAGCGGGAGTCTGAGATGAGTAGCGACTCCGACACGCGGCCGAACCCGCGCAAGACGCGGGAGGGTCTCGTCGTCTCCGACAAGATGGACAAGACCGTGGTCGTCGCGGTGATCGACCGTGTTCGGCACCGTCGCTACGGCAAGACGCTCCAGAAGACCCGCAACTTCTACGCACACGACGAGGCGAACGACGCCCACGCGGGCGACCGCGTGAGGATCGCCGAGACCCGTCCGCTGTCGCGTCAGAAGCGCTGGCGCGTCGTCGAGGTGCTGGAGAGGGCCCGTTAGCCATGATCCAGCAGGAGAGCCGGCTCAAGGTTGCCGACAACTCGGGTGCGCGGGAGGTTCTGTGCATCAAGGTGCTCGGCGGCACGCGTCGACGCTACGCGGGCATCGGCGACATCTTCGTGGCGACCGTCAAGGACGCCGTGCCCGGTGCCGGGGTCAAGAAGGGCGAGATCGTCAAGTGCGTCGTCGTGCGCACCAAGAAGGAGCGGCGCCGTCCCGACGGCAGCTACATCCGCTTCGACGAGAACGCCGCGGTCCTGATCAACGAGCAGCAGCAACCCCGGGGGACGCGCATCTTCGGTCCTGTCGGGCGAGAGCTGCGCGACCGGCGCTTCATGCGAATCGTCTCGCTCGCTCCGGAGGTGCTCTGACATGGCCGACAAGCTGAAGCTCCGAAAGGGTGACCGGGTCATCGTGCTGTCGGGCAAGGACATCGGCAAGGAGGGCGAGATCACCCGCGTGATCCCGGAGCGTCGGATGGCGATCGTCGATGGTGTCAACGTGGCGCGCAAGCATCAGCGCGCGACGAAGTCGACGATGCAGGGCGGGATCATCGACAAGGACATGCCCGTCGCGCTGTCCAACCTGGCGCTGCTGTGCAGCTCGTGTGGTCCCACGCGTGTGGGGTACCGCATCGATGCGGACGGCACGAAGGTGCGGGTCTGCAAGAAGTGTGGGAAGGACGCACAGTGAGCGAGGAGCCGCGAGCCGGGCATCCCGGTGAGCAGGGAGTGAACCATGGTTGACGGAGCAACCTCGACGACCGAGAAGCCGCGCCTCAAGGCACGCTACGACGACGAGATCCGAGCCGCGTTGCAGAGCGAGCTGGGGCTCCGGAACGTCATGGAGGTACCGCGTCTCGAGAAGATCGTGCTGAACTGCGGAGTCGGTGCCGCGACGCAGCAGGCGTCGCTGCTCGACGGCGCGGTCGCGGACCTGTCAGTCATCACCGGACAGAAGCCGCTCGTCACCAAGGCGAAGAAGTCGATCGCCGGCTTCAAGCTGCGGGAGGGGAACGCGATCGGCGCCAAGGTGACGTTGCGCGGCGACCGGATGTGGGAGTTCTACGACCGGCTCGTGAGCCTTGCGATCCCCCGCATCCGCGACTTCCGCGGCATGAGCACGACGTCGTTCGATGGGCGTGGCAACTACACGTTCGGCGTCACGGAGCAGCTCATCTTCCCCGAGATCGACTACGACAAGATCGACACGGTCCGAGGCATGGACATCACGATCGTGACCACGGCACGAAGCGACGACGACGGCCGAGCGCTGCTACGGGCGCTCGGCTTTCCGTTCCGTCGCGACTCGTAGAGGAGCTGGTTGTGGCCAAGAAGGCACTCATCAACAAGCAGCAGCGCACACCGAAGTTCAAGGTGCGCGCGTACACGCGCTGCCGCCGCTGCGGGCGGGCCCGCGCGGTCTACCGGCGGTTCGGCCTCTGCCGGATCTGCTTCCGTCAGATGGCACACGCCGGGGAGATCCCGGGCATCACGAAGGCGTCGTGGTGATGCGCGAGTACCGGGAGGCACGCGGCCAGTGACGATGACAGATCCCATCGCCGACATGCTCACGCGCATCCGGAACGCGAACGTCGCGTTCCACGACGAGGTCGCGATGCCCTCGTCGAAGGTCAAGGAGGCGCTGGCGAAGATCCTCGAGCGCGAGGGCTACATCAACGGCTTCGCGGTCGAGGACGACTCGGGACGCCCGGGCAAGAAGCTGACGATCACGATGAAGTACACGCCCGACCGTCGGCGCACCATCTCGGGCCTGAAGCGCGTGTCGAAGCCCGGGCTGCGCGTCTACACGAAGCACGCCGACGTGCCCCGCGTCCTGGGGGGCATGGGCATCGCGATCCTCTCCACGAACCAGGGTCTCATGACCGACCGCGAAGCCCGCCAGCACAGGGTTGGCGGCGAGATCCTCTGCCACGTCTGGTAGGAGCGAGCGCATCATGTCGAGAGTCGGCAAGCAACCGATCCCGGTCCCCTCGGGTGTCGATGTCACCATCGACGGCAACACCGTGACGGTCAAGGGCCCGAAGGGCACCCTCGAGCACACGGCACCGCCGTCGATGATCGTCGCGCGCGACGGCGACGTGCTCGTCGTCACCCGACCCGACGACGAGCGCGAGAACCGCGCGCTCCACGGCCTCACCAGGTCGCTGGTCGCGAACATGGTGCACGGCGTCTCGGAAGGCTACGAGCGCGAGCTCGAGATCGTCGGTGTCGGGTACCGCGTCGCGGCGCAGGGCCCGTCGAAGCTGGAGCTGCAGGTCGGCTACTCGCACCCGGTGCCCTTCGACGCCCCGGAGGGAATCACGTTCGAAGTGCCCCAGCCGACACGCATCATGGTGCGCGGGTGCGACAAGCAGCTCGTCGGTCAGGTTGCCGCCAACATCCGAAAGATCCGCAAGCCCGAGCCCTACAAGGGGAAGGGCATCCGCTACGTCGACGAGCACGTCCGCCGCAAAGCGGGCAAGTCGGCGAAGTAGCGAGAGAGGTAACGATGCATCAGAAGAAGGCCAGCCGGGACCGGCGCCACCGCCGTGTGCGCAAGAAGGTGCGCGGCACGGCGGCGCGGCCGCGCCTGTCGGTGTTCCGGTCGAGCAAGCACACCTACGCTCAGCTGGTCGACGACGTCAGCGGGAAGACGCTGGTCGCCGCATCGACGAGGGAAGCCGACGTGCGCGGCGGCGCGACGGCCGACGTCGATGCCGCGAAGGGTGTCGGCAAGCGGATCGGCGAGCGAGCCAAGTCGGCGGGGGTCCAGTCGGTCGTCTTCGACCGCGGTGGCTTCCGCTACCACGGCCGAGTCGCGAGCGTCGCCGAAGGCGCGCGCGAAGCCGGCCTGAAGCTCTAGAGGGAAGGTCACCAGTGGCAGATGGACAGCTCGAAGAGCGAGTGATCGCGATCAACCGCGTCGCCAAGGTCGTGAAGGGTGGGCGGCGGTTCTCGTTCACCGCGCTCGTCGTCGTCGGCGACGGCCAGGGCAACGTCGGTCTCGGCTACGGCAAGGCGAAGGAGGTGCCGGCGGCGATCCAGAAGGGCATGGAGGAAGCACGCAAGAACCTCTTCCCCGTGCCGCTCGCCGGGTCGACGATCACGCACACGAACATGGGGGTGCACGACGCGGCGCGCGTCCTGCTGAAGCCCGCCGCGCCCGGCACCGGCGTCATCGCCGGTGGTGCGGCCCGCGCGATCCTCGAGTCGGCGGGCGTCCACGACGTGCTCGCCAAGTCGCTCGGCTCGTCGAACGCGATCAACGTCTCGCGGGCGACGATCGCGGGGCTTCGTGAGCTGCGGCGTCCCGAAGAGGTCGCGAAGCTGCGGGGCAAGTCGCCGGAAGAGGTGTCGACGGCCGGGATGCTGCGCGCCTACAAGGAGCGCAACACGCCGAAGCCCGAGGTCACGGAGGTCGCGTGATCATGGCAACGCTTCGCGTCACCCAGGTCCGATCGACGATCGGCGCGCAGCCCAAGCAGCGCGGCACGCTGCGCGCCCTGGGCCTCCGACGGATCAACCACACCGTCGAGCTGCCCGATCGGCCCGAGATCCGTGGGATGGTCGAGCGGGTCCCCCACCTCGTCCATGTCGAGGAGGTTGCCTCATGAAGCTCCACGATCTGAAGCCGGCCCCTGGCTCGCGGCGGGAGCCGCGACGCGTCGGGCGAGGCATCGGTGGTAAAGGCGGGAAGACCGCAGGCCGCGGCTCGAAGGGCCAGCGCGCGCGCGGCCAGGTTGCCGCGCGCTTCGAGGGCGGCCAGACACCGATCTCGCGGCGCACACCGAAGGCGAAGGGGTTCCGCAACCCGTTCCGCGTCGAGTACGCGGTCGTCAACCTCGACACGCTCGAAGGCTTCGACGCCGGGGCGAGCGTCGGGCCCGACGAGCTGCGTGATCGTGGCCTCGTCGCCAAGCGTGGCCTCGTGAAGGTGCTCGGGCGCGGAGAGCTCACGAAGTCGCTCACGGTCTCGGCGCACGGCTTCTCGCAAGCAGCGAAGCGCGCGATCGAGGCTGCGGGCGGTTCGACCGAGGTGCTGGCGCCGCCGTGGGGCGATCGACGACCACCCGCCGGGGGCAACAACGCCCTGACCAATCGGTAGGCTGCCTCGATGCTCTCCCGGCTCCGGAACATGTTCCGGGTCCCCGACCTTCGGAACAAGATCCTCTTCACGCTGGCAATGGTCGGCGTGTACCGGCTCGGCGCTCACCTCCCGGTTCCGTACGTCGACTTCTCGGCGATCGAGACGCTCCAGGACAACGCGAACAACAGCGGCGTCGTCGGGTTCCTCGACCTGTTCTCGGGCGGCGCGATCACGAACGTCGCGATCTTCTTCCTGGGGATCATGCCCTACATCACGGCATCGATCATCATGCAGCTGCTCGGCGTCGTCATCCCGAAGCTCGAGCAGTGGCAGCAGGAAGGCCAGGTCGGCCAGAAGAAGATCACCCAGTGGACCCGGTACCTCACCGTGGCGCTGGCGCTCGTGCAGTCGACCGGCTTCGTGTTCGCCCTGCACCAGGGCTCGGGTGGCCTCATCGGCTTCGGTGCCAGCCTGCCCGAGGGCATCGACTTCATCCCGGGGTTCAACTTCTGGCGTGCCGGGCTGATCGTGCTCGTGTGGACCGCCGGCACCGCGATGGTGATGTGGATCGGGGAGCTGATCACCCAGCGCGGCATCGGCAACGGGATGTCGATCTTGATCTTCGCGTCGGTCGTGTCACGCCTGCCGGCCCAGGGTGCAGCCATCTGGAGCGAGGGCACGAAGTTCCAGTTCTTCGTGATCATCGTGATCGGCATCGGGATGATCGTCGGCATCGTGTTCGTCGAGTCGGGGCAGCGACGAATACCGGTGCAGTTCGCGAAACGGGTCGTGGGCCGCCGGATGTACGGCGGCCAGAGCACCTACATCCCGCTCAAGGTGAACCAGTCGGGCGTGATCCCGGTGATCTTCGCGAGCTCGATCCTCTCGTTCCCGGCGCTGATCGCGTCCGCGCTCGGCAACAACCTGCAGGGCGTGCAGGAGTGGATCAACGACAACCTGGTCAACAACCAGGGCTGGTTCTACATCGCCTTCTACACGATCCTGATCATCTTCTTCGCGTACTTCTACACCGCCATCGCGTTCAATCCGCAGCAGCAGGCCGACATCATCCGCAAGCAGGGTGGCTTCATCCCGGGCATCCGCCCCGGGCCGCCGACGGAGAAGTACCTCGCGAAGGTGCTGAACCGGATCACGCTGCCGGGGTCGCTGTTCCTCGCGACGATCGCCCTCGCGCCCCTGCTCGTGTTCGCGATCTGGGACATCAGCCAGTTCCCCTTCGGAGGGACCGCGCTGCTCATCACCGTGGGCGTCGCGCTCGAGACGATGAAGCAGATCGACAGTCAGCTGATGATGCGGAACTACGAGGGTTTCCTCGTCTGAGGTGGTTGCGTCATGAGCACACGAGGACCGCGCCTGGTGCTGCTCGGGAAGCAGGGGGCCGGCAAGGGCACCCAGGCGATCCGGCTGGCAGAGCACTACGACGTCGACCACCTCTCGACCGGCGATCTGTTCCGGGAGGCGGCTGCCGCCGACAGCGAGCTCGGGCTCGCGGCGAAGGAGTACATGGACCGCGGCGACCTCGTCCCCGACGAGACCGTGGTCGGCGTCGTCGAGGAGCAGCTCGCCGTGAATGACCGGATCCGCGGCGGCTTCGTGCTCGACGGCTTCCCCCGGACACGCCGCCAGGCCGCGGAGCTCCAGCGCATCCTCGATGGGCACCCGCTCGATCTCGCGCTCGACCTCGACGTCCCCAGCGAGATCGTGCTGAAGCGCATCGCGGGCCGACGCGTCTGCAACGAGTGCGGGGCCGTCTACCACGTCGACCAGCCGCCGGCGACCGACTGGACCTGCGACGTGTGCGGCGGTTCTGTCGTCCACCGCGACGACGACACCGAGGAGGCAGTCATGCGGCGCCTCGAGCTCTACGAGATCGAGACGCTGCCGGTCATCCAGTTCTACCGGCGCACGCAAGCGCTCTCACACGTCGACGGCAGCGGTGAGACCGACGATGTGTTCAAGAAGCTCGTCGAGACGGTCGAGGCTCTCGTCGACCGTTCCACACCGTGATCACGCGCAAGACGACCGAGCAGATCGCGCTGATGCGCCAGGCCGGCACGATCGTCGCCGAGATGCACGAGTGCTGTACCCGCGCGGCAAAGCCGGGGGCGACGACCCTCGACGTCGACCTCGCCGGGCGCGAGGTGCTCGAGCGGCGCAACGCGCGCTCCAACTTCCTCAACTACCACGGCTTTCCCGCGGTGGTGTGCACCTCTCCGAACGAGGTGATCGTGCACGGGATCCCGAGCGAGCAGGTGATCCTCGAGGAGGGCGACATCCTCTCCATCGATTGCGGGGCGATCATCGAAGGCTGGCACGCGGACGCGGCCGTCACGATCCCGGTCGGTGAGATCGACGAGGAGTCGAAGCGCCTTCTCGAGGTCACACGCGCGAGCCTCGAGGACGCGATCACCGAGATCGTGCCCGGCAACCGGCTCGGCGACATCGGCGCCGCGGTCGAGAACCGGGCGCTGGCGGCCGGCTTCTCGGTCGTGCGGGAGTACGTCGGGCACGGCATCGGTACCGCCATGCACGAGGAGCCGCAGGTCCCCAACTACGGGCCGGCCGGGCGAGGCATGAAGGTCAAGGAGGGCCATGTGCTCGCCATCGAGCCGATGGTCAACGCCGGCAGCCGCGAGACCCTCCTGCTCGACGACGGCTGGACGGTGGTCACCAAGGACGGACGCCGCTCGGCCCACTTCGAGCACACCATCGCCTGCACCGACCACGGCCCCGAGGTGCTGACGCTGCCCTGGTGAGGCGCGGCCTGGGGCTCCGGGGAGAGCCCCCGGCGATGTCGACCGGCGCGGCGGGCGACTGGTAGAAATTGCTGGATTCTGCACGGCTTCGTGTGGGTGCCAGGCGTGGGTGGAGGTCCGGTCTGATGGCTCGTGAGCTGGTTCGGTCGGTTGCGCGGGTGGTTGTCGTCGTCGCCCTCGCGAGCGCGGGCGCGGTGGTGGCGATCGGCAGCGGTACTGCGGGTGCGGAGCCGCAGACCCAGGAGTTCGAGTACACGGGTGACGCGCAGGAGTTCGTCGTGCCCGCGGGCGTGTGCGCGGTGACCATCGACGCGTACGGCGCCGAGGGCGGTGTCGCCAGCGACGGCGAGGCCGGTGGTCAGGGTGGTCGCGCCACCGCGACGATCCCGGTGACGCCTGGGGAGACGCTCCACGTCTACGTCGGCGAGGAAGGCCACGACGGGCTGTCTGTCAACCCGGTCGACATCTTGGAGCGTGACGACGGCGACAACGTGTCCATCGCGGGGCTTCCCGGCGACAGCCGAGGCGGGTTCAACGGTGGTGGTGACGGAGGGGGCAGCACGGTGAGCGACGACCCCGGTGGCGGTGGCGGGGGTGCGTCTGACGTTCGCCAGGGCGGGTCGGCACTGACGAACCGGGTCGTCGTCGCCGGGGGCGGCGGTGGCAGCGGCGGCGACGGTGAAGGTAACGATCCGCCGGACAACGGCTCTGGCGGTGACGGCGGCGGCGAGTCCGGTGACGCCGGCTCCGACAGCATTGCCGGCACGCCCGGCGGTGGCGGTGGCACACAGGCCGCCGGCGGTGCTGCCGACACTGCCTTCGACCCGACCGCGACCTCGGGCGTGCTCGGGCAGGGCGGCCAGGGTGGCGTGAACGACGAGAACGACGGCGGTGGCGGCGGTGGCGGCGGGTACTTCGGCGGCGGCGGCGGCGCCGGCAGCGCCGGCAAGGGCAGCGACGACGGCGGTGGCGGTGGCGGCGGCTCGGGCTCCGGCCCGGCGGGCGTCGAGTTCGAGACCGGCATCCAGGACGGCGACGGGTTCGTGAGCATCACCTGGGACCCGGCAGCTCAGACCTGCCCCGTGGTGCTCCAGCCGAGGTTCACCGGCTGATCCAGGGCCCGAGGGCCGCCCTCGGCGACTTGGGCCGCCTCGGGCGGTTCGTGTAGCCTGATTCTTCGGCTGTTTGGGATCTCGCGCCCGCGCGACTCCCCCCAAAGCCCGCAGAGATGGCTCGTTTCGGCGCGTTCGAGCGCGCCGCCCGGAGAGGACAGCGCACTGGCCAAGCCCAAGGACGACACGATCCTGGTCGAGGGGACGGTGGTCGAGCCGTTGCCGAACGCCATGTTCCGTGTCGAGCTCGAGAACGGGCACAAGGTGCTCGCACACATCTCCGGGAAGATGCGGATGCACTACATCCGGATCCTCCCCGGTGACCGGGTGCAGGTCGAGCTCACCCCGTACGACCTCGGGCGTGGTCGCATCACCTACCGGTACAAGTGAGAGTCGCGTGAAGGTACGTCCGAGCGTCAAGAAGATGTGTGAGAAGTGCAAGGTGATCCGCCGCCATGGCGCGGTGCGGGTCATCTGCACGAACCCTCGCCACAAGCAGCGACAAGGCTGAGGAAGCAGACATGGCTCGTATCGCCGGCGTCGACATCCCGCGTGAGAAGCGTCTCGAGGTGTCGTTGACGTACATCTTCGGCATCGGTCGCAACACCGCGAAGCTGGTGTGCGACCACACCGCGCTGCCACGCGACACACGCGTGCGCGACCTCACCGACGAAGAGGTCGCGAAGCTGCGCGCGTTCATCGACTCCAACCTCAAGACCGAAGGTGACCTCCGCCGTGAGGTCGCCGCCAACATCAAGCGCAAGGTCGAGATCGGCACCTATCAGGGCATCCGGCACCGCCGGGGCCTGCCGGTCCACGGCCAGCGCACCCGCACCAACGCGCGCACCCGGAAGGGTCCGAAGAAGACCGTGGCCGGCAAGAAGCGCGCCCGCAAGTAACGAAGGGATACGACGGAGTTGGCCAAGCCAGCCGCAGGCGGACGACGCCCGAAGCGACGCGAGCGCAAGAACATCGCCTATGGCGTCGCGCACATCAAGTCGTCGTTCAACAACACGATCATCACGATCACCGATCAGCAGGGCAACACGATCGCGTGGGCGTCGTCGGGCAACGTGGGTCTCAAGGGCTCGCGCAAGAGCACGCCGTTCGCGGCACAGCTCGCCGCCGAGACGGTGGCCCGGCGCGCGATGGAGCACGGTGTCCGAAAGGTCGACGTGATGGTGAAGGGCCCGGGGTCGGGGCGGGAGACCGCGATCAGAACGATCCAGAACACAGGCATCGAGGTGGTCGGCATCAAGGACGTCACCCCGATCCCGCACAACGGCTGCCGGCCGCCGAAGCGCCGGCGGGTGTGAGGTGCCGGCCATGACGGGGACGATCTGATGGCGCGCTACACGAAGGCAGTCTGCAAGCTCTGCAGGCGAGAGCGCATGAAGCTCTTCCTCAAGGGCGCAAAGTGCGACTCCATGAAGTGCCCGGTCGAACGCAAGCCCTACCCGCCTGGTGAGCACGGCCGCGGGCGCATCCGCGACAGCGAGTACCTGCTCCAGCTGCGGGAGAAGCAGAAGGCGCGCCGCATCTACGGCGTGCTCGAGAAGCAGTTCCGCAACGTGTACGCGCAGGCTTCCAAGCAGTCGGGCATCGCCGGCGAGAACCTCTTGCGGATGCTCGAGTCCCGCGTCGACAACGTCGTGTACCGCGCGAACTTCGCGGCCAGTCGCAACCAGGCCCGTCAGCTCGTCCGCCACGGTCACGTCACCGTCAACGGCCGCCGGGTGACGATCCCGTCGTTCCAGTGCCGCAAGGGCGACGTCGTCGAGCTGTCCGACAAGACCAAGAAGAACATCGTGATCCGTCACAACCTCGACACCATCGATCGCGCGATCCCCGCCTGGGTCGACGTCAGCGCAGGTGACGTCAAGGCGACCGTGCGCGAGCTGCCGTTGCGCGAGCAGATCGACGTGCCCGTGCGTGAGCAGCTCATCGTCGAGCTCTACTCCAAGTAGCACACCCCCATCGGGCCGGCGCGGTCGGCCCAAGAAGAGGCATCCATGCTCATCATCCAGCGTCCCGAGGTCGAGTCCGGTGAGGCCGAGGGCAACACCCAGTCGTTCTTCATCTCGCCGCTCGAGCCGGGGTTCGGTCACACCCTCGGCAACAGCCTCCGGCGCACGTTGCTGTCGTCGATCCCCGGCGCGGCCGTCACCCAGGTGCGCTTCGACGAGGCGCTCCACGAGTTCGACACGATCCCGGGCGTGAAGGAGGACGTCACCGACCTGATCCTGAACCTGAAGGATCTCGTCCTGCGGTGCTCGGCCGACGAGCCCGTGACGCTTCGGCTCGACAAGCGCGGGCCCGGAGACGTGACCGCGTCTGACATCCAGGTCACGAGCGACGTCGAGGTGCTCAACGGCGATCTCCACCTCGCGACCGTCAACGCAAAGGGTCGCCTCGCGGTCGATGTCACGGTCGAGCAAGGGCGCGGCTACCTCTCGGCCGAGCGCAACAAGAAGACGTCGACGATCGGGGTGATCCCCGTCGACGCGATCTTCTCGCCGGTTCGGCGAGTGTCGTTCCAGATCGAACCGACGCGTGTCGAGCAGGCAACCAACTACGACAAGCTCAAGATCGAGATCGAGACCGACGGGTCGATCACGCCGCGTGAGGCGCTCGCCTCCGCGGGCGACACGCTGCGGAGCCTCGTCAGCCTGGTCGCCGATCTCTCCGACGAGCCGAAGGGCCTCGAGCTCGGGGAGGTGTCGCCGACCACCTCGGCGTCGCCCGACCTGGAGCTGCCCATCGAGGAGCTCGACCTCTCGGAGCGGCCTCGCAACTGCCTCAAGCGGGCTCGGGTCGACACGATCGGTCAGCTCGTCCTCAAGTCCGAGGACGACCTCCTCGCGATCACCAACTTCGGGTCCAAGTCGCTCGAAGAGGTGCTCCAGAAGCTCGACGAGCGCGGCCTGTCGCTTCGAGTGAAGGAATAGCCGTGCCCACGCCTCGGAAGGGCCCTCGCCTGGGGAAGGACCCCGCGCACCAGCGGCTCATGCTGGCCAACCTCGCCGCGAGCCTCTTCGAGTCGGGCCACATCGTCACGACCGAGACCAAGGCGAAGGTCCTCCGGCCCTACGCCGAGCGTCTGATCACGAAGGCCAAGCGGGGTGGGATCCACGACCGCCGCCAGGTCGTCGCAACGATCCACGACAAGCAGGCCACCCACAAGCTCTTCGCCGAGATCGCGCCGCGGTTCTCGTCGCGCCAGGGCGGATACCTGCGCATCCTGAAGCTCGGCCCGCGACCAGGTGACAACGCGCCGATGGCGCGCATCGAGCTGGTGTGAGCACCGGCGGCGGGCGGCCGGGACGGCCGTCGCCGGAGGAGACGCCGTCCGCGGCGTCGACCAGTGGAGGTGAGCCATCCCCAGTCGTACCCGCAGCGCCGGGGAGGCTGCGGCTGGTGGTGGCATACGACGGCACCGACTTCCACGGCTTCGCGCCCCAACGCGACACTCGCACCGTCGGAGGTGTGCTCGCAGAGGCGCTCGAGAAGACGCTCCGCGCGCCGCTCGAGCACCTGAACCTCGCGTGCGCAGGCCGCACCGACGCGGGTGTGCACGCCTGGGGGCAGGTCGTCAGCATCGACGCGCCACGCGACTCCCAGCCGACACGGGTCCGGCGCTCACTCAACCGGATGCTCGGACCCGCGATCGTCGTGCGGTCGGTCGAGTGGATGTCGGCCACCTTCGACGCTCGTCGCGACGCTCGGTGGCGCACCTACCGGTACACGATCGTCAACGCGCCGACGCCCGACCCGTTCCTCGCCCGCTACGCGTGGTGGATCCCGGAACGCCTCGATGCGTCGTTGCTGCGCCTCGCGGCCGATCCCTTCGTCGGCGAGCACGACTTCGCCGCGTTCTGCCGCAAGGGCCCCGAGGGCTCGACGACGATGCGCACGGTCCACGCGGCCCAGTGGATCGCTTCGGAGCGCGAGCGCACCGACGTGATGACGTTCGAGATCACCGCCGCTGCGTTCTGCTGGCAGATGGTTCGCTCGATCGTCGGCACGATCGTCGAGGCCGGTCTGGGACGCCGCCGCCCGGGCGACATCCTGCGCGTGCTGCGCAGCCGCGACCGTGCCGAGGCCGGTCGGGTCGCGCCTGCCCAGGGCCTGTGCCTCTGGGCGGTCGGCTACGACGCCTGAGAAGAACGCGCGCTCACAACGCCTCGTCCGCGGTGGTCGGCGCGTCCGTCGACAGGCGCCATCGGCCGCGCGGTCAGCCGGGCTGCTCGCCGAGGTAGAGGAAGCCGTAGCCCTCGTCGCGGAACGTGAGGCCGGCATCGCGCAAGGCGACGTCCCAGTCACCGGTGACGTCGGGGTCGCTCTCCTCCATGCCGTGGTCGGCAACGAGCACGAACGCGGTGTCGTCGAGCACGCCGGCGCGCTCGACGGCCGCCATGATCTCGCCCATCCGGGCATCGCTGTCGCGGACGGCTGCGGCCGCGATCTCGGAGTGCGGGCCGCCCTCGTGCATGGCGGCGTCGGTCAACGTGAAGTTGGCGAACATGAAGCGCGGTACCGGGAACGACTCGTCGCGGAAGTGTCCGCCGACGATCCCGGTGGCCTGCTGCACGCCCATGTGGTCGATGACCGACGACCACCGGTAGTCCTTCGACGGTCGTACGAACCGCTCCGTGGTGTTCGGGAGGCCCTCGGGATCGGGGAGTGGTGGCACGTCCCCGGCGCGGATGTGGTGGAAGGTCGAGTAGTCGGCACCGATGTCGCACGGCTCGTTGACGGATGCGGTGAAGGCGGCCGGCTCGTGCCCGTGCAGCACCGAGTGGATCGACTCCACGCCGGGGGTCACGTGGTTCATCGAGGTCGGCCAGGTCGCGTTGGAGTTCGTGATGACCTGCTCGCCGCTACGGCGGTCGAACCAGGCGTTGTGGAGGATGCCGTGGTGGCCCGGCAGACGCCCGGTGACGATCGACGTGTGGTTGGCGAGCGTCACGGTGGGCAGCCCCGCGATCGCGCCGTGACCGAAGCCCGTCCCGTCGGCGATCAGACGTGCCGTGTTGGGAGCCTCGCCACGCGCCGCCATGTCGTGGAGCACGTTCGGGTTCGTGCCATCGAACAGGAACAGCACGACGTGCTTGGCCGGGCCGTCGCCGGCGTCGAGCACGTCGTCGCGCACATCCCCGTCCTGTCCGGCCAGGTGCGTGCCGTCTTCACGACGAGGCACCCCGAGCAGCTCCAGCACGGTCGGTGCCACGTCGACGAGCCGCGCCGAGCGCGGCACCAGCCCGTCGGAGCGGACGCCCTTCCCGCACAGCACGAACGGTGCCCGGGCCTGGACGATCCCGAGCGAGCCGTGCTCGCCCCGGTGACCGCCCTGGTCCTCCCAGTTGTGGTCGGCCGAGTGCAGGACGCACAGGTCGGGGGCCGCCGGATGGTCGAACAGCTGGGCGACGTGGTCGAAGGCGAACGGGTAGGCGTTCTCGCCCCGGTGCGGGTTGAGGTTGGCGCGCTCGTGGTGCAGCGGCGTGAACCGGTGGGTCGACCGGTCGGCGAGTGGGTCGATGCGCTCGGTGGTGAGCACCTCGTAGCCGTCCGCCGTCCGGCGGAACCGGACGGAGCCGTCGTGCGAGTGGGCTTCGTACGCGCCATCGCGGGCGAGCAGCACCATGTCGACGATGGGTTCGAGCGCGGCGTCGGTGAGGATCCCCAGCGCCGCCTCGGCCTGCTCGAGACGCTCGGACCCGAGCTCGGTCACCGTGGGGGCCCTCATCGAGACCGAGCCTACGGCCCTCTCGAGGGCGATTGTCGGGGCTTCGGGGGCATCGTCTAGGCTCTCTCTTCGCGCTCACGCCGGCGTCCCCCGTGGGGCGCCGGACGCGCCCCGTTGCTCCACCTGACCCCTGCACCAGATCCGAGGACCGCGTGCGGACCTTCCAGCCCACTCCCGACGACATCGAGCGCGCCTGGCACGTCATCGACGCCGACGGCGCGGTGCTCGGGCGCCTCGCCACCGAGGTGGCCACGCTGCTGCGCGGGAAGCACAAGACGATCTGGGCTCCGTACATCGACACCGGTGACCACGTGGTCGTGATCAACGCGTCGAAGCTCGCGTTCACCCCCCGCAAGCTCGAGGGCAAGACCTACTACCGCCACTCGGGCTACCCCGGGGGGTTGAGCGAGGAGTCGCTCGAGCACCTGCTCGCCCGTGACCCCGAGCGTGTGGTGCGCCTCGCGGTCAAGGGGATGCTTCCCAAGGGCCCGCTCGGTCGCGCCATGATCAGGAAGCTGCGCGTCTACGCCGGCCCGACCCACCCGCACGCAGCGCAGCAGCCCGTTCCGCGCGCGCTCGCGTCACGCAAGTAGCAAGCAACAAGCAAGAGGAGACGCAGGCGAGCAGCGCCGGAGGGCGCGGCGCAGCCGGAGTCGACCAGAACAAGAGGAGAACGATGCCGAAGCCGCTCATCCAGTCGACCGGTCGCCGCAAGGAGGCCGTCGCGCGCGTGCGCCTGCGCGCGGGCTCGGGGCAGATCGTGATCAACGGTCGTCCGGTCGAGCGGTACTTCTCGGTCGTCACGCATCAGCAGCACGCCACCGAGGCGCTGCGCGTGAGCCAGACCGCCGACGTGTACGACGTCGATGCGACGATCACGGGTGGGGGCACGAGCGGGCAGGCCGGTGCCCTCCGCCTGGGAATCGCACGAGCGCTCGTGGGTCTCGACGACGAGCTGCGCCCCACGCTCAAGAAGGCGGGGCTGCTCGTGCGCGATGCGCGTGAGAAGGAGCGTCGCAAGTACGGCCTCAAGAAGGCCCGCAAGGCACCTCAGTACTCGAAGCGTTGAGACGCGTCCCCGGGGACGCGCTCCACGATGACTCTGCGCTTCGGGACCGACGGGATCCGGGGTGTCGCGAACCGCGACCTGACACCCGAGCTCATCACCGCGCTCGGCCGTGCCGCGGCGCGGGTTCTCGGCCGTGACGTCCCGTTCGTCGTCGGTCGCGACACACGACGGTCGGGACCGCTGATCCAGGCCGCGCTCGTGGCGGGCCTCTGCGCCGAAGGCGCCGACGTCGAGCTCGCCGGCGTGCTACCGACACCCGCGGTCGCCCAGCTCGCCAACGCACGCCAGGCGCCGGCTGCCGTCATCTCCGCGAGCCACAACCCGTTCGAGGACAACGGCGTCAAGCTGTTCGCGCGGGGTGGGCGCAAGATCACCGACGAGCTCGAGGCGCACGTCGAGACCGAGCTGCGCGAGCTCGCGATGGCGATTCCCGAGGGCGGGCCCGTCGGTACGGCGGTCGGCGTCGATCGACAGATGCAGGAGCCACTCGACGAGTACGTCCGGCACGTCGTCGGCGCGTTCGAAGGACGGGACCTCGCGGGTCTCAACATCGTGCTCGACTGTGGCAACGGTGCCGCGTTCCGCTCTGCGCCCCGAGTGTTCAAGGAGCTCGGGGCCGAGGTCCAGGTGCTCAACGCCGCACCTGATGGAACCAACATCAACCGCGCGTGTGGTTCGACCGACCCTCGGTTGCTCCAGGAAGCCGTGATCGCATCGCGCGCCCGGGCCGGCCTCGCGTTCGATGGCGACGGCGACCGCGTGATCGCCGTCGACGAGCGTGGTGGCATCGTCGACGGAGACCAGATCATGGCTGTCTGCGCGCTCGATCTGAAGGAGCGCGACCAGCTCCGCAACAGCGCCGTCGTCGGCACGGTGATGTCGAACCTGGGCCTCCGACGCTGCCTCGAGTCGCACGGCATCGACTTCGTGGAGGTGCCGGTCGGCGACCGGTTCGTGCTCGACGAGCTCGAGCGGCGCGAGCTCTCGCTCGGTGGTGAGCAGTCAGGGCACGTGATCTTCACCGACTTCGCAAGGACCGGTGACGGCACGCTCACCGGCGCGATGTTGCTCGACGTCGTGAACGGAACCGGCCACTCCCTGTCGCTGCTGTCGGGCGTGATGCAACGCTTCCCGCAGATCCTGCGCAACGTCGCGGTCCGCGACCGTGGCGCGGTCGAGCACGATCAGGGCCTCGCCGCCGACATCGCGGCGATCAACGCCGAGCTGGTGCCCGACGGCCGGGTGCTCGTTCGCCCCTCCGGCACCGAGCCCGTCGTGCGCGTCATGGTGGAGGCCACGAGCGTCGAACGCGCCGAGCTGGTCGCCGACAGGCTCGTCGTCGCGGTCGCACGCGCCGGCGGCGCCGTCGGACCGCCGCCCGAGCGCGGGCTTCCCCTCTGAGACGAGCACAGCGACCATAGGATTGGATCGGCCATGTGCGGAATCATCGGCGTCGTCCGGCGGCGCAGCACGCGGCGCCCCCCGGCGCTCGACGCGCTGATCGCCACGCTCGATCGGGCCGTCGCCGCGCTCGAGCCGTGGCGCGGCGCGCTCGCCGAGCTGGATGCCGCCGCGAACGCCATCGAGCACGTCGACGGTGCGCTGCGGGGCGTGCCGGGTGTGCGGGCTCTCCTCGCGGACCGCGCCGGGACGCTGGCGATCGACCATCGCACCGATCAGCTGACTGCGCTCCTGGGCTCTGCCGAGGCGATGCTCGACGACGGCACCGTCGTGCACTCGGGGATGCCGCTGGAGGCGGTCAACGCGGCGCTGCTGCGGGCCAAGGACACCACGTGGGCCGTACGCCGCGACCGCCTCCGCACCGCGCGCTGCGTCGGTGAGCTTGCCGGTCCCGATGCTTCGGACGCATCGATCGAAGCGTTCACGTCGGTGCAGGTGGCGCTGTCGGCCATCGATCGGCTCGAGGTGCGGGGGCGCGACTCGGCCGGCCTGCACCTCCTCGTGCGAGACCACGGCCTCGATCTCGCGGACCCGGCGATGGCGCGGCTCTTGGAGCGGCGAACCGGCGACGACCTCTTCGAGCACCGCGCCGTCCGCACGCCCGACGGGATGCTGTCCTTCGTCTACAAGGCGGCGGCGGAGATCGGCGAGCTCGGTGACAACGTGCGCCGGTTGCGTACCGCCGTACGCGACGACGAGCTGTTGCACGTCGCGCTCGAGCACGAGACCGCGGAGGCTGTCGTGCTCGGGCACACGCGCTGGGCGAGCGTCGGCATCATCTCGGAACCGAACGCGCACCCGCTCAACCAGGAGGAGCAGGGTGCCGCGAGCGGCCCGTACGTCACCGCTGCGCTGAACGGCGACGTCGACAACTACTCCGACCTGACGGCACTGGAGGGCCTCGCCGTGCCGGTGGAGATCACGACCGACGCGAAGGTGATCCCCGCACTCGTGTCGCACCGGCTCGCCGAGGGGGTCGACCCGACGGAGGCGTTCCGGGCAACGGTCGCGACTCTGGAGGGTTCGGTTGCGGTCGCCGCGAGCGCCGTCGCGGCGCCCGCAGACCTCTACCTCGCGCTGCGTGGCAGCGGCCAGGCGCTCTACGTCGGCGTGGCCGAGGACATGTTCGTGGTGGCGAGCGAGCCGTACGGCCTCGTCGAGGAGACGGCGCAGTACGTGCGACTCGACGGTGAGACGCCTGCCGATCCGCAGCGCGCCGGCGCGACGAGGGGGCAGGTCGTCGTCGTCCACGGTGCGCACGCCGGCCGACTCGAGGGCATCGAGCGGTTCGCCTACGACGGCACGCCGTTGCCGGTGAGCGAGAACGACGTGCACTACGCGCAGATCACGACGCGCGACATCGACCGCGGCGAGCATCCCCACTTCCTGTTGAAGGAGATCTCGGAGGCTCCCGACTCCTTCCGCAAGACCCTGCGCGGCAAGCTGATCGAAGCCGAGGGTCGGTGGAGCGTCGAGCTCGGGAGCGAGACCGTCTCCGACGACCTGAAGGCGCGCCTGGCCGACGGCTCCATCGAACGGGTCGTGGTCATCGGCCAGGGCACCGCCGCGATCGCCGGGCAGAGCTTCGCCGCCGCGCTCGAGGGGTTCACCGGTGATCGCCTGGAGGTCGACGCGATGCCGGCCACGGAGCTCTCGGGCTTCGGCCTGCGCGGCGACATGCGCGACACCCTCGTCGTCGCCATCAGCCAGAGCGGTACGACGACCGACACGAACCGCACGGTCGACCTCTCCCGCGACCACGGCGCAACCGTCCTTGCCATCGTCAATCGCCGCGACAGCGATCTCGTCGACAAGGCAGACGGCGTGCTCTACACGTCCGACGGACGCGACGTGGAGATGAGCGTCGCGTCGACGAAGGCCTTCTACTCGCAGATCGCCGCAGGCTGGCTGCTGGCCATGGCCATCGCCGACGCGGCGGGTTCGCTCGACGCCCGCGAGGCCGACGTGTTGCTGCACCGCCTGCGCGAGCTGCCGGACGCGATGCGGTCGGTCCTGGCGAACCGAGCCGAGATCGCAGCGATCTCGCATCGGCACGTGCTGTCGCGCCGGTACTGGGCGATCGTGGGCAACGGTGCGAACTTGATCGCCGCCCGCGAGATCAGGATCAAGCTCTCGGAGCTCTGCTACAAGGCGATCGCCTGCGACGTCACCGAGGACAAGAAGCACATCGACCTGTCGTCGGAGCCGCTCATCATCGTCTGCGCCGCCGGGCTCGCCGGCTCCAACGCCGACGACGTGGGCAAGGAGGTCGCGATCTACCGCGCCCACCGCGCCGCGCCAATCGTGATCGCTGACGACTCGACGCGCTTCCCGGCGGCGCTCGACACGATCCTGGTGCCCGCCGTCCATCCCCGGCTCGACTTCGTGCTCGCGACCGTGGCGGGCCATGTGTTCGGCTACGAGGCTGCGCTCGCGATCGATGCGTCCGCGCTCCCGCTGCATGAGGCACGGGCCGGCATCGAAGCCGTCGCCGCCGGCGAGCCGGACGAGCTGCTCGACCGGCTGGCGCCCGCCATCGAGGACCCGGCCCGCCGGTTCTTCGACGGGCTGCGCGCCGGAACGTACGACGGCACGCTCGAAGCCAGCACCGCGACGCGCTTGGCGTCGATGCTGCGGTACGCCACCGGCGCGCTCCACCTCGACTCGTACGCGCTCGAGCACGGACGCGTCGGCACGCCGAGCACGGTCGTGCAGGACCTGGCCAGCGCCCTCACCAAGGGGATCGACGAGCTCACCCGACCCGTCGACGCCATCAAGCACCAGGCCAAGACGGTGACGGTCGGGATCTCGCGCTCCGACGAGACGCTGCTCCAGGCCCCGCTCGTGCGCGAGGTGCTCGCGGCGGGCGCGCCACGCGACGGCCTCAGCTACCGGGCGCTGCGCACGCTCGTCGACCTCGACCCGGCCGTCGCCGAGGTCACGGGCTACACGCGCTATCGCATCGAGGGAGACGTCGCGGACGACCGGGCGACGATCCACGTCGTCGACAAGGGTGGGGTCGCGAGCGGGCTCGTGTCGCGTGCCGAGTCCGACGCCAGCCTGTTGGGCACCAAGCGCAGGGTGGCGACGCAACGCGAGGTCACCGCGGTCCGTGGGCGCCGCGACGGTCGCACGCTTGTCATCGTCCCCGAGGTGAAGCACAACGAGACCGTGGGTCTGACGCTCCTCCACGTGCGCTTCTTCGACCATCTCGAGCCCGACGCGATGCGCGCCGTGCTCCAGGGCTATCAGGGCCGCTACGGCGCGCTGAAGGACGCGGTCACCGAGACGGAACGAACCTTCGACGACGCGGTGCTCGGCCGCGTGCCCGTCATCGACCTCCTGACCGAGCCGGTGTACGTCCTGGCTGACCAGTGGCGCAGCTCCTAGTCGGGCTCGGCACCGACCTCGTCGAGATCGCTCGGTTCCGGTTGGCGATGGAGCGGCGAGCGGGCCTGCCCGACCGGCTGTTCAGCGATGCCGAGCGGCAGTACGCGTTCCGCCAGAAGGACCCGGCCAAGAGCCTGGCCGCACGCTTCGGAGCGAAGGAAGCGGTCATGAAGGCGATGGGGGTCGGGCTGTGGAAGTTCAAGCTGCGCGATGTCGAGGTCGTGCGCGCCAAGAGCGGTGCACCGTCGGTCGCGCTCCACGGGAAGGCCGCGACGATGGCCGCCGAGCGAGGCGTCACGTCGTGGCTGCTGTCGCTCACCCACACCGAGACCACCGCACTCGCCGTCGCGATCGCCTTCGGGGAAGGCTGATCGTGGAACCGGTCCTCACGCCCGTGGAGATGGCCGAGGCCGACCGGCAGGCGATCGCGGGGGGTACGCCCGCCGAGGAGCTCATGGACCGCGCCGGACGGGCCGTCGCGTGGCAGGCACGCCGGATGCTCGGCGGCACGTACGGCCGACGTGTGGCGATCGTGTGCGGCAAGGGCAACAACGGCGGCGACGGACTCGTGGCGGCGCGCGTCCTGCTCGGATGGGGCGTGCGCGTCGAGGTGCTCGAGCTCGCGGCCGGCGTCGACGGCGGGGCCGTCGAGCGCGCGCTCCAGCGGGTCGATCTGTTCGTCGACGCGATGTACGGGACCGGCTTCAGCGGCGTCTTGGACGGAGCGGCGGCTCGAGCGGCCGAGCTCAGTCATGATGTCGCGACCATCGCCGTCGACATCCCATCCGGCGTCGACGGGCTGACCGGGCGCACGGGCGGCGCCGCGGTGCGCGCCGACGCGACGGTGACCTTCGCAGCGCGCAAGCCGGGGGTGTGCTTCGAGCCCGGCCGCAGCCTCGCGGGCGATGTCAACGTCATCGACATCGGCATCGACGTCGGTCCCCCGTCGCTCGGCATCGTCGAGCGGTCCGACTGCGCGAGCTGGCTCGTGCCCCGCGCGCCCGACGCGAACAAGTGGTCGGCGGGGCTGCTCGTCGTCGGCGGCTCCGGCGGCATGACCGGTGCGCCGCTGTTCGTGAGCCACGCGGCGATGCGCGCCGGCGCCGGGATCGTGTGGTGCGGCATCCCGGGGCTCGAGGCGGCGACTCGTGCGGGAGGGAGCGAGGTGGTCGTGAAGCCGCTTCCGGCCGACGATGCCGGCTCGCTCACCGCGATCCCGGACGACTTCCGTGGCGCGTTCAGGCGGTTCCGCGCCGCTGCGGTCGGGCCCGGACTCGGGACGGCCGACGCGACGCGAGCGGTCGTACGACAGCTGGTGCAGCAGATCACCGTCCCGCTCGTGCTGGACGCCGACGGGCTGAACGCGTTCGCGAGCGACGCGGCCGCGCTGCGTTCGCGCCCCGCGCCGACCGTCATCACGCCGCACGCCGGGGAGTACGCGCGGCTCGTCGGCGAGCCGGTGGGTGACGACCGAGTCGACGCGGCGCACCGGCTGGCGGAGGCGTCGGGGTGTGTGGCCCTGCTGAAGGGCCCTGGAACCGTCGTCGCCGATCCAGACGGCCGTGCGGCGACGACGGTGCTCGGTGGCGCCGAGCTGGCCACCGCCGGCAGCGGTGACGTGCTCACGGGGATCATCGGCGGGTTCCTCGCCCGAGGGCTCGAGCCCTTCGCTGCTGCTGCTGTCGCCGCCTACGTCCATGGCCGCGCCGCGGATCGCGCCGGGCATACTGGGATGATCGCCGGCGACCTGGTGGACGCCCTGCCGCGCGCCCTCGGCGACCTCGAAGATCGCACCGAGCAGGAAGGTGGAGGAAGGAATGCCGAGCGCCACGCCCGTCCGTGACGTGATGACGACGAAGGTCGTCACCATGCGCCCCGACCAGCGCTTCGAGGAGGCCGCCGACACGCTGGCCGAGCACTCGATCGGCGCGGCACCGGTCGTCGATGCCGACGGCAAGGTCGTCGGGCTCCTGCGCGACGAGGACCTCATCGTCTCCGAGGCGAACCTGCACGCACCGACATGGTTCAACTTCCTCGGCGCGGAGTTCCCGTTGCCGGGTGAGGCGAAGCGATTCGAGTCGGAGCTGGAGCGCATGACGGCAGCGAACGTGGAAGAGCTCATGCTGAAGGACTTCCCGAGGTGCTCGCCCGACGACACTCTGGGTTTCGTCGCGGCTGCGATGCACGATGCCGACGTCACGCACATGCCGGTCGTCGATGCCGACGGCAAGCTCGTCGGCATCATCGCTCGCGGCGACCTCGTACGCCGCGTGGCCGCGGAGACGTGAGCGCGCAGAGGTGAGCGAGCTGCCGGGCCTGCGTCCGGCGTGGGCCGAGGTCGAGCTCGACGCCGTGCGCGCCAACACGGCCGCGCTCGCCGACCTTGCTGCGCCGGCAGCGCTGCTGGCCGTCGTCAAGGCCGACGGGTACGGGCACGGGGCGGTGCCGGTCGCGCGTGCCGCGCTGGACGCAGGCGCCTCGTGGTTGGGTGTCGCGCTCGTGGAGGAGGGCATCGCGCTGCGCGACGCGGGCGTCGACGCGCCGATCCTCGTGCTCTCGGAGCCGCCGCGGGCCGCGGCCGACGCCGTCGTCGCGCACGACCTGACTCCGACCGTGTACACGGCGGTCGGCATCGAAGGGCTCGCGAAGGCCGTTGCCGATGCCGGCGCGTCCGCCGCGCTCGGGGTCCACCTCAAGGTCGACACGGGTATGCATCGGGTCGGATGCTCGGTCGCCGAAGCGCCCGACCTCGTCGACGCGATCGCAGCCCGTCCCGAGCTCGCGCTCGGCGGGTTGTGCACGCACCTCGCCGTCGCCGACGAGGCCGGCAGCTCCTACACCGACGAGCAGCTCGATCGCTTCGATGCGTTGCTCGGTGAGCTCGACGCGCGCGCGGCACGGCCCCCGATCGTCCACGCCGCGAACTCCGCCGGTCTCCTCGTGCACCCCCGGGCGCGCTACGACCTCGTGCGCGCGGGCATCGCCCTCTACGGCGTCCCGCCGGCCCCGGAGCTGAGCGACCGGCTCGCACTCCGGCCGGCCCTCTCGTTGCGCGCCCGCGTGTCGCACGTCAAGCAGCTGCCTGCCGGGAGTCGACTCTCGTACGGGTTGCGCTACGAGCTCGACCACCCCTCGCACGTCGCGACGATCCCGATCGGGTACGCCGACGGCGTGCCACGCAACCTCGGCATCGCCGGCGGCGAAGTGCTCGTGCACGGGCGGCGAGCCCGGATCGCCGGCGCGGTGACCATGGACCAGCTGATGATCGACGTCGGTGAGGCCGACGTGGAGGTCGGTGACGAGGTCGTGCTGCTCGGCGCGCAGCGTGACGACGAGATCACCGCGGGCGAATGGGCGGAGCACCTCGGGACCATCGCCTACGAGATCGTGACGGGCATCGGCACGCGCGTGCCCCGTCGGTACTCCGGATGATGGGCAAGCGCGTGCTCACGACCGCGGGTGTCGCGGCCGGTGTCGCCGCGGGCGTCGCCGGGATCGCGTACAGCGCGCCGCGGACGGTCGCGCGCAACCTGCGGCACCGACCCGATCCCGACGCCGGCAAGCTGTCACACCTCACGTTCGACGAAGCCCGCCGGCTGCCGGCACACGACGGCGGCAGCCTCTACACGATCAGCCGGGGGCATGGCCCGACGATCGTGCTCTCGCACGGCGTGACCATCGACTCCCGGGTCTGGGTCAAGCAGTTCGACGCGCTGCCAGAGCTCGGCGTGCGCGTGGTGGCGTACGACCATCGGGGACATGGTCAGTCGGTGGCGGGCGACACCGGGCACTCACTCGGGAACCTCGCCTCCGACGTCCGCACCGTGCTCGAGGGCCTCGACCTGCATGACGTCGTCCTCGTCGGCCACTCGATGGGCGGGCTCGCGGCACAAGCGTTCGTGCTCGACCACGCCGGCATCGCTCGCTCCCGGGTCCGCGGCATCGTGCTGCTGTCCACGTTCGCCCGGACCCCGGTCGCCGCGCTCCCGCAGCTCCCGGTCGAGAAGGTGTCGGGCTGGCTCGACCTGGCCGCGCTGATGCGCCGACCGCTGCTCGGCACGCTGATCGCGCGCCTCGGCTTCGGGCGCGAGCCCCTCGCGAGCCAGGTCGATCTGGCGCGTCGGATGCTCACCGAGACCGATCCCGACACGACGCGCGACGCGATCGTCCCGCTCCTCGACGTCGACCTCACGGGCAACCTCGACCGGATCGATCGACCGACGCTCGTGATCGGCGGCAAGGCCGACGTGCTCGTCCCTCCGATCGAGGTGCGCCGACTCGCGCGTGGCATCCCGAACGCGAGGCTCGTCCTGCTCGAGCGAGTCGGGCACATGATCATGCTCGAGCGCGCCGCCGTCTTCCACGAGCTGCTGCTCGACTTCGCGCGCGAGATCGGCGCGCTCCCGCATTCGACGGCGTCCACGGCGTCGAGCGACCCGGGTGATTCGGAGGCGCAGAGCGCGTGATCCTCGCGCCCGGGTTCGGCGTCGGGCACTGGACGGGCGCCGCCACCGGCGTCTCCGTCGTCCTGTGCCCCGCAGGCACCGTCGGGTCCGGCGAGATCCGCGGGGGCGCCCCCGCGACCCGCGAGACCGCGCTGCTCGATCCCACTCGCACGATCGAGTGCGTCGACGCGGTCGTGCTCTCCGGAGGCTCGGCCTTCGGGTTGGCGACCGCCGACGGCGTGATGGAATGGCTCGTCGAGCACGACCGCGGGTTCCCGACCCGCGGTGGGCGCGTGCCGATCGTCCCCGGTGCCGCGATCTACGACCTCGTGGCATCGGGCAACGAGGTCGTCGGGGCGGCCGAGGGGCGCGCCGCGGCCGAGGAGGCGGCGCGGGGTGGGCCGGCGATCAGTGGTGCAGTGGGGGCCGGGCGCGGCGCGACCGTCGGGAAGTGGCGCGGGCCCGACCACGCGACGCCCGGCGGCCTGGGCGTCGCGACCGCGTCGGTCGGCGAAGCCACCATCGGAGCCCTCGCGGTCGTCAACGCCGTCGGCGACGTCGTCGACGGCGCCGGTGACCCGCTCGCTGCGTCGACGGCACCCGACGGCACCCCCCCGTTCCCCGATGACCTGTTCACCGGGGAGGCGACCACGCTCGTCGTGATCGCCACCGACGCATCGCTCACCAAGCCCGAGTGCCATCTGGTCGCGCAGAGCGGCCACGTCGGCATCGCGCACGCGATCCACCCGTCGCACACCCGCCACGACGGCGATCTCGTCGTGGCGCTGGCGAGTGGGACGGCAGGCGACGCCCACCTCGACCGACTCCGAGTCTCTGCCGTCGACGTGGTGGCGGAGGCGGTGCGGACGGCGGTGCGCCATCATGACGGTCGATGACCCTGCTCGAGCCCGAGCCGGCATGGACGTCGTGGGAC
>CAZHKE010000038.1:0-15807 GCA_964532485.1 uncultured Bifidobacteriaceae bacterium
TCGAGCAGCGCGGCGAGACGGCGGTTCGGCTCCTCGTAGCGGCGCGCGAGCTCGGCCTTCACGTCGTCGGGCAGGCGGTCCTCGGCCCTGGAGCCGTTGAAGCGGTAGTAGACCGAACGCAACCGCTCCTTGAGCCCGTAGTGGCGCCGGAGGAACCGTTCGAACCGATCGTTGAACCCGAGCGCGAAGCGCTGGAGCCCAGCCCGCTTGTAGGCCGTGGTGCGGTTCTCCGAGGCGAGCTCGGTCGTGGGGTACGCGGCGGGGTCGATCTCGAGGAAGCCGGCGACGTCGTGCAGCACCTCGGCGGGTCGCGACATCAGCTCCTCGAACCACACGATCGCGAGGCGGTTGCCGAAGCGCTGCTGCCATTCACCGAGCCAGTCCGCGTAGCAGCCGCCGCGGAACGCGAACCAGCACTCGTTGTCGGGATCGCGGAAGTCGGCGTCCGAGAGGGCGTCGGCGTGCGCGAGGTAGTCGCCGACCGGCATCGACTCTTCGACGCGCAGGCGAGACTTCTGGTAGCTGAAGAACGACCAGAAGCGCGCGACCGGCTCGCGAAGCACGAGCATGACCCGCAGGTCGTCGCCGCACACCTGTTGCATCGGGTCGATGACGTCGGAGCCGCCGTAGAAGTACGAGGGCGTGGCCTCGAGCCGCACCGGACGGTCACCGGCGCCGGCGAACTGCATCTCGTAGTCAGCGACGGGCGCGAGCTCACGCCCCCAGCGTGCCGGGAGGAAGTAGCGCGTCTCCTTGACCGCTGCCGGCGCGACGTCGGGATGCGCCGAGAGCGACACGAACAGGGACGTCGTGCCCGCCTTGTTGACTCCTGCGATGATCGCGTTGGCACGCATCACTTGCAGCGTAGATGTGCGCTATCGGTCGCGCAGGCGCGTCCAGACCGCGCTCGTCGTCGTGTCGAAGTCGTAGATCGAGTGCCCGATGGCATCGCGGCGCTCGGCGGCCTTGATGAAGCCGATGTAGTCGGCGGTCTCGGCAGTGTCGGCGATGCCGCCGATCGCGTGGACGGGGGCGTCGGCGTCGCCGACACGCTTGCGCACCCGACGGATGTTCTCCTTCGTGTACGCGAAGCCGTCGCGATACCCCGACGCCTCGTCACGGTTCGTCCAGTAGCTCATCGGCAGCCAGACGTCGAAGTCGTCACGGATCTTCTTCCACGGGAAGCCGGGCCAGTAGTCGGGGTTGACCTCTTCGAGCAGGAGCGGCTCGAGCACGATCGCACCGAGCGGCCGGTCGTCGACGGCATCGCGGGCGCGACGGGTGACCCGGGCCAACGCCTGGCTGCGCGTCGCGGGGTCGGGCACGGCTTGGGTGTACTCGATGTCGAGCGCGATGCCGTCGAAGCGCTGCCCGCCGGACCGGAAGTTGCGCAACGCCTTGATTCGCCGAAGGTCGTCCTTGACGTCGTCGAGCTTCGGCAGGTACCAC
Organism: uncultured Bifidobacteriaceae bacterium; assembly: GCA_964532485.1. Lineage (GTDB taxonomy): Bacteria > Actinomycetota > Acidimicrobiia > IMCC26256 > PALSA-555 > DATBSK01. Next base: position 1,450 of record CAZHKE010000038.1, read on the forward strand.
GCGACGACGTCGATGTCGTGGTCGTGGGCGCGCTCGAGCCACTTGCCGAGCAGCTTGCGATCGACGGTCGCACCGGCGATCCGGTCGTCGTCCTGCGCCGCCTGGAGGTACAGCGTGCGGATGCCGAGCGCGGCCATGTCGTCGATGCTGTCGACCTTGACGTCGGGCGGGTCACCCTCGGTCTGGAGCTCCGGTACGTAGTCGTAGACGTCGACCCAGGTGCCGAGGCCCCGGAAGGCATCGACGTCGCCCCCGGCACCAGCAGGCGGCACCCCGGTGGCCAGGGTCGCGGCGGCGCACGTGAGCGCGACGAGACCGCGAAGCGTTCGGGGCACGGTGCCGACCTTACGACGCCGCACGGCCGAGCTGGGCGCGCGGGTCAGTGCGCGGGCCGCTGGTCGGCTGCCACCTCGAGGCGAAGTGCCGAGCGCGCGAGCGCGCCCATCGCGAACTCGTCGTTCGCGTCGGCGTTGAGCGTCCGCTCGGCCCGCTGCTTGGCTGCCTCGGCACGGGAGATGTCGATCTGCTCCGGCAGCTCGGCGACGTCGGAGAGGACGACCACCTTGTTGTTGCTGACCTCGACGAAGCCTCCGTGCACGGCGACCACGTGCTCTCCACCGTCGGGGAGCAGCGCACGCACCTTCGCGACACCGAGAGATCCCAGCAGCGGCGCGTGATCGGGCAGGAACGCGAGCTCGCCGTCGGCCGTGCGGCAGACGACCATCTCGGCCTCGCCCTCGTAGAGCACCTGCTCGGGCGACACGACCTGCACGTGCATCGTCGGGTTGCCGGGCATCAGGACTCTTCGAGCGTCTTGGCCTTGGCGAGCACGCTCTCGACGCCGCCCACGTTGAAGAAGGCCTGCTCGGGCACCTCGTCGAGCTCGCCACCGGCCAGCGCCTCGAAGCTCTGGACCGTCTCCTCGACCGACACGTAGATGCCGGGCAGACCGGTGAAGACCTCGCCGACGAAGAACGGCTGCGAGAGGAACTTCTGGATCTTGCGGGCCCGCGACACGGTCACCTTGTCTTCCTCGGAGAGCTCGTCGAGACCGAGGATGGCGATGATGTCCTGGAGCTCCTTGTAGCGCTGGAGGATCTCCTGGGTGTTGCGGGCCACCTCGTAGTGGCGCTGCCCGACGATCTCGGGAGCGAGGATGTTCGACGTCGAGGCGAGCGGGTCGACGGCGGGATAGATGCCGAGCGCGGCGATCTGGCGCGAGAGCTCGGTGGTCGCGTCCAGATGTGTGAACGTCGTGAACGGCGCAGGGTCGGTGTAGTCGTCGGCGGGGACGTACACGGCCTGCATCGACGTGATCGAGTGCCCCTTCGTCGAGGTGATCCGCTCCTGGAGCTCACCCATCTCGTCGGCGAGCGTCGGCTGGTAGCCCACCGCGGAAGGCATGCGGCCGAGCAGCGTCGACACCTCCGAGCCCGCTTGCACGAACCGGAAGATGTTGTCGACGAAGAGCAGCACGTCCTGGTTCTTGACGTCGCGGAAGTACTCGGCGACGGTCAAGGCGGACAGGGCGACGCGCAGACGCACGCCGGGCGGCTCGTCCATCTGCCCGTACACGAGCGCGGTCTTGTCGATGACGCCCGACTCGGTCATCTCGAGCCACAGGTCCGTGCCCTCCCGAGTGCGCTCCCCCACGCCGGCGAACACCGACACACCACCGTGCTGGGTGGCGACGCGCTGGATCATCTCCTGGATGAGGACGGTCTTGCCCACGCCCGCGCCACCGAACAGGCCGATCTTGCCGCCCTGCACGTACGGCTCGAGCAGGTCGATGACCTTGATGCCCGTCTCGAACATCTGCGCCTTCGGCTCGAGCTGGTCGAACGTCGGCGGGTCGCGGTGGATCTCCCACCGGTCTTCGATCCCGGTGAGCTGGTCGTCGGAGATGTCGAGCGGCTCGCCGATGACGTTGAACACGTGACCGAGCACGCCGTCGCCCACCGGCATCCCGATGCCGCTACCCGTGTTGCGGACGACGGTCCCGCGCTTGAGGCCGTCGGTCGGCTTCATGCAGATCACGCGGCAACGGCTCTCACCGATCTGCTGGGCGACCTCTGCGACGATCGTGACGGTCTCTCCCTCGAGCTCGAGGTCCATCTCGAGCGCCTGGTTGATCTCCGGGATCGCGTCGGGCGGGAACTCGACGTCGACGACGGGGCCCGCGATGGCGACGACGCGACCCTGCTTGAGCTCGGTCGTCGGCTCGGTGACAGCGGTCATGTGCTGCTCCTGGTCAGTTGGATGACGGGGGTTCGAACGACTGGTCGGCGACGGCGACGGCGGCACCGCGCAGCGCCTCGGCGCCACCGACGATCTCCATGATCTCGGTCGTGATCTGCTCCTGGCGCGCGCGGTTCATGCTGCGGGTCAGGCTCGTGATGAGGTCGTCGGCGTTGTCGGTCGCCGCCTTCATGGCGCGCTGGCGGGCGGCGTGCTCGGACGCGGCCGCGTTGAGGAGCGCGGCGTAGACGCGGGCCTCGGCGTAGCGCGGGAGCAGCTGGGCGAGGATCTCCTCGGGCTCCGGCTCGAACTCGTAGGTCGATGCGACCTCGCCCTCGTCGACCGTCGGTCGGGCGTCGCCACCCTCGAGCGTCTCGCGATCGAGGGGCATGAGAGGACGGACGACGACCTCTTGCGTACCGGCCGACACGAACCTCGTGTAGACGAGCTGCACGAGGTCGTACTCACCGTCGAGGAAGGGCCGCTCGAGGGAACGTGCGATGTCGCGGGCGTTCTCGTACGACGGTTGATCGGAGAACCCGGTGAACGAGGCGTCGATGCGGAAGTCGCGGTAGCGGAAGTAGCTCTCGGCCTTCCGGCCGACCACGACGAGGCCGTAATCGGCCCCCTGCTCGCTGAACGAGCGCATCTCGCCCTCGGCCGCGCGGATCACGGCCGAGTTGTACCCGCCGCACAGGCCGCGGTCGGCGGTGACGACGACCTGTGCGACCCGGCGCGTCTCCTGACGCGGGGTCAGCAGCGGGTTGTCGGAACCCGCGCCGGCCGCTGCGAGGTCGCGGACGACCTCGGTGATGGTCTCGGAATACGGCACCGCGGCCTGCACGCGCGCCTGAGCGCGCACGATACGGCTCGCGGCGATGAGCTCCATCGCCCGCGTGATCTTCTTCGTCGACTGCACCGTACGGATGCGCCGCCGAAGGATCCGCTCCTGACCACCAGCCATCTAGTCTCGCTCGCTCGCTGCGGCGCAGGGTACCTGCGCCGCGGACGCTCGCTCGCTGGCGAGCGGCCTCGGCTCCGCCTCGCCCGCCGCGCGCGGGTTCCCGCTCGCTCCGGCCGCGTGCTGCTCGATCACTCGGTCTCGAGCGTCTTGTCGGACTCGGCCTCGCCGACTGCCTCGGCGTCGGTCGCGGTCGGGTCGGCATCTCCCCCCGCATCGGCGACGAGCGTGGCGAGGAAGTTGGCCTTGAACGCGTCGACGGCCGCCTCGATCGCGCCGCCCTCGGGCAGCGCGCCCGTGTCGCGGATCTCACTCAGGAGCCCCGCGTGGCGCGACCGCATCCACTCCAGCAGCTCGGTCTCGAATCGACTCACCTCGTCGGCGGGCACGTCGTCGAGCGCGCCCGACGTGCCCGCGAAGATCGACACGACCTGCTCCTCGACGGGCATCGGCGAGTTGAGTGGCTGCTTCAGCAGCTCGACGAGTCTCTCGCCGCGGTCGAGCTGCGCGCGCGACACCGCGTCGAGCTCGGAGCCGAACGTCGCGAACGCCTCGAGCTCGCGGAACTGCGCGAGATCGAGCTTCAGGGTTCCCGACACGCTCTTCATCGCCTTGATCTGCGCGGCACCGCCGACGCGTGACACCGAGATGCCGACGTCGACAGCGGGGCGCACGCCCGACTTGAAGAGGTCGTCGATCAGGTAGATCTGGCCGTCGGTGATCGAGATCACGTTCGTCGGGATGTACGCCGAGACGTCGCCACCCTTGGTCTCGATGACCGGCAGGGCGGTCAGCGACCCCGCGCCGAGCTCGTCGTTCAGCTTCGCGGCACGCTCGAGAAGTCGACTGTGCAGGTAGAAGACGTCGCCCGGATAGGCCTCGCGTCCGGGCGGTCGACGCAGCAGCAGCGAGAGCTGCCGGTAGGACTCGGCTTGCTTCGACAGGTCGTCGTAGACGATGAGCGCGGCGTCGCCGCCGTCCATCCAGTGCTGTCCCATCGCGCAGCCGGCGTAGGGAGCGAGGTACTTGAACACGGCCTCATCGGCGGCCGGGGCGTTCACCACGACCGTGTACTCCATCGCACCGTGCTCCTCGAACGTCGCGACCGTCTGCGCGACCGAGGAGCCCTTCTGGCCGATGGCGACGTAGATGCACTTCACGCCCTGACCGCGCTGGTTCAGGATCGTGTCGATCGCGACGGTCGTCTTGCCGGTCTTGCGGTCACCGATGATGAGCTCACGCTGGCCACGCCCGATCGGCGTCATCGCGTCGATCGCCTTGATCCCGGTCTGGAGCGGCTCGTGCACCGGCTTGCGGCCGACGATGCCGGGCGCCTGCACCTCGAGCCGTCGGACCTGGTCGGACTGGACCGGGCCCTTGCCGTCGATGGCCTGGCCGAGCGCGTTGACGACGCGTCCGACGAGCCCGTCGCCGACCGGCACCGACAGGATCCGTCCGGTCGCCTTCACCGCGTGGCCCTCTTCGACGTCCTCGGCCTGACCGAGGACGACGGCACCGATCGACGCCTCGTCGAGGTTCAGCGCGAGCCCGAGCGCTCCGCCTTCGAACTCGAGGAGCTCGTTCACCGCGGTCTCGGGCAGGCCCGCGACGCGCGCGATGCCGTCACCGACCTCGAGCACCCGACCGACCCGCGAGGCCTCGAGGGACGGCGTGAAGGTCTCGACGTGCTCGCGCAGCGCTGCCGCGATCTCGTCGGCGTTGATCGTGAGTTCGGTCATCTACAGCTGCTCTTTCATCTCGTCGAGCCGGCGACGGACGGTGCCGTCGATGACGGTGTCGCCGACGCGAGCGACGATCCCGCCGAGCACGTCGGGGTCGATGATCACCTTGACCTCGATCGTCTTGCCCGTCGCGCGACCGAGCGCCTCGGCGAGGCGCGCCATCTGGGCGTCGTCGAGCGGGATCGCACTGCGGACCTCGGCGACCTCACGGTCGCGCTCGGAGGCGGCGAGCTCGACGAAGCGCTCGACGATCGCGGGGAGATCGGCCGCCTGGCCGGTCGCCACGACCATCGAGACGAGCGCGGTGCTCGTGTGGAGCGCCTTGTCACCCATCAGCTGCTCGATCACCGCGACGCGGCGCTCGATCGGGAGCTGAGGATCGGTCAACCCCATCCGGAGGTCGTCGGAGCCCTCGAACGTGCGCGCGAAGCGGAAGAGGTCGTCCTCGACCGCGGAGAGCTGACCGCTCACCCGCGCGACCTCCAGCATCGCCGTCGCGAACGCCTGGACCTTCTCGGTCATGACCTGTTCCCGACCGACGAGATGTAGCTCTCGATGAGCTGCTCCTGCGTCGACCGGTCGATGTTGCGCTCGACGATCTTCTCGGCGAGCTCGATCGAGATGTCGGCGACCTGCGAGCGGAGGTCGGCCATCGCCCGGGCCTGGGCGAGCCCGATGTCGTCGGCCGCGCGGGAGCGGATCTCGGCCGCGTCCTCTTCGGCCCGGGCGATCGTCTCCTGTCGCACTCGCTCGGCGGCCTCGCGAGCCTCCTCCACCAGGCGGTTCGCCTCTCCCCGAGCCTCGGCGAGCGACGCCTGGTACTTGGCCCGCTCGTCCTCGGCCTCCTGGCGCGCCGACTCCGCGGTCTCGAGATCGGAGCGGATCTTCTCTTCGCGTGCCTTGACGCCCTTCTTGAGGGCCGGGAAGGCGAACTTCACGAGGAGCAGGAACACGATGAGGAAGGCGAGCCCACCCCAGATGATCTCGGGGACCGCAGGCGTGATGATGCTCTTGGCCTTCTTGCAGTCCTCGAGTGCGTTCTCGAAGCCCTGGTAGTCCTCCTTGGCGATGTCACCCTCGTTGTCCACCAGCGCCGACTCGACGCACTCCACGAGCTCCTCGCCCGCCTTCGTGCCGGGGTCCTGGGCGTACGCCACCCCCGACAGCGCGAGCGCGGCGACCAGCCCGAGGACCGTCGCGGCGACCAGCTTGCGCGTCCTCATGGCTAGATGAACTTCAGGACGAAGCCGATGAGGGCGAGCGCCTCGGCGAACGCGATGCCGAGGAACATCGTCGTGCGCACGGTGCCTTGCATCTCCGGCTGTCGGACCATGGCCTGCACCGAGTTGCCGACGATGAGGCCGATGCCGACGCCCGGACCGATCGCGGCGAGGCCGTAGCCGACCGACCCCAGACCACTCTTCAGGTCGGGCCCGATCGACTCTTGCTGTGCGAGGAACTCGAGGACGGTTCGCACGGTTCGTGTCTCCTTGTCTGTGTCGTTGAGATCTTCTCTGTCGAGAGCTGGGCTCAGTGCTCCGGGTGGAGCGACTCGGCGATGTACACCGCGGTCAGGATCGTGAAGATGTACGCCTGCAGGACCGCGACGAGGATCTCGAACGCGGTGAAGGCGACGAGCCCCGCGAACGGCAGCGGCGAGAACGCCACCTGGAACAGACCGCTGTTGTGCACGATCAGCAGCTCGTTCGTCATGATCGCGAAGATCGTGAGCAGCAGGTGTCCGGCGGTCATGTTGGCGAAGAGTCGGACCGCCAGCGAGAACGGCCGCATCAAGAACTTCGAGAAGAACTCGATCGGCACGACGAGGAACTTGAGCGCCAGCGGCACACCGGGGGGGTTGATCGCGTGCCAGAAGTAGCCCGGTCCTTGCTTGATCACGCCGACGACGATGAACGTCGCCCAGCTCAGCAGCGCGAGGAACAGCGGGATCGCGATCCGGGACGTGGCCGGGAACTGGACTCCGGGGACGACCTCCCAGATGTTGATGAAGAAGATCCAGAAGAACATGGTCGCGAAGAAAGGCGTCCAGCTCCGCCCTTCCTCACCGATGGCGGCGAGGCTGACGTTCTCCTCGACCATGTCGTAGCCCATCTCGGCGAGGTTCTGGACCCCCGTCGGCACGAGTGCCTGCTTGCGGGCGCCGATCCAGAAGAACGCGACGCAGATGACCGTCGACACGAAGGCCATCAACGCGGTCTTGTTGAACTCGAGGATGGTGTGCTCGTTGACGATGCCCTTCCAGTCGAAGAGCTCGTTGATGTTCGGCAGCAGCTCGGCGAGAACGGTCAACCCCTCATCCAATCCTTCGTGCTGGCCCGGTTCGGTTCGGGCTCGGCTTGAGGCCGGGCGACGCGAGGGAGACGCTGATCGACCGCATCTCCCAGAAGAGCAGTCCCAGGTAGCTGACGACGAGCGTGACGCAGAACACCGGCCAGTCGACGATGTCGAGCTCCTTGATGCCGATGCCGATGCCCGTCAGCAGCGCCAAACGGACCAGGAAGCTCATCAGCGCGACACCCATCAGCAGCTCCGGGTTGCGGCGCGCGCATGTGCCGAGGATCGCGGCGGACAGGAGGAAGTTCCCGATCACCAGCGCCAGCGCGAGCGCGACCGCGGCTCCCGCGTCGACGCCGCGCCAGATGCCGACCGCGAGGATCGCGATCGGAGCCGCGTAGAGCGCGTGCTTGGCCAGGTCGCGTGCGATGCGCGACTCGATGTGATCGATCGGCTCCCCGACAGGTGGCTCCGGAGCACGCACCGCGTCGTCGGTCACTCGAGCCCCTCCCGACCGGCGCGAGCCCGTGCCCACGGCTTGCCCTCGTCGTGCTGGGCGATGCGGCGCTCGTAGCGCCAGTACGCGGAGCCGAACGAGCAGGCCACCCCGAACGCGGCGAAGAGGGCGACGAACACCCAGCCGGTGCCCAGCTGGTCGTCGAGGAGGTAGCCGAGGAAGCCGAAGAGCACCGGCACCGCCGCCAGGGCCATGCCGTGGCTGAGCGCGTCGTTCTCGGCCGTCGGTGCGGGGCGGTACCGCATCGTCCGCAGCGCCGACTTGCTCCATCTCGCTGGGGTCGCTTGCTGCCGGCCGGGATGCCCGGCCGGCTGACGCTCGCTCGCGCTCACCGGTACCTCTCGTCGTCGCACGCCCCTCCCGGCCCGGAGACTGGCCGCGTGAAGCGCTTGTGAAGCATTTCTCAAAGTACCCCGAGGGCCGTCGAGGGTCAAACCGTCGGGGCGCCCGCGGCGCAGGATCCTAGGCAGATCCGCGGTCGCGAGGCTCGGGCATCGTTCAGCCGGTCCCGTCTCGGAGGCGGCGCCGACCGTCGAGCTCGAGCACGTCGGCATCGGGCTGCTCCGCGCCGCCGTCGTGTCCCGCTCCTTCCCAGTCGTCGGCGTCGTCCTTCCCCCGGATCCCCGGATGGAAGTACGTGAAGAGGAGCAGCGCGAGACCGGCCAGCGCGATGGGGACGAGCGCGTTGCCGCGGTTGGTGTAGGTGGGGATGAGCGCCGCGGCCGAGGCGAGCGCGGTCCACAGCCAGAGGATGGTCACCGAACGACGCGGTCCGTGACCGAGGCGCATCAGTCGATGGTGCAGGTGCTCGTGGTCGGCAGTGTGGAACGGCTTCCGTTGCGCGAGTCGCCGCGCGAAGGAGAAGGCCGTGTCGAGCAACGGCACCGCCAGGATCACGATGGGGATCAGCAGCGGGGCGAAGAAGAAGTAGGTCTGACCGCTGAACTGGTCGGCGGTGCGCCCACCCATCGTGATGACGATCGCTGCGAGCAGGAGCCCCAGGAACATCGAGCCGGCATCGCCCATGAAGAGGCGCGCCGGACTGAAGTTGTGGGGCAGGAAGCCGACGCAGATCGCCACCGCGATCACCGCGACCAATGGCGCGATGTTGGAGCCGTCGAGGAGGCCGGCCTTGAGCAGCCGGTCGGAGTAGAGGAACAGCGCGGCACCGGCGATGATCACGATCCCGGTCGCCAGCCCGTCGAGGCCGTCGATGAGGTTCATGGCGTTGGCGAGCACGACCACTGAGAGCACCGTCACCAACGTCGCCAGGTCGGGCGAGAGGACAACGTAGTCGTAGCTCGCGAAGGGCACCCGGAAGTAGAGCATCGTGACCCCGAGCACCGACAGGACGCTGCCGGAGAGGATCTGGCCCGCGAGCTTCGCCGGCGGCGAGACCTCGCGGACGTCGTCGACCGCCCCGACGACGAACATCACGGCCGCGGCGAGGAGCAGCCCGAGGGGCTCGGACGACGAGTCGAACATCTCGTGGAACTGGTCGACCTGCGACGCGGTCGCGAGCGCCGCGCAGAAGCCGACGAACATCGCCGCACCCCCGAGCGACGGTGTCGGATCGGCGTGCACCGAGCGTGGCCCCGGCTGCGCGATCGCGCCGACGCGGGGAGCGACACGCCGCACCACGAAGGCGGTGCCGAACGTGACGAGCGCCCCTACGCCGCCGACGAGCAGGTACCCCCACATGTCCCGCTCACTCGCTGCGGACCGGGATGCCCGGCCCGCGGGCGCTCGTTCGCTGGGCGAGTGCCTCCGCTTCGCTCCGGCACCGCGCCGCCGGAAGAAGGGTCATGCGAGCTCGGGATAGGGCGTGAACTTCGAGCACAGGCGCGCCGCGGTCTCGCGCACCTCGCCGGCGACCTGCTCGTCGTCGGGTGCGCGCAGGACGCGGGCCATGAGCGCCGCGACCTCGGCCATCTCGGGCTCCCCCATCCCGGCCGTCGTGCAGGCCGCGGTGCCGAGTCGGAGCCCGCTGGTGACGAACGGCTTCTCGGGGTCGTTGGGGATGGCGTTCTTGTTGCACGTGATCCCGGCGCGGTCGAGCGCTTCCTGCGCGATCTTCCCCGTGACCCCGAACGGCCGGAGGTCGACCAGCATGAGGTGGTTGTCGGTGCCGCCCGACACGATCCGGAACCCCTCCTCCGCCAGCGCGCCCGCGAGCGCCCGCGCGTTGCTGACGATCTGCGCGGCGTAGTCGCAGAACTCGGGCTGGCCGGCGAGGTGGAACGCGACGGCCTTGGCGGCCACGACGTGCATGAGCGGCCCACCCTGGAGACCCGGGAACACCGCCTTGTCGATTGCGCCCGCGTACTGCTCGCGGCAGACGATCGCACCGGCGCGGGGCCCGCGGAGGGTCTTGTGGGTCGTGAACGTGACGACGTCGGCGTAGGGCACCGGCGACGGGTGCGCGCCTCCGGCGATCAACCCGGCGATGTGCGCGGCGTCGACCAGCAGGATCGCCCCGACCTCGTCGGCGATCGTTCTGAAGGCCTCGAAGTCGATGATGCGCGGGTAGGCCGTCGCGCCGGCGACGATCAGCTTCGGTCGGTGCTCGCGCGCAACGGCGGCGATGACGTCGTAGTCGAGCGTCTCACGCTCGTCGTCGACGCCGTAGGCCACGAAGTGGTAGAGGCGCCCACTGAAGTTGACGGGCGAGCCGTGCGTGAGGTGCCCGCCCTGGTCGAGGCGCATCCCCATGACCGTGTCGCCGGGCTCGAGCAGCGCGAGGTACGCGGCCATGTTGGCGTTGGCCCCGGAGTGCGGCTGCACGTTCGCGTGCTCGGCTCCGAAGAGCTCGCAGGCGCGCTGGCGCGCCAGCTCCTCGGCCTCGTCGACGACGAGGTTGCCGCCGTAGTACCGCTTGCCCGGATAGCCCTCCGAGTACTTGTTGGTGAGGACCGAGCCCTGGGCCGCGAGCACCGCCGGCGAGGTGAAGTTCTCCGACGCGATCAGCTGGATCGTGGTGTTCTGGCGCTCGACCTCTCGCCGGACGATGTCGGCGATGGCCGGGTCGGCGGTCTCGAGGGGATCGCTCACGCGTACGCTCCGAAATGGCTCGGGCGGGCCGGCCCGCAGTGCTGGTTCGGCTCAGTGTACGGGCTGTCGCACGGAAGCGCTCCGCATCATGGCCGACCGCCGATGCCATGCTCGTGAGGTGCCCGGTGACGTCCCTGGTGGTGGATCGGAGGAGCGTCTTCCCCGCGTGACGCCGTCGTCGATGCGCGGCTTCGAGCACCGATGCTCTCGCCAGGTCGCACTCGACTTCGACGACGATGGCTTCTCGGATCCCGTGAACCGCGGCCGGCTCCGGGACGCGTTCCTCGACGCGGCGCGCGCTGCGCACGGAGCGGGAGGCACGCCCCGCGCCGACGCGTTCCGAGCCCCCGAGACGCTCGAGCCGGAGGAGCAGCGGGTCTTCGAGCACGCGGCGCGGTGGTACCTCGAGCTCTACGGCGACCGCGACGTCGAGCTGCACCTCCACGACTGCGAGCGTCCGACCGAGCGTGGCGGCGTGCGCGTCGGCGGCTGGGTCGATCTCACGGTCGTCCGCACCGACGGCACGAAGGAGCTCCGGCAGCTGAACCTCTGGAGCGGACCGCGCACCCCCCGCGACGACCCCCTCGAGCTCGAGTCGGTGTGGATGGCCGTGCTGCGGCTCCGTCCGTGGGTCGGCAGCGATCGGCTCGTCGTGTCGTGGGCCGATCTCGTCGGCGGCGCCCGACGCGAGCGGACGATCGTGCTCGACGACGAGCTCGACGAGCTCCGGGCCCGCTTCGACGAGCGGCTCGCGGCGCTGCGATCCCGCGGCGACCGGCTCCGCCCGGTGCCCGGCCTCGACTGCGGACGCTGCAAGCACCTCGTCCGCTGCCCCGCGCACGAGCATGCGCTGCCGGTGCGAACGCCGCGCAACGACCCCCGGCCCGGGATCCTGCGTCTGACGCCCACGTCCTTCGACACGTGGTCACGGTGCCCACGTGACTGGTGGCTCCACGACGTGCTCACCGTCGCGGCCAGCGACGACCCGGCCTCTCCCGATCACGGGCAGCTCGTGCACGACATCCTCCGCCTCGTGCACGAGCGGGGCGACTGTCACGACGCCGAGCACGTCGACGACGTCCTCGACTCGCACGACGCGTCCGACCGCGTCCGCGGCGAGGTGGCGCGTCACGTCGTCCGGTGCCCGTCGCCGACGCAGGCGCTCGGCCACGAGGTGGAGGTCGCGCGCTTCTCGTTCGCCCGTCCGGGGCTGCACTCGTTCCTCGCCACCGCCCGGCTCGACGCCGTCTGGGTGCACGACGGCGTGCTCGACGCGCGCGACTACAAGACCGGACGTGTGCGCACGGCGCGGGTCGCCGACGACCGACGGGCCTGGATCCAGGCGTGGGTGCTCGGACGCACGGCCATGGAGCGGAGCCTGCGGCTCCGCCTGCGCTACGAGCACCTGGCCGCCGAGATCGACGACGAGCCCGAGCCATGGGAGCTGGACGCCGAGGAGCTGGCGGCACTCGAGGAGCGCATCCGTTCCGAGGTCGTCGGGATGCGCGCTGACCTGCACTTCCCGGGCGTCGCGGACCCGAGCACGTGTCAGTGGTGCCGTTACCGCTCGATCTGCCGTGACTCGGCCGCGCGCGGCGAGGCCCAGTGGCCCGAGACCCTCGGTGTCGAAGCAGTGCAGACCGCCGCGCCGTGATCGATCCTCGGACCCCCGTCCTCGTCGGGGTCGGCCAGGCCGAGCAGCGGATCGACGACCCGACGGAGGCGCGCGAGCCGATCGACCTGCTCGCCGACGCCGCCCGCGCCGCGTTCGACGACGCGCGAGCCCCCTCGCTGGCCGGCCGGCTCGACACCGTCGCGACGGTGCAGATGGTCTCGTGGCACTATCCCGACCCGGGATCGCTGCTCGCCCGACGACTCGGCGCAGTCGACGTGCGCCGGACGGTGACGTCGACGACGGGCGGCAACAGCCCGCAGCTGTTGGTGACCGCGCTCGCAACCGACATCGCCGCGGGTCGCGCCGACGTCGTGCTCATCGGAGGGGCGGAGTGCGTGCACACGCGGTGGCGGGCCCGGCGCGACCCGAAGACCTGGCTCGAGTGGACCGAGGACGACGCGCCACCGTGCCCCGAGGTCGTCGGCGACGACCGGCCCGGGAGCAGCGACTACGAGCTCGCCCATCTCGCCGGGGCACCGACCCAGATCTACCCGCTCTTCGAGACCGCGCTCCGCCACGCCGCAGGTCGCGACGTCGCCGAGCACCAGCGCGCCGTCAGCGAGCTGTGGTCCGGCTTCGCGGCGGTCGCGGCCGAGAACCCCCATGCCTGGTCGCGGACGGCGTGGACACCCGAGGAGATCCGCACGGTCTCCCCCGAGAATCGGATGGTGTCGTTCCCGTACCCCAAGCGCATGTGCGCCAACATCGACGTCGACCAGAGCGCAGCGCTGCTGCTGTGCTCCTACGCGGCGGCGTGTGACGCGGGCGTCCCCGACGAGCAGCTCGTGTACCCGCTGGCGGGCGCCACCGCGCACGAGCACTACTTCTTCTCGGAGCGTGCGACGCTCGATGCTTCACCGGCGATGGGCCTCGCGGCGCGGGCGACGCTCGACGCGGCCGACGTCGGGCTCGACGACGTCGCCCGGTTCGACCTCTACTCGTGCTTCCCGGCTGCGGTGCAGCTGTCGATGGTCGAGCTTGGCCTCGGAGGACCCGCCTCGGGTGACGAGCGCCCGCTGACGGTGACGGGCGGACTCGGCTTCGCCGGCGGACCGGCGAACGACTACCCGACGCACGCGATCGCGCGCATGGTCGAGGCGTGTCGCGCCGATCCCGGATCGGTCGGGATGATCCACGCGCTCGGCTGGTACTCCACCAAGCACTCGATCGGTCTCTACTCGACGACGCCCGGTGCCGACGGGCTCGCGCGTGTCGACGAGACGGCAGTCCAGTCCGAGGTCGACGCGCTGCCCGCTCGCGTACCTGCGGGAGCCTACGACGGGCGCGCGGTGGTGGAGGCGACGTCGGTGGTGTTCGAGCGAGACGGCGCGCCGTCGGTGGCGATCCTCTCGCTGCTCACCGGCGACGGCCACCGGGCGCTCGCGAACTCGCGTGATCCCGACGCGCTGCGCAGCATGACGGCGCATGCCTGGGAAGGGCGCACGGTCGACGTGCGCACCGACGGTGAGCACAACACCGTCGTCCCGGATTGAGCGGCTCGACCGACGTGCCCGCTCCCCGACCGAGCCGATCGCAGATCCTCTGGCGCGGCATGCGGCGCCGGTGCCCACGCTGCGGAGCGGGCCACCTCTTCCGGCGCTGGTTCCGGCTCGTGCCCGACTGCCCGCAGTGCGGTCTCCACTTCGAGCGGGAGGAGGGCTACTGGGTCGGCGCGATCGCGATCAACCTCGCGATCGCGGGGGCCGTGTTCGTGATCGTCTTCGTGCCGTGGGCCGCGGCGACGGTCCCCGACATCCCCGTGGCCCCGATCCTCGCGGTCGCGATCCCGCTGATGATCGTCGTGCCGGTCGTCGCCTACCCGTGGTCGAAGACGATCTGGATGGCGCTCGACCGCGCCTTCCTCGAGCCGTTGTGACCC
>CAZHKE010000038.1:15907-25225 GCA_964532485.1 uncultured Bifidobacteriaceae bacterium
CCGGAGGGTCAGCACGCCGTCGGTGAACTCCCACGTGGCATCGCCGACGATGGCGAAGTCCTGGTGGTCGAGCTGCGCCTGCTCGACGAAGCGCTGGCGTTCGGACCCGGCCACCGGCGGCACCGGCCGCTCCCGCACCGCCTTCGCACGGTCGCGGAACCGCTCGAGCATCGCGTCGACATCGAGCTCGTCGGGCATGTCCTCTCCTCTCGTCGGACTAGCGGCGAGCGACGAGCACGCGCGTGCGGCCCGCCAGGTCGTCTTCGGCCTTCACCTCCGTGAACCCTGCCTCGTGCGCGATGCTCGCCGCGGCGTCGACCCGACGCGGGTCGAGCTCCATCACCACCGCACCCTCGGGCTCGAGCCAGCCCGGCGACTCGCGCAGGATCTCCTCGATCGCCTCGAGCCCGGTCGCACCGCTCACCAAGGCCTCCCGCGGCTCGTGCCACGCCACGTGGGACGGCAGGTCGGCGACCTCGGGCTCCGAGACGTACGGCGGGTTGCTCACCACGAGTCGAAGGCGGCCGCGCAACCGGTCGGGGAGCGCCTCGAACCAGCTGCCCGCCGCGAGCCGGACTCGCGTGGCGGGACTCCCGGCACCGGCGAGGTTGGCGCGCGCTACGGCGAGCGCGTCGACGCTCCGGTCCGTGGCCCAGACCTCGGCGTCGGGGAGCTCGGCGGCGAGCGCGAGCGCGAGCGCGCCGCTCCCGGTGCCGAGGTCGGCGACAACGTAGCTCGTCGTCGTGCCGGACCACGCCGGGCGGCGACCGACCTGCGCACCGAGCCGCGCCGCCTCGTCGATCGCGACCTGTGCGGTGACCTCCGTCTCGGGACGCGGGATCAGGACGCGAGCATCGACGAAGAGATCGATGCCGCGGAACGACCAGCTCCCCAGGACGTACTGGAGCGGCTCACCGGAGAGGCGACGTCCGATCATCTCGGCCACGCGACGTGCTGCCGCGGTCGTCGCCGGCTGCTCCTCGTCGGCGACGAGCTCCCCGCCTCGCAGCCCTGAGACCTCCTCGACCATCCACCACGCCTCACGGGCCGCACCCTCGAGCTTGCCCGCTTGCAGGCGACGCGTCGCGTCCTCACGCAGCTCGCGCCACGTGACCGCGCCGGCGTTCACGCGTCGCCGAGCTGCTCTGCTCGTTCGGCCGCGGCGAGCGCGTCACCGATCTCGTCGAGCGGCTCGCCGCCGGCAAGCACCTGCTCGAGCGCGTGCACGGTCAACCCGATGCGGTGGTCGGTGACGCGGTTCTCCTTGAAGTTGTAGGTACGGATCTTGTCGGAGCGACCGCCGCTCTTGACCTGGTCGCGCCGCGCCGAGGACAGCTCGGAGTCCTGGCGTTCGCGCTCGACCTGGAGCAGCCGTGACCGCAGGATCCGCAGCGCCTTCTCCTTGTTCTGGAGCTGGCTCTTCTCGTCCTGGCACGTGACCACGAAGCCGGTCGGCACGTGCGTGATGCGCACGGCCGAGTCGGTGGTGTTGACCGACTGGCCGCCCGGACCGCTGGAGCGGTACACGTCGATCTCGAGGTCGTTGGGATCGACTTCGACGTCGACCTCCTCGGCCTCGGGAAGCACCGCGACCGTCGCGGCGCTGGTGTGGATGCGGCCCTGGCTCTCGGTCACGGGCACGCGCTGCACACGATGCGGACCGGCCTCGTGCTTGAGACGGGCCCACGCGTCGTCTCCCTTGAAGACGAGCGTCACGTCGCGGAACCCGCCCATGTCGGAGGGCTGGCTGGTGAGCACCTCCGTCTTCCAGCCGTGGCGCTTGGCGAGGCCCTCGTACATGTGGAAGATGTCGCCGGCCCAGAGGTTCGCCTCCTCGCCACCCTCGGCACCGCGGATCTCGAGGATCACGTTCTTGCCGTCGTTGGGGTCGCGGGGCACGAGCAGCTCGCGGAGCCGGGCTTCGAGGTCGCCGAGCTCCTGCTCCTGCTCCTCGAGCTCGACCCGGAGGTACTCGCGCATTTCGGCGTCCTGCTCGGCGCTCAGGAGCTCCTTCGCCTCGTCGACGGCGGACGCGGTGGCGCGGGAGGAGCGGTACGCGTCGACGATGGGCTTCAGCTCGGCGTGCCGTCGGCCGGCCGCGCGCGCGGCGGCCTGGTCACCCGACGCATAGATCTCGGGGAGGCGCGACTCGAGCTTCTCGAGCTCGGTCTCGAGGTCGGCGAGCTGTTCGAACATGGTCGAACCAGGGTACCGAGCCCCCCTCGCGTCGCCACCGTTGCTCTCGAGCCGTCCGGTCAGGCGACGGGTGGTCAACGTGGTGAGATCAGAGCGCGCCGCGGAACGCCGGGGTGACCAGTGATGGGGCAGTCGCGGTGCGGGACTCGACCTCCGCCAGCTGCTCGGCGGTCATCACCGCACGCAGCGACGTGATGGCGATCGCGAGCTGGTCCAGCGAAGGCTCTCGGGTCGTGAGGCGCTGGAGCGCGAGCCCGGGACGCATCGCGACGCGGACCCACGCCTTGTCCATGTGCCGGGCCGCGAACCGGATCACCTCGTACGCCAGGCCCGCGATGAGCGGGATGAGGAGGATGCGCGACGCGATGAGCAGCGGCAGCGCGGGTCGCCCGACGAACGCGTACACGACGATCGTGACGACCATCACCGTGAGGAGGAAGTTCGTGCCGCAGCGGACGTGCTGGGTCGTGAACTGCTGGGCCGAGTCGGGCGTGAGCTCGACACCGTTCTCGTACGCGGCGATCGCCTTGTGCTCGGCGCCGTGGTACTGGAACACGCGCTTGATGTCGGGCAGCAGCCCGATGAGCAGCAGGTAGCCGAGGAAGATCCCGAGTCGGACGCCGCCTTCGAGCAGGTGGTACCAGAAGCCGTCGACGCCGAGACGATCACCGAGCGCGTTCGTGCCCAACGCGGGCAGGACGAGGAACACGGCCATGAAGAAGACCAGGGAGACTGCCATCGTCCAGCCCATGGCCTTCGGCGAGATGCGCTCGTCTTCGGGGAGCTGACGGTCAGCCGACCACGTGAGCGCCTTGAAGCCGAGCGAGAGGGACTCGGCGAGCGCCATCACGCCGCGCACGACGGGGATCTTCGACCACCGCTCGGCCCAGGTCGGTGCGTCGTGCACCGTCAGCTCGACGTCGTCGTCGGGCGTGCGCACCGCGACGGCCCAGGTGCGCGGGCCGCGCATCATCACGCCTTCCATGACGGCCTGGCCGCCCATGTATCGGGGGTCGGGCACGCTCGGTCAGCCCTTCTTCGGCCTCTGAGACTTCGCGTACCGGCGCTCGAACCGCTCGACGCGCCCGCCGGTGTCCACGAGCTTCTGCTTGCCCGTGTAGAAGGGATGGCACTCCGAGCACAGCTCGACGCGCAGCGACGACACCGTCGAGCGGGTCGTGAACTCGTTGCCGCACGAGCAGCGCACCGTGCACAGCTCGTAGTCGGGGTGGGTGTCGGCCTTCATCGTGCGTCCTCTACGGAGACTCGACGGTCGTGGACTCGAAGCTCAGACCCTCAATGTACCGGCTGCCAGGGCCACAACCCACCAGCGCCCGCACGACATTCCCTCAGGTCGTGGGTGCCCCGACGTCTGCCCGGCGACGGCCTGGCCACCACCACATGGCCCGCCCGCCGATGGTCATCGCCGCCGGCAGCATCACCATCCTGGTGACGAGGGCATCGAGCAGGATCGCCACGGCGAGGGCGAACCCGAACTCCTTCACGACCGTACCGGGCTGGAACACGTACGAGCCGAACACGAAGATCATCACGAGCGCGGCGGCGATCACGACCCTCGACCCCGCCGCATGGCCGACCCGGGCCGCCCGCACGGCGTCGCCGTCCCGTTCGTGCTCCTCGCGCATGCGGCTCACGAGATACACCTCGTAGTCGTTCGAGAGCCCGAACAACACTGCGAACACCACGGGCGCCAACAGCGAGAGCATCGGCACATCCATCGGCACCCCCAGCAGCGATCGACCCCACCCGAGGGTGAAGACCGCGACGAACACGCCGTAGGTCGCCAGGATCGTGACCACGTTGAAGATCGCGGCCTTCGCCGGGATGAGGAGCGAACGAAAGACGGTCGCGAGGATCACGAACGCGATCACGAGGACGATGAGGATGAACCACACGAGGCGCTCCCCGATCCGGTCGTCGAGATCGACGAACACCGCGTTCGCGCCGCTGACGAGGGCCGTGAGACCGGTGCCGGCGACCGCCGGTGGGATCGTGTCGTCGCGGATCGTGGACACGAGATCCGCGGTCGCGGCTGCCTGCGCGCCGGCGGTCGGCGTGAGCTCGAACACCGCGAGCGAACCCGCCGAGTTGAACTCCGCGGGGCTCACGCTCGCCACTCCCGCGGTGTCGCCGATCGCGGTGCGTAGCGCCGAGACCTGGTCCTGTGCGTCGGTGTCCCCGGCCGGCACTTCGACGACGACAAGGAACGGATCGGTCGAGCCCGGCCCGAACGCATCGCTCTGCAGCTGCGATGCCTTGTACTGCGTGCTGTCGGTCGCGTAGAGGCTGCCGCTCACCGGGCCGAGTCGGAGGTCGCCCGCGAACACCGGGATCGCGAGGACGAGAAGGAGAGCGAGGCCGGCGCCGAGCGCGAGGTGTGCGTGCGCGGTGACGAGCGTCGCCCAGCGGGCGCCGAGCGGGTTCGACGGCTTTCGTCGCTCCCACGGGAGCTTGCCCGCGGCCGCCCGTTGCCCGATGAGGCCGAGCACCGCCGGCTGGAGCGTGACCGCGACGGCCATGACCGACGCCACGACGAGCACGACTGCGTATGCGATCGCGGTCACCGCGGGAATGTCGAAGACCAGCAGGGCGAGCAACGCGACGAGGACCGTCGAGCCCGCGGTGAGCACCGCGCGTCCCGACGTGGCGATCGCCTCCGCGCCCGCGTCCTCGGGCGAGCGCCCGTCGACGACAGCCTGCTTGTAGCGCCCGACGACGAACAACCCGTAGTCGATGCCGACGCCGAGGCCGATCATCGTCGCGGCGACGCCCGAGATCGTCGGCACGTCCACGACTC
Source organism: uncultured Bifidobacteriaceae bacterium (assembly GCA_964532485.1). Taxonomy (GTDB): domain Bacteria; phylum Actinomycetota; class Acidimicrobiia; order IMCC26256; family PALSA-555; genus DATBSK01. The sequence continues at coordinate 20,922 of CAZHKE010000038.1, forward strand.
GCTCGAGGAGCTCGATCAGCGTGCGGCCGACGAGGACGCCGACGAGTGCGCCCGCCACCGGCCAAAGGAAGGTCCACCAGGTGCCGAGCGCGATGAGGAGCACGATGAGCGCGGCGATGAGGCCGATGACCACGACCTCGTCGTCGAGCGGCGAAGGCTGTGCGCCCGAGAGTGGGCCGCCGAGATGGACATCGAGACCTGCGGACCGCGCGGGTTCGACCGCGTCCTCGAGCGCGTCGAAGGCCTTGGCGCCGCGCTCGGGGAGCAGATCGATGCTCTCGGTGTAGAGGACGGTCTGGAGGGCGGTTCGACCGTTCGACGAGACCGCCGAGGGATCCTCCGACGGGTCGACGACGCGCTCGACGTCCGGCTGACCTGCGATCGTCTGACCGGCGCTCTCGATCGCGGACTCGACCGACGCGTCGGTGACCGGCGTCGACGCATCGGTCGTGTGGTACACGACGGTCGCGGTCGCTCCGGCGGCCGCGGGGAAGTCCTCCTGGAGCAGGTCCAGGGCGTCCTGGGACTGTGACCCGGGCAGGGTGAAGACGTTGTCGGCCGCGCCCCCGAACGACACGGCGAGCGCCAGGAGCACCGCGACGACGCTCGCCCAGACGCCGAGGACGACCCAGTGGTGTCGCGCGCAAGCGCGGCCGAGCGCGGCGAGCATCAGCGGGGCGCGACTCGTCGGCGGGAGGAGCGACGGGGGCTCAGGGCGACAGTCTCGGCGCGGCCCGCGAGACCGTCAACACGCGTCGGGTCGGGCACGCCCGGCCAACCGTCTACGACGGCCATCCCGACCGCGGCTCACGGCGGTCGGGACGGCGTCGTGTGGTGCGCGCGTCGGTCTCGCGGGCTGGCTCCTCAGGCCCCCAGGCTCGACCGCCGGCGCTGCCGGCCGAGCAGCGCGAGGCCGAGACCCGCGAGCAGCGCCACGGCCGCGATCACCAGCGGCGTCGAGCTGCCGCCACCGCCCGTGAAGGGCAGCGTGCCGGTCACCTCGGCCGAGGCTGAACCGGGGGGCGGTGGCGCGACGACCACCTCACCCGCGACCGCCGCCACCGTCACGTCCGCGCTCGCCACGGCGGATACCGCCTCGGCGATGCCGAGCGGATCTGCCGTGACCGTGGCCGTGTTCCCGATCGTGCCCACGACGCCGGCGTTCACCTCGACGAGCAGCTCGGCCGTGCGGGTCTCGCCGGCGGCCATGCCGTCGCCGAGGTCGCAGGTGACGTCCTGGCCGACCGCGGTGCAGTCGCTCGACGACACGAAGCTCAGCGAGGTCGGGAGCGGGTCGGTGACGACGACGTTGTCGAGCGTGGCCTCACCGGTGTTCGTGGCCTCGATGGTGTAGGTGAGCTGGTCTCCGGCGACGAGCCCCGAGTCGGGGTCGGCCGTCTTGGTCAGCTCGATGGCAGCAGGCAGGTTGCGCACCGTGCAGGCATGCTTCTCCTCCGGTGTGACCGTGAGCGTGAAGGAGTTGTCGGTGACGGGCACCGGATCCTTGTCGCACACGACCTCGGACAGCGCGAACCCGGCTTCGGGCGTCTCGGTGAACGTGACGCTGGAGCCGTCGGCGGACACGGTCGTCAGCGGGAACAGCACGCTGCCGCCGCCGCCGGTGTCCTGGGCCAGCGTCGAGGGGAACCCGGCGGCGTCGAAGCGGGTCGACTCGTTGCCCGGATCGTCGACGTCGCCCGTGAAGGTCCACGGGCCGTCGGGGATCGTGCCGTCCTGACCGATGACCTTGGTGATCTGAACGCCCGAGGTGTTGGGCTCGTTGGTGAACTCACAGCTCGCCTCGGCCCAGTCGTCGTGCAGGTCCGAGAGCTTGATGTAGTAGCCGTCGTCGGACGGGTGCACGAGCAGTCCGCCCGAGCACGTCACGTCGGTGAGGGTCCAGCCGTCGGGCACGTTCTCGCGCACCCGGAAGATCCCGAGGTGCGGGATCGTCGCGTCGAGCGAGAGTGGCCCGAACGTCGCGTTCCCGTTGCCGGTGAAGTCCGCTTCGTCGATCTGGTCGAACCCGCACTCGGGTGGCCACGAGTCCTCGCACTGGAACTGGTCGAGCACGATCGGGAACTCGCCCGGCGGCGCGCCCTCGGGCACGATCTTCTCGACCGTGATCGTGTTGGGCTCGTTGGTGAACGTGCAGGTGGCGACGTCGTCCGTGCCGAGGGTGATCACGTAGGCACCCAGGATCTCGAAGCCCTCGTCGCAGGTGACCCCGGTCTGGTGCCACCCGTCGAGGTGCTCCTCGCTCACGGTGACGATCTTGGGCAAGCAGAACAACCCGAAGAAGTCGGGGATGTCCACCGAGAAGGACGCCGGGCTCCCGCCACCGACGATGGTCTGCTCGTCGGGGCTCTGGGCACCATCGACCTCGGCGGTGAACTCGACGCCGTCGGCGGCACCACCGGCCTTGCTGACGTCGACCCTCGCCGTGCCGCACTCCAGCGGCGGCGGCCAACGGAACTGCGCGCTGACCTCCTCGGACTGGGCACCGAGGCTCTCGGCCGGCGGGTCCTCGGCCGGCTGGCAGCCCTCGGCCGTCGGGTCGTCGGCACAGGGGTCGGCCGGCGGCGGCGTGTCGACCGTCGTCGGCGTCGTCGTGTCGACCGTCGGCGGCGGGTCCGTGACCTCGGTGGTCGTGGCGTCGTCGGTCGGCGGGTCGTCTGCCAACGCGATGCTGGTCATGCCCGCGACAAGGCCGAAGACCGTGAACAGGATCAGACAGGCCCGCGCCCAACGAGCCGATGATGACCGCCCCATGATGTGTCCTCCCAGCAAGCCGCAGGATTCTGCGGCTTCCCAGGGGGGCCGGTCTCACCACTCGCTCGCTGCAGCCCTGGTGACCGCTGTCGCGGACTGCAGGTCGTCGCTTCCGCCCCGGGACCTCACCACTCTCAGTGATGCTCTGGGGTAGACAACCACACTAGGTGAGCAGCTGTCAACTTCTCGCGCGCAGCTTGCGCGGGATCGAACGCGCTGGGTGCGATCCGCTAGGTGCTCAAGGACGGGGCCTGGGCGACCTCGGCCAGGAACTCGGCGTTGCTCTGGGTCGTCTTGAGCTTCTCCAGGAGCAGGTCGAGGCCGCGCCCGGACGACCCGCCGCCGTCGGAGTCGAGCGCATTGAGGACCCGCCGGAGCTTCCACACCTGGTTGAGCTCGTCGCGCTCGAACAGCAGCTCTTCGTGGCGGGTGCTCGACGCCTCGACGTCGATCGCCGGGTAGATCCGGCGCTCGGCGATCTTGCGATCGAGGCGCAGCTCCATGTTGCCGGTGCCCTTGAACTCCTCGAAGATCACCTCGTCCATGCGGCTGCCCGTGTCGACGAGCGCGGTCGCGATGATCGTGAGCGATCCACCCTCCTCGATGTTGCGGGCCGCGCCGAAGAAGCGCTTCGGGGGGTACAGGGCCGTCGAGTCGACACCACCCGAGAGGATGCGCCCCGATGCCGGCGCGGCGAGGTTGTACGCACGCGCGAGGCGGGTGATGCCGTCGAGCACGATGACGACGTCCTTGCCCATCTCGACGAGCCGCTTCGCGCGTTCGATCGTGAGCTCCGCGACCTGGGTGTGCTCGTCGGAGGGGCGGTCGAACGTGGAGGCGACCACCTCGCCGCGCTGCACGTGCCGCTTCATGTCGGTGACCTCTTCGGGCCGCTCGTCGACGAGCGCCACCATCAGGTGCACCTCGGGGTTGTTGCGCTCGATCGAGTACACCATCTGCTTGAGGATCGTCGTCTTGCCGGCCTTCGGCGGCGACACGATCAGGCCGCGCTGGCCCTTCCCGATCGGCGAGATCAGGTCGATGATCCGACCGGTGACCTCACCGGGGTTGTCGGCCATCTCGAGGCGCAGGTTCTGGTCGGGGAACAGCGGCGTGAGGTCCTCGAAGCGGGGACGCCCCTTCGCGTCGTCAGGGGTCATGGCGTTGATGCTGTCGACGCGCAGCAGCGCCGGGTACTTCTCGTTGCTCGCCTGCGGGCGCGAGAAGCCCTCGACGAAGTCGCCCTTGCGGAGCCCGAAGCGTCGCACCTGCGACGCCGAGACGTACACATCGGCCGCGCTGGCGAGGTACGCGCGCGTGCGGAGGAACCCGTAGCCCTCGTCGCGCAGCTCGAGCAGCCCCTGCACCGGGACGGGCTCGCCGACGGGCTCCTGCTGACGCGGCTCGTTGTCCTGGCCACCGCGACCCCGACGCCGACGGCGCCGGCTGCGGGTCTGGTTGCCGTCGCCGTAGGAGGCCCGCTCGTCTTCCGGGTCGATGTCGACCGCGGCCTTCGAGGTGTCGCCCTTCTG
>CAZHKE010000038.1:25325-29718 GCA_964532485.1 uncultured Bifidobacteriaceae bacterium
CGACGACCCGGCGCCCGACGACCCGTCGCCCGACTCGGCACCGCCCGAGGGCTCCGCGGAACCCCCGGCGGACCCGGACCGCGAGTCCGACCGGGCATCGGACCCGGCGTCGCGACGGACCGGCCGCGGCTCGGGTGCGACCGCTTCACCGCCGCCGTCACCGGACGCGAGCGCGTCCTCCTCGGCTGCGAGGGCCTCGATCGAGTCGGACTCGACCTCGGACGCGCGCGCCGAGCGGACGGTGCGTCGCGAGCCGGGCTCGCCGCCGGCGCGCTCGGCATCGCCGTTGCCCGGCGGGGAGTCGCCGTTGGCCGCGGCGAGGATCGCGTCGATCAGCTCTGCCTTGCGCATGCGCGTCGGGGCCTTGACGCCCATCGCTCCGGCGATGGCGTGCAGCTGCTCGCGGTCCTTGCCGTCGAGCGTCGTTCGGTCGAGGTCGGTCGTGCTCATGTGAATGGGTGCTCCTGAGTGGGAACGGCGACGAGCGCGTCTCCGGGGGTGGCAGACGTCGGGTTGCCAGGTGGCGCCGGTCCGGGCCTCGCGGGTCGGGACCGGCATCCGAACAACGTCGGGGCCGCGGTGCGCACGACGGTGGGCGGTCGTGGTGCTCCAGGGCGGGACCCAGGGAGATGCCGCACCGAGCGGCGGGAGACGTCACCCACTCTAACGGCCCGCCACCGGCGCGGCAACCAGCCCACGGCCCGGGCGTCCGGGCCGGGTCAGGCGATCAGGCGATCAGGCGGCTCATGAGCGAGTCGCCGGCGACGACCGGCGCGTCGGCGACACCGCGCTCGGAGTAGGTGCCGCCCGGCCCGGGCACCGCCGAGTCGAACAGGAGGTACGGCACGGGGTCGCTCGTGTGCGTGCGCGCCGCGCACGGTGTCGCGTGATCGGGCAGCAGCAGGATCCGGTGTGGTGTCCCCACGAGCGCGGCGGTGATCGGACCGATGATCTCGCGGTCCCACCGCTCGAGCGCGGTCACCTTCTCGTCGATCGCTCCCTGGTGGCCGGCCTCGTCGGTCGCCTCGACGTGCACCAGGAAGAAGTCGCGCGTCGCGAGCGAGTCGAGGCAGGCCCGAGCCTGGGCGCCGTAGTCGTTGTCGAACCCCGCCGTCGCGCCCGCGACGTCGACGACCTCGATGCCCGTGAGCACGCCGAGCCCGCGGACCAGGTCGACCGCCGACGAGAGCCTGCCCGGCACGCCGTAGGTCTCGGCGAACGGCGGGAGCGCCGGCTTGCTCCCCTGACCCCAGAGCCAGATCTGGGTCGCTTCGCACCCGGTGGTGGAGGCGGCGCCCTCCACGACCGGCCGCGACGCGTCCATGAGCTCGCGCAGCTTCCCGCCGGCCGGGCCCGTCGGCCAGACGGCCGGGCGACCGGTGAGGTCGTGGGGGGGCACGCAGTCGGCGTCGGCCCAGTCGCCGGGGACGACGCAGAGGTGGCGGTACTCCACGCCGGCGTGGAACCGCACCCCGTCGCGCCCCCCGCCGAGCTGCTCGTCGAGCGCGGCAAGGATCGGGTGGCTCTGGGCATCCGTGGGGTGCCCGGCAGCGAAGTCGACCATCGTGTCGCCGGCGCCGATCGTGACGAGGTTGCAGCGGTACGCGACCTCGTCGGGCCCGAGCTCGATGCCCATCGCGGCCGCCTCGATGGGGGCGCGCCCGGTGTGGAAGCGCGCCGGGTCGTAGCCGAGGATCGCCATGTTGCCGACGTCGCTCCCCGGCGGAAGCCCGTCGGGGATCACCGCGGCGCGGCCGACCTCCCCCCGAGCCGCGAGCGCCGCGAGGTTCGGCATCTCGGCGGCCTCGAGCGGGGTGCGGCCACCGAGCTGCGCGATCGGCTCGTCGGCACACCCGTCGGGCACGAGGACGACGTACTTCACCCGATCATCGTACGTGCCGACCCGAGGAGATCGGCGCGAAGCCGCGCGTGGAAGGCGACAGGGCGGCGTTAGCGTCGCTGGAGATGCTCAGACCGCTGCTCGCCCCCGTGGCGGCGATCGGTGTGGTCGCGGCCGCGTGCTCCGGCGGCGGGGGGAACACGGCCGACGCCGACCGGAGCCCCGAGCCGACCACCACGACAGCACCGGCGACGACCACGACCCCGGCCGACCTCGCCGCGGCGCGGGTCGCGCTGACACCGGTGGCACCCGCGCAGGCCGCGACCGCGCTCGCGAGCCGACGCGGCGACGACGCCCTCTACGTCGCGGAGCAGGCGGGTCGCGTGCTCGCGGTGGTCGACGGTGTGGTGGCCCCGACGCCCGTGCTCGACCTCGGTCCGCGGGTGCGGTCGGGCGGGGAGCAGGGGCTGGTCGGCCTGACGTTCTCGCCCGACGGCGAGCGCCTGTACGTCCACTACTCCGGCGCCGATGGCGAGACGACCGTCGACGAGTACGCCTTCACCCCCACGCCCGGTGGCGGCGGGACTGCCGACCCGGCGACGCGGCGGACCCTCCTCACCCTCGACCAGCCCCAGCCGAACCACAACGGCGGCCAGCTGACGTTCGGCCCCGACGGCGCGCTGTACCTCGGCCTGGGTGACGGCGGCGCCGGGGGCGACCAGGGCGCGGGCCACGCGCCCGAGGGCAACGGCCAGTCTCCCGACACGTTGCTCGGCAAGATCGTCCGCTTCGATCCCGCGAGCGACGAGCCGGCGATCTTCGCCTCGGGACTGCGCAACCCCTGGCGGTTCTCGTTCGACCGTGAGACCGACGATCTCTGGATCGGCGACGTCGGGCAGGACGCCTGGGAGGAGATCGACCGGCTGCCGTTCGCGCAGACGCAGGGCGCGAACCTCGGCTGGCCGCTGCTCGAGGGCACGCACCCCTTCCGCGCCGGCTCTGCCCCCGGCTCCGTGCTGCCGACGTTCGAGGTGAGCCAGGAGACGGGCGCGTGCGCGATCGTCGGCGGCTTCGTGTACCGCGGGACCCACATCCCCGCGCTGGCCGGGTCGTACCTCTTCACCGACAACTGCGACGGCCGCGTGCGAGCCCTGCGGCTCGACGACCAGGGGAACGTCGCGCTCGAGCGCGACCTCGGCGTCTCGCTCGAGGGACCGACGACGTTCGGCGAGGACGCCGACGGCGAGCTCTACGTGGCGTCCGGGACCGACGGCGTCTTCCGGATCGATCCGGCGTGAGGCCCAGGAGACCGCTCGTGGCCGTGTCGGTCGCCGTCGTCGCGGTCGCCTGTGCCATCGCTGGTGGCTCGTTCCCGGCGGCGGCGCAACAGAACCCACGCGTCCGACTCGTCGAGATCGCCGACGTCGACACGCCCACCGCGATCGCGTTTCGGGACGACGACGAGACCATCTACGTCGCCGAGCAGGAGGGACGCGTCGTGGCGGTGCGCGATGGCGAGGTCGATGACGAGCCGTTCCTCGACATCGCCGACCGCGTGACGGCCGGTGGCGAGCAAGGTCTGCTCGGGCTGACCTTCTCGCCCGACGGCGATCGCCTGTACGTCCACTTCACGAACGACGACGGCGACGCCCGCGTCGTGGAGTACGAGGTCGTGACCGGCGACGACGGGACGGCCTCGGTCGATGAGACGTCGGGACGCGTCTTGCTCCGCATCCGCGACCGAGAGCCGAACCACAACGGCGGCCAGCTCGCGTTCGGACCCGACGGTGCCCTGTACCTGGGGATGGGCGACGGCGGTGGTGGCGGCGACCAAGGCGTCGGGCACGCGTCGGGCGGGAACGCGCAGTCGAGCGACACGCTGCTCGGCAAGATCCTGATCATCGACGTCGACGAGGGCGGCGCCGAGATCTGCGACCTCGGGCTGCGCAACCCGTGGCGCTTCTCGTTCGACCGCGACACGGGCGACCTCTGGATCGGTGACGTCGGGCAGTCCGAATGGGAGGAGATCGACCGCGTCCCCGGCGACGAGCCGTGCGGGCACAACTTCGGCTGGAACGTGTTCGAGGGCGACGAGCGGTACCGGCCGGGACAGATCGACGACGCCGTCGAGCCGGTCGCCGTGCTCTCGCACGACGACGGCAACTGCTCCGTCATCGGGGGCTACGTGTACCGCGGCACCGAGATCCCCGCGCTCGAGGGCTGGTACGTGTTCACCGACTACTGCGACGGGCGCCTGCGCGCCCTGCGCGTCGACGACGGCGGCGCGGTCGAGCGGACCCGGCTCGGCGCGACCGCAGACGAGCCGTCATCCTTCGGTGAGGACGCCGACGGCGAGCTCTACGTGCTGTCGCAGAGCGACGGCCTGCTCCGCCTCGAGGCACGCAGGTAGCTCACGGCATCCAGCACTGCCGCGTCGGTGCCTGAGAATCGTCGATCGCCCGGCCTGCGGCGGTGCCGGCGCGAACGTGGTCGCGGTCGTGACCCGCAGCGAGCTCGTCACGCGACGCCCAGGCGGCGGCGCACGTCGGCACG
>CAZHKE010000039.1:0-24254 GCA_964532485.1 uncultured Bifidobacteriaceae bacterium
CCCACACCGCGCACGGTCGCGATCCACGAGGGGGAGGAACCGACCGGCTCGATCTTGCGCCGAATCCGCCTGATGTGCTCGGTGACCGTGTCGGCGTCCTGCCACTGGGCGGACGAGTCCCAGACCGTGCGCAGGAGCTCCTCGCGGGTCACGACGCGGCGGGGCGATCGTGCGAGGTACGTGAGGACGTCGAACTCCTTCGCGGTGAGCTCGACGAGCTCGTCGTCGACGCGTACCTCTCGCGCCGCGGTGTCGATCCCCAGACCGTCGAAGGTGAGCACCGCGTCGGTGGTCGCCGCGCCCGCACGTCGCAGCAGGCTCCGGATCCGAGCGGCGAGCTCCCGAGCCAGGAACGGCTTGACGACGTAGTCGTCGGCACCGAGCTCGAGCGCGGCGACGCGGTCGGCCTCTTCAGCGCGGCCGCTGAGCACCAGGATCGGGACTGCGCTCGCTCTGCGCAGCTCGCCGAGCACCTCGATGCCGCTCATCGACGGGAGACCGAGGTCGAGCACGACGGCGTCCGGAGGCCGAGTGCCGGCGGCGCGCAGGGCGCTCGGGCCGTCGTCCGCCTCCTCGACCCGAAAGCCCTCGGCCTCGAGCGCGCGGTGCACCGCAGCGCGGGTTTGCTCGTCGTCGTCGACCACCAGGACGCGGCGCGCCGTTCCACTCATTCGTCGACGTACTCGGATCGGATCGCCTCGACCTCGTCGATGTTGGTGAGGAACACGTCCAGCAGCTCGGGATCGAAGTGGGTGGCTCGGCCTTCGCGCATGATCGTGATCGCGCGGTCGAGCGGGATCGCCGGCTTGTACACGCGGCGACTCACGATCGCGTCGAACACGTCGGCGATCGCGGTGATCCGTCCCTCGAACGGGATCGACTCGCCGGCCAGTCCCTGGGGGTAGCCCTCGCCGTCCCAGCGCTCGTGGTGCGTGCGCGCGATCGACGCCGCGAGCTGGAGCAGCGGGTGCTCCGACTTCGCCAGGATGGAGAACCCGATCTCGGCGTGCTCCTCGATCACGGTTCGCTCGGCGGCGGTCAGCGCGGCCGGCTTGAAGAGGATCCCGTCGGCGATCGCGATCTTCCCGACGTCGTGCATCGGGCTCGCCAGTCGGATCTCATCGCACGCGTCGGCGTCGAGCCCGGCACGCTGCGCGATCAACGTCGTGTAGCGGCTCATCCTCGCGATGTGGTAGCCGGTCTCGATGTCGCGGCCCTCGATCGCCTGCGACAGCGCGTTCACCATCTCCTCGCTCGCGACGCGCAGCCGCGAGCGGGCCGCGGCGAGGTCGGTGGTCCGGGCGTCGACCAGCTCCTCGAGGTGGATCCGGTACGAGGCGTTCTCGACCTCGAGCTCGGCGCGACGCAGCGCGTTCGCCACCGCGATCAGCACCTGGTTGGGCTCGAAGGGCTTGGTGACGTACCCGTAGGCGCCGAGCTCGAGGGCGAGCGTCGCGAGCCCGACGTCGTGGACGCCCGACACCATCACGACCGGGATCTCGGCGTGCTGGTCATGGAGCTGTCGCAGCAGGTCGAAGCCCGACTCGTCCGGCATCATCACGTCGCAGAGCACGAGCTCGCACGCGGGGTCACCGAGCACCGGGCGCGCCTCGTCGACGCTCGCCGCCGTCGTGCACTCGTGGTCGTGTGACTCGAGGATCCTCGACAGCACCTCGCACACCTGCGGGTCGTCGTCGACGACGAGGATCACTGCAAGCCCCCGCGGCTACGCGTGGCCATCGAGCTTCTCGCGCACCGTCGCGAGCAGGGTGGCGGCGGAGAACGGCTTCTCCACGAGGATCACCCCCGGTTCGAGGCTGCCGCTCGACGCGAGCACGGGCTGGGCGTAGCCGGACATGTAGATCACGGCGAGCCCCGGTCGGTCGTCGTGGATGCGCTCGGCGAGCTCCTTGCCGAGCATCTGCGGCATGACGACGTCGGTGAGCAGCAGGTCGATCCTCTCGGCGTCGCGTGCGAGCTCCAGCGCTTCGGTCCCGTTCGCGGCCGCGAGCACCTCGTAGCCGTCGCGGGTGAGGATCCGCTCCGTCACGTCTCGGAGCGCGTCCTCGTCCTCGACGACGAGGATCGTCTCGCCCCCGCCCCGTTGGCCGGTCGGCGGCGGCATCGGGAGCACTGCCGGCGCCTGATCGGTGACCGGGAGGAGCATGCTGATCGTCGTGCCCATCCCCTGCTCCGAGTAGATCTGCACCGACCCTCCGGCGTGCGTGATGATCCCGTGCACGGTCGCCAGCCCGAGCCCGGTCCCTGCCGATGCCGGCTTGGTGGTGAAGAACGGTTCGAACGCCCGCCGGCGCACGTCGTCGGACATGCCCTCGCCGGTGTCGCTCACCCGGACGCGCACGCAGCGTCCGGGCGAGATGCCGGGGTACCGCGCCGCGATGGAGTTGTCGGCATCCATGTTGCGGGTGTCGATCGTGAGCGAGCCGCCGCCGGGCATGGCGTCGCGGGCGTTCAGCGCGAGGTTGACCAGGACCTGCTCGATCTTTCCCGGGTCGGCGAGCACCGGCCACAGGTCGGGTTGGAGCGACGTGTCGAGGGGGACGGACCCACCGAGCGAGTGCCGGAGGAGCTGCTCCACGTCGGTGACGACGTCGTTGAGGTCGACCACCTCGGGGCGCAACGCCTCCCGGCGGGCGAACGCGAGGAGCTGTCGGATGAGCGCGGCGGCTCGCTCGCCGGCGCGCACGATCTGGTCGACGTCGTCGCGCACCGCAGCCCACTGGTCGGTGCGTGCGTCCGCGTCGGCCTGCTCGAGCGCCTCGTCGACGAACGCGGCGTAGTTGAGGATCACGCCGAGCAGGTTGTTGAAGTCGTGCGCGATTCCCCCGGTGAGCCGCCCGAGGCTCTCCAGCCGTTGCGACTGCTCGAGCTCGCGCGCGAGGCGCTCGCGCTCGGCCTGCGCCTCGAGCCGGTCGGCGACGTCATGCGCGGCGCTCGACCCGGGCGTCGACCCACTGGATGCGGCCGGCGGTGTCGACGCCGAGGATGGCGTCGGCGGCGGCGTCGAAGAGGGTGTGCTCGGCGACGCTCGGGCCTCTTCCATCGCCGGACCCCCAAGGCGTCCTCACGCGCGGCGGCCGGGCGGACGCCGCTCGCGGCGTGTTGCACCAATGTACGAGACCGATCGGTCTCGTACAAGGGGTCAGATGTGCATCAAGTGCCGCTCGACGATCCTCCGCGCGGCCCTACGGGTGACTCGCACGGCCTCGATCCGGGCGTCGGGCTCGGCCCGGACCCGCACCAGGAGCCCCAGCACGAGGAGCTGCAACGCATCGGCGGCTTCGTCGGGATTGGCGGCTCCGGCGTCGGCCGAGAGCTTGCGGAGGATGGTCCGCATGTCGGCCAGGTACTGCTCGACGAGCGTGCGAACGGGGCTCGGAGCGTCGTCGAGGTGGAGGGCTGCGCCGACCAACGGGAAGTCCGCGGAGTCGACGTCCGCCAGTCGATCGGCCAGCACGTCGAAGAACGCGTCCAGTCGCTCCTCTGGAGACGGCTCGGCCCGCTCGATCGCCGCGAGCACCTCGTCGATGCTCGGCGCGACCTGCGAGTGGAGCCAGGCGACCACGACGTCGTCCTTCGACGAGAAGTGGCGGTAGAACGTCGCCTTGGCGACCCCCGATCGGGCGATGATCGCGTTCACGCCCGTCGCGCGCACCCCGTCACGGGTGAAGAGCTGACCTGCGGCGGCGAGGATGCGGCCGCGTGCGTGTCCCTCTGGCATTCGTGATCACGGCCCCATCCGTCGGCCCTGGCATCTTTGCAGACGTGGCTCACCGATCGGACAGCGCCGGCCCAACGGTTGCGCAACGGTCGCCCCGCGGTCCGTCAGGGTCGAGGGACCGCACCGTCGGTGGCGGTCGGCCCGTCGGTGGCGGTCGGCACGTCGCTGGCGACGACCACGCGGTCACGTCCGTTCGTCTTCGCCTCGAGGAGCGCCGCGTCGGCCTCGGCCAGGACGTCGTCGAACGCGCGGCCTTCGTCGGGCTTCGAGAGCCCGAAGCTCACGGTGAAGCGCGGCACGTCGTCGCGGGCGAGCGCCGCATCGAGACGTGCCCGCAGTCGCTCGAGGACGCCCATCGCCTCGTCCGCGGAGCAGTCGGGCAGCACGATCACGAACTCCTCACCCCCGTAGCGGCACGGGATGTCGCCGGGCCGGAGCGTGTCGCGCAGCGTGCGGGCGAACAGTCGCAGCGCCCGGTCGCCGACGTCGTGCCCGTAGACGTCGTTGATCAGCTTGAAGTGGTCGAGGTCGCCGTAGGCGAGCACGTACCGCCGCCCCGCGCCCACGAGCTCCTCGATCTTCGCCTCGGCGCTGCGCCGGTTCGCGAGCCCGGTCAGCGTGTCGGTGGCGGCGAGGTTCTCGCTCCGTGCGAACGCTCGCATCAGCGTGAGACGTTCGCCGGCCTTGCGGGCCATGAGCTCGACCGTCTCGGGCTCGACCCCGTCGTACGGCCTGTCGACCGGGCCGGTCGTGCAGATGACCCCTGAGGGCTGCCCGCCGACGTTGACGGGCACGCAGGCCGTCGCCGCCGCGGCTCCACCGTGGCGCACCCTCGTGGGGCACGCGTCCAGGGCGTCGGTGCCGCCGAAGACCACGGTCGTGTTGCGGCTCGCCGCCGGGCACTCGCCGGGGGAGCTGACGCCGCACGCGCCCTCGCACGCCGGGTCGGTGGTGCTCGCGACCCGGCGGAGCGTGCCGCGGGGCGAATCGGCGACGAGGAGGTCGGCGGGGACCGCCGACATCGACCGCCGCATCGCGGCGTCGAGCACCGCGAACGCGCTCTCCTCGTCGGAGGTCATCTCGAGTGCGCGCTGGAGGCGGGCGTCGAGCTCGTCGCGCTCGGCCTGCTCGGCGCGGTGGGCTTCGGCGATCCGCTCACTCCGCTCGCGGCGGCGCGTCTGGTGCACCGACGCCACCGTCGTCACCAGGACGATCAGGAGCACGATCCCGTAGGCGGCCAGCGCGGTGGTCCGCGTCGACGCGGCGTCGACGCTGGCAGCGTGCGTGGAGCGGCGAGTCGCGGTGGCGTAGCGGCGAGCGAGCGAGTCGAAGCCTTCGTCGAGGGAGCGGGACGTCCGCTCGAGATCGGCCGCGGCCTCGGGATCGTCGGTGCCCAGGACCGCCGCGCCCTGGCTGTTCAGCTGCGCGATGTCGAAGTCGATCGCCTCGATCAGGTCGTCGGTCGCAGCGACGTCTCCATGGTGAGCATTGAACTCGACCCACTGCTCGCTGGCGACCAAGCTGGTCACCGTCGCCTCGGCGAGCAGCGCGGCGCGCTCGACATCGTCGGTGGACGCCCGCATGTCGAGGAACGCGTCGTGCGCTCGCGTGTAGCCGCGGTCGGCGCGGGACAGGTGCTCCGCAGCCGCCGACAGCTCCAGGTCGGCGCGGTCGATGTGGTCGCGCACGTTGCCGAGCTGGACGATGCCGATCGCGAAGACGATGGTGCCGAGCACGACGAAGAGCGCGGCGATCAGCGCGATCTGGTTGTGCGCGGCCCGGGGGATGAGGCGAGGGAACGTCACCGGGTGCCCGGGTCCAGGCTCTCGATCGCGTCGCCGACGACCTCGTCGTCGTCGAGCATGGTGCGCCAGGCGTCGATCTCCGCCTCGGTGATCGACGCCGCCGCGTCAGTGAGCGCCTGCTCGGAGGGGCGGCGCCACGACTCGAAGCCGACGTCGTCGACCCCGGCCAGCGCGCTCGCCTGCTCGGGGGCCACGGCGGTCACGTGGACCAGGCCGCAGCGGGTGCACGAGAAGCGCACCGAGGTCGCGCCGTCGTCCTCACAGCACCGCAGCGTCAGCGCCCGGGCGGGGAGCTGCTGCGCCCCGCACCGCTCGCATGCGACGCGGACCCGAGTCCGCACGTGTCCCTGCTGGTCCGTGACTGCCTCCCAGGCTCCATCTGTTCCTGGGAAGCGCATCGTCACGTCACCTCAGCCGCGTCCCGCCCCTCCCCCAACGCTCACCCAACACCCCCGGTTGCGTCCCTCACCCGCGCATACGAGGGTGAGGGACGCAGGTCGACCGGCACGTCACCGGCAGGTCTCTGTCGGGGCCCCGCGCTACCGGTCGGCGAGGTCCACGATCACCTGCTCGAGGTCGTCGTAGTCGAAGTCGCCGTCGTCGGCCTGGTTGATGGTGCGGGCGAACGTGAGGTCGAGCCCGGGGCAGGAGATCGTCTGGGTGCCCCAGTAGCCGGCGTGGCCGTAGCACCGCTCGCCGGCCGCGTCGACGGTGAAGATGCCCATGCCGGCCCGCTCCGCGCGCCCCGCCCCGGAGACCTTCGTCATCGTCTCGAGGGTCGCGGGCCTTTCGAACACCTCGTCACCGAAGAGACCTTCGTAGAAGCGCGCCAGGTCGCCGGTGGTCGAGACGAGGCCGCCGCCGCCGTAGAGGTCCTGGGACGCGTCGAGCCCCGCGTTGTCGATCGAGTCGCCGTAGTACTGATGCGCGCGCTCCGCCGCGCCGGCCGGGGTGTCCTCGAGGACCTCCCAGTACGTGTCGTCGAGCCCGAGCTCGTCGAGCGGTAGGAGGCTGCGCACCGCGGCCGGGAGCGACGTTCCGGTGGCGCGCTCGAGGAGCTCGCCGAGGAGGATGTATCCGGTGTCGGCATAGCTGAAGACCTCACCCGGTTCGCCGACCGGATCACCGAGCTCGGTCGCGAGCTGCAGCTGCTCGAGGCGCGTCCACCGGTGCGTGGGGTCGGCGAGGTTCCTCGCGTCGTACCCGAGGTCGGTCGCGTAGTCGTACAGACCCGAGGTGTGCCGGAGGAGCTGACGGACGGTGATGCGGTCGACGTCGTAGCCGTCGGCCCGCAGCACGTCGAGCGACTCGGTCGAGAGGTGCTCGGTGATCGGGTCGCGAAGCTTCAACCTCCCCGTCTCGACGAGCCGCAGGACGGCGGCTGCGACGAACGTCTTGGTCATGCTGGCGACGCGAAACGGGGTCTCCGGCTCGAGCGGGGTCCGCGTGGCGACGTCGGCGAACCCCGTCGCGACGGTCTCGTCGATGCCGGGCGCGCGCACGGTGACGATCTCGCCCGGCACCGTGGGCAGGCTCGCGACGTCGGACTTGATCGCGTCCTGGAGCGCAGCCCTGATCCTCTGGTCGCGGGCGGTGTCACCGGCGGCTGCCGTGCCCCCCGCGAGCACCCCGGCCGCCACCCCGACCGCCAGCCCGACCGTCACCCCCACTCGGACGGCAGCGCGCGCCACCCACCTCTTCCCGGATGCGTCCCTCACCCGCGCATACGAGGGTGAGGGCCGCAGGTGCTCACGTGCGTCCGTGACCGTGGAATGCGCGGGTGAGGGACGCAACCAGGGGGGACGGGTCAGTCGGCGTCGGGCTCGTCGGCCTCGCCGAAGATGCCGATCGCTCGATCGGGGTGCCGGCCGTCGACGTAGCCCACGAACGCGGGGTAGATGTTGTACCCGAGCAGCTCCCGCATCCGCTTCGGCAGCGTGCGCGCCACGTCCGGTGGCACCGCGAGCAGCTGCGTCTCCTGCGGACGGAGCCAGCTCGCCGCGTACTCGATCGCCGCACCGAGCCGGGGCTCGGTGGTCCGGTTCGCGCCCCCGCCGTGCCAGATCGACCCCACGTAGATCATCACGGACCCCGCGGGCATCTCGGCGTACACCCGGGGCGCGTCGGCGGGTGGTTGCTCCACCGACCGGTGGCTGCCGGGGACGAGGCGGGTCGCGCCGTTCTCGACCGTGAAGTCGTCGAACGCCCACATGACGTTGACCACGAGCTGCTGGTGCGGACGGGCGACCGGATAGATGTCGTCGTCGCGGTGCCAGATCTGCTCCACCTCGTCCGGCCCGATCTCGATCACGGTGGGCCCGCTCAGCTGGAAGTGCGGACCGAGCACGTGCTCGAGCGCACCGAGCGCGAGCGGGTGCGTCGCGAGCGGGTCGAGCACCCGCGTCTTCCCGAACGCGGCGTAGAGCCGGCGCGTCCTGAACCCCTCGAAGAAGTTGCGACCCTGGGGCACGCCGTCGAGCAACCGGCGGATCTCGGCGCCGATCTCGTGCGCCTCGTCACGGGTGAGGACGCTCTCGACGATCGCGTAGCCGTCGTCGTCGAGTCGTCGGTTGACGTCGGCGACGGTCGCGGCCTCGTCGCCGGCGTGCTCAGGAGGGGCGTCGGGCGCGACGGCCGTCACGCGCGCCACCGTAGCCTTGTGGCGCATGCCCGACGAAGGCACCGGCCCGCACGAGGTCCCGAGCACCGGTCGGGCGGGTGGGCCCGGCGAGCACCACGAGCCCGACGACCCGTACGCCCTCGGTGACCACCCGTCGACCGTCACGCAGGTCTGGATCGTCACCCGCATCATCGTGGCGACGCTGCTGATCCTCGTCGGCTTCGCCGTGGTCGTCGGCATCGTCTTCCGACTCACATGAACGGCCCGCACGGATCCCGAGCCCCGGATCCCGAGCCCGGATCCCGAGGGCCGCCCACCAGGAGCGGGCCGAACCGCTACCGTCGCCCGGGATGCCACCGGTGATCGAACGGTTCCGCGCCCACGCCGCGGTCGACGACGTCGACGCCGTGCACGCGGCGATCGAGCGGGACGGCGCCGTCATCGTGGAAGACCTGCTGTTGCCCGAAGTGGTCGCCCGCGTGAACGACGAGGTCGAGGCCGCGATCGACGCAGCCGACCCGCACGCCGAGGTGTTCAACCCGGTGCTGAGCGAGTTCCACGGACCGTTCACGAAGCAGGTCGCCGGGGTCTCGGGCATCTCGCGCACGTTCGCGGTCGACGTGATGTGCCACCCGCTCTACCTCGCGCTGTGCGACCGGGTGCTCCTGCCGTCGTGCGCGCGCTACCAGCTCAACCTCGGTCACCTGCTCCAGCGCGGCCCGGGCTCCGACGAGCAGTGGCTGCACCGCGACGAGGTCGTGTGGAGCGACGTGCCCCGCCCGCACCCCGAGCTCCAGCTCGCGTCGGTGATCGCGTTCGTCGACTTCACGCGTGCGAATGGCGCGACGCGCGTCGTGCCCGGCAGCCATCGCTGGCCCGACCGATGGCTGAACCCCGCCGAGCAGATCGCGCGTCCTCGACCCGAGCCCGACCAGCTCGCGTACGCGGAGATGCCCGCGGGCTCGGCGGTCATCTACTCGGGCGGCACGATCCACGGCGGCGGATCGAACACGACCGACGTGCAGCGCCGTGGCGCGCACCTTTCCTACTGCCTCGGCTGGCTGCGCACCGAGGAGAACAACTTCCTCGCGGTGCCGCCGGCGATCGCCGCGTCGCTGCCGCGCATCGCCCAAGAGGTCCTCGGCTACGCGGTCCACGACAGCATCCCGCGAGGCGGTGGGTACCTCGGCATGGTCGATCTGCACGATCCCGTCGAGCTGCTCGCGTCCGGCGAGCTGCGCGGCTGACGCCGACCGCGCCATCGCCCGCGACTGTCGACGCTGATGGACGCCGCCGCCTGGGACGCCCGCTACGCCGCGACCGATCTCGTCTGGTCGGCGGAGCCGAACGCGTTCGTCGCGGCCGAGACCGCGGCGCTCGCGCCGGGGCGCGCCCTCGACCTCGCCGGCGGTGAGGGCCGCAACGCGATCTGGCTCGCCGAGCGCGGATGGCGGGTCACGATGGTCGAGTTCTCACGCGTCGCGCTCGAGAAGGCGGCGACGCTCGCCGCGCGTCGCGACGTCACGCTCGACCTCGTCGAGGCCGACGTCACGACGTACGGGCCCGACGCCCGCCGCTTCGACCTCGTGCTCGTGGCGTATCTCCAGACCGACGAGGCCGCGCGCACCGAATGGCTGGGGCGCGCCGCCGACGCGGTCGCGCGGGGCGGCACGCTGCTGATCGTGTGCCACGACGCGTCGAACCTCGAGCACGGCTACGGCGGGCCGCAGGACGCGTCCGTGCTCGCGACACCCGCCGACGTCGCCGCGCGCATCGCCGCGCACGACCCCACACTCACGATCGAACGCGCCGAGGTCGTCGAGCGCACCGTCGACACCCCCGACGGTCCCTGCGTCGCCCTCGACCATCTCGTCCGCGCCCGCCGCTCTCCGAGCGGCTAGTAGACGTCGGGCTCGTCGAGCGGGTGGCGCAGCCAGGTGATCATGTCGCGGAGCTGCGCGTACGCCTCGAGCCTCGCTTCGTCGGTGCCGGCAGCGTCGGCCCGGTCGCACACGTCGGCGAGTCGGCGCGTCATCGTCGGGCCGAGCTCCAGGAGGCCGCCGCTCCCACCGGTCGCCCACTTGGCGAGCACGTAGCGACACACGGCACCGACCGGCAGGTCGAGCGCGCGGCTGAGGTTGGTGATCGTCGAGAGCGGGTCGACGTTGGCGTAGAGCGCGACGTCGGCCTTGAAGTTGGCGTCCGGGTCGTCGTCGGCCCACGGTCCGCGGTAGCGCTCCAGTCGCACGACGGGCTCGTCGTGTTCGGACATCACCCCTTCTTGGGCAGGGACGACGCGTACTCGACGCCGCGGTCGACCCACTTCTCGAGCGCGGCCGCGGTCCGGAACCCGGGCTGGGCGACGTGCACGAAGCCCCGCATCGGACGCCCGGTGAAGTCCATCGGACGGGCGTGCGCGAGCTCGAGTGCGTCCTCGTACGCGTCCGCGCCCACACGCACCATGAGCTCGTCGCCGACGACGCCGACCGACATGTTCCCGTCGATCAAGAACGCCAGGCCACCGAACATCTTCTGCTCGCGCAGCCCCGGGTGCTCACCGATGACGTCGCGCACGCGCGCGGCGAGCGTCTCGTCGAACGCCACGAGCGCAGCCGGTTCGCCGTCAGGCCCCGGCGGCCTTCTCCTGGCGACGCGCCTGCGAGCTCCCGACGTGGGTCGAGATGTCGACGAAGACACCCAGCCCGACGACAACCCACCCGAAGCCCGTCACGCCCCGCACGGGCGCGTACGCGACCGCCCAGGCCAACGTGGTCCACGGCAGGAAGACGAAGCCGATGAGCGCCCACCAGAACGAGTTGAAGGCGATGCTCATCCGGTCGGTGAACGCCCACAACGCGAAGACCGCCAGCCGGGGCGAGAGGATGGCGAGGAGGGCGACGAAGCATCCGCACATGGTGCGGGATCCTACGGGCTGCACGCCGCCGCCGCAGGCGAGTCGTCGGCCGAGCGGTCGTAACGTGGGGTCATGGGCGCAGCCGATCTCGACCTCGTCCGCCGGCTGGCGCTCGGCGACGAGGGGCTCGCGATCGCAGCGACGACCCGTCCCGACGGCACGATCCAGACGTCGGTCGTGAACGCGAGCGTGCTCGCCGACCCGGACGGCGGCGCCGACGTCGTCGGCTTCGTCGCCCGGGGGGGCGCCCGCAAGCTCGACCACCTCCGTGCTCGCCCGCGCGCGGCACTCGTGTTCAGGGTCGGATGGGAGTGGGTGTCGGTCGAGGGCCCCGTGCGCATCGTCGGGCCCGACGAGACGCCCGCCCCCGACCCCGAGGCGCTGCGCGTCCTGCTGCGCGAGGTTTTCGCGGCCACCGGTCGCCCCCACGACGACTGGGACGAGTACGACCGGGTCATGGCGGCCGAGCGGCGCGCCGCGGTGCTCGTCACGCCCGAGCGTCTGACGTCGAACTGACACCCCGCGGCGAGCGAGGCCAGACTGCAGCGCGTGCCGCAGCCCCGCGTGCACCGGATCGAGAGGACCTGACATGCCCGCAGCAGTGACCCTCGAGTTCGAGGGCGTCACCGAGAAGGAGTACCAAGCCGTCAACCAGAAGCTCGGTCTCGACCCCAAGACGGGCAAGGGCGACTGGCCGACCGGCATGATCAACCACATGGCCGGTCACACCGACGACGGCGGGTTCTTCGTCACCGAGGTCTGGGAGTCGCAGGAGGCTCAGGCCGCGTTCATGGAGAGCCGCCTCGGCGCCGCGCTGGCCGAGGCCGGCGTGCCCGCGCCCGTCCGGGTGACGTGGATCAACGTCGTCGCCCACCACACCCCCTAGGAGCCGGGCGCGGGTTCGGTAGTGTCCGAGCCCGCGCTCACACGGACCGGACGAGCGCCACCGCCAATCGGGGAGAGTGCCATGTCGTCGGTGTGGAGCTACGAGGGGATGCGGGTGGTCGTCAGCGGCGGCGGCGGTGCCGGCATGGGCGCCGCGACCGTGACCGAGCTCGCGGACCTCGGCGCCGAGATCCACGTCCTCGACCTCAAGGACCCGCCCGTCGAGGTCGCGAGCCACCAGTCGGTCGACCTCAAGGACCCCGACGCGACGGCGAAGGCGATCGACACCATCGGCGGGAAGATCGATGCGCTCTTCAACTGCGCCGGGCTTCCGGGGCCGCCGTTCTCCGACCTCGACACGATGATCGTGAACTTCGTCGCGATGCGGCACCTCGGCGAGCTGTGCGCGCAGCACATGACCGACGGCGGCGCGATCGCCAGCATCTCGTCGACGGCCGGCAGCGGCTACCTCGCCAACATCGCGAAGTGGATGCCACTCGTCACCACCGACGGCTTCGCCGCGGGCAAGCAGTGGTGCGAGGAGCACCCCGACGACATCGCGACCGGCTACGCGCCGTCGAAGGAAGCCATCTGCGTGTGGACGCACTGGGCCGCGATGGGCTTCGCCGAGCGGAACATCCGCGTCAACTGCATCAGCCCCGGCCCGACCGACACGCCGATGATGGGCGCGTTCGAGGACTTCGCCGGTGCCGACCTGATCAACAAGTTCGCCGAGGGCGCGGGCCGGAGATCGCGTCCCGAGGAGCAGGCGTACCCGCTGATCTTCCTCAACAGCAAGGCCGCGTCGTACGTCTCGGGTGAGAACTTCGTGACCGACGGCGGGACGCTCGGCGCGCTGATGACCGGGCGCCTCGTTCTCAGCTTCGACGCCGCCGAGAACCTGGGCTAGCGCTCCGGGCGCAACGACCGCAGGCGCAGGTCGCTCGTCTGGCGGTACGTCACGTCGCCGACGGGCGACGGGCTCGCGACCTCGATCGTCTGGCGCTCGCGCACCGGCATCCCGTTGGGAGCGAACCAGAGGTCCGAGCGCTGCATGCCGCGCTGCGCGCCGGTGATCGTCCGCCGCTGCACGAGGTGGTACGCCGCGACGGTCGTTGCGCTCACCTCGACGTCGTCGGTCCCCGCGTAGCGCGTCGTCCCGCTCGACACCGTCTTCCCGTCGACCTGGTCGTTGGAGAGCTCGCAACGCTGCACCCACGTGTCGCCGGGCTGCATCGCCCTCCGCAGGATCGGTGATCCGCACCTCGAGGTCGTGAGGTTCGCGATGCTCGTGACGCCGAGGTCCCAGCTCTGCCACGTCTTCCCGCCGGCTTCGTCGAGCTGCTCGCCGGACGGGCAGTACCGCCAGCGCTGCCAGTGCTTGTCGCTGTAGTCGATGCGCAAGGTCCAGCACCCGGCGGAGCCGTGGGTGACCGTCGCCGGCATCAACGGGCCCTGCTGCTGCTCGAGGCTCAGGATCGAGAGCGTGTCGAGGCCGTGCCCGCGGTACTCGTAGACGCCCTCCGCGGGCACGAGCGGGAGCGCGCCCTTGGGGACGCCCGGGTGCTCCAGCTCGAAGCGCCGGCTCGCGTCGCCGAGCGAGACGGGTTCTGCGCCCTCGCGCAGCACGAGCGGCACCACCACGATGGCGACGATGACGAGCACCAGGACGCCCGTCACGACGAGCACGATCCGTCGAGCTCGGTGCGACGGTGCGTGCCCCACGACATCGAACGCTACGGTGCCGCCCATGGCCAGCGCGAAGCGCGTCGGGATGCTGGCGCCGATGGTGCACGAGCTCGAGCCGCTCGTGCGCGACCTCGGGCTCGAGGACCAGGGCGACCACCACATCGGGAAGGCCGAGCATGTCGAGGTCGTGGCGCTGATCACCAGCATGGGACTCGCCGCGGGCGCCGGGGCTGCCCGCAGGATCCTGGAGCACGACGTCGACCACGTGATGGTCGTCGGCATCGCCGGTGGCGTCGACCACAGCCTGTCGATCGGTGCGCTCGTCGTGCCCGAGACCGTGCTCGACCGGGCAACCGGACGCACGTTCACCCCGACACACGTCGGCGACACGAAGCCGCGGGGCATCGTGTCGTGCGGCGACGACCTGGTCACCGATCCGGCGACGATCGCGCAGTGGGAGTCCGAGGGTGTCGTCGCGGTCGAGATGGAGACCGCCGGCGTCGCCGCGGTGTGCGAGGAAGCGGGTTGCGAGTGGTCGGTCTACCGCGGCATCAGCGACTTCGCCGACGGCGGGCTCGTCGACGACGGCGTGTTCGCCATGAGCAATCCCGACGGCACGGCCGACCCCGACTCGCTGGCGCAGTACCTCGCCGAGAACCCCGAGCGCGCCAAGGTGCTCGAGCAGCTCGCGCACGACATGCGACAGGCGACCGACGTCGCCGCGGCGGCGGCGATCCGCGCCTGCTCGCACGTCTGATCCGCCCCCGCGCGCGATCGCAGGTGCGGCGGTAGCGTGGTCGGCATGAGCCGGGTGGTGTGAGCACGAGGTGGCCGTCGACCTCACCGTCGCCGCGGTCCCCGGGTACTTCGCGTCGATGGGCGCGGAGCACTGGTACCTGAGGCGGCGCGCCAAGAGGCGCGGCGCACCCGCGCCGTCGGACTACGAGCGGCGCGACACGATCGCCAGCCTCGCCATGGGCGTCGGCAGCCTGCTCGCTCCGATCGTCATGCCCAAGCTGGTGAAGCCGTTGACGCCCGGGAAGGGAAGGTGCGGCAAGGCGCTCGTCGCCACCGCGGTCGGCGCCGCGGCCGTCACGACGATCGCCGACTGGTACACGCGCCGTGCGGGGACGAAGGTCGCGGCGACGGGGGCGGAGGTCGAGGACCGCCGCGCCGGCCTCGCCCGCGACATCGCGAAGGCGGCGGGCGTGGCGACGGTCGTCGCCGGTGGCATCGCGGCGGCGACGTGGTTCACCGCGAAGACCGAGCCGTCGGCGCTCTGGAGGCGCCGGGTCGTGCGCGACCTCGGCACGGGCCCGGTGCAGCTGCTGGCGGCGATCTTCTGCTGGGACTTCGTCTACTACTGGAGCCACCGCCTCCAGCACGAGAGCCGGTACATGTGGGCGATCCACGTCGTGCACCACTCCAGCGAGCGCTACAACCTCTCGACGGCGTTGCGCCAGCCCGTCGCCGACGCGTTCGGCACGTTTCCACCGACGGGCGCGATGTGCCTGATCGGCATCCGACCCGAGCTCGTGGCGACCGCGCGGGGCGTCAACCTGCTGTACCAGTACTGGATCCACACCGACGTGATCCGCCGCCTCGGGCCGTTCGAGCGGTGGTTCAACACCCCGTCGCACCATCGGGTGCACCACGGCGCGAACCGCCGCTACATCGACCGCAACCACGGCAGCATCCTGATCGTCTGGGACAAGCTGTTCGGCACGTTCGAGCCCGAGTCCGATCCGGTCGTCTACGGGCTCACGAAGAACATCGAGACGTTCGACCCGGTGCGCATCGCCACGCACGAGCACCGCGACATCCTCCGCGACGTGGCCCGGTCGACGACGTGGCGGGAGCGTCTGTCGTACGTCGTGCGGGGTCCCGGCTGGGCCTACGAGCGGCATCGCCAGCGCGGCGACACCGCCGAGCTCGCCGCGCTCGAAGCCGCACCGGCTGCCGCGAGCTGACCGTCCCGCCGTTGGCACACGCACCGACCGCCGCGGTCGCTCCGCGTGCCCACCGACGCTGGGTCGCGTGATGGCTCCGGCACCGCTCGTCCTCTGGTCGGTGCCTCGCAGCGGCTCGACCGCCTTCGAGCGGATGATGTCGGAGCGCGGCGACCACCTGGTGCTGAGCGAGCCGTTCTCGCGTGCCTACTACGACGGCCCGGAGCAGCAGTCGTCGCGCTTCCCGGTGAGCGCGCCGGACGCGACCGTCGCCGGCGTCGCCGACGATCTGCTGCGGGCGGCCGCGAACGAGCGTGTGTTCGTGAAGGACATGGCGTACCACGCGCGCGCCGGTGCGACGCCCGAGCTGCTCGCCCGCTTCACCAACACGTTCCTGATCCGCGATCCCGCGTGGTCGGTGCCGTCGTTCGCCGCCCGCTGGCCCGACTTCACCGACGACGAGCTCGGCTTCGACGCGCTGGCGGCGCTCGTCGAGCGCGTCGACGGGCTCGGGCGCGCGGTGGTGCTGATCGACGGCGACGATCTGCGCGACGACCCCGCGGGGGTCGTCGCCGCGTGGTGCGCGGCTGTCGACATCTCGTTCGACGAGGCCGCGCTGCACTGGAGTCCCGGTCGACGCCCCGGTTGGGATCGGTGGTCCGACTGGCACGAGCAGACCGCCCGGTCCAGCGGCTTCCTGCCACGCGAGCCCTCGCCGCCTCCGGCGAGCGACGATCCACGCATCGAGGCGGCCGTCGCCGGCGCGACCCCCGTCTACGAGGCGCTGCGGGCCGAGCGGCTGCGGCCGGGCGGGGCGTAGCGTGGTGTGCATCGAACCCGACGAGGTCACCGACGCGGTCTTCCCCGAACCGGCACCCCCCCGCGCACCCGATGACGCGCCGCTGCGCGACGAGTCGGACCACGGCGAGCCCCGACCGGTCGACAAGTTCCGCCAGACCGCCGCGGGGTCGGTCGTCGCCGCGGGGCTGTTCGGGTTGCGCGACGCGCTCGAGGGACGGCCCGAGAAGGAAGAGGTCGCGATCGTCTCCGAGGCGCCCGCCGAGCCCGTCGACCCGGGCGTCACGCTCGTGTTCGACGAGGACGACCCCTCGAGCCTCCGCGTCGTCCTCCCCCGCCCGCCGAGCCCCGAGAGCACGTGACGCTCCTGGGTGACATCTCCCGCTGATCGTCACGCGCTCGACGAGAGCTACGTCGGTAGGGTGCCGGCGTGTCCGACCAGGCGCTCGCGGCGGCCGTCGCGCTCTTCGCCGCGTTCGTCTACGTCTCGGGACTCGCGCTCCAGCAGCAGGGCAACCTGCGCGCCATCGCCGCCGGCCACCGCCGCTCGGTCGACGTGCTGCATCAGCCGCTGTGGTGGCTCGGCGTCGGCGTCATGTGCACCGGCTTCGTCGTCCACGGCTTCAGCCTGACGATCGGCTCGCTGACCGTCGTCCAGCCGGTGCAGGTCGCCCAGATCGTGTTCGCGGTCGTGCTCGACAGCTGGATCCGCAAGGCGCGCATCACCCGCACCGACCTCGAGGGCGCAGGACTGGTGGTCGTCGGGCTCGCCGCGTTCATGCTCGTGACGCGTCCCACCGCCGGCACCGACTTCGCGAGCGACGGGTCGTGGGAGTGGATCTTCGCGGCCGGGCTCGTGATCGTCGCGGTGCTCGCGCTCGCCGCGTGGAAGCACCCCGCGGGACGCGCCGTGCTGCTCGGCACGGCCGCCGGCGTCATCTGGGGAATCCAGGGCGCGCTGCTGAAGGAGACGTCGGAGCTGTTCGAGCGCGGCATCGCCGACGCGATGACGTCGTGGCCCACGTACGCGACGGCACTGCTCGGGCTGTTCGGGCTCGTCGCGCAGAACGGCGCGCTGCGCGCCGGCCGACTGGCCGTGGCCGCGGCGTTGATCACGGTCACGAACCCGGTCGTGTCGTCGATCATCGGCGTCACCGCGTTCGACGAGACCCTGCGGACGGGCCTCGGCTACACGGCGGCGGCCGCGGCGGCGGCGGTCGCCGTCGCGTGGGGTGTCGCCCTGCTGGCCCGCCGCCAGGCCCAGCTCGAGTCGACCGCGCCGACATGACGAGCGCGTGCCCCTCTCCGGGGTGACGCGTGGCGAAGCCCGGGCCGCCGAGGGCCATGCGGTGGGGTCGTTGTACGCTCCCACCGGCGCCGGCAGCCGATGTCGGACGGACGAGGAGCTGAAGCGACATGGCAGACGACTGGGGACCCCTCGGACCGCTCGTCGGTGAGTGGGAGGGCGAGGGCGGGCTCGACACCGCGTACTCGCACGAGCAGGAGAAGGTGCTCGGCACCCCCTACCTCGAGAAGCTCTCGTTCAAGCCGTTCGGCCCGGTCGACAACGGTCGCCAGCACCTCTACGGGCTCGACTACAAGTCGGCCATGTGGCGCGAGAGCGAAGACGACCCCTTCCACACCGAGGTCGGGTACTGGCTCTGGGACGGCGCCACCGGTGAGGTCTTGCGGGGCTTCGTCGTCCCCCGCGGCATCACGGTCCTCGCGGGCGGTACCGCCACGCCCGACGCCGCGTCGTTCGAGCTCCATGCCAGGCCAGGCGACCCGAAGTACTCGATCGGCGAGAACGCGTACCTCGCCGAGAACGCCTCCACGCTCAGCTACGACGTGACCATCACGATCAACCCCGACGGCACGTGGGCCTACGACGAGCTCACGATGCTGAAGATGGTCGAGATGGACGAGCCGTTCGCCCACACCGACTACAACACGCTGCACAAGGTCGGCTGACCCCGCTCGTCATGGCGCGCGACCTGCGGTTCGCCGTCGTCGGCGCGGGCATGGCCGGCATCCTCAGCGCGATCAAGCTGCGCGAGGCGGGCTTCGACGACGTCGTCGTCTACGAGAAGGCCGACCGCCTCGGCGGAACCTGGCGCGAGAACACCTACCCGGGCATCTCGTGTGACGTGCCCTCGCACCTCTACCGGTACTCGTTCGCCCCGAACCCGGACTGGAGCCACACCTACTCGCCGGGCGACGAGATCGAGGCCTATCTCGAGCGGGTCGCCGCCGACTTCGACGTGGCGCGTCTCATCCGCTTCGGCGAGGAGGTGAACCGACTCGAGTGGACCGACGGTCGGTGGGACGTCGGGACCGCGCGGGGCACCACCGACGTCGCCGACGTGGTGATCGCGGCGACGGGCGTCCTCCACCACCCGCGGTTCCCCGACATCGACGGGCTCGACACGTTCGCCGGCCCCTGCTTCCACACCGCACGTTGGGACCACGGCGTCGACCTCGCCGACACGCGCGTCGGCGTCATCGGCAACGGCTCGAGCGGCGTGCAGGTCGTCGGCGCGATTGCCGGGAAGGTGCGGCATCTCACGCTGTTCCAGCGCACCGCCCAGTGGATCCTGCCCCAGGACAACGCTCCGTACTCCGAGGCGGAGCAGGCCGACTTCCGGGAGCACCCCGAGAAGATGGCCGAGCTGCACGAGGGCATCGCCGAGCTCTTCTCGGCCGGGTTCGGCGACGCGGTGGTGGATGCCGACCACCCGCACCTCAAGGCCATCGAGGACGCGTGCCGTGACCACCTCGAGACGAAGGTCACCGACCCGGTGCTGCGCGAGCGGCTCCGCCCCGACTACCGGGCCGCGTGCAAGCGGATCGTCGTCTCGGGCGACTTCTACGAAGGGATCACGCACCCCGACAGCGAGCTGATCACGGAGAAGATCCAGCGCATCGAGCCCGAGGGCGTGCGCACGGTCGACGGCGAGCTGCACGAGCTCGACGTGCTCGTGCTCGCGACCGGCTTCCGCGTCGACGCGTTCATGCGACCGATGTCGGTGATCGGGCGCGACGGTGTGACCCTCGCCGAGGCGTGGGCCGAGCGCCCCGTCGCGTACCTGTCGATCTCGATCCCCGACTTCCCGAACCTGTTCATGCTGAACGGGCCCAACGGACCGGTCGGGAACTTCTCGCTCATCGAGGTCGCGGAGCTCCAGTTCCACTACCTCGAGCAGCTGATCGAGCGGATCCACGACGGTGACTGCCGCGAGATCAGCGCGTCGCACGACGCGACCGAGCACTTCGAGGACGCGCGCACGGAGGCCGCGGCGAGCACGATCTGGGCGTCGGGCTGCAACAGCTGGTACCTCGACGACCGCGGCGTCCCGTCCACATGGCCGTGGACGTTCCGCCGCTTCCGCGAGGAGATGGCCGCCCCCGACCTCGGGGCCTACGACCTGCGCTGAGCCGGCCTCTTCCTGGTTGCGTCCCTCGCCCGCGCATCTCGGGGTGAGGGACGCAGGTCAGTCGGCGGCGGCCCAGGTGAGCGCGTCGGCGACCTCGCCGGTCTCGAACACCTTCACCTCGCCGGGAGTGGCCCAACCGAACGCCTTCGTCGCGTGCTCGAGCCAGTCACGGTCGGTGACGACGGCGATGCGCTTCCACTTGGTGACCTTGGACAGCCCGAGCTTGAGGTCGTCCCACATGGCGCCGACCGTCATGCCCTCCCACTCGGGGCCCAGCTCGAGGACGATGCGCACGCCGTCGTGGTCCTTCAGGTAGGCGTCGATCGCGGGGTCGAGCGTCTTCTTGTAGTCGTCGGGCGTGATCTTGCCGACCGCCTTGAAGCCGAGCACGTTCTCCGCCGTCCCCGGAAGCACCTCGTACATGGTGACTCTCCTTCTCCTTGGTTGCGTCCGTCACCCGCGCCGGGCGGGATGACGCGTCGACTGGATGCGTCCCTCACCTCGGGATGCGCGGGCGAGGGACGCATCCATTGTGCGTCGTCGCGGTCTCGCGTGCTGCTCGCGACCATCGCCGATGCGGTGCTCGTCGCGAGATCGCTCCCGACGGCCTAGGTTGGTCACGATGGTGAGCGCGCGGCGAGTCGCACCGGCACTGGTGGGTGCCATCGTCCTCGCGGCCGCGGTCGCTACCGCCGTGTCGGCGCCGCCGGCGGTGGCGGGCCCGGAGACCAGCGTCGACGAGCGCACCGAGACGTTCGTCGACCGCACCCGCGAGACCCCGGCCGTCTCGAAGCCCAAGCAGCCGAAGCGGGACCACCGCACCCTCGAGACGACGATCTGGCATCCGGCCGAGGCGGGGAAGTACCCGCTCGTGGTGTTCTCGCACGGGTGCAACGGCCACGGCCGCGACTTCGCACCGATGCTGCGCGAGTGGGCCGCCGCGGGCTACGTCGTCGCCGCGCCCGACTTCCCGGTCTCGAGCCTGGGCGCCCCGGGTGTCGCGTGCACCTCCGACGTGTCGAACCAGCCCGACGACGTGAGCTTCGTCATCTCTCAAGTGCTCAAGCTCGACCGCAAGCAGGGCAAGGCCGGTCTCGGCGGCATCGTCGACCGCAAGCGCATCGGCATCGCCGGCCAGTCGCTGGGCGCCGTCACGACGCTCGGTACCGCCTTCAGGTCGTGCTGCTACGACAAGCGCGTCGACGCCGCCATCTCCTACGCGGGGACGCCGCTCATCCAGGTCACCGACTTCCAGGGCATGACGACGCCGCTGCTGCTCGTCCACGGCGACGCCGACCCGACCGTGCGCTATACGGGCTCCACGTCGGCGTTCAACCGGGCGCGGGGGCCGCGCTACCTGCTCACCGTGCTCGGCGGCGACCACGGGACGCACCTCGAGGCGGGCACCGAGGTCGCCGCCGCGGTGCAGCGCACGAGCCTCGACTTCCTCGACGGCTACCTGAAGGACGACGCGGCCGCGATCGCCCGCATCGAGGTCGACGCGGTCGTGCCCGGACTCACCACCCTGCAGTCGGCGGGCTGAACCCCTTCGGTTGCGTCCCTCACCCGCGCAGGGCGGGGTGAGGGACGCAGGTCACGTCTCGCAACCCACCCCTCTCATCGTGGCGCTCGCCCATCGGCGAGCTCGAGCAGCTGGGGCGCGAGCAGCGGCCAGCGCTCGAAGAGGTGTCCGGTGCCGTCGCGGGATGCCGCGCCGCGTTGCTTCCACTCGTCGTCGGGCCACGGCGGCTCCACGAGCGCTGCACCCGGGATGAGCGCGGCGAGGCTCTCCGACGTCGCGCGCGTGTGATGCGGGTCGCTGACACCGCTGCGGAACACCAGCGTCGGGACGTCGAGCGCGGCCGCCTGCTCGTCGGTGAGCCCGGGGACCGGTGCCGCGGGATCGGGCACGTAGGCGAGCATCCACCGCTCCATCGTGGCGATGAACTGCCGCGGATCCTGCGCGAGGAACCGGTCTCGGTTGCGCGGGTTGCGCTCGAGGACCTCGGCCCACTCGGGCAGCTCGACGACGCCCTCCATGCCGTCCTGCCACGCGGCCCGGATCGACTCGCCGCAGTAGTGGGTGGCGAGCATCAGCAGCCCGTACACGCCGCCCGAGATCCAGAGCATGGCGAGCGCACGGGCGACGTCGGGGTGCGTCGCCGCGGTGAGCAGCGAGACGCGGGCGCCGCCCGAGCCGCCGACGATGACGGCCGGCGCGAGGTCGAGCGCGCGCAGGAGACCGGCGAGGTGGTCGGCCTGCATCTGGGACTCCGACGAGCCGGTGAAGCAGACGTCCGACGCGCCGCAGTTGGGCCGATCCCAGATCAGGACGCGATCACTCGGCGCGCCCGCGACGATGGCCTCGGCGAGCTCGCGGATGCCGGGCTCGTCCTTGGCGAAGCGCCCCCCGGGCGTGAGGACCCATGCCCGGCCTCCTGCCCCGGCATCACCGACGATCTCGTAGGCGAGCAGGGTCCCGTCCACTTCCACCGTCGCCACGCGTACAGTCTCTCTGGTTGCGTCCCTCACCCGCATATGGAGGGGTGAGAGACGCATCCAGAGGAGGGCCCATGTCCAGCACGCTCGGCACCACGATGCCCGCCCACCCGGTGGTCGACGCCGACACGCACCTCACCGAGCGCCACGACCTGTGGACGAGCCGGGCGCCGGCGTCCCTGCGAGACCGCATGCCCCACGTCGAGGACGTCGAGGGCGAGGCGACGTGGGTCGTCGAGGGTGCGGTGCTCGGCCGGGCGGGTGCGGGTGGCGTCGTCGACAAGGACGACCACAAGGGCCGCTCGTTCGAGGCGCTCTTCGAGTGGGAGATCGACCGCATCCACCCGGGCGCGTACGACCCGGTCGAGCGACTGAAGATGATGGACCACGAGGGCGTGTGGGCTCAGGTGATCTTCCCCAACGCGGTCGGCCTCGGCGGTCAGAACCTCAACCAAGCGGTCGAGGACGAGGCGCTTCGGCTGCTGTGCCTCGAGATGTACAACGACACCAACGCCGAGATGCAGGACGCATCGGGCAACCGGCTGCTCCCGATGGCGGTGCTGCCGGCGTGGGACATCGAAGCGTCGGTGCGCGAGGCGCAGCGGTGTGCCGAGCTGGGGATGCGCGGCGTCAACCTCACCTCCGACACCCAGGACCTCGGCTCGCCGGACCTGGCGAACCGCGCCTGGGACCCGCTGTGGGAGGCGTGCGCCGACCTCGAGCTCCCGATCCACTTCCACATCGGCGCCAGCCACACGGTGATGACGTTCTTCGACAACTACCCGTGGCCGAGCCACGACGACGACACGAAGCTCGCGATCGGCGGCACCCTGCTCTTCATCGGGAACGGCCGTGTCGTCGTCAACGTCATCTGCTCCGGGATGCTCGAGCGGCACCCGAAGCTCAAGATCGTCTCGGTGGAGAGCGGTGCGGGTTGGGTGCCGTTCATCCTCGAGGCCCTCGACTACGAGATGGCCGAGAACGCGCCCAAGCTGCGTGACGAGACGCTGTCGATGAGCCCGACGGAGTACTTCCGTCGCCAGATCTACGCCACGACGTGGTTCGAGCGAACCGACCTGCCGACGCTCGTGCGGGCGATCGGAGAGGACAACATCCTCTTCGAGACCGACTTCCCGCACCCCACCTGCCTGTACCCGGGTCCCGTGCAGTCGGCGCAAGAGAACATGCGTGACCTGACCGAGGCCCAGCGCAACAAGATCCTCGGTGGCAACGCCGCGAGGCTGTACCGGCTGTAGGACGATGCCGACGTACATGGACCGCCACGACGGGGTCGACGCGTCGGAGGCCGAGGTCGCCGCGCTGCACTCGCTCGACGTGGAGGTGCAGGAGCGCCACGGCGTCGAGTACCTCGGCTACTGGTTCGATCCCGTGGAGCACTCGGTCTTCTGCTTCGTCGACGCGCCCGACAAGGAGCGGGCAGAAGCCGTCCACGCCGAGGCGCACGGTCAGGTCGCGAACCGGATCATCGCGGTCGAGGGGCGGTCGGTGGCCGACTTCCTCGGTCCGCTGCCCGCGGAGCCCGATTCAGACGCGAACGGTGGGAGCGCCTTTCGCTCGATCCTGTTCACCGACATCGTCGACTCGACCAAGCTCACGCAGCGCCTCGGCGACCACGGCGCCATGGAGCTTCTGCACACGCACGACCGCATCGTGCGCGCCGCGCTCGGTGCGACGGGCGGCTCCGAGGTGAAGCACACCGGGGACGGGATCATGGCGTCGTTCGAGTCGGTGCCGTCGTCGGTCGACTGCGCGGTCCATGTCCAGCAACAGCTCACCGAGCACGGGCGTGACGCCGAGCACCCGATCGTGGTCCGCATCGGCATCAGCGCGGGCGAGCCCGTCACCGAGCACAACGACCTGTTCGGCGCGGCCGTGCAGCTCGCAGCCCGCGCGTGCGC
>CAZHKE010000039.1:24354-28939 GCA_964532485.1 uncultured Bifidobacteriaceae bacterium
CCGCGGAGGCGCGGTCACCGCGCCTCGGGCGGCGTCGCTTCGCTCGTGATCACGACGCTCTCGACGAAGCGGTCGAACAGCTCGGCGAACCGTGCCCGCTCGTCGTCGTCGAAGTCCACGAGGACGTCGCGCAGCCACGCGCGGCGCGCCGCGCCGAGGCGTCGCAGCACCGCGCGTCCTGAGGTCGTGCACCGCAGCAGCGACGCTCGCGCGTCGGCCGGATCGGCGCGTCGCTCGACGTAGCCGTCGTCGACCAGGCGGGCGACCGGCCGACTCGCCGTCGAGATGTCGACCCCGGCCGCGTCCGCGACGTCGGAGAGACGCGCGGGCCCGAGCTCGTCGATGCGCAGGAGCAACGTCGACGCCGCCCGGTCGAGGTCGATGCGGGCACGGGCCTTGAGGTTCGCGTTCCCGCGCGGGTCGTTGGCGCGGCGCACGAGCTGGATCAACGCCTGCTCGATCCGTGCTTCCGGCTCGCTCTCGCCCATCCCGGCACCCGCCTCGTCCGTGCTAAGTTGCTTGGCCCATGCAAGTATATCCGCGGCCGAGCAACGACGGGTCGATCGGCCGCGTCCCGTACCGCTGGGTTGCCATGGGCGTCGTCCTCATCGGCACGTTCATGGTCGTGCTCGACACCACGATCGTGAACCTCGCGCTCCCGTCGCTCCAGCGCGAGTTCCACACGATCGACGGCGTCGAGTGGGTGGTCACGAGCTACCTCGCCGCGGTGGGCGTCGCGCAGATGGGGAGCGGGTGGTTCGCCGACCGGTACGGACGCAAGCGGACGTTCGTGTTCTCGCTGACCGCGTTCACGATCGGATCGGCGGTGTGCGCGGCCGCGCCGAGCCTCGTCTTCCTCGTCGGCGCCCGCGTCGTGCAGGGCATCGGTGGCGGGATGCTCATCCCGGTCACCATGGCGATGATCTACGAGCTCTTCGCGCCGGAAGAGCGCGGTCGAGCGCTCGGGATCTGGGGCGTCGCGGTGATGGCCGCGCCGGCGATCGGTCCGGTGCTCGCCGGGACGATCGTGAGCTCGGTCGGGTGGCGCTGGCTCTTCATCGTGAACATCCCGATCGGGCTCCTGGCGGTCCCGGTCGCCATGCGTCTGCTCCGGCCCACCGGCTTTCACGAGGTCCGGCCGCTCGATCGCGGCGGCCTCGCGAGCGCGGGCGTCGGTCTGGTGCTGCTGCTCGTCGGCTTCCAGCAGGGAAGCTCGCACGGCTTCGCGCAGGCCGCCACCCTCGTGCTGCTGGTCGCCGGCGTCCTCGTCCTGGTCGCGTTCGTCCGTCACGCCCTGCGCACCCGCGAGCCCATCGTCGACCTGCGGATCCTGGCGATCCCGGTGTTCGCGATCGGCATCGCGACGCTCACGGTCCTGACCGTGGCGCAGTACACGCGTCTCGTCTACGTGCCGCTCGAGCTCGGGACGACGAGGCCGATCAGCGCGCTCACCATCGGATTGGTCATGCTCCCGAGCGCGCTCGGCGTGTCGATCACCATGCCGATCGGCGGTCGACTCACCGATCTGATCGGTCCGCGTCTCCCGGTGACGGTGGGCTGTGGAATCATGGCGACCTCGTTCTGGCTCCTCGGGAGCCTGACGCCCGCCACGCCGCTGGAGGTGATCGCGCTCTTGCTGTTCGTCGGCGGTGTCGGCACCGGCCTGGCGACCATGCCGCCCAACATCATCGCGATCAACGCGGTTCCCGCGACGAAGGTGGCTCAAGCCACCGCGCTCAGCTCGGTGATCCGTCAGGTCGCCGCCGCCGTCGGGACGGCGGTGCTCGCGGCGGTGTTCGCGAGCATCCGTCCCGCCGGCGCCGATCTCGGCGCGCCGGGGCGCGTCGGCGCCGCCGTCGGCGCCTACAACACGATCTTCCACATCGGCTTCGGGCTGCTGCTGGTGGCGTTCGTCGTCGCACTGTTCCTGCCGGCCCGTCGCGGCGCGCTCGCGCTCCAGGCGCAACGGCGCGCCGAGCACGAGGGTCGACTCGCCGGCATCGGTGAGCTCGATCTCGAGACCGAGGGCTCGCTCGCCGGCGAGGTGCTCTGACATGGCCGACGAGGTCATCCGCACCGAGCAGCTCACGAAGGTCTACCCGGGCGGGGTGCGCGCGGTCGACGAGCTCGACCTCTCGGTGCGCGCGGGCGAGATCTTCGGGCTCCTCGGGCCCAACGGCGCCGGCAAGACCACGACCGGCGGCATGCTCACCACGCGTGTCATCCCCACCAGCGGACGCGCGTTCGCCGGCGGGATCGACGTCGTCGCGCACCCCGTCGCGGCGAAGCAGGTCATCGGCGTGGTCCCGCAGACGAACACGCTCGACCGGTCGCTGAGCGTCTGGGAGAACCTCTACTTCCACGGCCGCTTCTTCGGCATGTCGGCCCGCACGTCGCACCGCGAGGCCGACCGCCTGCTCGAGCGGTTCCGCCTCGCCGACCGGGCGAAGGTCCCGGTGCTCACCCTGTCGGGCGGCATGGCCCAGCGGCTGATGGTGGCGCGGGCGATCATGCACCAGCCGGCGATCCTGTTCCTCGACGAGCCCACGGCCGGCCTCGACCCGCAGAGCCGCATCGCGCTGTGGGACCTGCTCGGCGAGCTCCACGGCGGCGGGCAGACGATCCTGCTCACCACCCACTACATGGAGGAAGCCGACTTCCTGTGCGATCGGCTGGCGATCATCGACCACGGCAAGCTGCTCGCGCTCGACACGCCGCAGGCGCTGAAGCGCTCGACCGGTGCTGACACCTACGTCACCGTCTCGACGACCGACGACCTGGACGCGCTGCGGGACGTGCTCGTCCGCGAGGTGCGCGGCGTCGAGCGCACCGAGCTCATCGAGGGGACGGTGCGGCTCCTGGTGCAAGGCACCGAGGGGGTGCTCCCCGCGGTCGTGTCCGCCGCCGAGCGCGGCGGGTTCACCGTCACCGACCTGTCGGTCACCGAGCCGACGCTCGAGACCGTGTTCATCGAGCTGACCGGAAGGGAGCTGCGCGAATGACGGCGCCACCCATCGAGCAAGCCGGCCGCGACATCATCCCCGCACGCAGTCCGCAGGGCGCGTCGCTGGTCGCGTTTCGCGCACTCCTGGCGCGCGACCTGACCGTCACGCGCAAGAACCTGCGCGAGGTCGTGCCCCGCACGCTCCTCCAGCCGTTGCTGTTGATGTTCGTGTTCACGTACGTGTTCCCCAAGATCGGCCAGGGCGTCGGCGGCGCGGCCGGTGACGCGAGCGGCTCGTTCTCCACGCTGCTCGTCGCGGGCGTCGTCGCGCTGTCGATCATCTTCCAGGGCATCCAGTCGGTCGCGCTGCCGATGGTGCAGGAGTTCGGCTACACCCGGGAGATCGAGGACCGGGTGCAGGCACCGCTGCCGATCTCGCTGGTTGCGCTGGAGAAGATCGTCGCCGGCGCGGTCGTCTCGTTCTTCTCCGCGCTGGTCGTGTTCCCGATCGCGGCGGTCGTGCCCGCGACGCCCGTCAACCTCGACATCGACTGGCCCGTCCTCGTCGTGCTGATGCCGCTCACGTGCATCATGGCGGGCGCGCTGGGACTGACGTTCGGGACGCGGTTCGAGCCCCGGACCGTCCCGATCCTCTTCGGGGTGATCGTCCTGCCGCTGACGTTCCTCGGCGCGATCTACTACACGTGGGAGTCGCTCGCGGCGATCCGGTGGCTCCAGGTCGCGGTGCTCGTCAACCCGCTCGTGTACATGAGCGAGGGCTTCCGCGCCGCGCTGACCCCGGTCGGGCACATGAGCCTGTGGGCGGTCTTCGGCGCGCTCACCGCGTTCACCGTGCTCTTCACCGCGCTGGGCGTCGGGGGATTCAAGCGCCGCGTGCTCACCTGACCCCTCCGGTTGCGTCCCTCACCCGCGCAGAGCGGGGTGAGGGACGCACGTCGATCAAGACGCCGCCGACTCGGCGAGGCG
Source organism: uncultured Bifidobacteriaceae bacterium (assembly GCA_964532485.1). GTDB lineage: Bacteria > Actinomycetota > Acidimicrobiia > IMCC26256 > PALSA-555 > DATBSK01. The sequence continues at coordinate 28,286 of CAZHKE010000039.1, forward strand.
TCGCTCCAGGTAGCGGCGCTCGGCATCGCTCGTCGCCAGCGCGGCGGCCGAGCGGTACGCCGCGGCCGCCTCGTCATGGCGTCCGAGCCTTCGCAGCAGGTCGGCGCGGGTCGCCGGCAGCAGGTGGTACCCGGCCAACGCGCCCGACCGCTCGAGCTCGTCGACCAGCGCCAGCCCGGCCTCCGGACCGTCGGCCATGCCGACGGCCACCGCGCGGTTCAGCGCCACGACGGGGGACGGGCCCATGCGCGCCAGCAGGTCGTACAGCCGGGCGATCTCGGCCCAGTCGGTGTCGTCGGCCCGAGTCGCTGACGCGTGGCACGCCGCGATCGCGGCCTGCACCTGGTACGGACCGGGCTCGCCCCGCCGCAGCGCGGCGTCCAGCAGCTCGAAGCCCTCGGAGATCTCGTCGGCGTCCCAGCGCGACCGGTCTTGGTCCTCGAGCGTCACGAGATCGCCCGCAGCGTCGACCCGGGCCGCGCGCCGCGAGTCCTGGAGCAGGAGCAGCGCGAGCAGCCCGAGCGCCTCGGGCTCGTCGGGCATGAGCCGCACCAGCACGCGCCCCAGGCGGATGGCGTCGGCGCACAGGCCGACGCGCACGAGATCGGCGCCGGCCGACGCCGCGTACCCCTCGTTGAACAGCAGATAGATCAC
>CAZHKE010000040.1:0-21451 GCA_964532485.1 uncultured Bifidobacteriaceae bacterium
CCCGGTCGGCACTCGCTCGCGCTGGCCCGGCGCGGGCTCACCGTGCTCGGAGTCGACGCGTCGGACGACTTCATCGCGCTCGCGCACCGTGGGGCGGCCGCGGACCACCTCGACGTCGCCTTCGAGGTCCTCGACGTTCGCGAGCTCGACATCGTCGGCCGATTCGACGCGGTCATCTGCCTCTGCCAGGGCGGCTTCGGTCTCCTCGGCGGGCGTGACGAGCCCGACGTGTTCCTTCGCATCAGCCGAGCAGCGCGGCCGGGCGGGGCGATCGCGGTCTCGGCCTTTCACGCCCCCTTCGCGATCCGGCACCTGGAGAGAGGCGAGACCTTCGATCCCGCGACCGGGGTGCTGCACGAGCGGGCCACGCTGCGCGACGAGGAAGGCGAGGAGCGCGAGTTCGATCTCTGGACCACCTGCTTCACGACGCGAGAGCTCGAGCTGCTCGCGGCGTCCGCGGAGCTGATCGACGTCGCGATCCACGGCGTGAGTCCCGGCCGCTATCGGGTCGGGGCAGCGGATCTCGATGCGCCCGAGCTCTTGCTCGTCGGGCGGCGCGCCCGCGGCGAACGCCTCGACGACGCCTCGACCCGCCGCGGTGGCGCGTCGAGCACGACCAGCGATTAGCCTGTACCGGCGGTCCCCGACTCGGGGACTACTCGCTCGCGCCGGGCGTACCTCACCCTCACCCGCGCGACCGGGCCCAACGGTTGAGGAGTCACGAGCAGTTGTCGGAGTCGGACGCGACGGGCGGCGGAAGCGCCCCCGTCCTCGAGCAGGAAGTGCCGGAACCGGAAGCGGGGGACGTCGGCGCGACGCCGCCCCCCGACGAAGCCACCACGGGATCGGGCGAGAACGGTGACCGCGGCGATGGGCGCGGTGACCGGGGCGATCCCGACGCCCCGGTCGTCCTCGACGACCTCGACGGTCAGTCGTTCTCGGACGCGGTCGACGCGACCATCGTCGAGTTCGACGACGGCGACATCGTCACGGGCACGGTGGTCAAGATCGACAGCGACGAGGTGCTGCTCGACATCGGCTACAAGTCCGAGGGCGTCATCCCCTCGCGTGAGCTGTCGATTCGCAACGACGTCGACCCCGGCGAGGTCGTCAAGCTCGACGAGGAGCTCGAAGCGCTCGTCCTCACCAAGGAAGACAAGGACGGCCGCCTGATCCTCTCCAAGAAGCGGGCGCAGTACGAGCGCGCGTGGGGGACGATCGAGGAGATCAAGGAGAAGGAAGGGATCGTCGAAGGCCCCGTCATCGAGGTCGTCAAAGGGGGCCTGATCCTCGACATCGGCCTGCGGGGGTTCCTGCCGGCGTCGCTCGTCGATCTCCGCCGGGTGCGCGACCTGCACCCGTTCGTCGGACGAAGCCTCGAGTGCAAGATCATCGAGCTCGACAAGAACCGCAACAACGTCGTGCTGTCTCGCCGAGCATTCCTCGAGGAGACGCAGCGCGAGCAGCGCGACGAGTTCCTCGCCAACCTGAAGCCGGGCGAGGTGCGCAGCGGTGTCGTGTCGTCCGTGGTCAACTTCGGTGCGTTCGTCGACCTCGGTGGGATGGACGGTCTCGTCCACGTGTCCGAGCTGTCGTGGAAGCACGTCGATCACCCGAGCTCGGTCGTGCAGGTCGGCGACGAGGTCACGGTCCAGGTCCTCGACGTCGACCTCGAGCGGGAACGCATCTCGCTGTCGCTGAAGGCCACCCAGCAGGATCCGTGGCAGGAGTTCGCCGACGGGCACCAGGTGGGCGAGCTCGTCTACGGGCGGGTCACCAAGCTGGTGCCGTTCGGCGCGTTCGTCCAGGTCGGCGACGGCATCGAAGGGCTCGTCCACATCTCCGAGATGGCGGTGCACCACGTCGAGGCACCGGAGCAGGTCGTCACCCCCGGCGAGGAGCTCTGGGTGAAGATCATCGACATCGACCTCGATCGCCGGCGCATCTCGTTGTCGATCAAGCAGGCGGCCGAGGGCGGCGTCGTCGCCGCGGAGTACCAGGACCAGTTCGGCGAGCACGCCTACGACGAGCACGGCAACTACATCGGTCCCGACGTGGAGGCCGAAGCGGGCGCCGACGTCGCCGAGGCGACCGCGGCCACCGAAGGCGACAACCCGGTCGACGCCGAGGTCACGCCCGAGACCGAGGTGCAGTCGGAGGCTCGCGGCCTGTCCGACACCGAAGCCGCGCTCGGGGCGGCCGCGGCGGTCGCCGAAGACGCCGTCGACGAAGAGCCGCCGGCCGCGGACGGGGCCGAGTAGCCCACCCGGCCCAACATGTGACGCTCGGCCACCTCCTCGGTGGCTGACGGTCACCTGGTCGGCGGCGGGCCGCGCATCTCGATCGCGGCTCGAACCGCGCTCACCACGTCCTCGCGTGTCGACGACGCGGTGAATCGCAGCACGAGCCAGCCCCGCACCTCGAGCTCGTTCTGACGGGCGCGGTCGGTGGCGAACGTGCTGCGCGTGCGATGCGCGTCCCAGCCGTCGTACTCGATGCCGATGCGAAGGTCGGGGTAGGCGAGGTCGAGGCGGAACGAACGCCGGCCGACGCGCACGCGGTGCTGCGAGACCGGGGCGGGCAGACCCGCGCCGATGATCCATTCGACCAGCCCACGCTCCTTCGGGGATCCTCCGGGGTCGAAGCCGGGGATGCGCTCGTCGAGCAGCGCTCGCATCACGGTGCACCGTCGTCGCCCGGGACCGGCCAGATCGAGGTAGGTGGCTCGCGTCGCACGCAACGTCGTGATCTTGCGCCGAAGCGCGTCGTCGAGCGCTCGCTCGACGACCCGCGGTGAGGAGCGCCAGGTCAGGTCGCACAGCGTGCGTGCGGGCGACGAGACCGGGAGACCGCGATGGGTCGCCACGTGGCGGCGTCCGAGCACCTGCGTGTCGTGCACGATGACCCCTTCGATCCGACGTCGCCGTCGACTCGGGGTCGTCACCTCGACCGCGTCAGTGGGCCCGAAGTCCGCGAACGCCCAGAGGCGCGCCGCGGTCGTGTGCGAGGCGAACGCACCGTCTCCAGCCGCGAGGCAGGCGCTCATGACCGTCTGTTCCCACGTCTCGGGCGCTCCCGCGACCCGGTAGACCTGGGGCCGGACCCGCTCGAGCCGACCGGTCGCGACGCGCCGTTCGAGCTGGCGCGGCGTCAGCATCCGGAGCAGGTCGGCTCGCGTCGCGAGGCCTTGTCGGCGGCGGGCGATGGCGGCGATTCGGGCATCAGCGGTGTGCAACGCATGCGTCGATGCGGTTCCACCGCGGTGGTGACTCCGGACTTGGTGATGACCGCAGGTGACACTCGGCCACCCATGCGGTGGTTGAGCGTCACATGGTGGGTGGGTGTCACATGCGGTCGGGGGTTGGTGGTCCCGCCTACGCTGCCGCCGTGCTGCTGGTGGGGCTGACGGGCGGGATCGGGTCGGGCAAGAGCACCGTGTCCCGTCTCCTCGAGGCGCGCGGCGCCGTGATCGTGGACGCGGACGCCGTCGCCCGCGCCGTCGTCGAGCCAGGGACGCCGGCACTCGAGGAGCTCGTCGAACGCTTCGGGGCCGAGATCCTGGCTGCGGACGGCTCCCTCGACCGCCAGGCGCTGGCGAACAAGGCCTTCGTCGACGACGAGTCGCGCGCGGCGCTCGAGGGCATCACCCACCCGGCGATCAACGAGGAGTTCGTGCGGCGGATCGCGGAGGCACCGGCAGATGCCGTCGTCGTGTGCGACGTGCCGCTGCTCGCGGAGTCGACGCAGGCCCGGTCGCGGGGCTACGAGGTCGTGATCGTGGTCGAGGCGCCGCTGGAGATGCGCCTCGACCGGCTCGCGCAGCGGGGGGTGCCCCGCGAGGACGCCGAGCGCCGAATCGGCGCCCAGGTGAGCGACGAGGTGCGTCGTGAGCTCGCGACGCACCTCGTCGACAACTCGGGGGACCTCGCCGCCCTCGAGGTCCAGGCCGACGAGCTCTGGACGGACCTCCTGCGTCGCAAGCGCGAGGGGGAGGCCGACGGTCCGTAGCTGTCACACGGGTGGGTCACAATGTGACCGTGCCGACGTTCGAGCTGGTCTCCGAGTTCACGCCGGCAGGCGATCAACCTGCCGCGATCGCCGGCCTGTCGGAGAGCATCGATGCGGGAAACCGGTACCAGACGCTCCTCGGCATCACGGGATCGGGGAAGTCGTTCACGATCGCCGGTGTGATCGAGCAGGTCCAGAAGCCGACGATCCTGCTCGCCCCCAACAAGACGCTCGCGGCCCAGATCGCCAGCGAGCTGCGCGAGTTCTTCCCGAAGAACCGGGTCGAGTACTTCGTCTCCTACTACGACTACTACCAGCCGGAGGCGTACCTGCCGTCGACCGACACCTACATCGAGAAGGACTCGTCGATCAACGACGAGATCGACCGGCTCCGCCACTCGGCCACCTCGGCGATCATGAGCCGACGCGACGTGATCGTCGTCGCGTCGGTCTCCGCGATCTACGGGCTCGGCGCTCCCGACGAGTACGAGCGGCAGTGCCTCATCGTCGACAAGGGAGACGAGCGCGAGCAGCGCTCGATCCTCGCCCGCCTGGTCGAGCTCCAGTACGAGCGCAACGACTTCACGTTCGCCCGCAACAAGTTCCGCGTCCGCGGCGACACGATCGAGGTGTTCCCCTCGTACGAGGAGCACGCGGTGCGCCTCCAGCTCTTCGGCGACGAGATCGAGCGCATCGCCGAGGTCGACCCGACGACCGGCGAGCTGGTCGGCGACCTCGACCGACTCGTGCTGTTCCCGGCGTCGCACTACGTCACGTCGCGCGCCCAGATGGAGCGAGCGATCGCCGGGATCGAGACCGAGCTCGCCCAGCGACTCGAGGAGCTCGAGCGCAGGGAGAAGCTGCTCGAGGCACAGCGCCTGCGGATGCGAACGACGTACGACCTCGAGATGCTCCGCGAGGTGGGCGTCTGCTCGGGCATCGAGAACTACTCGCGCCACCTCGACGGTCGATCGCCGGGGGAGATGCCCTACACGCTCCTCGACTACTTCCCCGACGACTACCTGATCGTGCTCGACGAGTCGCACGTGACCGTGCCGCAGCTGCACGGCCAGTACGAGGGCGATCGCTCGCGCAAGGAGGTGCTGGTCGAGCACGGCTTCCGCCTCCCGTCCGCGATGGACAACCGCCCGCTCCAGTTCGACGAGTTCGTCGACAAGGTGAATCAGGTCGTGTTCATGTCGGCGACGCCCGGTCCGTACGAGCTCGAGCAGTCGACGCAGGTCGTCGAGCAGATCGTGCGTCCCACCGGACTCGTCGATCCGGAGGTGATCGTGAAGCCGACGAAGGGTCAGATCGACGACCTCGTCGCAGAGATCCGCACCCGGGAGGAGCACGAGCAACGCGTGCTCGTCACGACGCTCACGAAGAAGATGGCCGAGGATCTCACCGACTATCTCGTCGAGCTCGGTGTTCGTGTCCGCTACCTGCACAGCGAGGTCGACACGCTGGAGCGCGTCGAGATCCTGCGAGCGCTCCGGCTGGGAGAGTTCGACGTGCTCGTCGGCATCAACCTGCTTCGGGAGGGTCTCGACCTCCCCGAGGTGTCGCTTGTCGCGATCCTCGACGCCGACAAGGAAGGCTTTCTCCGCTCTTCGACGTCGCTGATCCAGACGATCGGGCGCGCCGCGCGCAACGTCGACGGGCAGGTGATCATGTACGCCGACTCGGTCACGGACTCGATGCGCTACGCCATCTCCGAGACCAACCGTCGACGCAAGGCACAGCTCGAGTACAACACCGAGCACGGCATCGATCCGCAGACGATCCGCAAGGGCGTCACCGACATCCTCGAGATGGTTCGCGCCCGCGACGGCGGGGAGGACGCGCCCGCGTCGCGCGGGAGGGGCCGCGGTCGTCGCTCGCCGACGCGGTCGGCCGTCTTCGACCTCTCGGGAGTGCCCCCCGACGAGCTCGGCCGCATGATCCAGACCCTCCAGGAGGAGATGCACGAGGCCGCCAAGGAGCTGCGCTTCGAGGAGGCTGCTCGCCTGCGCGACGAGATCACCGAGCTCAAGCGCGAGCTGCGGGCGGTGGGCTGACCGGGGTCGAACATCCGTTCGATCCTCGCGCGGGCTGGGTACGCTGGGCTGGTGGCGGTGAGGTCGGATGCAGCGGCGGCGGGTCCCACCATCACGATCCGGGGCGCCCGCGAGCACAACCTTCGCGACGTCGACCTCGAGCTGCCGCGCGAGCGGCTCATCGTGTTCACCGGGCTCTCGGGCTCGGGCAAGTCGTCGCTTGCCTTCGACACCATCTACGCGGAGGGCCAACGCCGCTACGTCGAGTCCCTGTCGGCATATGCGCGGCAGTTCCTCGGCCAGATGGACAAGCCCGACGTCGACTTCATCGAAGGTCTGTCGCCGGCGATCTCGATCGACCAGAAGTCCGCGTCTCGCAACCCGCGCTCGACAGTCGGCACGATCACCGAGGTCTACGACTACCTCCGCCTGCTCTACGCCCGGATCGGCGTGCCGCACTGCCCGACGTGCGGCCGGGTCATCACGCGCCAGACCCCGCAGCAGATCGTGGACCGCGTACTCGAGCTGCCCGAGGACACGCGCTTCCAGGTGCTCGCTCCCGTCGTTCGTGGTCGCAAGGGTGAGTACGGGCGGCTCCTGAAGGAGCTCGCGTCGCAGGGCTTCACGCGGGCTCGCATCGACGGCGAGCTCCACGAGCTCACCGACAAGGTGCCGCTTGCCCGGTACGAGCAGCACACGATCGAGGTCGTCGTCGACCGGCTCGTGCGCCGCGATGGGATCGAGCGACGCCTCACCGACTCGCTCGAGACCGCGCTGCGCATCGCCGAAGGCGTGGCGGAGGTCGAGATCGTGCCCCGCCCGGACGACGGCGGGAGCGCGGACGCGGAGTCGGAGACGCTGACGTTCTCCGAGCATCTCGCGTGCAGCCATTGCGGGCTCAGCTTCGAGGAGCTCGCGCCCCGCAACTTCTCGTTCAACTCGCCGTACGGCGCGTGCGAACGTTGCGACGGGCTCGGCACGCGCTTCGAGGTCGACCCCGAGCTGGTCGTGCCCGACGACGACCTGAGCCTCGCCGACGGCGCCATCGCACCGTGGACGGGCTTCCGCAGCCGCTACTTCGATCGGGTGCTCGAGGCGGTCGCCGACGAGTACGGCTTCAGCACCGAGACCCGTTGGAAGAAGCTCGGCAAGCGTGCTCGCAACGCGATCCTCAACGGCACGGGCGAGCGCGCGGTGCACGTTCGCTACCGAAACCGGTACGGGCGACAGCGTTCGTACAACACGGCGTTCGAGGGTGTCGTCCCGTGGCTCGAGCGCCGGCACGCCGACGCCGAGAGCGACCGCTCACGTGAGCTGATCGAGGGATACATGCGCGAGGTGCCCTGCCCCGCGTGCGACGGCGCACGGTTGAAGCCGGCATCGCTCGCGGTGACGATCGGTGACCTCAACATCTACGAGCTCGGTGAGCTGTCGATCTCGAAGGCCGCGTCGTACCTCGGCGACCTCGAGCTGTCGGAGCGCGATCTGATGATCGCCGAGGCCGTCGTCAAGGAGGTCAACGAGCGGTTGCGCTTCCTGCTCGACGTGGGCCTCGACTACCTCTCGCTGAACCGCTCCTCCGGAACCCTGGCGGGTGGCGAGGCGCAACGGATCCGGCTGGCCTCGCAGATCGGCAGCGGGCTCGTCGGCGTCCTGTACGTGCTCGACGAGCCGTCAATCGGTCTCCACCAGCGCGACAACCAGAGGCTGATCGACACGCTCGTCCGGCTCCGCGACCTCGGCAACACCGTCATCGTCGTCGAGCACGACGAGGAGACGATCCGCGTCGCCGATCACGTCGTCGACATCGGCCCGGGCGCGGGGGAGCACGGCGGTGAGATCGTGGTCGCGGGAGCGCTCGACGAGGTGCTCGCTACGCCGCGTTCCGTCACCGGCCAGTACCTGTCGGGGGAGCGATCCATCGCGGTCCCGGAGCGTCGGCGCGCGCCGGGCGACGCGTGGCTCGTCGTGCGCGACGCGCACGAGCACAACCTCCGGAACATCGATGTGGGGATTCCACTCGGCTGCTTCGTGACGATTACGGGCGTGAGCGGGAGCGGCAAGTCGACGCTCGTGAGCGACATCCTCCATCACGCGCTCATGCAGCGCGTGTACAAGTCGAGGGTCGTGCCCGGTCGTCACAAGACCGTGGAAGGTGCGGACCACCTCGACAAGGTGATCAACATCGATCAGTCACCGATCGGACGCACCCCGCGCTCGAACCCGGCGACCTACTCCGGGGTCTTCGACAAGATCCGGGCGTTGTTCGCGGCGACGCAGGAGGCGAAGGTGCGCGGCTACCTGCCCGGACGCTTCTCCTTCAACGTGAAGGGCGGACGCTGCGAGGCGTGCGCCGGTGACGGCACGATCAAGATCGAGATGCACTTCCTCCCCGACGTGTACGTGCCGTGCGAGGTGTGCAAGGGCGCGCGGTACAACCGCGACACGCTCGACATCACGTTCAAGGGCAAGAACATCGCCGAGGTGCTCGACTTGTCGATCGAGGAGGCATGCGAGTTCTTCGAGAACCAGCCGACGATCGCTCGCCACCTGCGGACGCTGCTCGACGTGGGGCTCGGGTACGTGCGCCTGGGGCAGCCGGCACCCACGCTCTCGGGCGGTGAGGCGCAGCGCGTGAAGCTCGCGGCCGAGCTCGGCAAGCGCGCCACCGGGCGCACGATCTACATCCTCGACGAGCCGACGACGGGCCTGCACTTCGAGGATGTGCGTCGGCTGCTCGGCGTGCTGCAGCGCCTGGTCGACACCGGCAACACCGTGCTCGTGATCGAGCACAACCTCGATGTCGTCAAGTCGGCCGACTGGATCGTCGACCTCGGCCCCGAGGGCGGCGATCGGGGTGGGCGGGTCGTCGCCGAGGGGCCGCCCGAGCACGTCGCCAAGACCGCCGACAGCCACACCGGGCGCTTCCTCGCGCCGCTCCTCGACCTGAGCTGATCGCCCCGGATGACACAGGAGCCCGAATCGGGCCCCGGGAGCCTTCAAGGTGGGCTGGAGCCTCCAAGACGGGGAGACATGGAAGGACGCGACCCGTGGGAGACGCACGCGGGCTGGTGGCAGGATCACTTCACCGACGGCGTCGATCCCGAGTACGAGGAGCAGATCCTCCCGATCGCCGACGTCGAGCTCGCGGGCGCGCACCGTGTCCTCGACGTCGGGTGCGGTGAGGGGCAGGTCGCTCGTCGGGTCGCCGCGCTGGACGGCACCTGCGTCGTCGGCGTCGACCCCACCGAGAACCAGCTCATCACCGCGCGTGATCGCCGCGGCGGCGTGACGTACGCACGAGCGCCGGCCGAGCACCTGCCGTTCGCCGGCGAGTCTTTCGACGCAGTCGTCGTCTGCCTGATGCTCGAGCACCTCGACCCCTTCGAGCCCGCGATCGTCGAGGTGGGGCGTGTGCTCGAGCCGGGCGGTCGCCTCGTGCTCTTCCTCAACCACCCGCTGCTCCAAGCACCCGGCAGCGGATGGATCGACGACCGCATCCTCGACGAGGAGTACTGGCGCCTCGGCCCCTACCTCGCCGAGGACGTTGCGATGGAGGAGGTCGCGCCCGGCATCCGACTGCCGTTCATGCACCGCCCACTGCACCGGTACGTCAACGTGATGGCCGAGTGCGGGCTGCTGATCGAGCACATGGACGAGCCAACGCCGCCGCCGGGCTTCCTCGCCCAGGCTCCCGAGTACGGCGAGGCCGCGACGATCCCGAGGCTGCTCGTGCTTCGAGCCCACAAGCGCGCCTGAGCATCGCGCCGCGGGGCCGCGGGGAGCCTCAGTCGACTTTCGTCGGGTCCGACGGCGCGCCCTTGATGGCGAGCATGCGTTCGAGGGCGACGCGTGCCGACGCCGCGGTCTTCGGGTCGACCGTGATCTGGTTGACGATCTCGCCGCGGACGAGCGAGTCGAGGCACCAGGCGAGGTGCGGCTCGTCGATGCGGAACATCGTGGCGCACGGGCACACGAGCGGATCGAGCGACGTGATCGACTTGTCGGGGTTGTCGGTGGCGAGTCGCTGGACCATGTGGATCTCGGTGCCGATCGCGAGCTCTGCGCCGGCCGGAGCCTCGGTGACCCACTCCAGGATGCGCTCCGTCGAGCCGACCCTGTCCGCGAGCGCGACGACCTCGTGGCGACATTCCGGGTGGACGATGACCTGGCCGTCGGGGTGCTCGGCGCGGAATGCCGCCACGTGCTCGGGCAGGAAGCGCTGGTGCACCGTGCAGTGCCCACGCCACAGGAGGAACGTCGACTCCTTCACTTCGCGCTCGTCGAGGCCCCCCAGGTCGCGGTGAGGGTTCCAGACCCGCATGTGCGACTCGTCGTAGCCCATCTGGTGGCCGGTGTTGCGCCCGAGGTGCTGGTCGGGGAAGAACAACACCTTCGTCGTCCCCGGGGTGCCCTTTGCGAACGCCCACTCGAGGACCGCGCGTGCGTTCGAAGACGTGCAGACCGCGCCGCCGTGATCGCCGACGAACGCCTTGAGCGCGGCCGAGGAGTTCATGTAGGTGATCGGGACGACCTGGTCGATGTCAGTGACGCCGGCGATCTCCTCCCAGGCCTCCTCGACCTGGTCGATGTCGGCCATGTCGGCCATCGAGCAGCCGGCGTTGAGGTCGGGGAGCACGACGCGCTGGTGGTCGGCGGTGAGGATGTCCGCCGACTCGGCCATGAAGTGGACACCGCAGAACACGATGTTGTCGGCCTCGTCGTGCTCCTCGGCCCACTGCGCGAGCTTGAACGAGTCGCCGCGCAGATCGGCCCAGCGGATCACCTCGGGACGCTGGTAGTGGTGGCCGAGGATGAGCAGTCGCTCGCCGAGCGCGGCCTTCGCGTCGCCGATCCACGCTTCGAGCTCTTCGGGTGACGCGAGCGTGTACCGGTCCGGCAGCGGGGCCTGGAGTCGCAGCATCTGACGTACCCCCAACACCTCGGCCCGAGGTCTCCGGGTCGAGATGGGTGTGAGACCCGGTTGTGGCCGGCGGGGACAGCCTGGTCGCCCACCGCGGGGTTGTCGGCCCCGGATCCGTGATGTGCGGCCGGTGCTTCCAGGCCGGCCTCTGGCGATGATAACGCCGTCGAGGGTGCGGGCCTTCCCGATCGAGCGCCCGACGTCGGACCGACGGTGAGCGTCGCGCTCGTCGAACGGCGACAATGGGAGGTCGTGGTACCGCGCCCCGAGACCGGCTCGATCCCGACCGGGCCCGGCTCGTACCAGTTCAAGGACGGCGAAGGCCGAGTCCTGTACGTCGGCAAGGCGACGAACCTCCGCAGCAGGCTCGCGAGTTACTTCGGGCCCCCCGATGCGCTGCTCCCGAGGACGCGGCAGATGGTCTCGGCGGCCGACTCGGTCGAGTGGATCGAGGTTCGCAACGAGGTCGAGGCGCTCTTCCTCGAGTACAACCTCATCAAGCGGCACCGGCCGCGCTTCAACGTCCGGTACAAGGACGACAAGTCCTACCCGTACCTCGCCGTCACCCTCGACGCGGAATGGCCGCGAGCGATGGTCATGCGCGGCGCAAAGCGCAAGGGTGTTCGCTACTTCGGCCCGTACGCGCACGCGTACGCGATCCGCGAGACGCTCGACCTCCTGTTGCGGACGTTTCCGATCCGCACGTGCACGAAGGGGAAGTTCGACCGGCACCATCGGCTCGGTCGGCCATGCCTGTACGCCCACATAGAGAAGTGCTCCGCTCCGTGCGTCGGTGACGTCACCCGCGAGGAGTACGACGAGCTGGTCACCGACCTGCTGACGTTCCTCGACGGCGACACCGCGCCCGTCGTCGCGCGGCTCGAGCAGCAGATGCGCGAGGCGGCCGACGAGATGGAGTACGAGCGCGCCGCCCGGTTGCGCGATCAGCTCACGTCGGTGCGCAAGGCGATCGAGCGTCAGCAGATGGTTGCCCACAAGGAAGAGGACTTCGACATCGTGGGCCTGGCGGAGGACGACCTCGAAGCCTCCGTTCAGGTGTTCTTTGTACGCCGTGGGCGCGTGGTCGGACGCCGCGGCCTGGTGGTCGACAAGGTCGAGGATCTCGATACGTCGCAGCTGGTCGGACGCCTGCTGGAGCAGCTGTATGCCGGCGCCTCGGCCGAGGACGTGCCTCGACAGGTGCTCGTTCCGGTCGAGCCAGACGACCTCGAGCTCGCGCAGGCCTTCCTGGCTCAGGTGCGCGACAGCAACGTCGCGGTTCGGGTCCCGCGACGGGGTCCAAAGCGCGAGCTGCTCGAGACCGTGACGCGCAACGCGACCGAGGCGTTCGCTCAGCACAAGCTGCGCCGCGCGTCCGATCACAACGCGCGTGCGCGTGCTCTGACGGCGCTCCAGGAGGCGCTCGGCCTCGCCGAGGCTCCCTTGCGGATCGAGTGCTTCGACATCTCGAACCTCCAGGGCACGGAGATCGTCGGCTCGATGGTCGTGATGGAAGACGGGCTGGCGAAGCGCTCCGACTACCGCCGCTTCAAGATCCGCCACCAGACCGGCCAGGACGACTTCGCGGCGATGGAGGAGGTGCTCAGCCGCCGCTTTCGTCGCTATCTCGAGGAGCGTGACGAGGGTGCGCGCGCCGGCAAGCGCTTCTCGTATCCCCCGAATCTGCTCCTCGTCGACGGTGGGCGTGGCCAGCTCAACGTTGCCGTGCGGGTGTTGGAGGAGCTGGGCCTCGAGGAGATCGCGGTGGCGTCGCTCGCGAAGCGCTTCGAGGAGGTCTACCTCTCCGACCGTGAGGTCCCGGTACGCATCCCGCGTGACTCTGCGGCGCTGTTCTTGCTCCAGCAGGTGCGAGACGAGGCGCACCGATTCGCGATCACGTATCACCGCAAGCTGCGCGAGCAGCAGGCGACGCGGTCGGTGCTCGACGACGTGGTCGGTCTCGGACCGGCGCGGCGGGCCCGGTTGCTGCGCGAGTTCGGATCGGTGAGGCGTGTCCGAGCGCTCTCGGAGGACGAGCTCGTCGCGATCCCGTGGCTACCGGAGCGAGTCGCGCGTGCGGTGTACGAGCGGCTCGCGACGACCGCGTGACGACCGCGACGAGCGCCAGACGCCTAGGAGCGGCGGCTGACGACGAGCTGGTCGGGCGGCGCACCGTCGTCGGGTCGGTCGTCGACGCGCAGACGCGCCCGGAGCCACGCGCGCAGCTCGTCGGCCGGCAACGGTTCGCACAGGTGGAAGCCCTGCACGAGGTCGCATCCGAGCGACTCGAGGACGCGCATCGTGGAGGCGCTCTCGACGCCCTCCGCGACCGACCGGAGGCCCAGCGAGCGCGCGAGATCGACCGTGGATCGCACGATCACGAAGTCGTCGTCGTCAGTCGCCACGTTGGCGACGAACGAGCGGTCGATCTTCAACAGGTCGACGGGAAGGCGCTTCAAGTATCCGAGCGACGAGTAGCCCGTTCCGAAGTCGTCGACTGCGATGCCCACACCGAGGGTGTGCAGCCGGGCGAGCACCGCGGCTGCCCGCGCCGGATCGGTCACCATCATGCTCTCGGTCACTTCGAGCATGAGCAGCCGGGGCTCCACGTGGCACTCCTGGAGGATCTGCGCGACGCGGTTGACGAACCCGTCCTCGTAGAGGCTGCGGACCGAGATGTTGACCGACACCCAGAGACCGTGGCCGGTGGCGCGCCAGAGCGCGCACTCTCGGAGGGCAGCGCGCAGCACGTGGTCCGTCAGCGTGCCGATGAGGCTCGTCGACTCGGCGAGCGGGACGAAGTCGGTCGCGGCGAGCAGACCGAGGGTCGGATGTTCCCACCGGACGAGCGCCTCGGCGCCGACCACGACATGGGTCCCGGTCTCGACCTCGGGCTGGAAGTGGACGATGACCTCCCCGGCATCGATCGCGGCGCGCAGCTCGCCGAGCAGCTGGAGGCGGCGGGCGTCGTTGCGATCGAGGGCCGGCTCGTACACCGCGAACCCGCGTCGCTGCTCCTTCGCGACGTACATCGCGACGTCAGCCGCCTTGAGGAGATCGTCGACGGTTGCCCCGTGCTCGGGGTAGCGCGCACTGCCGATGCTGGCGTCGATGTCGAAGTGCAGGCCCTCGACCAGGAACGGTTCCTCGAACGCGTGCCGCAGCTGCTCCGAGACCGCCGCCGCGCTGTCGGAGGGCGCGATCACGGCGAACTCGTCGCCACCCAGGCGGGCGACCACGCCGTCGGGACCGATCGTGCCGAGGAGGCGCGTCCCGACCAACGTCAGCAGATCGTCACCGATCTGATGCCCCAGCGTGTCGTTGACCTCCTTGAAGCGGTCGAGGTCGAGCACCATCACGGTGAACCCCTTGTCGGACGCAGTGCCGATCATGTGACCGACGCGATCGGTGAAGTACACGCGGTTCGGGAGTCCCGTGAGCGCGTCGTGTCGCGCTTGGTACTCTTTCTCGAGCGAGATCTTGGCACTGCGGTACGCGATCCACAGCGGCGTCAGGATCAGCGGGACGACCTCGACCCGCCAGTCCGCGACGATCGCGACGATGACGCCGAGCGACAGCAGCACCACCGCGGTCGAGAGGTAGAAGCCCAGGTCCTGGCGGAAGTGCCGGAGGATGGGTACGCCGGTCACGAGCGCGAGGGCGATGCCGACGAGCTCGGTGTTGACGACGAAGAACGCCAGTCCCGCGAGCGCGATGCCGACGAACTCCTGTGCTCCGAAGCTCGTTGGGTCGGTGAAGCTGAACGGCCCTGCGACGAGCTCGAGCACCGCGCCGGCGGCGAGCCAGGCAAGGGTGTACTGGGACAGGTTGAAGGCCGCCTTCCACCACGGCACGCCGCGATGCCGGTCGGCGATGAGCGACGCGACCCCTTGCGCGAACACGGCCGAGGCGATGCCGAACATCAGCAGCAGGGCGAACACGAACGTCGTCGACGTCGTCACCTCTTCGTGCTCGTCGTGGAAGGGGACGAGCAACGGGAACATCTCCCCGAACACGACGAGGGCTGCGATCACCCAGAACGCCGGCTCGTCGACGGGCAGGTCGCCGACGTCGAGGGCCGCGAACGTGAGAAGGGTCGCCAAGCCGGCGATCGTCACGATGGCGATGTAGCTGCGCACCGTCGCCTTCACGCCCAGCCCCTCTCCGACTCGAGCTTGGCGCCCGGAATCTCACCCCGGGTGCTCACGGGCGCACTCTCGGCGGTGGGGGTGAGCCTACCTGCTGGAGCCCGCCCGACCGCGCCGAGCTCGACGAAGGAAGTGGACGCGAAGCCGACCCCGCCCGGGGGCGGGGCGGCTCCACCGATCAACCGGCCTGAGCGCTCAGGCGGATCTGTTGCTCAGTGCCACTTCCGGCCGGCGCCGAGCGCCGAGGCGGTGGCGACGAGGGAGGCCACGGCCACCCCGAGACGAATCAGTCGAGCCTTCATGGTTTGCCTCCTGTGGTCGCGGTCGCCCACGGGTGTGGCCGACCGGGTCAGTATCGGCACATCGACCCCCGAACCTTGAGCACCCCCCGACCGTATCTCGGCTTCCGGCTCGGGCCGGGCACCACGCCGCAAGGCCGTCCGTAGGCTGGTCGAAGGCCCCTCGTGCTCCTCGTCCTGGTGGTGCTGCTGGCCGTCGTGACGGTGCCCTTGACGGGCGGCCGTCTCAGCCGGCTCGCCGACGTCCACCTGCGGCTCCCTGGCCTGGCGATCCTGGGGGTCGGTGCGCAGGTGGTGATCATCTCGGTGCTCCCGACGATGCCCGCCTGGCTGGCCACCACGGTGCACTTCGCCAGCTACGGGCTGGTGCTGGCGTTCGTCTGGTGCAACCGGAGCCTCCCGGGGCTCTGGCTCGTCGCGCTCGGTGGCCTGTCGAACCTCGTGGTGATCACGGCCAACGGTGGGGTCATGCCGGCGAGCTCCGATGCTCTCCGGACCGCCGGACGGTCGCCGACCGAGGAGGGCTTCACGAACTCGGAGGTGCTCCGGCACCCGCAGATCGAGTTCCTCGGCGACGTCGTTCCGCTGCCGTCGTGGGTCCCGTTCGCGAACGTGTTCAGCATCGGCGACGTGCTCATCGCGATCGGCGTGTTCTGGTGCGTGCACGCGATCTGCCGGGGGCGCGGCGTCCACGACGAGGCAAGTACGGTTGGATGACGCGAGCGCTGCCCGCCGGTCGGCGAGGCTCGTGCTCGCACACCTTCGATGCTCGACCTGACGATCGTGACGGGGATGTCCGGCGCTGGCCGGTCATCGGCTGCGGACGCGCTCGAAGACCTGGGCTTCTTCGTGATCGACAACCTGCCCCCGGCGCTGATCCCGAAGGTGGCCGAGCTCGCCGCGGGCGGCGGCCGACCATCGCGCTACGCCCTCGTCGTCGACGTGCGCTCGGGCGCGTTCATGGACGATCTCGAAGCGGCGCTCAGCGAGCTGCGCGAGTCGGGCGCGCGCACTCGCGTGCTCTTCCTCGACGCCGCCGATGCCGTCCTGGTCCGGCGGTTCGAGGCGTCGCGCCGCCGGCATCCGCTGTACGACGCCGACAGCATCATCGACGGGATCGCCCTCGAGCGCGACCTTCTCGAGGAGCTCAAGGGCGAGTCTGACCTGGTCGTCGACACCACCGAGCTCAACGTGCACCAGCTCCGTGAGCGCGTGCGCGAGCTCTTCGGCGACGGCGTCCCCGAACCGGGGGAGCTCCAGGCCAACGTCGTGTCGTTCGGCTACAAGCACGGCGTCCCGGTCGACGTCGACGTGCTCTTCGACAGCCGGTTCCTGCCCAACCCCCATTGGGTCGAGCGCCTCCGCCCCTTGCCGGGCACCGACGCGAAGGTGCGCCGGTTCGTGCTGGGCCAGCCAGAGGCCGAGGCGTTCCTCGACGAGCTGCGGCGCATGTTCCAGCTGTTGCTGCCGGCGTACGTGCGCGAGGGCAAGGCCTACCTCTCGATCGGCATCGGATGCACGGGCGGCCGTCACCGCAGCGTCGTGATCGCCACCGAGCTCGGCAAGATCTTCAAAGAGCTCGGGTTCGACGCTCGTGTCCTC
This sequence comes from uncultured Bifidobacteriaceae bacterium, assembly GCA_964532485.1. Lineage (GTDB taxonomy): Bacteria > Actinomycetota > Acidimicrobiia > IMCC26256 > PALSA-555 > DATBSK01. Next base: position 17,021 of record CAZHKE010000040.1, read on the forward strand.
CACCGGGACCTCGATCGTGGCTGACGAGCGGGACGCCCCGGCGGTCGTCGCGATCGGCGGGGGCCACGGGCTCGCGGTCACGCTCCAGGCCGCGGCGCGCTACGCCGGCGCGCTGACCGCTGTCGTGAGCGTGGCCGACGACGGTGGCTCGAGCGGACGCCTGCGCCGTGATCTCGATGTCGTGCCGCCGGGCGACCTGCGCAAGTGTCTCCTCGCGACCGCGTCGCCCGACGGCGTGTGGACCCGCGTGTTCGCGCACCGCTTCGAGGGGGGCGAGCTCGGCGGCCACGCGCTCGGGAACCTCGTCCTCGTCGGGCTCGCCGAGACCCTTGGCGACCTCGGGGCCGCGCTCGACGAGGCCGGAGCGCTGCTCGATGCACGAGCGCGAGTGCGGCCGGCGACCACGGAGCGCGTCGTGCTCAAGGCCCAGGTCAGCGACCAGGACATGCGCCGCGAGGTCGAGGGCCAGGTCGCGGTGATGGAGACCCGCGCCGACATCCGGCGGGTCGAGCTCGTGCCCAGCGACGTCCCCGCCGACCCGGTGGCGATCGACGCGATCTCGGGCGCCGACCAGGTCGTGCTCGCGCCCGGCTCGCTCTTCACGAGCTTGCTCCCGGCGCTGATGGTGCCCGGGATCCGGGACGCGGTCTGCATGGCCGCGGGGCAGGTGGTGCAGGTCGGCAACCTCGCGCCGCAGATCCCCGAGACCGAGGGCCTCGACGGGGTCGACCACCTCCGGGCCGTGCTCGAGCACGGGGCTCGGGTCGACGTGCTCGTCAGCGCCGAGGACGGCCTCCTCGACGTGGCCGACGCGTCCGTGGAGGCGCTGGGCGTGCGGTGCGTGCGCCGTCGCCTGTCGGTTCCTGGCACGCTTGCCCACGATCCAGCGGAGCTGGCGGAGATGCTCGCCCATCTACTGTGATTCGAGACCGTGATTCGAGACCTGCTGTGATCAGACGGACCGGCTCCAGCCGAGAGGTGTGAGGGAATGACCGTACGAGTGGGCATCAACGGCTTCGGGCGCATCGGGCGCTCCTTCCACCGGGCGGTGCTGTCCCGGGGCAAGTCGGCGGGCGTCGAGCTCGTCGCCGTCAACGACCCGATGGGTGACGCCGCGACCATGTCGTTCCTGCTCAAGCACGACTCGGTCGGCGGCATGCTCGCGAACGAGGTCAAGGCCACCGACACCGGGTTCGCGGTCGACGGCAAGGACGTGGTGAAGCTCGAGGTCATGGACCCCGCTGAGATCCCGTGGGGTGAGCACGGCGTCGACGTCGTGATCGAGTCGACCGGGCTGTTCACCGCCCGCGAGAAGGCCGCCGGTCACCTGAAGGGCGGCGCCACGCGGGTGATCATCTCGGCGCCGAGTGCTGACGCCGACGCCATGATCTGCATGGGCGTCAACGACTCCGTCTACGACGACAAGCAGCACGCGGTCATCTCGAACGCGTCGTGCACGACCAACTGCCTCGCCCCGATGGCCAAGGTCCTCAACGACACCTTCGGCATCCAGCGCGGCCTGATGACCACGGTCCATGCCTATACGAGCGACCAGTCGCTCCAGGACCTCTCGAAGCCGACCCGGAAGGGGACCCCTGATCTCCGGCGCATGCGCGCCGCGGCCCTGTCGATCATCCCCAGCAGCACCGGCGCCGCGCGCGCGATCGGACAGGTGCTGCCCGAGCTGAAGGGCCGCCTCGACGGCACGTCGCTGCGGGTCCCGACGCCCACGGGCTCGATCACCGACCTGTCGGCCGTGCTCGACAAGGAGGCGTCGGTCGAGGAGATCAACGACGCATTCCAGGAGGCGGCGAACGACAAGTCGTACCGGGGCGTTCTCGAGTACACCGACGAGCCGCTCGTGTCGGCCGACATCGTCCACAACCCGGCGTCGTGCATCTTCTCCGCCGGTGACACGATGGGCAGCAGCTCCTTGGTGAAGGTGCTCGGCTGGTACGACAACGAGTGGGGCTACTCGAACCGACTCGTCGACCTCGTCGCGTTCGTCGGCTAGCAGCGCCCGCCACCCGAAGACATGCAGCTCCCGACGCTGGGTGAGCTGTCGTTCGAGCGCGGTGACCGTGCGCTCGTCCGTGTCGACTTCAACGTGCCGCTGACCGACGGTCACGTCGACGATGACCTCCGCATCGCAACCGCGCTCCCGACGATCGAGGACCTGCGCTCGCGCGGCGCGGCCGTCGTGACATGCGGTCACCTCGGCCGGCCGAAGGGTGTGCCGGACCCGAGGTGCTCGATGGCGCCCGTGGCAGCGCGCCTGGGTGAGCTGCTGGACCGCGAGGTGCCGCTCGCGCCGGGAGTCGTTGGTCCCGCCACCGAGAAGCTCGTCGCGTCCCTCGGTCCGGGCGACGTCGCGATGCTCGAGAACCTCCGATTCGAACCGGGGGAGACGAAGGACGACCCGGAGCTGGTCGCGCAGCTCGCGAAGCTCGGCGACGTCTACGTCAACGAGGCGTTCGGTGCCTCGCACCGGGTGCACGCGTCGATCGTCGGGCCGCCGCGCACGCTCCCGAGCGCTGCCGGCCTGTTGCTCGCGCGCGAGGTCGAAGTGCTGTCACGACTGCTGCACGACACGCCGAGGCCGTTCCTCGCCGTGCTCGGTGGTGCGAAGGTGAGCGACAAGCTCGGTGTGATCGAGGCGCTGCTCGATCGATGCGACACGATCCTCGTGGGCGGCGCGATGGCCTTCACGTTCGAGGTGGCGCGCGGTGGCGCGGTCGGCGACTCGCTGGTCGAGACCGAGATGGTCGACACGTGCCGGCGCCTGCTCGACACCGATCGTATCCGCATCCCCACCGACGTCGTCGCCGCGGTGGACATCGATGCCGACGCCGACACCCGCATCGTGCCCGCCGCCGCCGTCCCCGAGGGCTGGAAGGGCCTCGACATCGGGCCGGACACGGCCGACGCCTTCTCGGCCGAGGTGGCGCGTGCCGCCACGCTGCTCTGGAACGGTCCGATGGGCGTGTTCGAGGTCGCACCGTTCGCGGACGGGACGCGCCGGGTCGCCGAGGCAGTCGCGTCGTGCACGGGGTTCACCGTGGTCGGCGGCGGCGACAGCGCGGCCGCGATCCGTCAGATGGGCTTCGCGGACCGCGTCGACCACGTCAGCACCGGTGGCGGCGCGACGCTCGAGCTGATCGAGCAGGGCGACCTGCCCGGTCTGGAAGCACTACGTGCCACGCGTCGCGGAGGAGGAGTCAGATCATGAGCGCGCCCGCACGGAAGCCGATCATCGCGGCGAACTGGAAGATGCACCACGACCACCTGGTATCGATCCAGGTGGTCCAGAAGCTGTCGTATCGCCTCGAAGTCGAGGACTACGAGGCTTGCGACGTGGTCGTCGCTCCGCCGTTCACGGATCTGCGGACCCTCCAGACGCTCATCGAGAGCGACAAGCTCGGGATCCTGCTCGGTGCACAGAACTGCTACTGGGAGGACAAGGGCGCGTTCACGGGTGAGGTCGCGCCGCCCATGCTGGCCAAGCTGAACGTCGCGTACGTGATCGTCGGACACTCGGAGCGGCGCCAGCTGTTCGGCGAGACCGACGAGACCGTGAACGCGAAGGTGAAGGCCGTGCTCAAGCACGAGATGGCACCGATCGTGTGCGTCGGTGAGACGCTCGATGAGCGCGAGTCAGGTCGGACCGGCGAGCGCGTGTCGATGCAGACCCGCGCCGCCTTCGAGGGCGTCAAGCAAGCGGCCGCCGAGACCTGCGTGATCGCGTACGAGCCGATCTGGGCGATCGGGACCGGACGCAACGCCACGCCCGACGACGCCAACGCCACGATCGCCGTGATCCGTGGCGTCGTGCGCGAGCTCTACGGCGGTGCAGGCGACCACGTCCGGATCCAGTACGGGGGGAGCGTCAAGCCGGGCAACATCGCCGAGCTGATGGCGATGCCCGACATCGACGGAGCGCTCGTCGGCGGCGCGTCCCTCGATCCCGACGACTTCGCGCGGATCATCCGCTTTCGCGCCTGACTCCGCTTCCGAGACGGGCCGCTCGGGCCTCGGCACGTAGACTCTTCGACCGTGGTCCTCGATGCCGCCCTCATCGTCATCTGCGTTCTGTCGGCGCTGGCGATGATCTTCCTCATCCTGTTGCACTCCGGCCGCGGCGGTGGCCTCTCCGACATGTTCGGCGGAGGGCAGCTCGGCGGGTCGATGGCGGGATCCACGGTGGTCGAGCGCAACCTCGACCGCCTGACGATCATCACCGGCATCATCTTCGGGTTCTCGACCGTCATCCTGGCGCTTCGACTGCAGCCGGCCTGACAGCTTGGCCTGTCGGGTCCACCGACACGGACGCGAGGTCTGGTAGCAAGAGGGCTTCGGCGACGGTGAGGGGGTCGAAGATGCGCACGCGCACCCGCGCACGGATGATCGTGGCGGCCGTGGCGGCCGTGGCGG
>CAZHKE010000040.1:21551-27333 GCA_964532485.1 uncultured Bifidobacteriaceae bacterium
CGTGGCGGCCGTGGCGGCCGTGGCGGTCGTCACCGTCACACTCGCGACGTTCGCACCAGTCGGCGCGAGCGAGCACACGCGCACCCCGCACCAGAGCGCGTCGGGCACGATCCGCATCGCCGCCGAAGAAGAGCCGGCCTGCGCCGACTGGATCGGGACCTGTTCCGGTTCGGCCTGGGGCAACTGGGCGCTCGGCAACCTGACGATGCCGCAAGCGACCAACGTCGACCCCGAGGGCAGCTACGTCCCGGGTGACATGCTCGTCGACTTCCCGACCCTCGAGCCGGGTCCGCCGATGAAGGTCACGTACCGCATCAAGCCCGAAGCGGTGTGGAGTGACGGTGAGCCGATCACGTCGGAAGACTTCGAGTACACGTGGGACCAGATCGTCAACGGCAACGACATCTACGACACCACCGGCTACGTCAACATCGAGAGCATCGACACGAGCGACCCGCAGGTCGCGGTCGCGACGTTCTCCGAGCCGTTCGCGGGATGGCGCGATCTGTTCGCCGGCTTCTACTTCGTGCTCCCGAGCCACATCCTCGAGGGCAAGAACCGCAACAAGACGATGAAGGACGGCTACGCGTTCTCCGGCGCGCCGTGGAAGCTCGACGGCGGCAAGAGCGGCTGGAAGAAGGGCAAGACGATCACGCTCGTGCCCAACGACGCCTACTGGGGGGTCAAGCCGACGATCTCGAAGGTGATCTTCCAGATCATCCCGGAGAGCTCCTCCGAGCTGGAAGCCGTGAAGACGGGCCAGGTCGTCGCCGCATATCCGTTGCCGATCGACGGCGCGCTCGACCAGCTCGACGAGGCCTCCAACCTCTCGTACAGCGTCAGCTACGGCAACCAGTTCGAGGGGTTCTGGGTGAACGCAGACGCCTTCCCGCTCGACAGCAAGGCCGTCCGCCAGGCGGTGACGTACGCGACCGACCGTCAGGCGATCGTCGACGCGATCCTGAAGCCCGCGATCCGCGAGGGGCGCGTGCTGCAGAGCTTCATCGTCCCGACCTTCCGGGAGTTCTACGAGCCGTCGTTCGAGGTGTACGCGCCGGATCAGTCGAAGGTCGACGAGCTGATGACCGGTGACGGATGGGAGAAGAACTCGAGCGGGATCTGGGAGAGGGACGGCAAGACGGCGTCGTTCACCGTCAACTCCACGGCCGGCAACGAGAGCCGCGAGCTCACCGAGCAGCTCTGGCAGAGCCAGCTGCAGCAGGCCGGCTTCGAGCTCGAGATCAAGAACCTCGACGCGGACGTGCTGTTCGGGCAGCGCCTGCCGAAGGGCCAGTACGACGTAGGCCTCTACGCCTCGGTGGGAACGCCGGATCCCGGCCAGTGCCTGATCTTCTGCTCCGAGAACATCCCGTCGAAGCAGAACAAGCAGGCCGGTCAGAACTGGACGCGGACGAACGACCCGACCATCGACGAGACCTGGAGCACCGTCGACACGACGCTCGATCAGGCGACGCGGGTCGCGGCGGCAAGAGCGGGCCAGGAGGCGCTCGCCGACTACGTCGCCTCGATCCCGCTCTTCCAGACACCGACGATCTTCATCTACGACCACGACCGACTCGGTGGGAACCTCCAGGACAACACGGTGATGGGACCGTTCTTCACGATGAACGAGTGGGTGCTCAGCTAGCCGCGATCACGCGGCCATGACGAAGTACGTCCTGCGGCGAATCGCCGCATCGATCCCGGTCCTGCTGCTCGCCTCGGTCCTGGTCTTCTTGCTCGTCCGCGAGTTCGGCGCCGACCCCGCGCGCGTGCGCTGTCAGAACAGCCGTGACATCGAGTGCCGCCGGCGCGCACGCGAAGAGCTGGGGCTGAACGACTCGTTGCCCGTCCAGTACGTGAGCTTCATGGGCGACTTCCTCCAGGGCGACTGGGGCGAGAGCCAGCGCACCGGAAGATCCGTCGGCGAGTCGATCCGCGGCGACCTCTGGGAGACCTCACAGCTGGCGTTCTGGGGCGTGCTGTTCTCCGGCGGTGTCGCGCTCGCGGTGGGTGTGTACTCGGCCAGCAGGCCGTACTCACGCGGCGACTACATGTTCACCGGGCTCGCGTTCGCCGGCATCGCGATGCCCACGTTCTGGTTCGGTCTGCTGACGATCCAGTACCTGACGTTCGAGCTGCAGAACCTGTTCGGGACGACCGAGCCGATCTTCTACTCGATCCCGAACCCCGTCGCGACCGGTCCGGTGGAGTACTTCCGAGAGCTGGCCCTCCCTGTCCTCGTGCTCTCGGTCCAGCTGGTGGCGGGATGGAGCCGCTACCAGCGGTCGTCGATGCTCGAAGAGCTCAACCGCGACTACATCCGCACCGCACGCGCGAAGGGCCTGCCCCGGCGCACCGTGATCTGGAAGCACGGGCTTCGCAACTCGCTGAGCGCACTCGTCACGGTCGTCGCACTCGACGTCGGCGCCCTCTTCGGCGGGCTCATCATCACCGAGCGCGTCTTCTCGCGGCCGGGAATGGGCACGCTGCTGCTGAGCGCGGTCAACAACGGCGACACCCAGATCGTCCTCCCGTGGATGCTCGTCGTCGGGGCCATCATCATCGTCTTCAACCTGCTCGCCGACGTCGCGTACGGGCTGCTCGACCCGCGCGTGCGGATGACGTGAGCGTGCACTCGTGACCGATCGCCACGTTGATCCGGCGAAGCGGGTCCGGGAGTCGGGGACGGGCGCCGCATCGCCCGCGGGCACGTCGGCGCTCCTCGACACCGCGGTGGCCACGGCCGAGGAGTCGTTCGCCGACATCGACGAGCCCGGCGTCCGACCGGCCGGATCGAACTGGCGTCTCGTCGGGCGGCGATTCCTGCGGCACAAGGTGGCCAGCGCGTCGCTCATCGTCCTGCTGCTCCTCGGCACGGCCGCGGCGTTCGCATCCGTCGTGTCGCCCTACGAGTTCAACCCCACGCTCACGCCCGAGGTGCTCGCCGACGCGCGTCAGCCGCCGTCGTGGGAGCACCCCTTCGGCACCGACAAGCTCGGCCGCGACCAGCTCACGCGAGTGCTCTACTCGCTGCGGAAGTCGTTGCTCATCGGTCTCGGTGTCGCGCTGCTGTCGGTCGTCCTCGGCGTGATCGTCGGTGCGCTCGCCGGCTTCTACGGCGGCTGGACCGACGGGGCGCTCATGCGCTTCACCGACCTCTTCCTCGTCGTCCCGGAGCTCGCGGTGCTGCTGATCGTCGCCAAGAACCCCGATCCGAGCTTCTTCGGGATCTTCCACTTCCCGCCCGCGACCGAGGTGAGCGGGATGATCCTCATCCTCGCGGCGCTGGGGTGGATGGCGATCGCGCGCATCGTCCGCGGCGAGTTCCTGTCGCTGCGCGAGAAGGAGTACGTCGAAGCGGCGCGCGCGGCAGGCGCGTCCGGGCCGCGCATCATCCTGCGGCACCTCCTCCCGAACACGGTCGGACCGATCGTGGTGTTCGCGACGCTCGAGGTGGGGTTGGCGATCCTCGCGGAGGCGACGTTGTCGTTCCTCGGAGCCGGCATCCAGCTTCCGGAAGTGTCGCTCGGCAACCTCATCTCGGACGCCGAGAGCACCGTCGGGACCGACCTGGCCTACCTCATCATCTTCCCCGGTCTGACGTTGTTCCTGATCGTGCTGTGCGTGAACTTCGTCGGTGACGGTCTGCGGGACGCACTCGACCCGAAGACGACACGATGAGCGCCCTCACGACGAAGGATCAGCCGCTGCTCGATGTGCAGGATCTCAGCGTCGAGTTCTCGACTCACGACGGTGTCGTGCGCGCAGTCAACGGTGTGAGCTTCGCCCTGCGTCAGGGCGAGACGCTCGCGGTGGTGGGAGAGTCGGGATCGGGAAAGAGCGTGACCGCGCTGTCGATCATGGGGCTGCTCGACCGGTCGGGGCGCATCGCCGGCGGCGACATCGTGTTCGACGGCACGTCGCTCCCGGCGTTGCCCGAGCGTGACTACCGCGGCTTGCGCGGTGCTGGGCTCGCCATGATCTTCCAGGATCCGCTGTCGTCGTTGAACCCGGCGTTTCGCGTCGGAGATCAGATCGCGGAGGCACTGCTCCAGCACACGTGCGACAAGAAGGGCGAGGCGCGGCGCCAGGCCGCGCACCTTCTCGAGATGGTCGGCATCCCCCAGGCGGCGGACCGGGCGCGCGAGTACCCCCACCAGTTCTCGGGCGGCATGCGGCAACGGGCGATGATCGCCATGGCGATCGCGAACCGGCCGAAGCTCCTCATCGCCGACGAGCCGACCACGGCGCTCGACGTCACGATCCAGGCTCAGGTGCTCGAGGTGCTGCGGAGCGCGCAGCAGGAGACGAACGCGGCGATGTTGCTGATCACGCACGATCTCGGGATCGTCGCGGGGACGGCGGACCGCGTCGCGGTGATGTACGGAGGCCGCGTGGTCGAGGAAGGGACTCTCGACGACATCTTCTACCGGCCGCGGCATCCGTACACGATCGGCCTGCTCGGATCGCTGCCGCGCCTCGGCGACGATCCGGGCGCGCCACTGCGCACGATCCCGGGCACTCCACCGAACCTGCTGCGCCTGCCCGACGGCTGCACGCTCGCGCCGCGCTGTCCGTACGCGATCGAGCGGTGTCGTGGTGAGCGACCGCCGCTCGAACCGGCCGAGGGTGACGCCGGGCACCGGTCCGCCTGCTTCCGGGCCGGCGAGCTCGAGCGGCTCGTCGCCGAGGCGGCCCGGCCGTGACGAGCCTCGGCGTGAGGGGCCGATGGTGAGTGGGCCGCCGCTGGTCGAGGTCGAGCACCTGGTGAAGCACTTCCCGATCCGTCGCGGTTACTTCGGCAAGCGCGTCGAGGGCGTCGTGCACGCGGTCGACGACGTCAGCTTCACGCTCGACCGTGAGGAGACGCTCGGACTCGTCGGGGAGTCGGGGTGCGGCAAGTCGACGACGGGGCGTCTCGTGCTGCGGTTGCTCGACCCGACGTCGGGTGCGATCCGGGTCGACGGGCGTCCCGTCGAGTCGCTCGGGGGACGCGAGCTGCGTGATCTCCGGCGCCGCATGCAGATCGTGTTCCAGGATCCGTACGCGTCGTTGAACCCGAGGATGCGGGTGCAGGACATCCTGGGCGAGCCCCTGCAGATCCAGGGTCGGCGCGGCGAGGTTCGCGAGCGCGTGCCCGAGCTGCTGGACATGGTGGGGCTCGGCGAGGAGCACGCGAACCGGTTCCCGCACGAGTTCTCGGGTGGGCAGCGGCAGCGCATCGGGATCGCGAGAGCCCTCGCGCTGGAACCCGACGTGGTCGTCCTCGACGAGCCGGTGTCCGCGCTCGACGTCTCGATCCAGGCGCAGGTGCTCAACCTGCTCGCGCGGCTTCAGGAGGAGCTGTCGCTCGCGTTCCTCTTCATCGCGCACGACCTCTCGGTCGTCCGCCACATCTCCGATCGAGTCGCGGTGATGTACCTGGGCAAGATCGTCGAGACGGGACCCGCGAACGACATCTACGACCGCGCCGGCCACCCGTACACGCAGGCGCTGCTCTCGGCGGTCCCCGAGCCCGACCCCGCGCTCGAGCGCGAGCGTCAGCGCATCGTCCTCCAGGGTGAGCTCCCGTCGCCCGTCGATCCGCCGAGCGGCTGCCGGTTCCGCACGCGCTGCTGGAAGGCGCAGGACGTCTGCGCGACCCAGGAGCCGGAGCTCGTCGACCGGGGGCAGGGCCATCCCGTCGCGTGTCACTTCGCCGAGGTCGTCTGACGAGGTCGGGTTCGGCAGCGGCGTGTCACGCCGCGTGGGTATGTCGCTGCTCGTCGGTGTGGGGTGG
>CAZHKE010000041.1:0-25225 GCA_964532485.1 uncultured Bifidobacteriaceae bacterium
GCGGACTCCTTAAGGTTCAGCGAGTGGGCGTGGCCCTGGCTGCCGTAGCCGAGGATCGCGACCGTGCGGCCGTCCAGCAGCGCGGGGTCGGCGTCGTCGTCGTAGTAGATGGTGGCGGGCATCCGAGTGATTCTCCTCGTGGCGCAGGCGGGTCGGTCGACAACGCTACTCAGCCGGTGCGCGACTTGACCGCGCGGAGGCGCGCGGGTCGCCGGGCCAGCTTCGGGAGCGCGATGCGGCCCGTCCGCTGGAGCTCGACGATCCCGAACGGCGCGATCAGGTCGGTCATGGCGTCGAGCTTGTCGGGCCTCCCGGCGACCATGATCGTGATCGACTCGTACCCGACGTCATCGATGCGGGCCTCGAAGATCGACGCGAGCTCGGTGATCTGCGAACGCGCCTCGGCCGTCGCCTTCACCGTCACGAGCATGAGCTCACGCTCCACCGCGTCGACGGGTGAGAGCTCCGCGATCTTGATGACGGGGATCAGCTTGTTGAGCTGCTTCGTCACCTGCTCGAGGGGCGTCGACTCCGCGTCGACGACGATCGTCATGCGGCTGTACCGCTCGTCCTCGGTCGGGCTGACCGCGAGCGAGACGATGTTGAAGCCGCGGCGCGCGAACAGGCCGGCGATGCGCGACAGCACACCGAACTTGTTCTCGACGAGCACGGACAGGATGTGGTGCTGCACGGCACTCATGGTCGACTCCGCTCCGGCGTCCCGGCCGTCCGGCCACGCCTCCGCTGCGTCTCCGTGTTCATCACCGTTCTCCGTAGGGATCGTGCGCGGGATCGAGGATGATCTCGTCGTTCGAGTGACCGGCCGGCACCATCGGGTACACCTTCTCCCGATAGTCGGTTCGGAAGTCGATCACGACCGGACGATCGTCGATCTCGTTCGCCTTGTCGATCGCCGGCTCGACCTCCTCGGCCGAGTCGACGCGCAGGCCCACGCAGCCCATCGCCTCGGCCCACTTGACGTAGTCGGGCAGGTCGGGCGAGAGATACACCTCGCTGTAGCGCTCCTCGTAGAAGAGCTCTTGCCACTGGCGCACCATCCCGAGGTACGCGTTGTTGAGGATCGCGACCTTGATCGGGATGCGCTCGGAGCTCGCGGTCACGAGCTCTTGGGCCGTCATCTGGAAGCAGCCGTCACCGTCGACCGCCCACACCGTGCGCTCGGGCATGCCGACCTTGGCGCCGATCGCGGCCGGCACCGCGAAGCCCATCGTGCCGAGACCGCCGGAGTTCACCCACGTGTACGGGTGGTTGAACTTCCAGAGCTGGCTCGTCCACATCTGGTGCTGGCCCACGCCCGACACGACGATCGTGTCGTCGGGAGCTCGATCACGCAGCGTTTCGATGCACCGCTGGGGCTTCAACGGTCCGCCTTCCTCCTGCTCGTAGCGGAGTGGGTGGCGCCGCTTCCACTCGCGGATCTGCGCGTGCCACTCGTCGAGCGGCGGCCAGCCGTCGGCATCGTCGCGCTTGGCGCGATCGGCCTTGATCGTCTTCACGAGCTCCTCGATCACGAGCCGGCAGTCGCCCACGATCGGCACGTCCGGCCGGCGCACCTTGCCGAGCTCGGCCGGGTCGATGTCGACGTGGATGATCTTCGCCCCCGGGGCGAATGCGTCGACCTTGCCGGTCACCCGGTCATCGAAGCGCGAGCCGAGCGCGATCAGCAGGTCGGACTGCTGCATCGCCGTCACCGCGGTGTAGTTGCCGTGCATTCCCGGCATCCCGAGGCAGAGCTCGTGGTCGTCGGGGAACGCGCCCCGGGCCATCAGCGTCGTGACGACCGGGATGCCCGTGATCTCCGCGAGCTCCCGCAACGTCTCCGCCGCGCGCGCCTTGAGGATGCCCCCACCGGCGTAGATCACCGGCCTGCGCGCGCGAGCCATCAGCCGCGCCGCGTCCTTGATCTGCTTCGCGTGCCCCTTCCTGTTGGGCTTGTAGCCCGGCAGGTCGACCGACTCCGGCCAGTGCCACTCCATCTCCTGGTTGGCGATGTCCTTGGGCACATCGACGAGCACCGGCCCCGGACGCCCCGTGGTCGCGACGTGGAAGGCCTCGCGCACGATCTGCGGGATGTCGTTGGCATCGGTCACGAGCCAGTTGTGCTTGGTGACCGGCATGGTGATGCCGACCGTGTCGCACTCCTGGAACGCGTCCGTGCCGATCACGCTGTAGGCCACCTGCCCGGTCACCACGACGAGCGGGATCGAGTCCATGTACGCGTCGCACAGGGGCGTGACGATGTTGGTGGCCGCGGGGCCGCTCGTCACCATGGCCACGCCGGGGCGGCCGGTCGCATGTGCGTAGCCCTCCGCCATGTGGCCGGCGCCCTGCTCGTGGCGGACGAGGATGTGGCGGATCGACGAGTCGATCAGAGGGTCGTAGACGGGCAGGATCGCCCCGCCGGGGAGGCCGAACATGACCTCGGTGCCCTCCATCTCGAGGCTCCTGATCAGGGCCTGGGCTCCGGTCAGCTTCATCGTCGCTCTCTCTTCTTCGGGGTGGTTCGAGTCCGGGACGTGAAACGCCCCTCGCTCGGGGCGAGGGGCGGGAAGGCGCACGCGCGCGGCGAGACGGCGTGCGCTATGTGATGACTACGAGCGTGAAGATGGCGCTCATGGTCCGCCATTGTGGCCCGCGCGAAGGCACCGGCGCAAGGCATCAAGGCCTCAAGGGCACCGCTCGGACGGCCGACGACCATGACGTGGGCGAGGAAGGCACCGTCCGGATCACGGACGCAGACTGGGCCGAGGCCCGGGCGAGCGTCCGCACGACTGCTCGCGGCACGACCGTCGGCGGCATCGGCTTCGTCCTGCTCGCGACGTTCGCCGGCGTGGTCATCAGCGCGGCGCTGGTCCCGGGGCTCACCGGCGTCTCACGGGCGTTCGTCGCCGCGGGCGTCGCGGGCGCCCTGATGCTGCCGCTCCTGCTCGGCGTCGCCGGCATGGCCAAGCGCCGCGCGGTCCGCTCCGGCGCCGAGCAGGCCGCGCAGGGGCGCGCGATGGAGGGCGAGGCGCGTCGGCGGAACTTCGAGGCCAGGCTCTCACGCGCGCTCGAGATGGCGGACGACGAGTCGGCAGCCTTCGACGTCGTCGAACGCGCCATGCACACCTCCGCCCCCGACGCCCCGGTCGAGCTGCTGCTCGCCGACAACAGTCACGCGCACTTCGCGCGCGTCGTCGTCTCGGCACCCGACGGGACGGCTCCGGGATGCCCGGTCGACTCGCCCGACAGCTGCGTCGCCGGGCGGCGCGCGCAGACGCAGGTCTTCGCCGACAGCGAGGCGCTCGACGCGTGCCCCATGCTGCGCGGTCGAGAGCGCGGTCGTTGCTCCGGCGTGTGCGTGCCGGTGTCGATCATGGGCCGAACGGTCGGCGTCGTGCACGCGACCGGTCCCGTCGGCGAACCGCTCGACGACGGCGAGGTCGCGTCGCTCCAGACTCTCGCGAACCAGGCCGGCAACCGCGTCGGCATGATCCGAGTGATGGCCGAGACGCAGCTCCAGGCCTCCACCGACGGGCTCACCGGCCTCGTCAACCGGCGGAGCCTCGAGAACCGCATGCGGCAGCTGCGCGCCGAGGGGACGGACTTCGCGCTCGTGATGGCCGACCTCGACCACTTCAAGGCCCTCAACGACACCCACGGGCACGAGGCCGGCGACCGCGCCCTGCGGGTCTTCTCCGAGACCCTCCGCCAGGAGCTGCGCGCCGACGACATGGGCTGCCGGTACGGCGGCGAGGAGTTCGCGCTCGTGCTCCCGTCCGCGGACCTCTACGAGGCGGTCGAGGCGGTCGAGCGCATCCGCACGGCGCTGGCGGACGTCACCGGACACGGTGACACGCCGACCTTCACCGCGAGCTTCGGGATCGCGCAGTCGAGCGACGCGAACGGAGCCGAGGACCTCGTCCAGCGGGCGGATCGTGCGCTGTTCGCCGCCAAGGACGCCGGACGCGACCGGATCTGCCTCGACGGGCACACCACGCCGATGGCGACGACGCTCACCGCCCTCGGCTGACGTTCCCCTTCAGCACCGCAGGGAACGCGCCGAGACCTTCTGCATGGCCGAGGTTGGGAGCCCGAGCCGCGAGGACGCCGCGTCGTCGCTGGTGGTCACGGATCAGGACCGTGCCGCTGCCGGCGCGTTCGTCCGCTCGATCGTCCGGCGCGTGTTCCTCGCCGTCATCGGGCTCGCAGCGTTGGCGAGCATCGTCGCCACGCTCACGGTCGACCCGCTGCTCGGTCGTGCACAGCTGTGGCAGCAGGCGCTCGCCGAGGCGGCGGTGATCCTCGTCGTGCTCCCGATCGTGGCGTGGGTGACGATCGTCCCGCGCGTCTCCCGCAAGGGCATGGTGATCCGTAGCGAGACCCTCGCGCGCGAGCGCATGCTGCGCGCTGACTCGACGCGCCGAGACCTCGATGCAAGCCTCGGGCGCGCCTTCGAGCTCGTCGAGTCGGAGCCCGAGGGACTCGATGTCGTCCGACGCGCCCTCGCCGCCATCGCGCCGACCGGCCCGGTCGAGCTGCTGCTGGCCCCCGACCGCGAGGCTGGGTTCGAGCGGCCGGTCGTGAGCGCGCCCGACGACGTCGCGCCCGGATGCCCGGTCGCCTCGCCCGACGCGTGCCCGGCGACCCGCCGCGCGACAACCCTGACCTTCGAGGACTCCGAGGCCGTCGACGCCTGCCCGCGGCTGCGCGACCACCTCGGCGGGCGCTGCTCGGCTGTGTGCGTGCCCGTCGCGGTGACCGGTCACGCCGTGGGGGTCTTCCACGCGCTCGGACCGGTCGACGACCCGCCCGACGTCGACACGGTGCAAGGCCTCCAGACGCTCGCCAACCAGGCGGGGAACCGCCTGGGGCTGCTCCGGATGATGACGGAGACGCGTCAGGAGGCCGTGACCGACGCGCTCACCGGGCTCCCGAACCGCCGCAGCCTCGAGCGGCGGCTGCAGGCGCTCGTCAGCTCCACGACGGGCTTCTCGATCGTGATGGCCGACCTCGACCACTTCAAGCTCCTCAACGACACGCACGGTCACGACGCGGGCGACCGGGCGCTGGTGCTCTTCGCCCTCGTCCTGACCGAGACCATGCGCGAGGAGGACCTGCTCTGCCGCTGGGGCGGCGAGGAGTTCACGGTGGTGCTGCCGAACGTCGACCTCGACGAGGCGGTGGCCGCCACCGAGCGCGTGCGTGAGGCGCTCGCGCTCGCGCTCGTGCACGCGCCCGCGCCGCGCTTCACGGCGAGCTTCGGCGTCGCCCAGAGCTTCGGCGGCGGCGACCTCGGGGACGTCGTGCGGCGCGCCGACCAGGCCCTCTACGCCGCGAAGGAGGCGGGACGGAACCGCTCCGTCGCCGCGCCGGCCGGCGATACCGCGATGACGCCATGAGCGCGCCGGCACAGGGATCCGGCGGCCCGATCGTCCGCCCGTTCGAGCACGGGATGCACGAGCGCCGCCGCCTTCTCCTGGTCACGACGCGCCGTCGTGTGTGTGCGGAGCCCGGTCAGACCTGGTGCCGCGGGCACCAATAGCTGGTGCGGCCGGCGACGGTGCCGCGGACGAGCGGCGTGCCGTCACGGGGGCAGGCACCTCCGGGGACGCGGGCGGCGATGAGGTCGCCGGTGTGCGATCCGCCGCGACGCCCGAGGGTTCGGAGCGTGCTGCGGACGGAGCGATGGAGCGCGACCTGCTCGGCCGCGTCGAGTGACGACGCCGTGCGGTCCGGCGCGATCCCGGCGCGCCAGAGCGCCTCGTCGACGAGCAGGTTGCCGAGCCCGGCGATGCGCGCCTGGTTCATCAGCACGGCCTTCGTGGGAGCGCGGCTGCGGGTGACGATCGCGCGCAGCTGCGGGAGCGTCAGCTCGAGCGCATCGACGCCGAGGCGGTCCTCGTCGGGATCGAGCTCGACCGCGCCGAGGCGGCGCGGATCTCGGAGCGCGAGCCGACCGCCGTCGGCGAACCGAAGCGTGAAGCGGTGCCACGCCCTCACGTCGCGGTTGCTGGCGTAGAGGAGCGGGTCGCCGGCGGCCTCGTCGTCGATGACGACGCGGCCCGACATCCCGAGGTGCAGGCCGAGCACCGGACCGGCGCGATCGGTGTCGAGGAAGAGCTGCTTCCCGCGCCGGCGCGCGTCCGTGATCGAGTGTCCGGGGAGCGCCGTGCGAGCCCCACGGGGCGTCAGGCCGCGCTTGAGGTACCAGCGGTCGGGTGCGTCGACCGCCGCGATCTCCCGCCCGACGGCACGCTCGGCGATGAGCACCCGTGCCTGCTCGACCTCGAGCAGCTCGGGCACGCGCTAGACGTTCGTGATGGCGCCGCGCTCCGCGCCCTGGGCGAGGCGGGCGTACTTGCCGAGGAAGCCACGGGTGTACCGCGGCTCGCGCGGCTTCCAGTGCTCTCGTCGCGCCATGAGCTCCTCGCCGTCGACGAGCAGGTCGATCGAGTGCGTCGTGGCGTCGATGACGATCCGGTCGCCGTCCTCCACGAACGCGATCGGGCCGCCGTCGACCGCCTCCGGGGCGACGTGACCCACGCAGAAGCCGTGGGTGCCGCCCGAGAACCGCCCGTCGGTGACGAGCGCGGCATCGGCGCCGCGTCCCTCACCCTTCATCGCACCGGTGACCGCGAGCATCTCCTTCATGCCGGGTCCCCCCTTGGGCCCCTCGTAGCGGATCACGACCACGTCGCCGGGCTCGATCGACCCGGCGAGGACAGCCTCCATGGCGTGCTCCTCGCCCTCGAAGACGCGGGCCCGGCCCTCGAAGCGGAGGTCGTCGAGACCGGCGACCTTGACGACCGCCCCGTTGGGCGCGAGCGAGCCGGCGAGCACCGCGAGCCCGCCCTGGGCATGGAGGGGATCGCCGAGCGGGTGGACGACGGTCCCGTCGGGCTTCGGCGGATCGAGCGCGGCGAGGTTCTCCGCGACCGTCATGCCGGTCACGGTCAGGCACTCACCGTGCAGGAGCCCGGCGTCGAGGAGCTCCCGCATCACGACCTGCACGCCACCGACGCGGTCGAGGTCGGTCATGTGGAATCGGCCGTGCGGCTTCATGTCGGCGATGTGCGGGACCTTGGCGCCGACGCGGTTGAAGTCCTCGAGCTCGAGCTCGATGCCGGCCTCGTACGCGATCGCGAGCAGGTGCAGCACGAGGTTCGTCGACCCACCGATCGCCATCCCCACCGCGATGGCGTTCTCGAACGCCTCCCGCGTGAGGATCTGCCGGGGCCGGATGTTGGCCTCGAGCAGCCCCATCACGGCGCGGCCGCTCTCGAACGCGAAGTCGTCCCGGCGACGGTCGACCGCGGGCGCCGCCGAGCTGCCGGGGAGCGACATCCCGAGCGCCTCTGCCGCCGACGCCATCGTGTTGGCGGTGAACATCCCGGCGCACGACCCCTCCGTGGGGCAGGCGCGCTTCTCGATCTCGCCGAGCTCGTTCTCGGTGAGCGTGCCCGCGGCACACGCGCCGACCGCTTCGAACACGCTCACGATGTCGAGGGCCTGATCCTTGTAGTGGCCGGGGAGGATCGACCCGCCGTAGAGGAAGACCGACGGCAGGTTGAGCCGGGCCGCGGCCATGAGCATCCCGGGCAGGCTCTTGTCGCAGCCCGCGAAGGTGACGAGCGCGTCGAGGCGTTCAGAGTGCATGACGCACTCGATCGAGTCGGCGATGATCTCGCGGGACACGAGCGAGCCGCGCATGCCCTCGTGGCCCATCGAGATGCCGTCGCTGATCGCGATCGTGACGAACTCGAGCGGGAAGCCGCCGGCGTCGCGCACCCCCTCCTTCGCGCGCTTCGCGAGACGATCGAGCGGGAGGTTGCACGGGGTGACCTCGTTCCAGCTCGACGCGATGCCGACCTGTGCCTTGCCCCAGTCGGCGTCCGTCATGCCGACGGCCCGCAACATCGCCCGCGCGCCCGCGCGTTGCATCCCGTCGGTGACGTCGCGGCTGCGAGGCTTGATGTCATTCGTCTCGGTCATCTGCTCCGCTCTCCGCCCTTCGGGTCGGGCCGCTCGGGCCCCACCCGTTGCGCCGCCGGGTACCGCCGGCGCGGACACTCGCTCATGTCCGACGAGGATATCGGCGGTCGTAGTGTGGAAGACGTGACGTTCCTGCTCGTGGGGACCGACGACGGTGTGGTCCCGTACGCCGGCGGCGTCGAGCGCCCGCGCGAGCTCACGGGGCGACGCGTCTCGCACATCGCGCGCGGGCACGACTCGTGGTGGGCGGTCGCCGACCACCACACCACGGTCCGGCGAGACCCCGACGGCACCTGGCACGACGTCGCCACTGCCGACGCGAGGCTCACGTCCTTGCTCCCACGGCCGCACGGCGCGATCTGCGGCACGGCCGACGGCCGTCTGCTGAGCCTGCTCGGCAACCGGTGGGCGACCGTCGACGGGTTCGACGCGGTCGCCGGCCGCGACACGTGGCACGCGGTCGGAAGCGCGCAGCCCTACGTGCGCTCACTCACCGCCACGTGCGACGACGGAGCCCTGTTGGCGAGCGTGCACGTCGGCGGGATCCCGCGCTCGGGCAACGGTGGTGCCTCGTGGATGCCCACGATCGACCCCGAGGCCGACGTGCACGAGGTGCGTGCCCATCCCGGCGATCCGCGGGTCGCGCTCGCGCCGGCCGCGGTCGGGCTCGCGGTCAGCCGCGACGCCGGCGCGACCTGGTCGGTCGAGTCCGACGGCCTCCACGCGACCTACGCGCGGGCGATCGCGTTCACCGCCGGCAGCGCGCTCGTGAGCGTGTCGGACGGCCCGTTCACCACGAAGAGCGCGCTCTACCGGTGGAGCACCCGCGACGGCACCATCAGCACCCTCGAGCGAGTCACCGACGGACTTCCCGAGTGGCTCGCCGGCAACGTCGACACCGGCGACCTCGACGCACACGGGGCGGCGTGCGCGTTCGCGGACGAGGCGGCGGTCTACGCATCGGACGATGCGGGGCAGTCGTGGACCTGCCTCGCGACCGACCTCGTCGACACGGTCCGTGGCGTGAGCGTCAGAGCCGGTTGAGCACGGCTCGACACCGCATCACCGCGGCTCGGCGGGGCTTGACGAATCCGCCTCGGCAATGACTTCGGGGGTCGCGACGGCCACAATGGCTCTGTGGCATCGGACGATCAGGTCTTCTCGATACGGACGATGCTGCGTGACATCCTGCCGCGCTTCGCACGCGACGCCTTCGGTCCGGCGCTGGTGTTCTACGTGGCCTGGCAGACGCTCGGTCTGGCCGCCGGGATCGTCGTCGCCACCGCGACGTCGATCCTCCTCTGGTGGCTCAACGACCGTCGCGGCGTGCAGGGGATCCTGCCGCGCATCTCCCTGGCGGTCGTTTTCGTGCAGGCTGCGGTCGGACTGATCTCCGGGAGCGCGGAGTGGTACCTCGCGCAGCCGGCCATCGTCGGCTGCGTCGTCGGGATCGGGTTCCTCGTCTCGGCCGTCGTGGGACATCCCATCGGTGCCCTCATCGCGGCCGACCTCTACACCGTGCCCAAGTCGGTGCGTTCGACTCCCGACTTCCGTCATGCGTTCCGGCTGGTCACCTTGGTCTGGGCGGGCTACCTGTTCGGACGGGCGGCGTTGCGACTCGTCGTGCTCGTCATCAGCACCGTCGGCATGTTCCTGCTGTTCACCGCGGTCAGCGGCGCGCCTGTGATGGTCGTGCTGATCACCTGGTCGGGCTGGTACGCGTACCGGGTGATGTCACGCGACCCCACGTCGGCGGCGACCGCAGGCGCGATCATCGCCGGTCAGCTCGCCGTCGCGGTCGAGTCACCCGAGGACTGAGCGTCCGCGCCGCAGGTACCCTGCGGCGCAGCGAAGGGGGCCCGAGCGGCCCGGCGCACAGCGCCGAGAGCGGGTGAGGAGGACCGACGACCAGGCTCGGCGCGGGATCTCAGCCCAGGCGCTCGTCGAGCAGCTTGCTCAGCAGCTGCGGGTTGCCCTGGCCCTTCGTCGCCTTCATCGCCTCACCCATGAAGAAGCCCCGCTTCTTCTTCCTGGCCTTGTCGTCGCCGTCGCGGTAGGCGGCGACGTCGTCGGGGTTGGCTTCGACGATGCCGTCGACGATCGTTGCGAGCTCGCCCTCGTCGCTCACCTGCTCGAGCCCACGCTCCGCGACGATCTCCTTCGGGCGCTTCGGCTCGCGCAGCGCCTCCGCCAGCACGTCCTTGCCTTGGTTGCGCGAGAGCGCGCCGCCGGCCACCAGCCCGACCAGCTCGGCCAGCCCGTCGGGCGCGAGCGGGAGGACCTCGACGCTCAGGTTCGTCTCGTTGAGGTAGGCGAGCACGTCCCCGATGCACCAGTTCACGACGTCACGGGCGGTGCCGTCGTCGAGGACGGCGACCGCCGCCTCGGCGAACGCGGGGAGACCGGGCGTGTCGAGCAGCACGCGCGCGTCGCTCTCGTTGATCGCCCACTCCGCGACGAGCCGCGCCCGATGTGCGGCCGGCAGCTCGGGCATCGCGGCTCGCACGCCCGCCCGCTGCTCGTCGGTCGGCGCGATCGGGACGAGGTCGGGCTCGGGGAAGTACCGGTAGTCGCTCGAGCCCTCCTTGGTGCGCATGCTGTGCGTGCGTGCGTCGGCCTCGTTCCAGTGGCGGGTCTCCTGCACGATCCGCTCCCCCGCCGCGAGCGCGTCCGACTGCCGCTCGATCTCGAAGTCGATGGCGTGCCCGAGCGAGCGGAGCGAGTTCATGTTCTTGATCTCGACCTTCGTGCCGAGCCCGTCGCTGCCGCGCGGGCGCACCGACACGTTGGCGTCGACGCGCATGGAGCCTTCCTCCATCTTCACGTCGGAGACACCGATCGCCAACAGGACGGCACGCAGCTCGCCGACGTACGCGCGCGCTTGCTCCGCCGAGGTGATCTCGGGACGACTGACGATCTCCATCAGCGGCACCCCGGCGCGGTTGTAGTCGACGAGCGAGTGGGCAGCGTCGTGGATGCGACCACCGCCCCCGACGTGCACCGTCTTGCCGGTGTCTTCTTCGAGGTGCGCGCGCTCGATGCCGACCGCGACGCCGTCGACATCGATCGTGCCGGCGCTGAGGATCGGCTCCTCGTACTGGCTGACCTGGAAGTCCTTCGGCATGTCCGGGTAGAAGTAGTTCTTCCGGGCGAAGATCGACTGCTCCGGCACCGCGAAGCCCAGCGCCTCGGCGAGCCGCAGGGCGTACTCCACGACCTGCTCGTTGAGCACCGGGAGCGAGCCCGGGAGGCCGAGGCACACCGGGCAGATGTTCGTGTTGGGCTCCGCACCGAACTCGTTCGGGCAGCCGCAGAACAGCTTGCTCTGGGTCGACAGCTCCGCGTGCACCTCGAGGCCGATGGTGGGTACGTACTGGGTCTCGGTGGCAGTCGTCATGCAACACTCCGGTCGTGCCCGATCCGAACGAGTTCACGATACGACGTGAGGAGGTGCGCAACAGCGTCCACCTCGCGTTCGTGCACGAGGGCGTCGTCCCCGACGACACGGGGCGAGTCCCCGTCCTGCTCGTGCACGGCTACCCGGAAACCAAGCGGATCTGGTGGCGCAACATCGCCGCGCTCGCCGACGCCGGCTTCGAGGTCATCGCCCCCGACCTCCGCGGCTTCGGTGACTCCGACCTCGCGGCTGATGGCTTCTACGACGCGACGCCCTGATCGCCGAGCTCGACACGCCCGAGCGTCGGCGGGCCTGGGTCGGCGCGAAGTACGGCCACCGTCTCTGGGCGTCGCCCGGGCACTTCTCGCCCGACGACGTGGCGTTCATGACCGAGCCGTTCGCCGACGCCGACCGGCTGCGCGCGTCGTGGGGTGCGTACGAGACCGGCTTCGGGAAGCGGCAGATGGAGGACGTGCCGCGCCTGTTCGACCGGTGCGAGGTGCCCACGCTCGTCCTCTACGGCGAGGACGACCACGTCGTCGACGCGACGTTCCCCGATCGCTGCCGCGTCGCGTTCCCCGAGTGCATCGGGCCGTTCGTCCTCCGGCGCTGTGGCCACTTCGTGCAGTGGGAGGCGGCCGAGATCCTCAACCGCTCGCTGCGCTGGTTCTGCGCCGACCTGCTCGCCACCTCCCCTCGATCGGCACCCTGACCGACCGCAACGGTCGCTGCTGGTGCACGACACGGTGGTGCGAACCTACGGCGCCGCGTCCTCGAGCGCCTGGGCCACGCGGAACATCACCGGCTCGCCCAGAGCGGGGGCCAGCACCTGCACGCCGACGGGCAGGTCGTGCGCGCCCGCGCCCCACGGCACGCTGATGGCCGCATGGCCGGCGAGGTTCGTCGGGATCGTGCAGACGTCCGAGAGGTACATGGCGAGCGGGTCGTCGACCTTGGCCCCCAGCTCGAACGCGACCGTCGGCGACGTCGGCGCCAGCAGCACGTCGAAGTCCTCGTAGACGCGTGCGAAGTCGCGCAGGATCAGCGTCCGCACGCGTTGCGCCCTGCCGTAGTACGCGTCGTAGTAGCCCGCCGAGAGCGCGTACGTGCCGAGCATGATCCGACGCTTCACCTCCGGGCCGAACCCCGCCGCCCGAGTGCGCGCGTTCATCGTGGCGACGTCGTCGGCGTCGACCCGGAGCCCGTAGCGCACGCCGTCGTAGCGCGCGAGGTTCGACGACGCCTCGGCCGGCGCGATCAGGTAGTACGCCGAGATCCCGTAGGCCGTGCTCGGCACCGAGACCTCGTCGGCGGTGGCGCCGGCATCGGTGAGCGCCGACGCCGCGACGTGCACCGCGGCACGCACCTCTGGCTCGACGCCGTCGACGTCGGTGAGCTCGGTGATCACCCCGACGCGCAGCCCGGCGACGCCGTCACGGGTGGTCGGCTCAACGGGTGCGAGCGGGTCGGGGATGCTCGTGGAGTCGTGCGGGTCGTGGCCGTCGATCACGTCGAGCAGCCGCGCCGTGTCCATGACCGTCGTCGCGACCGGGCCGATCTGGTCGAGGCTGCTGGCGAACGCCACGAGCCCGTAGCGCGAGACGCGCCCGTACGTGGGCTTCACCCCAACCGCACCGCACAGCGCCGCCGGCTGGCGCACGGAGCCGCCGGTCTCGGAGCCGAGGCCCAGGGGCGCGAACCCGGCCGCGACCGCGGCGGCGGAGCCGCCGCTGGACCCACCGGGGACGCGCGACGGGTCACGGGGGTTGCGCGTCGGGCCGTAGGCCGAGTTCTCGGTCGACGAGCCCATGGCGAACTCGTCGAGGTTCGTCTTGGCGACCACGATGCCGCCGGCCTCGGCGATGCGCTCCACCGCGGTGGCGGTGTAGGGCGGGTGCCAGCCCTCGAGGATCCGCGAGCCGCACGTCGTCGGGATCCCGCGGGTGCAGAGGTTGTCCTTCAGGACCACGGGCACGCCCGCCAGCGGCCCGGGATCGTCACCACCCGCGACGCGCACGTCGACCTCGTCGGCAGCCGCGCGCGCCTCGTCGGCGGTGACGAGCAGGCAGGCGTGGAGCTCGCCGTCGCGCGCCTCGATCTCGGCGAGGTGCTCCTCCAGCACGTCACGGGCCCGCCGGGTGCCCGCGCGCACGTCACGCGCGACGTCGACCGCGGTCGGGCTCACGGCTCGTCGAGGATCCGCGGCACGCGGAAGCGCCCGTCCTCGGCCTCGGGCGCACAGGCGAGCACCTCGTCACGGGGCAACGTCGGTGCGACCTCGTCGGGACGCGTCACGTTCACGAGCGGCAGTGGATGCGACGTCGGCGCCACGTCGTCCAGGTCGAGCGCGGCGATCTCGGCGACGTGCTCGAGGATGCCGGCGAGGTCGTGGGTGATGCGCTCGAGCTCATCCTCGTCGAGGGCCAGCCGTGCGAGCGCGGCGACGTGCTCGACGTCCTCGCGGGTGAGACGCGCGCGCGCCGCGTCGTCCGGCTCGACGTCGTTGGGCACGCGCCGAGCCTAGATGGAGCGCCCCGCTACGATCCGAGCCGTGGCCAAGCACCGGTTCCTGTCCGACGAGTGGTTCGCGGTCGTCGAGCAGCTCTTCGAGCAGCACGGCGCCGAGACGCCGGCACAGGTCGCCGTGCTCGTCAACGTCACGGTCACCGGCACCCCGTTCGGTGAGGAGCGCCACCTCCACATGGGCGCGCGCGAGGGGCGCGGGCACTGGGGAATCGGGCACGCCGCGGACGCCGACGTCACCCTGACGACCGACTACGAGACCGCCCGCGAGGTGCTGATCAGCGGCGATCCGCAGGCGGGCATGCAGGCGTTCATGGCCGGCAAGGTCCGCCTCCAGGGCGACTTCGCCAAGCTCATGGCCGCCCAGGGCGCCGGTGGCCCCGGCGCCACCAACGCCGCCCTCGCCGAGGCCATCCAGGGCATCACCGAGTAGGCGCTCAGGCGTCGGCGGGTGCGTGCTGCTCGGGCAGGTGCGCCCAGGCACGGAAGAAGATGAACGCGCCGCCCGCGGCGAGGAAGGCGTACGACAGCAGCTCGGCGATCCCCCGTTGGCGCTCGACGTCCTCGGATCCCGAACCGGTCACACCGGGCGCGACGACCCGGAAGACGCCGTAGCCGGCCTTGGCCAGCGCGACGAGCACCACCAGCGCGGCGACGAACGCGATGCCGTACAGGTACGCGCGCGCGACGCGCCCGGTGGCGGAGTCGTCGATGGTGTCGCCGGGGACGAGCTTGTGGGCGCGCTGGTCGTGGAACGCGAAGACGAGCCCGGCCGCCACCGCGAGCAGCAGGCTCTGCACCGCGAGGCGGTAGTCGGCGTCGTCGTTCGGGAGGTCGTCGGCGCTCGTGCCGGGGAGGTCGAACACCCCGCCGCCGTTGGGGAGGTCCTGGAGGATGTCCTCGAGGTTCCCCGGCAGGTCGACCGACCGCTCCACCTTCCCCTTGTCGACGATCAGGTCGGTGAGCGCGCGCACCGTGCCGAACGCTGCGAACAACGTGACGAACAGCGCGACGAGGCCGATCGCAGCGAGGTAGCGGGCCTGCGTGCGCGTGTGCGCCGGGTCGTCGTCCTTGCGGCCCGCGACGAGCACCAGGATCACGGCGACGAGCAACGGGATGCCGAACAGGAACAGCAGCTCCGACGGCAGGATGTCGACGAGGTCCATGTTCTTCCCCTTCAGCGTTGGTGAGTCAGCCGGTGGCGCGAGCGAGCTCTCCCGGACCGCCGCGACGATCGCCGGCGGGCGTGAGCTTCGGGCCCTCTTCGATGAGCCGCTCGACGGTCCAGCGCTCGCCGTTGTTCATGATGCGTTCGGCGATCGCGTACGGCTGGTAGCGGCACACGAGGTCGCCCTGGACGAAGAACACCTCACCGGTGAACGGGCACACCGACGTCGCCAGGTAGGCGATCATGGGCGAGACGTTGGCCGGGTCCCACGCGTCGAAGACGGACGGGTCGTCCGGCGCGGCGACGATGTCCTCGAGGCCCGGCGTCTGCTCGGTGAGGCGGGTGCGCGCCATCGGCGTGATCGCGTTCGACCGCACGCCGTAGCGACCCAGCTCCATCGCGCAGATCGTCGAGAACGACGCGATGCCGGCCTTGGCGGCGCCGTAGTTGGCCTGACCGGCGTTGCCGAGCACGCCCGACGTCGACGACGTGTTGATGATCGACGCGTTGACCTCCTTGCCGGCCTTGGACTGCTCGCGCCAGTAGACGGCTGCGTGCTTCGTCGGGCAGAAGTGGCCCTTGAGGTGCACGGCGATGACCGCGTCCCACTCGTCCTCGGTCATGTTGACGAGCACGCGATCGCGCAGGATTCCGGCGTTGTTGACCAGCACGTGGAGGTCGCCGAACGTCTCCACGGCGAGGTCGACGATGCGCTTGGCGCCGTCGAAGTCGGTGACGCTGTCGACGTTGGCGACGGCCTCGCCGCCCATGGCCTTGATCTCGTCGGCGACCTGCTGCGCCGGGGCGCGGTTCTCGCCCTCGCCGTGCATGTCGCCGCCGAGGTCGTTGACGACGACCTTCGCGCCCTGCGACGCGAAGTAGAGCGCGTGCTCGCGGCCGATCCCGCGGCCGGCTCCGGTGATGATGGCGACGCGTCCGTCGAGGCTGCCCATCGTGCTCCGTTCGTGTCAGGGCGTTCGGTGATCGCGGTCCGGGATCGTAGGCGAAGCCGCTTCGCCCGGTCTCGAACCGCCATCTCGCTAGAGGAACAGCGTCACCTTGGTGCCCCGGCGGACGGTCGTGCCACCAGACGGGTCCTGCGCACGGACCGGCGCGCCGCGGCTGAAGTTCTGCACGTCGGCGACGAGCCCGGCCGCCTGCAGCGCGTCGCTCGCGTCATCGACGCTCGTCCCGCGCAGGTCGGGCACCTGCACGAGCGGCGGGCCGAGGCTCACGATCACCCCGACCTCGGAGTCGCGCGGCGCCAACGTGCCCGCGGCGGGGTCGGTGCCGATGACCTTGCCGGCCTCGACCGTGTCGCTGTAGTCCTCCCGCCGCACGGCCACGAAGCGCTGAGCCTCGAGCGCGGCGGCGGCCTCCTCGAACGACGCTGCGCCCGCGACGTTCGCGACCTCGACCGGCGCGGGCCCGTCGCTCACGAACACCTTGATCGTCGACTCGCGCGGCGCCTGACCGCCGCCCGCAGGCTCGGTGCCGATCACGACGTCGACCGGCACGACCTCGTCGAAGCGGCGCTCGGCCGCGACCACGAAGCCGGCCTGCTCGAGCGCGGCCTGCGCCTCGGGCAGCGGGAGCCCGGTGACGTCGGGCAGCGCCACCGGCGGCGGGCCCCGCGACACGACGACCTCGATCTCGCCGTCCTCCGAGAGGAACGAACCGGGGCTCGGCCGTTGCTCGATGATCAGCCCGGCGGGGTCGTCCGACGTGCGCCGCTCGACCACCCGCATCAGCAGCCCCGCCTCGGTCGCCGCGGCCGCCGCGGTCTTCTCGTCCGTGCCCACGAGCGCGGGGACCGCGACCGTTCCGCCGCCCGCGCCCGCGCTCATGATCGCGCCCACCCCGACCACGAGCGCGACGACGATCGCGCCGGCCACGAAGAACGGCACGAGGCTGCGCCGGGTGACCGACCGCGGCTTCGGCACGGGCACCAAGAGCGCGTCGTCGTCGGGCGCGTCGTCGGCCTTGGTCGCATCGTCCTGGTCGTAGAAGCGGCGCGTCGGCGCGTGACGCGTCGGCTCCACGTCCTCGACCTCGCCCAGCCCGGGGAGGTCGAGCGGCTCCGGCGGGGGCAGCACGCGCGCCGCCGCCGTGAGCGCCGAGCCCATCGCGGCCGCATCGGGGTACCGGTCGGCCGGCGCGGGCTTGCCGGCGCGGGTGACGATCGGGGCGAGCGGCCCGAGCGCATCGGGACCCTCGATCCCACGGTGGGCGCGCGCCGCGAGGGTGCTGATCGCCGTGTCACCGACCACCGGCACCTCGCCGGTGCACGCCTCCACGAGCACCACGCCGAGCGAGTACAGGTCGGCGCGACCGTCGAGCGACGCGCCGCCGGCCTGCTCGGGCGCGGCGTAGCGCGCGGTCCCGACCATCGTGCCGGCGGGCTCGGTCCACGACGCCTCGGCGAGCGCGCGCGCGAGGCCGAAGTCGGCGACGCGCACGATGCCGTGCGCGTCGAAGATCAGGTTCGGGGGCTTGATGTCGCGGTGCACGATGCCGCGCCCGTGCGCGTAGGCGAGCGCGGCGGCAACCTGGCGACCGACGTGCGCGGCCTGCGACGGGCTCAGCCGGTCACCGCTGTCGAGGAGGCTGCGCAGCGAACCACCCTTGAGCAGCTCGAGCACCATGAACGCGACGCCGTCGTCCTCGCCCCAGTCGTAGACGGCCATCACGTGGGGGTGGTGGAGCGCCGCGGCCATCTGGGCCTCGGCCCGGAAGCGCCGCAGGAAGCCCCCGTCGTCGGCGAGGCCGTCGTGGAGCACCTTCACCGCCACGCGCCGGCGGAGGCGCACGTCGTCGGCCAGGTAGACCCGCCCGCTCGCGCCCGCGCCGACCGAGGCCAGGAGCCGGTAGCGCCCGCTCAGGACGCGACCAACGAGGTCGACGAGGGTGGTGTGGGCCATGTGGTGACCAGGCTACGAGCCGATCCTGTCGGATCGGTGGCAACGGCGACACCGGTGGACCCTCGGCGCGTCGGTACCGTGGACGCCGTGGCCTCCCCGATGCTCCCGACGGCCCGGCCGCGCCGGACCCCGGCGCATCCGTGGCGCTGGGTGATCGTCGCGGTCGTGGTGATCGCCGCCTTGAACCTCGCGATCTTCGGCCTCAGCTCGTCCGACACCTCGCCCGAGGGCCGCACGCTGCCCAGC
Organism: uncultured Bifidobacteriaceae bacterium; assembly: GCA_964532485.1. GTDB lineage: Bacteria > Actinomycetota > Acidimicrobiia > IMCC26256 > PALSA-555 > DATBSK01. The sequence goes on from CAZHKE010000041.1 coordinate 18,251, forward strand.
ACGATCGACTCGCTCACGCCCCCACCGGGGGAGCTCATCCGCCTCCAGGACACGATCGGCGCCGACCTGCGCGACGACCTGACCGGCGTCCTCCTGCTCGACGGGGTGGAGATCCCCGAGGATCAGCTCGAGCGCGTGGTCCCGCTGGCGAGCGTGACCTTCCGGCCCGGACCCGATCAGGACCTCGAGAGGTTCGAGGCGGGCGAGCACACGCTGACCGTCCTGTACTGGGAGCAGGGCAAGCCGCGACCGGCGAACCCCGACTCGTACTCCTGGTCGTTCCGCGCCGGCGCCTGACGCTCGCGCGAGCCCGTCGCCGGCCGCCGGGCATCACTGCCTCAGCCCCCACCCGCCCACCGCCGCTCGCTCGCAGCGCTAGCTACGCGACGGCTTCGTCAGTGCCGCCCGGCGGCCGACTCCTCGATTGAGCGACCGGCGGCGTCCATCACCAGCACGGCGGCGCCTCTGACGTCGTCGTTCGCCACGGCTTGGAGGGCGAGGTTGGCGTCTTCGAGGGGGTAGGTCTCGGTCTCGGCGCGGATGTGCGCGACCGCGGCGAGGGCCATCAGCTCTTCGGCGTCGCGGCGGGTCATGTTGGCGACGCTGCGCAGGGAGCGCTCGCGCCAGAGGAGCGCGTAGTCGAACGTGGGGATCGGTGACATGTGGATGCCCGCGAGGCTGACCGTGCCGCCCGGGCGGACGGCTCGCAGCGCGACGGGGACGAGCTCGCCCGCGGGGGCGAACACGATCGCGCGGTCGCAGGCCGCGGGGGCGAGCTCGTCGGCGTGGCCGACCCAGGAAGCGCCGAGCTCGGTGGCGAGCGCGCGATGCCGTGCCCCCCGCGTCGAGACGACGACGTCGCAGCCCCAGTGGCGAAGCACCTGCATCACGAGGTGCGCCGACGACCCGAAGCCGAACAGCGCGACGCGTTCGCCGGGCTCGACCTCCGCGCGCCGGAGCGCCCGGTACCCGATCACGCCCGCGCAGAGCAGCGGCGCCGCCTCGACGTCGGACAGCGCGTCGGGCAGCGACACTGCGAACGCCTCGGGCACGAGGACCGCGTCGGCGTAGCCGCCGTCGACCGTCCAGCCGGTGAAGCGCGCCCGCTCGCACAGGTTCTCCTCGCCCCGGCGGCAGTACGCGCACGTGCCACACGTCTCGTGCAGCCACGCCACGCCGACGCGGTCGCCGAGGGCGAGCCGCTCGCACCCCGGGCCCAGCGCGTCGACGACCCCGACCACCTGATGGCCGGGGACGATGGGGAGCACGGGCAGGTCGAGATCGCCCTCGCACACGTGGAGGTCGGTGCGACAGCAGGCGCACGTGTGGACGCGGACGCGCACCGCCCGTGGGCCGGGTTCGGGGGCCGGTCGCTCCTCGAGCAGGAGCGGCGAGGTCCCGATCGGAGCGGCGGCATGCAGGGCCTGCGCCCGCGCGGCGGACCTCACGGCACGACGAACGTCGCCTGGCCGACGACCGCCGGCCCACCCGACTCGACGCGCCGGACCAGCACGTCGAGCTCGACCGCGCGCTCGGGGCCCGCGTCGTCGGCTCGCGTCACCACGGCTTCGCACACGAGGTGGTCGCCGGGCCAGACCTGCTCGCGGAACTGCACCGCGAAGCGGCGCACGTTGTCGGCACCGAGCCAATCTGCGCAGAAGCCGGCGAGGATCCCCGCCTGGAGCATGCCGACCGAGAACACCGTGGGGAACCCGGCGTCGCGTGCGAACGCCTCGTCGTGATGGATGGGGTTGAAGTCGCCGGAGGCGCCCTGGTAGCGGACGAAGTCGGTCCGTGTGAGCGGCCCGTACTGGCGCGGCTGGGCCGCGGACCCGACCGAGAGATCCTCCCAGCGTGCGCGCACGTCAGCCCCCCTCGCCGGTCGTCTCGCCCGAAGACGGCGGCTGCGCGGTCTCGATCGCGGTCGAGCGGCACTCGACGCGCACGGTGCCGTCGCCGTCGCAGAACTCGGTGACCGACTCGACGAACGTCATGGGTCCGCCACGCTTGCCCTGCTTCTCGTAGACCTTGTCGATGCGGGTCTGCATGGTGAGCTCCTCGCCGGCACGAGGTGGTGGGCCGTGGAAGACGTACTCCTCGCCGCCGTGGAGCAGGCGGCGGAGATCGAGGCCGACCCGGGCGAGCGGCGACGTCGCGCTCGTCATCCAGAAGTTGCGCACCGTGAGGAACGTCGGCGGGACGGGCGGCGTCGACGCCTGCGTGTACTCGGGGTTCCCGTCGAGGCACGCCATCGCGAACTCGCGGATCTTCCCGCGCTCGACGGGGATCGTCGTCGGCTCGTCGGTGATGCCGATCGCGTCGCTCGGGTCCATCACACGCTCCCGTTCTCGTCTTCGAGCTGGGCGTCGTCGGCCGGACCGTGCGCGAGCAGCTCGACGAACGCCGCGTCGTCGAGCACGGGCACACCGAGGCTCTCGGCCTTGGCGAGCTTGGAGCCCGGGCTCTCCCCCGCCACCACGTAGCTGGTCTTCTTCGAGACGCTCGACGTGACCTTGCCGCCGCGCGCCTCGATGGCCGCCTGCGCGCCTTCCCGGGTGTGCGACTCGAGACCGCCGGTCAGGACGAACGTGAGCCCCGCGAGCACCGCGCCCTCCTCCGCCACCCTCACGACCGGCGCGGTCAGGTCGACACCTGCCGCGCGCAGCTTCTCGACGACCGCGAGGTTGCCGTCGATCGCGAAGAAGTGCTCGATGCTCTCGGCGATGACGCGCCCGACACCGTCCGTCGCCGTCAGCTCCTCGACCGTCGCCTGCTGGATCGCGTCGAGCGACCCGCACGCGCGCGCCACCGCCTGCGCGGCCGTCGGACCGAGATGCCGGATCCCGAGGCCCACGAGCACGCGCGCGAGCCCGCGCGTCTTCGACTCGTCGATCGCGGCGACCAGGTTCTCGGCCGACTTCTGCGCCAACCGCTCGAGCGGCACCAGGCGAACGACGGTGAGCGAGTAGATGTCGCCCGCGTCGGCCAGGAGCCCCGCGTCGACGAGCTGCCGGACGCGTTCCTCGCCCAGGCCCTCGACGTCCATGGCGCCGCGGCTGGCGAAGTGACAGATCTTCTGGACGCGCTGCTCCGGGCACTCGACGTTGACGCAGTAGGTGTCGGACTCGCCCTCGAGGCGCACGAGCGCCGCTCCGCACGCGGGGCATGCCGTGGGGAACCTCCACCTCCTGGCGCTCTTCTTCCGCTTGGCGAGCACCGGGCCGACGACCTCGGGGATCACGTCGCCGGCCTTGCGCACGATGACGGTGTCGCCCGGTCGTACGTCCTTGCGCGCGACCTCGTCCTCGTTGTGCAGCGTCGCGAGACCGACGGTCGAGCCGCCGACGAACACCGGCTCGAGCTGCGCGAACGGCGTCGCCCGACCGGTGCGCCCGATGCTGACGAAGATCCCACGCAGCTGCGTGGTCTTCTCCTCGGGTGGGAACTTGTACGCGATCGCCCATCTCGGCGCCTTGCTGGTCGCACCCATCTCCTCGCGCTGCGCGAGATCGTCGACCTTCACGACAGCACCGTCGATCTCGTAGCCGAAGCCGTGGCGTTGCTCGAGCATCTGTTCGCAGAACGCGGCCACCGCATCGATGTCGGCGAGCCGCTCGATGCGCGGGTTCACCGGCAGCCCGAGGTCGCCCAACCACTCGAGCGTCTCGTGGTGTGAGCGCAGCTGCGGCCCACCTTCTTGCACGCCGAGCTGGTAGGAGTAGAACGCGAGGTCGCGCGACGCGGTGACTCGCGGATCCTTCTGCCGCAGGCTGCCCGCGGCCGCGTTGCGTGGGTTCGCGAACAGGCGCTCCCCGGCGTCGCCCTGGCGGCGGTTGAGGTCCTCGAACGACGCGAGCGGCATGAAGACCTCGCCGCGCACCTCGAGGCGCGAGGGAATTGCGCTGCCGCGGAGGCGATGCGGGATGCTCGCGATCGTCGCGACGTTGGCAGTGACGTCCTCACCCGTGATGCCGTTGCCCCGGGTCGCGCCCACTCGCAAGGTCCCTTCCTCGAAGAGGACGGAGATCGCGAGCCCGTCGAGCTTGGGCTCGCCGACGAAGCGGATCGGATCGGTGACGATGCGAGCGATCCGCTCGTGCCAGGCGTCGAGCTCCTCGCGGTCGAAGGCGTTGTCGAGCGACATCATCGGCACGACGTGGTCGACGGGCGCGAACGTCGGGGCGAGGACCGCCACGCCGGCTCGCTGGGTCGGGGAGTCGTCCGTGACGAGCCCGGGGTGGGCGCCCTCGATCTCGCGCAGCTCTCGCATGAGCGCGTCCCACTCCGCGTCCGAGATCTCGGGATCGTCCTGCAGGTAGTAGCGCTGGTTGTGGTGCTCGATGAGCGCCCGGAGCTCGTGCGCCCGCGCCTTCGGATCCGGCGCCGGATCGGGGCTCATGTCGTCGCTTGCACCAGCACGGTCGACGGAGGCTCGGTCGGCGCCGTCGTCGTCGGCGGAGACGTCGTGCTCGGTGCCGACGTCGTGGGTGCGTTCGTCGTCGGCGGCTGGGTGGTCGCGACGGTGGTCGGGGTCGTGTCGCCGCCGTCGTCGTCGAACGCGAACACCACGAGCAGCACGACCGCGATCGCGATGATGACGCAGAGCACGATCACGACGTTGCGCTGCCAGCCCTCCCAGCCGCCGCCCGAGTCGGACGGGTCGCGCGGACGACCGCCGGCGGCGCGCGTGCGCGCGGGCTCGTCGGGCACGTTCGGGTACGCAACCGGCGGTCCACTCATGTGATTCGGAGTCTACGTGGGCGTCCGCGAGACTGAGCCCGTGCGTCTCCTGCCGGCACGCGTCGTCTGGCTCGCGCTCCCCATCACGGCGGGCACCGCGGCCGCCGACGCTCTCGACGAGTGGAACGACGCACCGCGCGTCGTCGCGGCCGCGCTGCTCTTCCTCGCGTGGGGCATCGGACTCGTGGCGCTGCTCGCTCCGAGGCCGACGGGGCTGACCGCGGTCCGCGTCGTGGCCCCGGCGTTCGCAGTGCTCGGCATCGTCGTGGCGGCCACCGGTCACGCGTCGACGCTCGGCGCGGCCGCTGGTGTCGCCGGCACGGTCGCCGCCGCGGCGCTGGTCGCCGATCCCGCGGTCGCGCTGGCCGCGGCCGACGGGATCGCCTACGGCGACGAGCGTCGCTACCCGCTGCGCGTCCCGCCCGCGCTCTACCTCGCGCCCGTCCCGATCGCACGTGCCGTCGTCGCGCTCGGGTTGGCGTCCGGCCCGCTGCTGCTCGCCGACGGCAGCTACGTCGCAGGCGCCGTCGCGCTGGCCGTCGGGCTGCCGCTCGCGTGGTTCGCGGCCCGGTCGCTGCAGTCCCTCGTCCGCCGCTGGCTCGTGCTGGTGCCTGCCGGCATGGCGGTGGTGGACGACATGACCCTCGTCGACCCGGTCCTGTTCGTCCGCCGCACGCTGCGGGGGGTGCGCGCCAGGCCTGGCACCGCGGCGATCCCCGAAGGGGTCGTCGACCTCCGGCTCGGCGCCACGCTCGGGACCGTCGTCGTCGACACCGACGGCTCGGTCGACGTCGTGCGCCGCTCACGCCGAGGTCCGAGCGTCACGCTCCATCCACCTGGCCTGCTCCTCGCCGTCGCGGGCCGCCCCGACCTCCTGTCGAGGCTCGCTCAGGCGGCGATGCCACCGCCGAGGAGGACATCACCCTCGTAGAGCGCGACGACCTGCCCGGGTGCGACCCGGCGGGCGCGTGCATCGAGGTGCAGGACGCGCTCTTCGAGGCGACCGTCGACCACCGGCCCGTGCGCGCGCGTCTGCGCCTGCACCCGAGCCGAGCCGGCGGGGCGCGAGTCCGTCCACGTGAGGTCGCGCAGCGCGACCCGGTCGGTCAGCAGCTCGTCGGCCGACCCGATCACGACCTGGGCGGCCTCCGCATCGACGCCGACGACGTAGCGAGGCTCACCCGCGGCGACGCCCAGACCGCGACGCTGCCCGATCGTGAAGCCCTCGATGCCGTCGTGCGTCGCCACCGGCCTGCCCGCGGTGTCGACGACCGTCCCGCCCCGGGTGTCCGCCCGCTCCCGCACGAAGGTGCGCCGGTCCTCGCGGCGCACGAAGCACACGTCCATGCTCTCGTCCTTGCCGGCGGTCCGCAGGCCGAGGCGCGAGGCGTGCGCCCGCACATCGGCCTTCGTGAGCTCGCCCACCGGGAGGAGCGTGCGCGCCAGCTCGGCCTGACCGAGCATGTAGAGCACGTACGACTGGTCCTTGGCGCGATCGGCGCCCCGCGCGAGCGCGAACGTGCCGTCCCGCCGCTCCACGACACGTGCGTGATGACCCGTCGCGATCGCGTCGAAGCCCAGCGCGTCGGCGCGCTCCGCCAGCGCGCCGAACTTGATCGTGCGGTTGCACTCGACGCACGGGTTGGGCGTGCGTCCGGCGGCGTAGGCGTCGACATAGGGAGCGACGACCGCCCGCTCGAACTCGTCGGTGAGGTTGAAGACGTAGTGGGGCACTCCGAGCTGCGCGGCGACCCGACGCGCGTCCTCGACGTCGGACACGCTGCAGCACCCCGACTCGGTCGCACCGCCCCAGAGGCGGAGCGTCACGCCGGTGACCGCGTAGCCGGCCTCGAGCAGCAGCGCGGCCGCGACCGACGAGTCGACCCCACCGCTCATCGCGACGAGGACGTCGCGTCGGTCGGTCATGGTGCGACCGCTGCGACCCGCTGACGCAGGCTCGTGACCACTCCGGGGATCACGTCGAGCGCTCGGTCGACGTCGGCGTCGGTGGACGCGTGGCCGAGGCTGCATCGGATCGCGCCCCTGCGCTCCTCGGGCGTCATCCCCATCGCTTCGAGGACGTGCGACGACTGCGACGCACCCGACGAGCACGATGAGCCCGCGGAGACGTAGACGCCGGCACGGTCGAGCGCCACGACGAGCAGCTCCGCGTCGACGCCGCGGAAGGCCACGTGAGCGCTGCCCGCCACCTTGCGCGTCGGATCGCCCGTCTCG
>CAZHKE010000042.1:0-25083 GCA_964532485.1 uncultured Bifidobacteriaceae bacterium
CGCCTCGACGCCGAGACCGAGATCGTCTTCACCGAGGCCCGCAAGGCCGGCGTGCGCGATCCCCGCGAGGCCTACGTCTTCGATGCGCTGGTCCGGATCTCCGAGACCACCGCTGGCGAGCGCACCCCCGCGCCGGCGCAGGTGCTCGTCAACGTCGACGCCGACACGCTCGTCGGTGACACCGACCGCCCCGGCGCCCGCTGCGAGATCAAGGGTGTGGGACCGGTCCCGGTCGAGACCGCCCGCGCCTACCTGGGCGAGGGGCTGCTCACGATCCTCGTGAAGAAGGGTGTCGACGTGACCACCGTCGCCCACGACGCCACCAGGGCCATGCCGACCTCGGTGCGGCGCGCCGTGCTCGCCCGCGACCAGGAGTGCGTCGTCGACTCGTGCTCAGCCGCGGCGAGCCAGATCCACCACGTCGAATGGCGCTCCCGGGGCGGCAAGCACTCCGTGCACAACTGCCGCGGCGTCTGCGACTGGTGCCACCACCTCGTCCACTACCAGGGCTACCAGCTCGAACCCAACGACGACGGCACGTTCAGACTCCGGGCACCGCCGTGATCGCAAGCGCGTCCTGAATCAGGCAGTACGTCCTATCCAGGCAGGGCGGCGCGTAGCGCGCTCGCAGCGTCGCGAGGGTCGACCGTGTTGACGAGGATCGCGGTGCCCATCTCGAAGCCCGCGACGACCGACGTGCGAACGGCGATCGAGATCCACCAGTGGTATTCGACGTCGTCGTGCGCCGGTCCGTTGTGCACGACCACGTTGTAGGGCGCGCGCCCGTCCGCGGTGTCGAGCACTCGACCGAGCGCGGCGAGGACGTCGCGCAGGACGAGGGCGACGCCGAAGATCTGGCCGTCGGACGCGTCCTCGAAGCGCGTGCCGGCGGCGGTGGCCGCGATGCGCGTCTCGAAAGGCGACGCGGCCCCATGGGGGCACCAGGCCTGCACGGCGCCCCCCGACACGACGGTCTGGTGATCGTCGGCCTCGGCCTGGTCGGCGAGCACGGGGTCGGACGCCGCCGCGGCGTAACGATCGACCGCGACCGTGACCGCGGGCGGCACGAAGTCGACCGCGAGGAGCTGCGCGTGGGGGTGCTCGATGGATGCCCCCGCGGCCTTCCCCTGGTTGATCAGCACCTGGGAGTGCGCATGACCAGCGGTCGCCTGGGCCCGCGCACGGTCGCGCAGCACGACGAAGACGTCGATCGCTCGGTCGTCCGCGAGATCGCCGAACGTCGCGTCGTGCTCGGGTGAGAGGATCGCCACCTCGTGAGCACCGCTCGCGCCTGGCCCGGCGTCTGCACCGCCGACGATCGGGTAGAGGTTCGGCACGACGCGCACCTGCCAGCCCGGCCCGTCCGCCGGCCCGCCAGCCGGTGTCGGCGGGATGCGCGCCACCTCCGGCGGCGTCTCGGCTTCATGTCCAGGGCAGAAGGGACACGATGTCGACCCGCCACGGGCGGCGCGGGTGCGTGCGTGCGTGTCCGGACGGGCGCCGCGCCCCGGGGCGAGCAGCACGAGACGACCGGTGAGCAGGTCGTGGCGCAGCTCGGACACACGATGCTCCTATCACGCGGCGGCGCCGCGAGCCCTGCACGCGCGGGGTCGCCGCATACCCTGGTGCCGTGTCGACGACCCAGCTCGTCATCATCGGTGCCGGACCCGGCGGGAACACCTGCGCATCCGTCGCGGCGCAGCTGGGTGCCGACGTGACGCTCGTGGAGCGTGAGGTGATCGGCGGCAGCGCTCATCTCTGGGACTGCATCCCGTCGAAGGCGCTGATCGCGACGGGCGGCGAGCTCGCCGAGCTCTCTCGAGCGACCGCGATGGGGATCCAGGCCGACGGGCGGCTCGATGCCGACGCGCTCAAGCACCGGATCTCGACGATCGAGTCGCACCTGCGCACGTCGATCGAGGAGCTGCTCTACTCACAGGGCGTCCGCGTGGTCACCGGCACCGGGCGGCTCGTCGACTCGCACACCGTCGCAGTGGAGACCTCCGCGGGCGAGGAGCGCACGACAGCCGACTACATCGTGGTCGCCACCGGTTCCCGCCCCCGCGTCCCCGACTTCGCACCGGTCGACGGCGAACGCGTGCTGACGACCCGCCACTGCTATCCGCCGCCGGAGATCCCCGACCACGTCGTGATCATCGGGTCGGGTGTGACGGGCGTGGAGTTCGCGCACATGTTCGACTCGCTCGGGTCGAAGGTGACGTTGCTCGTGTCGCGCCAGCAGGTGCTGCCCATCAAGGACGCGGAGGTCGCAGCCGCGCTCGAGGAGGCGTTCCTGGAGCGGGGCGTCACCCTGCTGAAGGGGGCGCGTGCCGACGGCATCCGGCGTGAGCGCGACGGCGTGCTCGTGCACTGCGAGGACGGTCGTGAGGTCGAGGGCAGCCATGCGGTCCTCGCGGTCGGATCGGTGCCGAACACCGAGGGGCTCGGTCTCGCCGAGGCGGGCGTCGACGTCGACGACCAGGGCTTCGTGCGGGTCAACCACAACTGCCTGACGAGCGTGCCCCACGTCTACGCGATCGGCGACATCTCGGGGAACCTGCCCCTCTCGTCGGTCGCGGCGATGCAGGGACGCAAGATCGCCGAGCACCTGATGGGCATGCACAACCGCCCGCACCGCAACCTCGACTATGGCAAGGCAGCCTCGGCCGTCTTCACCGAGCCGGAGATCGCCGACGTCGGGCTCGCGGAGGCGGAGGCGTTCGCGTCGGGGCGCAAGATCCGAGTGACGAAGGTGCCCTACAGCGCGAACGCGAAGGCGCTCATCAAGGGCGACCCCCGCGGGTTCGTGAAGATCCTGTCCGACCCTGCGACCGGCGTGGTGCTCGGCGGATCGATCGTCGGGCGCAACGCGGCCGAGCTGATCGGGATCCTCGCGGTGGCCGTGACGAACGGGCTCAAGGTGATCGACATCGTCGACTCGCTGCTCGTGCATCCCACGATCAGCGAGTCGCTGGCCGACGCCGCTTCCTGACGCTTCGCCGCGCGGGACTCACCTTGCCATCCGCTGCTCCCGCTCCGAGGTCGATCAGGCGAGCAGCTCGCCCTCCCAGATGGTGACCGCTCGGCCCTCGAGCGTCACGCGTCCGGGGCTCGGCTCGTCGACGCGGATCCGGACGATGCCGGTTCTCCTGCTGAGCTGCTTGCCGGTGAGGTGAGCCTTCTGGAGCTTGTCGGCCCACCAGGCGGCGAGGCTGGTATGGGCGCTGCCGGTGACGGGATCCTCGGTGATGCCGTGTCGGGGGGCGAAGTAGCGGGACACGAAGTCGACGCCAGGCTCTCGGGCGCCGGCGGTCACCGTGACGGCTTCGACGCCTTCCACCTTCGCGAGCGCGTCGGCGTCGACCGCGAGCCGGGCGACGGTCGCCTCGTCGTCGAGCTCGGCGATGTGGTGGAGGTCGTTGACGCCGACGGCCACGGGCTCCGTGCCGAGCGCCGCCGCCAGACCTGGCGGCGGCGGTATCAGCCGCGACGGCGCCGCGGGGAAGTCGAGCGCGACACCGCCGGCGGTGCTGGTCGCGATCAGGACGCCACGCCGGCGCGTGTTGAAGCGCACGGGTTCACCGCGCTGCACGCGTCCCGTCTCGTAGAGGACGTGGGCGCTCGCGAGCGTCGCGTGGCCGCACAGCTCGACCTCTTGCGTCGGTGTGAACCAGCGCAGGCCGAGCTCGTCGCCGCCATCGGCGGCGGCCGGACCGACGAACGCGGTCTCCGAGAGGTTGAGCTCCGCGGCGATTGCCTGCATGCGCGGCTCAGCGAGCGGCGCGTCGAGGAGGCAGATCGCCGCTGGGTTGCCGGCGAAGGGCTCATGGGTGAACGCGTCGACGCAGAAGAGCGGTGTGCCGGCGCGCGTCACTCGATGACGACGAGCACGTCGCCGGTGCCGACGGTGTCGCCGGCGCCGACTCGGACCTCCTGCACCGTGCCGGGCGCCTCCGCGTTGATGTGGTTCTCCATCTTCATGGCCTCGAGCACGAGGATGGCCTGGCCGGCCTCCACCGTGTCGCCGACCGCGACCATCACCTTCACGATCGTGCCCTGCATCGGTGCAGCGATCGTGCCGCTTCCCGCGCCGCCTCCGCTGCTCGCCACGGGTCGCGGCCTGCTGCGGCGGGCAGCACCGCCGCTGTCGGCTGCGCCGGCCGGGGCGTCGGGCATCCAGAGCTTGACCTCGAAGCGCTTGCCGTCGACCTCCACGGGGACCACTCGCTCGATGCGCTCCTCGGCCGGCTCGGCATCAGGCACCGCGGGAGGAGCCGACGCGACGGCAGCCGCGAACGCGCTCTGGTCGAAGTCGTTCTCGACCCACTTGGTGGAGTGCTCGCCGTTGCGGAAGTCGTCGTGGGCGAGCAGCGCCTCGTGCGCCGGGATCGTCGTGCGAACACCGCCGACCTCCATCTCGCGCAGCGCCCGCAGCGCGCGACTCGTGGCGGTGGAACGGTCGGGTGCCCAGACGACCAGCTTGCCGATCAGGTTGTCGTAGTACTGCGAGACCGTGTCGCCCTCGTCGTAGCCGCCGTCCCAGCGGACGCCGGGCCCGGTCGCGACGCGCAGTCGGGTGATCGTGCCGGGCGACGGGAGGAAACCCTTCGCCGGGTCCTCGGCGTTGATCCGGCACTCGATCGCGTGGCCGCGGCGGACGATGTCGTCCTGGGCGAACGAGAGCCGCTCACCGGTGGCGATCCGGAGCTGCTCCGCCACGAGGTCGAGGCCGGTGACCTCCTCGGTGACGCAGTGCTCCACCTGCAGGCGCGTGTTCATCTCGAGGAACCAGAACTCGCCGTCCTGGTACAGCATCTCGACGGTGCCCGCGTTGACGTAGCCGCACCCCTTCGCGACCTTCACCGCGGCCGCGCCCATCGCGGCACGGACGTCGTCGCTGATGCCGGCCGCCGGCGTCTCCTCGATCAGCTTCTGGTGACGACGCTGGGTCGAGCAGTCGCGCTCGCCCAACCACACCGCGTCGCCGTGGGCGTCGCAGAAGATCTGCATCTCGATGTGGCGCGGGGCGGTGAGGTAGCGCTCCAGATACGCCTCCGGGCGGCCGAAGTACGCCTCCGCCTCGCGGGCCGCCGACTCGAGCGCGCCGACAGCTCCGTCGGCGCTCTCGCACACACGCAGCCCCTTGCCACCGCCACCGAACGCTGCCTTGATGGCGACGGGCCAGCCGAACTCCTCACCGAACGCGACGACATCCGAGACGTCGGTGATCGGCTCGAGGGTTCCCGGGACCGCGGCAACGCCGGAGGCAGCGGCGGCCTTGCGCGACGAGATCTTGTCGCCCATGACCTCGATGGCCTCGGGCGGCGGTCCGACCCAGGTCGCGCCCGCATCCGCCACGGCGCGCGCGAAGTCGGCGTTCTCGGCGAAGAAGCCGTAGCCGGGATGCACGCCCTCGGCGCCGCTCCTGTCGATGATCTCGAGGATGCGGGCGGTGTTGAGATAGCTCTCGGCCGCGGTCTTGCCGCCGAGCGCGTACGACTCGTCGGAGTAGCGGACGTGCAGGGCGTCGCGGTCGAGGTCGGAGTACACCGCCACCGTGGCGACGCCGAGCTCGCGACATGTGCGCATCACGCGGACCGCGATCTCGCCACGGTTGGCGATCAAGATCTTCGAGAGCACCGCACCCCACAAGCGTGTTCTGGGCAAGTCGTGTTCTGGGACGTGCCGCTGAGGAACGCCGTATCCTACGGGCGATGGCCGAAGGCCCGGCGACTCGGGACTGGGCACCGCCTCGGCCCGACGGCTGGTCGGTCGAGCACGTCGCCTCCGTCGACTCGACGAACCGCTGGCTGCTCGACGCCGCCCGAGGCGGTGCGGCCGCGGGCCTCGTGGTCGTCGCCGACCACCAACACGCCGGGCGGGGAAGGCGGGACCGCTCGTGGGAGTCGGCGCCGGGCGAGTCGCTGCTCGTCTCGGTGCTCCTCCGCCCGGAGCTCCCGGTCGACCGCGTGCACGTCGTGACGATCGCCGCCGCAGTCGCACTCACCGACGCCGTGGAGCACACGGCCGGCGTCGTCGCACGACTCAAGTGGCCCAACGACCTGCTCGTCGGTGAGCGGAAGCTCGCGGGGCTGCTCGCCGAAGCCGAGGTCGTGAGTGGCGACGTGCGCGCGGTCGTCGTGGGCGCCGGCTGCAACCTGGCGCAACGCACGTTCCCCGAGCCGTTCGCGAAGCTTGCGACGTCGTGCGCGATCGAGGCCGGGGAGGCGCCGGACCGCGACGTCGTGCTCGACGCGTTCCTCGCGGGCCTCGGCGAGCGACTCGACGCGCTCGGCGCCGTCGTCGCCGAGTACCGCAATCGCCTCGCGACGCTCGGTCAGGACGTGCGTGTCGAGCTCGACAAGGGCGTCGTGGAGGGAACCGCGACCGACCTCGACGCTCTCGGACGGCTCGTCGTCACGCCCAGAGGCGGTGCGTCGGTCGTCGTCAGCGCCGGAGACGTCGTGCACCTCCGCCCCGGCTGAGGCGCGCGGCACTCTCAGGGGTCGGTGTCGCGCGCGACGAGAGCCGCGAAGCCCTTCGCGAGCCGGTCGCTGATCGGCCCCCGAGTGGTTGGCAGCGCCCGGCCGTCGACGTCGGAGATGGGCTGGACCTCGCGAGTGCTCGACGTGAGGAACGCCTCGTCGGCCTCGGCGATCGCAGACGCCGCCAGCGCGCGCTCGTCCGCGTCGATGCCGAGCTCGGGGCAGAGCTCGAGCACGAGTGCGCGGGTCACGCCGAGCAGGCAGCCGGAGTCGCCGGGCGGCGTGAGGAGCGTCATGTCGTGGACGACGAACACGTTCGACCCGGTCGCCTCGCACAGCTCACCGCGCGTGTTCAAGAAGATCGCCTCGGTCGCCTCGCGCTCGTGCGCGTACGCGAGTGCCCGCACGTTCTCGGCGTAAGAGATCGTCTTCAGGCCACTCGTGGCGCCGCGCTCGTTGCGAGGCCACGGCACGGTGACCACGCGCTCCGAGGGCGGCCACTCGCGCGCCTCGCTCACGGCCACGATGACGGTGGGCGTGCCGCCGCCGCGCTCCGACCCGAGCGGCGACGGCCCGCCCGTCACCGTGATCCGCAGCCGGCCCTCGCGGAGGCCGTTGCCGGTGATCACCGTGTCGGCGGCGCGGCGCAGCGCGGCGCCGTCGGGGACCTCGAGTCCGAGCCCGGACGCCGACGATCCGAGCCGCTCCAGGTGCCGGCGCCACGCGAACGGCACCCCGCCGTACACGCGCAGGGTCTCGAACACCCCGTCGCCGACGAGGAGGCCATGGTCGAACGGCGAGACGCGCGCCTGGTCGACCGGTGTCAACGCGCCATCGATCCAGACGACCGCAGCGTCAGAGCTCATGGCGCCGCGCTCGCCACGGCGTGCCTCGTACGTGTCCCGGTGATCGCGCGCAGGAGCCGAGCGGCTTTGAGGTCGGTCTCGGCCCACTCCGCGGCCGGTTCGGAGTCGGCGACGATGCCGCCGCCCACGCCCAGCATCGTCGCGTCGGTCGTGACCGTGAAGGTTCGGATCGCGACGGAGAGGTCGCCTTGGTCGCGTGCGGTGTCGAGCCAACCGATCGCGCCGCAGTACACGCCGCGCCGAACCGGCTCGAGATCCTCGATGGCCTGGAGGACGCGCGGCTTGGGTGCTCCGGTCACGGAGGCCGGCGGGAACGTGGCGCGCACCAGGTCCCCCACGCCGGTGCCCTCGCGTCGCCGTCCGCGCACGGTGCTCGCGAGGTGCACCAGCCCCGGGTGGGGTTCGACGCCCAGCAGGTCGGTCACCTCCACGGAGCCGCGTTCGCACACGCGGCCGAGATCGTTGCGCGCCAGGTCGACGATCATCACGTTCTCGGCGCGATCCTTGGCGCTCGCGCGCAGCGACGCCGCGTCCGTGCCCGTTCCCTTGATGGGTCGGGTCTCGACGAGGCGACCCCGCCACCGGAGGAAGCACTCGGGCGAGGCGCTCACGATGCCGAGCCCGCCCTGCGGCCCTGGCAGCTCGAGGAGCGTCGCACGGGGCGACGGGTTCACCCGCACCAGCGCGCGGTGCAACGCGGCCGCGTCGACGGGTTGATCCCACGTGAGCCGCCGTGTGAGGTTCACCTGGTAGCAGTCGCCGTTCTCGATCAAGCCGACGATCGCACGCACACCGGCCTCGAAGGCCGGGCGGTCGAGGCTCGAGACCGGGTCGCCCTGGGGCGTGACCGGCGGAGACGTCGGCGCGCGCTCGAGCCGCCGCTCGAGCGCGGCTCGCGCGCGCGGGCTGCCCTCGAGGTGGCCGCCGGCGTCGTCGACGACGAGCCGCGCGTCGTACCGGGCGAGCACGAGGTCGGGGATGCCCGGTTCCGCGGGCAGTCGAGGTCGGACCGTCTCGATCAACCGGCCCATGTCGTACGAGAGGTAGCCGGCCCACCAGCCGGGGGTGAGTCCGCCAAGCGCGGAGAGGGCGTCGCGGCCGTCGGCGACCACCAGCTCGGTCGGCTCGGCGGCAACGATCGTCGACGCTCCGGCGCGAACGACGACGGGTGAGGACCCCCGCTCGGGGATCGGGACGTCTCGATCGGGAACCGGTCCGACGGGTGCCACGTTGACCGAGGGTACGCCCGCCGAACGGCGGCGTTGCGCCGTTCCCGAAGGAGTGCCGTGCGGGCGCACCGGTACGATGGACCCCCCATGGCTTCCCACCGGTCACCCTTTCGCGCCTTCGTGGGCCGCTATGCGATCGCGTTCGGCGTGGCCGCGATCTTCATGGGCGGGGCCATCTTCACCGTCAACTACGTCATCGACGAGAAGCTCGACGCCGTCGACCGCGTCGACGTCACCGTCGCCGACGCCCCGCCCGAGGGCGCCAACTACCTGCTGATCGGCTCCGACACCCGCGAGTTCGTCCAGAACGAGGCGGAGCAGGAGGCGTTCGGCACCACGGCCGATGCCGGCGGGCAGCGCTCGGACACCATGATGGTGCTGCACGTCGAGCCCGACGCACAGCGAACGCTCGCCGTCTCCTTCCCTCGCGACCTCTGGGTCGAGGTCCCCGGTGTCGGCGGATCGAAGATCAACGCCGCGTTCAACGAAGGCGGACCCGACGCGATCGTCGAGACGCTCAAGGACAACTTCGGCGTCGAGATCAACCACTACCTCGAGGTCGACTTCAAGACGTTCAAGGGCGTCGTCAACGCGATCGGCAACGTGCCCGTGTACTTCCCGTACGCGGCGAAGGACGAGAAGACAGGCCTGTACGTCACGCTGCCCGGGTGTCCTCGACTCGACGGCGCGGCCGCGCTGTCCTACGTCCGGTCGCGCGGCCTCGAGTACTACAGCATCCCCAAGCAGAAGTGGGTACAGGCCGACGCCGTGCCCGACATCGATCGCATCGCGCGCCAGCAGGACTTCATGCGCAAGCTCGCCGGCCTCGCGGTCCAGAAGAGCCTGAACGACCCGCTGGCCGCGAACGAGATCGCCGACCGCGTCCTCGAGAACCTGAAGATCGACGAGAACCTCTCGAAGGACGACATCTTCGCCCTGATCGACGCGTTCCGCACGATCAACCCGAACGACCAGAGCTCGCTCGAGTTCCAGACCTTCCCGTGGAAGGAGGGACCGAGACAGGGTGAGCTGTCGGTGCTGTACCCGAGCGAGCCGGACGCGTCGGTGATGATCGCCCGGCTGATGGACTTCAGCGGCAACACCGCGACGTCGGGTCGCCAGGTGCCGCCGGCAGACATCACCGTGAAGGTCGTGAACGGGTCCGGCCGCGAAGGCGAGGCGGCCTCCGCGCTCACCGCGCTGAAGGACCTCGGGTTCAAGGGCGCGGGCACGGGCAACGACCAGCGCGGCACGGTCGCCTCCACCGAGATCCACTACCGGCAGGGCGCGCAGGAGGAGGCCAAGACCGTGTTCCGCTACCTCACACCCGACGCCCGCCTCGTGGAGGACCCCGACCTCGAGGGGGTCGACGTCTCGGTGGTGCTCGGCGAGAGCTTCGAGTCCATCGAGCGCCCGTCGGAGCAGGTCTCGTCGACGACCGCGGCGACCACGCCGGCCACGACGCCCGCCCGCCAGACGACCCCCGGGAGCGAGGCCGGCACGCCGGCACCGATCTCCGACGAGGGCCAGCTCGGAGATCCGGCGCCGAAGACGCCGCCCTGTTGACCAGCACGACGGTCAGGGGGCGACGATGATGGAGGGCACATGAGCCGCGTCGGGGTGATCGGTGCCGGGTACGTCGGGCTCACGACGGCCGCGTGTCTCTCTCACCTCGGGCACGACGTCGTCTGCGCCGACCTCGATCCCGAACGCGTGGCCCGCCTCTCGAAGGGCGACGTCCCGATCCTCGAGGAGGGACTCGACGACCTGGTCGCGCACTGCCTCGCCGCGGATCGACTCCGATTCGTCGTCGGTGCCCCCGAGGCGGCCAGGACGGCCGAGTTCGTCTTCCTGTGCGTGCAGACACCGATGGGGGAGGACGGCAGCGCCGATCTGCAGGCGCTCGACGACGCCGCTCGCGAGATCGCGCCGGTGCTGAAGCCGGGCGCGATCGTGATCAACAAGTCGACAGTGCCCGTCGGGTCGACGGTGCGCGTCGATCGCGTCCTGCGCGAGGCGGGCGCTGTCGCCGACATCGGTGTCGCGTCGAACCCCGAGTTCCTGCGCGAGGGGACTGCCGTGCGCGACTTCCTCCACCCCGCCCGTGTCGTCGTCGGCGCCGACGACATGGGTATCGCCGTTCGTGTGAGTGAGCTCTACAAGGGCGTGCAGGCACCGATCGTCGCCACCGACCCGATCTCGGCGGAGATGATCAAGTACGCGTCGAACGCATTCCTCGCGACGAAGGTCTCGTTCGTCAACGCGATCGCCAACGTGTGCGAGGCAGTCAACGCCGACGTGCGCGAGGTCGTCCTCGGCATGGGCTACGACGCGCGCATCGGGTTCGAGTTCCTCCATCCCGGTCCGGGATGGGGTGGCTCCTGCTTCCCGAAGGACACGGCCGCGCTCCTGCGGACCGCGTCCGACGGTGGCTACGACTTCGAGCTGCTGGCGTCTGCGGTCGCGGCGAACCAGGACCAGCACGAGCGCATGGTCACCAAGGTGCGTGACGCCTGCGGCGGTGAGCTCCGCGGGACCGCGATCGCGGCGTGGGGCCTCACCTACAAGGCCAACACCGACGACCTGCGCGACTCTCCTGCAGTCGCGGTCGTCCAGCGCCTCGTCGAGGCCGGCGCGAGCGTCGCCGCCTACGATCCCGGCGCCGGCGAGCGAGCGCTCGACGCGGTGCCCGGCGCCGAGGTCGTGACCGACCCGTACGTCGCGTGCGACGGCGCCGACGTGCTCGCGGTGCTCACCGAGTGGGACGCGTTCCGGTGGCTCGACTTCGGTCGCGTCGCGACCGCGATGCGGCGGCCGTCGGTCGTCGACACCCGCAACCTGCTCGATCCGGCGACGATGCGCCGCTTCGGCTTCGAGTACCGCGGCGTCGGTCGATGATGCCTCGCGCCGTCGTCACCGGCGGCGCCGGGTTCCTGGGTGCCAACCTCTGCCGATCCCTGCTCGCGAGGGGCTATGAGGTCGTCGCGGTCGACGACTTGTCGAGCGGGTCGGTCGATCACGTCAGCGACCTGGGCGACGGGTTCGACCTCGTCGTGCACGACGTGGTCGCGGACATCCCGGTCGAAAGACCCGTCGACGTGATCCTGCACTTCGCGAGCGCGGCGAGCCCACCGCACTACCTCGCGCGCCCGCTCGAGACTCTCGCCGCCGGCTCGACGGGCACGCACAACGCGCTCGAGCTCGCGCGCACCACCGGCGCGCGGTTCCTGCTCGCGTCGACGAGCGAGGTGTACGGCGACCCGATCGAGCATCCGCAGCGCGAGTCGTACTGGGGCAACGTCAACCCCGTCGGTCCGCGCTCGGTGTACGACGAGGCCAAGCGTTTCGCCGAGGCACTGACGACCGCGTACCGCAGCGTCTACGGCGTCGACACGAAGATCGCTCGGATCTTCAACACGTACGGCCCGATGCTGGAGCCCGACGACGGCCGCGTGATCTCGAACTTCCTCGCGCAGGCGCTCGACGGGCGCAAGCTCACTGTCTACGGCGACGGCATGCAGACACGATCCTTCTGCTACGTCGACGACGAGGTCGAGGGACTGCTCGCGCTGCTCGAGAGCGACTGCGTGGGGCCGATGAACATCGGCAACCCGGAGGAGTACACGGTGCTCGACGTCGCGCGCCTGGTGCTGGAGGTCACGGGCTCGTCGTCGGAGATCGTCTTCGAGCCCCTGCCGCCGACCGACCCGGTGCGTCGCTGCCCCGACATCACGCTCGCGAGGCGCGAGCTCGGCTGGGAGCCGCGGGTGTCGCTGCGCGACGGACTCGTGCGCACACTCGAGTGGTACCGGGACCACCGCAGCTCGGGGTGAGCGACGTTCGACCTCCGGAATGGGCGGCGGTCGTCGTCAACTACGAGGCCGGCGACCTGCTCGCGGGGTGCGTCCGGAGCATCGAGGCCGACACCAGCGCCGGCACGCCCGAGATCCTCGTCGTCGACAACGGCTCGACCGACGGCTCGACCGATGCGGTGAGGGAAAACCCGGCGGTCACGATCGTCGACCCCGGACGCAACCTCGGGTACTCCGGCGCGGCGAACCTGGGCATCGGCCGCACCCGCGCCGCCGTCGTCGCGATCTGCAACCCCGACGTCCTGGTGGCGCCGGGGACCGCGGGCGCCATTCTGCGGCGCATCGCCGCGGAGCCCGATCTCGCCGCCGTGGGTCCCATGGTTCGCGAGGTCGACGGCACGCCTTACCCGTCGGCACGCCGCGTTCCCTCCGTCGGCGATGCGGTGGGCCACGGCCTCGTGGGGCTCGTCAAGCGCGACAACCGCTTCACCCGTCGATACCGCGAGCTCGACGCCGACCCCGGGCAGACCCGCGATGTCGACTGGGTGTCGGGCGCGGCGATCTGGCTGCGGCGAAGCGCGCTCGACGCGGTCGGCGGCTGGGACGACGGGTACTTCATGTACGTCGAGGACGTCGACCTGTGCTGGCGGCTCCGGCGCGCCGGCTGGCGGGTGGCGTACGAGCCGAGCGGGCAGGTCACCCATGTGCATGGCGCGAGCACCGCGCGGCATCCCTATCGGATGATCGCGGAGCACCACCGTTCGCTCCTGCGCTTCGCGGGCAAGCGCTGGACCGGCTGGCGGCGAGTGCTCCTCCTGCCTGCGGCGGTCTATCTGGGAGCACGCGCCGGCCTCGCGATGCTCGTGCACGCCGTCGGGCCCCGCTCGGGAAGCGCCCGAAGCAGCAGGTAACCTCGAACGAGCGATGGCGAACTCCCGCAGCAAGTACACCCGTGCACGCATCCGGGCCCGTGGCCGGCGCCGTCCGCGCCGGGGCGGTGCGTCCTGGTTCTATGCGGCGATCGCGCTCATCGTCGTCGCCTTCGTCACGATCGGCGTGATCACGATCTCGGGCCGCAGCTCGGCCGACACCCCGCCCCAGCCGGGGAACCCCTCCACCGGCGAGGCCGGCGACCACTGGCACGCGGCGTTCGCAGCCAACGTGTGCGGTGAGTGGCTCGGCAACCCGCAGGTGTTCGAGACCGCCGCCGACAACCCCAACGTGCGCGCCGGCATCCACACCCACGGCGACGGCTTCATCCACATCCACCCCTTCACCAAGTCCGAGGGTGGTGACAACGCGACCGTCGGGCGGTTCCTTTCCTACGGGGGCTGGAGCGCGTCCGAGGACTCGGTGTCGCTGTGGGCCGGCCCGGCCGCCGACCCGGAGCAGACCGACTGGTCCAACGGCGACAAGTGCCCGCCGGGCACGCCGTACGCGGGTCAGAAGGGCGTCGTGAAGTGGTCGCTCGACTGCATCGAGCAGGGCGGCAGCGTGTCCGACTACAAGGCCCAGGACCGTGACGTCATCGCGATCGGCTTCGTGCCCAAGTCCGAGGACCTCGGCGTGCCGCCGAACGCGAACGCCGCGCCCGACAACGACGGGGGCGACACGACGCCGATCTCGAAGAAGGCCTGCACCACGACGGTTCCCGGCGAGGAGACGACGACGACCGTCGCGGGCGCGGTGCCCGAGACCACGGTCGAGACCACGCCCACGTCGTGAGGGCCGTCGTCCTCGTCGGCGGCGAGGGCACGCGGCTCCGTCCGCTGACGAGCACCGTCCCGAAGCCGCTGCTCCCGATCGCCGGGCAGCCGTTCCTCGAGCGGCAGCTGTCGTGGCTCGCGCGCCACGGTGTGACCGAGGCGGTGCTCTCGCTCGGCTACCTCCCCGACGCGTTCGAGACGCACTTCGTCGACGACGAGTTCGAGGGCGTGCGGCTGCGATACGCGGTCGAGCCGTACCCACTCGGTACCGCCGGTGCCATCCGCTTCGCCGCCGAAGCCGCCGGCGTCGACGAGCGCTTCGTCGTGTGCAACGGCGATGTGCTGACGACGCTCGACCTCGGCGCGCTCACGCGCTTCCATGCCGAATGCGCGGCCGAGGCCACGATCCACCTCACCCGCGTCGACGACCCGTCGGCCTTCGGGGTCGTGCCGACGCGCGACGACGGCTCCGTGGTCGCGTTCGTCGAGAAGCCGCCACCGGGGGTCGCACCGAGCGACTGGGTCAACGCCGGCACGTACGTGGTCGAGCCGTCGGTGCTGGCGCGCATCCCGGTTGATCTCACCGTCTCGATCGAGCGCGAGACGTTCCCGAGGATGCTCGACGAGGGCGCGCGCCTCTTCGCGCTGGGCACCGACGACTACTGGAACGACATCGGCACGCCCGAGAAGTACCTTCAGGCCCACACCGACACGATCAGCGGGCGCGTGGGCCGGCCGCCGGTCGGCGGCGCCGAGGAGATCACACCCGGAGTCTGGGCGCAGCCCGACGTCGACGTCGCCCGCGACGCCACGGTTCGCGCGCCCGCCCTGCTGGGGCGCCACGCCGTGATCGAGGGCGGCGCGTGCCTGCAGAACGCCTGCGTCGGCGTACGCAGCACAGTGCGCAAGGGAGCCGAGCTGCGCGACTCGGTCGTCCTCGACGGTGCGTGGATCGGCGCGAATGCCCGCGTCGCGGGCTCGATCGTCGGCACCGACGCGATCGTCGGCGACGCTGCTGAGGTCGTCGATTGCTCGATCGTCGGCCCCGGCGCGAGCGTCGACGCGGGGGCGATCATCGTCGCGACGAGAGTCGAATCGTCGACCGCGGTCGGTTGAGCAGTGCGCGTGCTCGTCACCGGCGGGGCCGGCTTCATCGGATCCAACCTCGTCGATCGACTCCTCGCCGATGGCCTCGACGTCGACGTCGTCGACGACCTCTCGGCCGGTTCGCTCGGCAACCTGTCCGAAGCGCGCGCGCAACGGAGCAGCCGGATGACCTTCCAGCGGCTCGATGTCCGCTCGGGCGCGGTCACCGAGCTGATCGCGCACCGCAAGCCCGAGGTGATCTTCCACCTCGCCGCGCAAGCGAGCGTCACCGTCTCGGTCGCCAAGCCGGTGCTCGACGCCGAGGTGAACGTCCTCGGCTCGCTCAACGTGATCGAGGGCGCGCTCGCCGCGGGCACTCGCAAGGTGGTGTTCGCCGGCTCGGGCGGCACGCTCTACGGGGTGCCCGAGTCGGTCCCCACACGAGAAGGCCACCCTCAGCATCCCGAGTCGCCCTACGGCGTGTCCAAGAAGGCGGTCGGTGACTACCTGCACTACTACCGAGCGGTGCACGGACTCGAGTACACGGTCCTCGCGCTCGCCAACGTCTACGGCCCTCGCCAGGATCCCCACGGCGAGGCCGGCGTCGTCGCGATCTTCAGCAACAAGCTGCTCGCGAACGAACGTCCGACGATCTTCGGCGACGGCGAGCAGACCCGAGACTTCGTGTTCGTGGACGACGTGTGCGACGCGTTCGTGCGCGCCGCCGACAAGGGTGAGGGACTGATCGTCAACATCGGCACCGGTGCCGAGACGAGCGTGCAGCACCTCTTCGACGCGATGGCTCGGGTGACGGGATTCTCGGAGCCGGCTCGGTACGGCGCGCCGCGCGCGGGCGAGCTGCGCCGTTCGGCGCTCGACCCGGGCAGGGCCGGGATCCATCTGGGATGGGAGCCCTGGACCGACCTCGACGCGGGGCTCGCCCGGACGATCGAGTCGTTTCGCTCCCGCGTCTGAGGGCGCTAGCGGAACAGCCGCAAGCTCTCGACGTCGACGGCCGGTCGCGCGGGCGGTCGGTAGGCGACGTCGGGGTGCCCGACGAGCACGAGGGCCTGCGGGCTCCAGTCGCCCGGGAGCGCGAGGGCGTGGCGTGACTCCTCGGGGCAGAAGATCGGCGCCGCCACCCAGCACGACGCCAGTCCGCTGTCGGCCGCCGCGAGCATGAGGTTCTCGACCGACGCCCCGAGCGAGAGCAGGGCCATGCCCCACTCGGCGTGCCTGCGGCGTTCGTCGGGGTAGCGGTCGAGCCCGTCCCACGTCAGGCAGCCGAGCAGCAGCGCGGGCGCGGTGGTGAGCTTCACGTGCGACGCTCCGACGAGCTCGTCGATGCGGTCACTGGACTTGCCATCCGACGCGAGGTCGACCCGCCAGCGGGCGCCCATGCCCGTCGCGAGCGCCTCCCTGCCGTCGTCGCTGTCGATCACGCACCATCGCCAGGGCCGCGAGTGGTGGGGCGCGGGGGCGAGGGACGCCGCCTCGACGAGGTGGTCGAGGGTGGCGCGATCGACAGCCTTGCGATCGAAGGAGCGGATCGATCGACGCGCTGCCAGGAAGGCCGGGACCGTCACCGGAAGAGGTCCTCGGCCGGTGATCGCACGAGCTCGCGCGTCGTGCCGTCCCGAAGCCACGCGGGATCGAGCCCGCGCACGATTGCGGCGGGCACGCCGGCGGCCTTGCCCATCACCAGGTCGGCCGCCCCCGCGATCTCGTCCGCGATGGCGACCTCGGTCACCTGGAGCTCGCGCCCGGCCGCGTCGTGCTCGCCCCGCAGGTCGACGACGCCCGCGACGCCCGCGACGCCGATCGCGACGTCGGTGAGTCCGAGCCGCCAGGCTCGTCCGAAGGTGTCGGAGACGACGACCGCGATGTCGACCCCGTGTCGGGCGCGAAGCGCGTCACGGATGTGACGGGCCGAGCGGTCGGGATCGACCGGGAGCAGCGCGGCGGTGCCCGACGCGACGTTGGACACGTCGACGCCCGCGTTCGCGCACACGAAGCCATGTGTCGTCTCGGTGATGAGCAGATCGCCGCGCCGTCGCAGAACCCGCACCGACTCCGATTCGATCAAGGCACGACGAGCCTCCGCGTCGCCTTCCGCGAGCCGTACCAGTCGCCCCTCGGCCTTCGAGACGACCTTCTGGGTCACGACCAGGCAGTCGGCGTCAGTGAGTGGCGTGCCGCGCAGCGCCGCTGCGTCGGCGATGAGGTCGGCGAGCTCGTCGCCCGGCGCGACCTCGCCGACGCCGACGACCGGGATGACCGAGAGGGTCACGCGACCGCAGCGAGCGTGTGACGTGCCAGCGCCGCCGCGACGCGCGCGTCGCGCATCACGGTGTCGGTGACGACGGCGCGCACCCCGAGCGACTCGACCTCCGGCGCCAGGTGCGCGTCCTGCGCGTCGATCACCAACGCACTGCACAGGTCGCGATAGGCGCGCGCCACACCGACGCACGACACCTCGATCCCGAGGGGGTCCATCAACCGGTCGGCGGGGCCCCGCACGGGGCGTCCGCCGACGATCGGGCTCACACCGACGACCCGTTCTCGGCGCCGTACCAAGGCGTCGCGGATCCCGGGCACCGCGAGGATCGGCCCGATCGAGATGACCGGGTTGCTCGGGCACACCAGAATCGTCTCGGCATCCTCGATCGCGTCGAGCACTCCGGGCGCGGCGTGGGCGTCGTCGGCGCCGTCGAAGCGGACGCCGACCACCGGCGGTTCCGCGCGTCGGTGCACGAACCACTCCTGCATCGGCAGCTCGACCCGCCGCCCGTCGTCCTCGACGACGGTGATCCAAGTCGCGACTCGGTCGTCGGTCATCGGCCGGAGGCGTACTCGCACGCCCCACGCGGCCGCGATCTCGGCGGTGATCTCGCTCATCGACGCGCCCTCGCGGCGTCGTTGCGTGCGGTACAGATGGGTGCCGAGGTCGCGGTCGCCGAGGCTGAACCAGGTGTCGGTGCCGTAGCGGGCGAGCCCCTCGATCGCACGGAACGTCTCGTCGGCGAGCCCCCAACCGGTCTCCGGGTTCGCCGCGCCCGCGAGCCGGTAGGTGACGCTGTCGAGGTCGGGGCTGACCCACAGCCCGTGGAACTCGTCGTCGTCGGCGGTGTTCACGATCGCCGTGACGTCGGCCGGGTCGACGACGTCGACCAGCCCCGCGAGGAACCTGGCCGCGCCGACTCCGCCGGCGAGCGCCGTGAGCATGGCCACGACGCTACTGCCGGGCCTCGGCCGCTCCCTCGTGAACCCGATCACAATCGCTTGCAACTGTTAAACATTTCGCGTACGGTGGTGAGCACCACCCCCCCCAGCGGGTCCGTCCGGGTCCGCAGTCAGGAGCAAGCCATGAACGAAGTTCGCAAGAGCGTGCAGGACGCCGCCTCCACCGCAGTGGGCGTGGGCGTCCTCGGCGCCCAGCAGGCCGCGCAGCTGTCGCAGCAGGCCCTCGACACCGCCAGGCAGCAGGTGAACGGCGCCGGCGCCACCGCCAAGCAGCAGGTGAGCGGCGCCCGGGCCACCGCCAGGCGCCAGGCGGGTGACGCGAGGGTCGCGGCCAAGGGCACGGCGCACGACGCCAGGGAACGTGTCGAGGATCTCGTGCACGACGTCCGCGAGCGCATCGAGCCGGTCATCGCGCGGGTCTCGGAGCGCGTCGAGCCGCTGGTCGCCGACGTGTGGGGCCGGATCGAGCCGGTCGTCGAGCGGATCCAGGCCACCGCCGACGAGGTGGTGACCGTGGGCACGGCCAAGGCCCGCTCGCTGTTCGGTCAGGACGCTCCCGAGGACGCGGACACCCGCGCCGCCTGAGCGTCACCGCTCGTCGACGACGCCCCCGTCGGGACCCCCGGCCGGGGGCGTCGTCGCGTTCCTGATCGGGCGAGTCGGTCGGTACGCTCCGCGCCCATGACGATGCCCCCGCCCGCTGGGACGCGTGGCGCGGCGGGTCCAGCCCCCGCACCGGCCGTGGCGCCGCCGGTGGTCGCCGTCATCGTGAGCCGGAACCCGGGCCCGTTCCTCGAGCAGGCGCTGGCATCGTTCGGCGGGCAGGACTACCCGGCTCTCACCGTGCTCGTGGTCGACGCCGGATCCGATCACGACCCGACGGCTCGGGTGGGCGTCGCCCTCCCGGGAGCCTTCGTGCGCCGGGCCGGTGGGGAGCCCGGGTTCGGTGGGGCCGCGAACGAGGCGCTCGCCGCGGTCGACGGGGCCGCGTTCTTCCTCGTCTGTCACGACGACGTCGCGCTCGACGCCGACGCGGTGCGGATCATGGTCGAGGAGGCCTACCGCTCGAACGCCGCCATCGTCGGTCCGAAGCTCGTGCGCGCCGACGACCCCGACGTGCTGCTGGACGTCGGCCGCGCGATCGACCGCCTCGGTGGCTCGCACACCGGCATCGAGCCCGACGAGGTCGACCAGGAGCAGCACGACTCGGTGCGGGACGTGTTCTACGTCTCGAGCGCCACGATGTTGGTGCGCGCCGACCTCTTCCGCGAGCTCGAAGGCTTCGATCCCGACGCGTTCCCGGGCTCGGAGGACCTCGATCTCTGCTGGCGGGCCCGGCTCGCGGGTGCGCGAGTCATGGTCGCGCCCGACGCGCGCGTGCGCCATCACGAGGCCGCGGCCGATCGCGCCGCTCACGACGTCCCGGACGTGAAGGCGGTCGCGCGCCGGCGCGTGCGGGTCGTGCTCACCTGCTACTCCTTCGCGACGCTGCTCTGGGTCGTCCCGCTCGGTGTGCTGCTGTCGTTCGTCGAGGCGATCGTCTTCCTCCCGACGCACCGGCGACGCGCTGCGTTCACGGGGTTCGGCGCGTGGTGGTGGAACCTCTTCCACCTCGGCCGGATCCGCCGCGCCCGGCGCCCGGCCCAGCACGCCCGAGCGATCCACGACTCCGAGCTCCACGAGCTGCAGGTCGGCGCCGGCGCGCGCTTCGGCGCGTTCCTCACGCAGCACCATGCCGACGATCGGCTCCAGTCCCTGGGTGAACGCGGCCGCGTGGCCGTGGAGTCGATCGGGGAGGCGTTCCGCACACCGGCCGCCTACGCCGCGCTCGCCGTGTTCGTCGTGCTGCTCTTCGGATCACGCGACCTCTTCAGCCAGGGAGTGCCTGCCGTCGGCACGATCGTCGAGTGGCCGGGTGTGAAGGCGCTCGTCGCCGAGCTCACGTCGGCGTGGCGACACACCGGCATGGGCTCGACCGACGCGGGTCCACCCGCGCTCGCCGCGATGGCCGGGCTCGGCACCGTGCTGCTCGGCGCCGTCGGCCTCGCGGAGACGCTCTTCGTGGTCGGCAGCTTCGTCGTCGGCGCCATCGGTGCCTACCGTCTGGCGCGTGCCGTGGCGGGTGGACCGGCCGCTGCGGCGACGGCCGCGATCGTCTACGTGCTCGTACCGGTGTCGCGCAACGCCGTCGCAAACGGTCGTCTCGGGCCCCTCGCGCTGTTCGCGCTGCTTCCGTTCCTGGTCCTCCTGCTCGTGCGCGCGGGTGGGTTCGAGGGCGCGAGCGGGACGTCGCGGCGGCCGCTCCTCGGCCTCGTGATCGCCACGGCGATCGCGACCGCGTGGTACCCGCCCGCCGCGGCCGCGATCGTCGTGACCGCCGTCGTGCTGCTGCTCACGTCGGTGGTTGCGGGCGGTGGTGGCGCCGCGCTGCGCGCGCTCGGCGCCGCGATCCTCGGTGTCGCCGGCGCCGCGCTGCTCCTCTCACCGTGGACGCTGACTGTCTTCGACTCGCGCGACGACCTCGCCTCACTCGGCATCGGCTACCGCTCGAGCCTGGATCTCGGCGAGGTCGTGCGCTTCGACAGCGGCCCGTCGGGCTCGGGGATCGCGTCGCTCGGGCTGCTCCTCGCCGCCCTGGTCGCCCTCTTCCTCGCTCGGGGCAGTCGGTTGTCGTGGGCGGTGCGCGCGTGGGCGCTGGTGGTCGTCGGGTTCGCGCTCGTCTGGCTGCCGGCGGAGCTGTCACCGTCGACCCCGGTCGCCGCCCCCGAGGCCGGTCTCGCCCTCGCCGCGCTGGGCGTCTCCGTCGCGGTGGCGATCGCCGTCGGGGCGTCATCGGACGGGCGCCCGCGCACTCGCGGGCTCGACGGGCGCCGGGCGCTCGTCGGGGTGTGCATCGCCGGCATCGTGGTGGGCGGCCTCGGGTTCCTGGCCGACTCGGTCAATGGTCGGTGGGGCGCGCCCGACGGCGACTGGGCCGATGTGCTCTCGTTCACGGGCGATGCCACCTTCGAGGGGCAGTTCCGGATCCTGTGGGTCGGCGACCCCGACGTGCTCCCGCTCGACCCGGTCCCGCTCGACGACGCGATCAGCTGGTCGCTCACCCGGAACGGGTCCGGCGACGTGCGTGAGCTCTGGCGCGCGCCGACCGATGCCGCTGACGACGTGATCGATCGTGCGATCGACGTGGCGCGCAACGGCAACACGAACCGAATCGGTCGGCTCCTCGCGCCGGCGGGTGTTCGCTACGTCGTGGTGCCGCTCCGCAACGGACCGTCCGGCGCGCGCGGGCACCCCGTCCCGTCGGTGACGGCGGCGTTCGCCGACCAGCTCGATCTCGCGCGGCTGCGCGGTGAACCGGGGCTGGTGATCTACCAGAACGAGTCGTGGGCGCCGGCCCGAGCAGTCACCAAGGGTGGCGTCCCGACCGGGGCGGTCGCGCCGCTCCCGAGCGCGGTGAGCACCGATCTCGTGGGCGCAGAGCCGCTCGGTGACGAACCGGTGCCGGCGGGCACCGCGTTGCTCGCTGAGGCGTTCGACGACGGCTGGAGCGCCACTGGCGAGGGGCGCGAGCTCGAGCACGGCGCGGCATTCGGATGGGTCAACGGCTGGAAGGTCCCGGCGCCGGGCACGGTCGCGATCTCGCACGACGGCCAGGGCCGGCGGTACGTGCTGCTGGGCGTGGAGCTGCTCTTGTGGATCGGCGCGCTCGTGTGGTGGACGCGTGGTCGCGGTCGCGCGCGGTCGGCGCGAGCCGCACGGCTCCGACGGGAGCGCCTCGAGCGCGCGTCGCGGCCGTCGGACTTCGTGCGTGAGGGCGAGTTCGCCGGCTATGACGATCTCGACGGCTTCTGGGACGAGCAGTGAACGATCGCGCGCGTCGGTTGGCCGGCATCGTCGTGCTCGGCGTCGTCGTGGCGGGCGCGGTGGTGCTCTCGCAGGACGATCCGGAGTCGCTCGCGGTCGTCGTCGCGCACCGGGACGCGCCCGACGGTCCGAGCGTGCCGTCGGAGCGCTCGGTCTCGTCCGCCTGGTACTGCGCGGAGGGGACGTCGGCCGCGACCGGTCGGGCTCGTGAGACGGTCATCATCGGCAACCTGGAGCCGCGACGGCTCGACGTCAGCATGACGGTGATGCCGGGGGGCGAGACGCCGCCGCAGTCCGAGGACTACCGGCTCGCGCCCTATGAGCAGCGGCGGGTCGAGGTCGCCGGCATCGCGGAGGCACCGGAGCCGGGCGTCGTGGTCGAGGTGTTCGGGGGACGCGCCGTCGTCGAGCACGAGATCCAGGCGATCACCGATGAGGTCGCCGTCGGCCAGTGCTCTCGCTCCGCGTCGCCGACGTGGTACTTCGCCGAGGGCTCGACCGAACGTGGTGCCGAGGACTGGCTGGCGCTCTTCAACCCGTTCGGCGACGACGCGATCGTCGACGTGACGTTCCTCGACGACGGTGGGCTGCAGACCCCCGAAGCCGGCCAGGCGGTGGTCGTTCCCCGGCGGTCTCGGATCTCCGTGCCGGTCCACGAGGTCGCGCGCCGCCAGGGTCAGGTCGGGGTGCTCGTGAAGGCGCGCACCGGACGCATCGTGGCGGAGCGCTCTGAGATCTTCGACGGGACCGACGCTCGGATCGGGATCACCCTCGCGCTCGGCGCGACCTCGATGGCTCCGCGCTGGCGCTTCCCCATCATGGACGCAGGCGACGGCACCGCCGAGTCGCTCTCGATCGCCAACTTCACTCCTGACCCCGCGCGCGTCACGGTGCGCGTCCTGCTCGACGGAGCCGCGTCGCTGCAGCCCGAGACCGTCGACCTCACGGGCAACGCCATCGAGCGTCTCGAGATCGGTGCTCGCGCGAGCGGGTCCGCGTACGCGGTCGAGGTGACGTCGATGAACGACACGCCGATCGTCGCCGGCGCGTTCGGCGCGTGGGCTACCCCCTCGCCGGTCGCCGGCGTCGCGACGACCCAGGGGAACATCGTGGCGTCTGCGAAGTGGGCGTTCGCGGTGGGCAGGCTCGAGAACGACGGCGAGGCGGTGATCAGCGCGCTCAACGTGAGCAACAAGCCGATCACGGTCCAGCTCTACGCGTACACCCGCGGTGATCCCGACAGCCCCGCGAGCGCGCCGGCCGAGGCCGTGCCACCGGGGGAGCGCGTGAGCTTCTCGCTGAGGGACCGCGACGTGCGCCCCGATCAGGTGATCGTGGTCAGCGCCGACGGCCCGATCGTCGCGGGGCGTGAGATCCTCGGGCCGGGCGCGTCGCTCGCGCCCGGTGTGCCGTTCCCACCGCTCGGCCGCTGATGCTCGCCATCGTCGGGATCGGTGCCGTCGTGGCCCTCGTCGCAGGTGCGATCGCATGGCGCCTGCGCACGCAGCACGCGCCGGCTCCGCCACCGCGCGACGCGTACCCAGTTCCCCGCCAGCTGCGACGCGACGACTTCCCGCGACCCGAGGCGCCGTGGCTCGTCGCGTACTTCTCGTCGGCGACCTGCGCGTCGTGCCAGGGACTCGGACCCAAGGTCGCGGTGCTCGAGGCAGGTGACGTCGTCACGTGCGAGCTCTCGTTCGAGGACGAACGCCCGTTGCACGACCGCTACCAGATCGAGGCGATCCCGATGATCCTCGTCGCCGACGCGGGCGGCGTGGTCCGGCGCGCCTTCGTCGGCGCGACCACCGCGACGGACCTGTGGGCCGCGGTCGCCGAGGCTCGCACCCCGGGCTCGACCCCTGAGTCGGCGCTCGGCGCCATCACCTGAGATCGGGCGTTGCCGGGGCGTGATCGTCACGGCGCCGGTCCGGCGCGGCCGTCGGTGGTGGCGTCGGCGTCGGTGGTGGTGGTGGTGGTGGTGCCGACGTTGGTGCGGGTGTCGATGAGGCGGAGTCCGTCGGGGAGGTCGGGGTCGCCGACGAGTCGGTAGGGGCCGTGGGGTTCGAGCTTGGGGCTGACCGGCTCCACCGCTCGACACCCCGCTCCCTCGCCACGCCGGCGCGACGGGCGAGCCCCTGCTTCTGCGCCCTGGGGGCGCAGTCGGCCGCGCCGCGGCCGGGTCTCGCCCTGCGTCGGCGAACTGGCTCGGTCGGGGGTGTCGACGGCTGCGCCTCGGTCGCGCCGACACGATGGTCGGCGATGCCGCGTCCGATGACCCCCGGACAGCTCGCCGACCTCGGCTTTCGCGGCGATCGCGGGAAGAGCTTCGAGCGCGCGAGCCACCTCGACCTTCTGGCGGGCGGTGCGGGCCGAGTCGCGGCTCGCACCGATGAGGTCGTCCTCGGCCTCACGCTCACGGGTGGCGCGCTCGTCGAGGACTCGGGTGATGGCCAGCTCTCGGACCTCGAGGCGACGCCGCTCGGTGACCACCCGAGCCCGCTCGTCGCGTAGCCACGGGGTCTCGTGGGTGCGCAGCTCGCCCATCTGGTCCTGGAACGTCGCCACGGCCGGTCACCTCCTCCAAAGCCCCGAGCCCGAAGCCCTGAGGACCGAACATGTGTTCGATCCGGTGCCCATGATGACACCCGCGTGTGACAGCCGTGACACCGATCACGGGCACGCGACGGGCACCGGAACGCGCTGCGTCGCGCGATGGGTGACCGCTCAGTGGGCGCGTGAGCGGGAGCGACTCGCTCGCTTCGCCGGCCTGACCTGGCGGCGCTCGGTGCCGC
>CAZHKE010000043.1:0-24673 GCA_964532485.1 uncultured Bifidobacteriaceae bacterium
CGTCACCGAGGCCCCGCGGATCCTTCATCGCCCGCTCGAGCAGCGTGGCGACGGCCTCGGGTGCGAGGGGCTCCAGGCGGAAGAGCGTCGACCGAGACAGCAGCGGGCCCGTGAGCGCGAAGAAGGGGTTCTCGGTCGTCGCGCCGATGAGCACGAAGAGACCTTCCTCGACGTGCGGGAGGAGGGCGTCCTGCTGCGTGCGACTGAACCGGTGCACCTCGTCGAGGAAGAGGATCGTCCCCTGCCCCCGCTCACCGAGACGCGCCCGCGCCCGCTCCGCGATCTCACGCACGTCCTTCACGCCGGCGCTCACCGCCGACAACGGCTCGAAGGCCTGGTCGGTCTCGCCCGCGATGAGACGGGCGATCGTCGTCTTGCCGGTCCCGGGCGGACCCCAGAGCACGATCGACGACAGCCGGTCGCCCTGGATCAGGGTGCGCAGCGGCTTGCCCGCGTCGAGCAGCGCCTCCTGTCCGGCGACCTCGTCGAGGCGCTGCGGCCGCAGCCGCGCCGCCAGCGGCGCGCGGCGACGCAGCCGTTCCTCGACTGCGGACGAGAACAGGTCGGGCGCCTCCGGCATCTGCGCGATCGTGCCCTACTGCTTGGGTCTGCTCACCGTGAGGCCGAGGTCGCGGAGCTGCGCAGGCTCGATCGCGGTCGGCGCGCCCGTCAGCGGATCGCTCCCCGACTGCGTCTTCGGGAACGCGATGACCTCGCGGATGTTCTCCTCTCCGGCGAGGATCGCGACCAAGCGATCGATCCCGAACGCGAAGCCGGCGTGGGGCGGTGCTCCGTAGCGGAAGGCCTCGAGGAGGAACCCGAAGCGCTCGCGCGCGGCCGAGGCGTCGATGCCCAGGAGCTCGAAGACCTGCTGTTGCATCTCGGGTGACGTGATCCGCACGCTCCCGCTGCCGAGCTCCCAGCCGTTCAGCACGAGGTCGTACGCGAGCGACCGGACGCCGAGCAGCTCGTCGCCGCGGCCTCTCGCCAACAGGTCGAGGTCGTCGGGGTGCGGCATCGTGAACGGGTGGTGCGCGGGGATCGGGCGCCCGTCGTCGTCGATCGCCTCGAAGAGGGGGAACTCCGTGATCCAGGCCAGACGCAGCACGCCCTCGCCGATCGGGGGGCGGCCGAGGTCGAGGCGGATCGTGCCGAGCACGTGGTCGACGACCCGGCGCGTGCCCGCGGCGACGAGCAGGAGGTCTCCGGACCGCGCGCCCGTCGCGTCGACGAGCCCGATCTGCTCGGCCTCCGTCATGAACTTCACCGTCGGAGCGTCGAGCGCACCATGCTCGCCGACCCGGATCCACACCAGCCCCGCGGCACCGAGCTGCTTGGCGCGCTCGATGAGGCCGTCGACCGTCGATCGCGGCGCATCGCCCTCGCCCTCGACCCTGATCGCCTTGACGACGTCGGCCTGGAAGGCCCGGAACTCGGTTGCCGCAAAGACCTCGCTCACGTCGGCGAGCTCCATGCCGAACCGTAGGTCGGGCTTGTCGGTGCCGTAGCGGTCCATCGCGTCGTGCCAGGTGAGGCGCTCGGCGGTCGGAGCAGGAGCCCCGGTCGCAGACTCGATCGCCAGCGCGACGACCGTCCCGATGACCTCCATCACGTCCTCGGCGTCGACGAAGCTCATCTCGGCGTCGAGCTGGGTGAACTCGAGCTGCCGGTCGGCGCGCGGATCCTCGTCCCGCAGGCACCGCGCGATCTGGTAGTACCGGTCGATCCCGCCCACCATGAGCATCTGCTTGAACAGCTGGGGGCTCTGCGGGAGCGCGTAGAAG
Source organism: uncultured Bifidobacteriaceae bacterium (assembly GCA_964532485.1). Lineage (GTDB taxonomy): Bacteria > Actinomycetota > Acidimicrobiia > IMCC26256 > PALSA-555 > DATBSK01. The sequence goes on from CAZHKE010000043.1 coordinate 1,785, forward strand.
CGGCCGGGCGCATGACGCGAGGGGACGACGAAGTCGCGTGCACCCTCAGGGGTCGACGCGATGAGGAGTGGCGTCTCGACCTCGACGAAGTCTCGTTCGTCGAGCGCCGCGCGCAGCGAGCGCATGACGAGCGCGCGCAGACGCAGGTTCTTCTGCATCCGTGCCGTTCGCAGGTCGAGGTACCGGTGGCGGAGGCGGAGCACCTCGTCCGCCTCCGCCGACCCGTCGATGGGGATGGGGGGCGGCTCGGCGCGGTTGAGGATCTCGACCGAGGTCGCCGCGACCTCGATGGCTCCGGTCGGCAGCTCCGGGTTCACCGTTCCCTCCGGCCGATCACGCACGGTGCCTTCGACGCGCAACACGAACTCCCCGCGCAATCCGTGTGGATCCTCACCATCGACCGTCTCGGGGTCGATGACGACCTGCACGATGCCGGCAGCGTCGCGCAGATCGATGAACACGACGCCGCCGTGGTCGCGGCGGCTCGCGACCCAGCCGCAGACCACCACTGACTCACCGCGCTGGTCGAGACCCAGCGCGCCCGCGCGGTGCGTGCGCATCACGGACTCACGTCCGCCTCGCAGCGCTCGCGCAGCCACCCGGCGACCTGCTCGCGATGGACCTCGAGCTGGTCACCGGTGTCCATTCGCTTCACCGCGACGGTGCCGCGCTCGACCTCGACTCGGCCGAGGATCACCGCGTACGCCGCGTGGGAGCGGTTCGCGATCTTCATCTGCGCCTTCAAGGACCGGCCACCGTACGCTCGGTCGGCCCGCAGTCCGGCCATTCGCAGGTCGTTGACGAGGGACACCGCGGAGCCGTCGCCGACGTCGTCGACGACGAACGCATCGAGCCGGTGCTGCGGCGGCGGCAGCGCCCCCTCGGCGTCGCACGCGATGAGGACGCGCTCGATGCCGATGCCGAAGCCGATGCCCGGTGTGGGTGGCCCGCCCATCTGCTCGGCGAGCTGGTCGTAGCGTCCGCCACCACCGACCGCGTCCTGCGCAGCGTCCAGTGCGTCGCTCGCGAACTCGAACGTCGTGGACGTGTAGTAGTCGAAGCCTCGCACGAGTCGGGGCGCGAGCTCGTAGGGGATGCCGAGCGTGTCGAGGCCGCGCTGGACCGCCTCGAAGTGATCCCTGGACTCACCACCGAGGTGCTCGGTGAGCTGGGGTGCCCGCTCGATCACCTCCTGCCACGCTTCGTCCTTCGAGTCGAGCAACCGCAGCGGGTGCTCGCGTGCTCGCGCGAGGAACTCGTCGCCGAGCGAGGCTCCGTGCGAGACGAGGTAGTCGCGCAGGCCCTCGACGTATGCCGCCCGATCGGCCGGTGCGCCCATCGAGTTCAGGAGGAGCCGGATCCGCGTCAGCCCGAGGTCGGCATAGAACCCATGGGCCAGCGCGATCACCTCGACATCGACCTCGGCGTCGTCCGTGCCGAGCACTTCGGCACCGAGCTGCCAGTGCTGGCGGTATCGACCCTTCTGCGGCCGCTCGTACCGGAAGTTGGGTGCCAGGTACCACACCTTCCACGGGGGCGTCGGTCGGTGCTCGACGTACGCGCGCACCACGGGGGCGGTTCCCTCGGGGCGCAGTGCGAGTCGACGGTCGCCGCGGTCGGTCAGCTCGTACATCTCCTTGCGCACCACATCCGTCGAGGCACCGACGCGCTGGAACACCTCGACGTGCTCGAAGACTGGCGTGAGCACCAGTCCGTAGCCGAAGCGGCCCGCCCGCGCCGCGAAGGCTGCCACCACCTGCATCCAGGCACCGGAGTCGGGCGGGAGAACGTCGTGAGTCCCGATGGGCGCGCGGTACACGGAGCGCGGGTCGGGGTCGGGCACCGGCCCAGCGTAGAAGAAGGGTTGTGTGCGACCGTGGTCCGTTCTCGGCCGCTATGTCTCGATGCGCGCAGCCGCGCCAGGAAGGACTCGGTACGCGTCGAACACCGAATCGACTCGCTGCACGGCCTTGAGCAACGAGTCGAGGTGGTCCGGGTCGGCGAGCTCGAAGTCGAAGCGCAAGCGGGCGACCCGGTCGCTGGACGTCTGCGAGGTGCTCATGATGATGTTGATGTGGTGCTCCGACAGCACGTGTGCGACGTCGCGGAGCAGGTCCGATCGGTCGAGCGCCTCGACCGCCACCGACACGACGAACGTCGCAGTCTGGTCGTGGTCCCATTCGACCTCGATGAGCCGCTGCGCCTGAGCCGCGAGCGACACCGCGTTGGCACAGTCGGTGCGATGCACGGACACGCCTCGCCCTCGTGTGACGAAGCCCATGATCTCGTCGCCGGGCACCGGCGTGCAGCAGCGCGACAGCCGGACCATCACGTCGTCGAGCCCCTCGACGTGCACCCCGGCCGACCGGTGCCCTTCCGACCGGGGGCGACGAGGCGGGCGCTGGGTGGTGACGGGGAGCTGCTCCTCGCCGCCGCGCAGCTCGCGCTGGACCCGCTGCGCGACTGCCCGCGCCGAGACGTGCCCCTCGCCCACGGCCGCGTGGAGCGCGTCCAGGTCGGCGTAGTGCATCTGCTCGGCGACCGCGACGAGCACGGCCGACTGTGCCACGCGCTGAACCGGGAGGCCCTCCTTGCGCAGCGCCTTGACGAGCTCGTCGCGACCCGTCTCCATCGCGTCAACGCGTCGCTCGCGGGAGAACCACTGCCGGATCTTCGACCGGGCCCGCGGGGTGTGCACGAACTGCAGCCAGTCGCGGCTCGGGCCCGCGCCGGCCACCTTGCTCGTGAAGATCTCGACCGTGTCACCGGAGTCCAGCGCGCCGTCGAGCGGAACGAGGCGGCCGTTCACGCGCGCTCCGATGCAGCGGTGTCCCACTTCGGTGTGGATCGCATAGGCGAAGTCGACCGGTGTCGACTCGGCGGGGAGGGTGATGACCTTCCCTTTCGGCGTGAAGACGAAGACCTCCCCCTGCTCGAGGTCGATCTTCAGCGTCGACAAGAACTCGCTGGGGTCGTCGGCGTCCTGCTGCCAGTCGACCATGCGCTGGAGCCACGCCAGATCCTCCTCGCGCGAGCGCTCCTTGTAGCCCCAATGAGCGGCGATCCCGTACTCGGCGCGCCGATGCATCTCGTGCGTCCGGATCTGGAGCTCCACCGGCTTGCCCTGAGGCCCGACGACCGTCGTGTGCAACGACTGGTACAGGTTGAACTTGGGCATCGCGATGTAGTCCTTGAAGCGCCCGTGCACGGGCGCCCACAAGGAGTGGATCGAACCGAGCGCGCCGTAGCAGTCCTTCACGGAGTCGACGATCACGCGCACGCCGACGAGGTCCTGCACGTCGTCGAACTCCTTGCCGCGCACGATCATCTTCTCGTAGATCGACCAGTAGTGCTTCGGCCGGCCCTGGACCTGCGCGTGGATGTGCACGTCGGCGAGCCGGTCCTTCACGTTCGAGAGCACCGTCGCCAAGTGCTCCTCGCGTTCGGGCGCGCGGGTGGCGACCATCTGCTCGATCTCGGCGTACCGCTTCGGATGCAACACCTTGAACGAGAGGTCCTCGAGCTGCCACTTCACGTCGGCGATGCCGAGACGGTGCGCGAGCGGGGCGTAGATGTCGATCGTCTCCTTGGCGATCCGCTGCTGCTTGTCAGTGGCGAGCGCCGAGATCGTGCGCATGTTGTGGAGCCGATCGGCGAGCTTGATCAGCAGGACGCGGATGTCGCGCGCCATCGCGACGAGCATCTTGCGGAGCGACGCAGCCTGCTGGGCCTCCTTCGAGTCGAAGTGCAGGCGGTCGAGCTTCGTGACGCCGTCGACGATGCCGGCGATCTCGCTGCCGAAGACGTCGTCGAGGTCGTCGACCGTCAACGTCGTGTCTTCCACCGAGTCGTGGAGCAGCGCGCCGGCGATCGTGATGTCGTCGAGGCCGAGCTCGGCGACGATCCGGGCCACCCCGAGCGGGTGCGCGAGGTAGGGCTCGCCCGATCTCCGCACCTGCTCGGCGTGGGCACGGCGGGCCACCTCGAAGGCGGCCTCGATGAGGCCGGTGTCGGCTCGGCGGTGGCGCTTCTGGTACTCCGCCAGCAGCGGCGCGAGCTCGTCATCGATCTGGTGTCGGCGCCAGGGCCGCGGGAGGACCTGCCGACGCTCGGGACGGAGATCGATGGAGCTCATCTCCCCCACCACTCTAGAGGCGGGGGTGCGGGGCTCAGCGCCGCTTCCGCCGTCGCTGCCGGCGCGCGCGCGGCGTGATGCCGCTCGACGTCGCCGGCGTCGCGGGTACGTCGGACGCGCTCGGCTCGGACTGCTCGCCAGGGGCCGACGAACCCACCCCGGCCTCACCGGATGCCGCCGCGGGCGCACCACCGGGGGCAGCGGCGACCGTCGCACCCCTCGCCCGCTGCGCCTGGGAGCGCTCGCGCAGCGCCGCGTAGCGCGGCTCGCGCTCCTTGAGCCCGGCGAGCAGCGGTGTGGCCACGAAGATCGACGAGTACGCACCGACGAGCAGCCCGACGAACAGCGCGAGGGCGAAGTCGCGCAGCGTCACGGCGCCCAGCAGGCCCGAGCCGACGACGAGGAGGGAGGCGACCGGCAGGAGCGCGACGAACGAGGTGTTGATCGAACGCATCAGGACCTGGTTCATCGAGCGGTTCACCATCAGCGAGTACGTGTCGCCCCGCTCGGCCCCCAGCGACGGCGTGTTCTCCCTGATCTTGTCGAACACGACCACGGTGTCGTACAGAGAGAAGCCGAGGATCGTCAGGAATGCGACGACGGTGGCGGGCGTCACCTCGAAGCCCGTGATCGCGTACACCCCGGCCGTGATGATGATGTCGTGCACGACCGCCACGATCGCCGCGAGCGCCATGCGCCATTCGAACCTGAACGTGAGGTAGACCGCGATCAGCAAGAAGAAGAAGCCGAGCGCGGTGAGCGCCTTGCGCGTGACCTGATCACCCCACGTCGGACCGACGTCGACGAACGACACGTCGGACTCCTGTGCACCGGCGTAGGTCGCCAGCGCCGTCGTGACGGCGCTGCGCTGCGCTTGCGGCAGCTCGTCGGTCTGGACGCGGACGCTGTCGCTGTCGCTGCCGGTGAGGACGAGGATCTTGGCGTCGGAGGCTTGCGTTCCCTCGAGGGCGCTTCGCACCGCGTCGATGTCGACCGACTTGCCCTGCACGGTGACGTCCCACTGGCTCCCTCCCTCGAAGTCGATGCCGAGGTTCAGGCCGGACAACGCGAGCGCGCCGATCGAGACGGTCACCAGCGCGCCCGAGAGGAGCGCCCACCACTTCGACTTCCCGATGAAGTCGAAGTGCGTGCGCTCGTGGTAGATGTCGCGGAGGGTCGCGAGGAAGCCGTGCCGTGCCGTGGTGGTCGTCGCGGCCGTCATGCCTGCACCGCCGGCGTGTCGAGACCCGCCGCGATGCCGACGCCGCGCATCCGCACCAGATGCGGTCGGCGGGCCATCAGCCCGACGAGCGGGTGCATGAAGAAGTAGGAGATGACCAGGTCGAGGATCGTCGACACGCCGAGGAAGAACGCGAAGCCACGCACGGAGCCGACAGCCAGGAAGTAGAGGACGGCGGCACCGATCAGCGACACCAGGTCGGCCGCGACGATCGTGCGGAAGGAGCGAGCGAAGCCGCGGTCGATCGACGCGCGCACCGTGCGCCCGCTGCGCACCTCGTCCTTGAGGCGCTCGAAGTACACGACGTACGAGTCGACCGTGACGCCCACCGACACGATCAGCCCGGTCACACCGGCGAGCGTCAACGTGAGGCCGATCGAGTCACCGAGGAACGACACGAGTGCGTAGACGAGCACCGCGCTGATGAGGATCCCGGCGACGACCACGAGCCCCAGCAACCGGTAGTACACGAGCATGTAGAGCGCCACGAGCAGCAGGCCGATCACGCCGGCGGCGATGCCGGCCGCCAGCTGGTCATCGCCGAGCGTCGGGGAGACGTTCTGCACCGTCAGCTCCTCGAGCCGCACCGGCAGCGCTCCGTAGTTGATGATCGTCGCCAGGTCGTTCGCCTCGTCCGGGCTGAACTGCCCGGTGATCTGCACGTCACCCCCCGCGAACGACGCCTCCTGGAACGCCGGGCTCGACTGCACCTCGCCGTCGAGCACGATCGCGACCCGGTTCTGCGGAGGCGACTTGGGGAACGACTCGGCTGCCAACGCGTTGAACTTCTGCTCGCCGTCGCCGTTGAGGCTCATGTCGACGGCGTATCCCCGACCCTGGGAGAACCGAGACTTCGCGTCGTCGACGCCCCGGCCCGTGAGCTCGGTCGGGCCGAGGAAGAGGCGTGGTCCGTCGGCACCATCCTCGCGGGTCGGCAGGACGACGCACGCCTTGCGCGTGTCGTCGGCGCGACTCGTCGTCGGCAGGCTTGCGCCCGCGTTGACGAGCATGGCGACCTGAGCCTCGTCGCACGCCGCGATCGCCGCCTTCACCGCCGCGTCGTCGGGCGCCACCGTCGTGGTGGTCGTCGAGGGCTCCGGCGCCCCGCCGATCGTCGTCGTCGGCGGTGTCGTCGTCGTCGTCACCTGGGCGCCCTCGGGCGGGAGCTCGGCGATCACCGGCCGGAAGCGCAGCTCCGCGGTCTGGCCGACGACTCGGCGCGCCTTGTTGCGGTCCTTCACACCGGGGAGATCGACGACGATGTTGTCACCCTGGCGGCTGATCTCCGGCTCGGCGACCCCGAGCCCGTCCACGCGATTGCGGATGATGTCGACCGCGACGTCGAGCGAAGCGGCGCGGAAGTCGCCGACCGGCTCGAGGACCACCGAGATGCCCCCCTGGAGGTCGAGGCCGAGCACCGGCTCCTTGTTCGTGCCGATCGTCAGGCCGAGCGCGAGCAGCACCACGACGATCGTGCCGATCAGATAGGCCTGCATGCGCCGGACCGACACCTCAGGCCGCTCCGTCGCCCTCGTCGAGCCGATCGGGCAGCTCGCCCGAGACCTTCGCCGCGATCGCCCCCCGCGCGAGCTCGACCACGACCCCCGGGGCGATCTCCACGTTGATCGTCGACTCGTCGAGCCCTCGCACCGTGCCGTGGAAGCCGCCCGACGTCACGATCTCGTCGCCGACCTCGAGGCTCGCCATCAGTCGCTGGTGCGCGGCCATGCGTCGGCGCTGGGGCACGACGATCAGGAAGAAGAACGCCGCGGCCAGGATGACCAGGTAGACGATGATGATCACGGGCTCTCTCCAGCCACGGCGCCGGGTCTCGAGCGACGACGGATCGTAGCGGAGGGGTGTGCGATCGCCCCCGCGCGAGCGTCAGGTGCCGAACAGGTCGGGCGTGGCTCCGGCCGGTGGCGTGAGCCCGAGATGTGCGTACGCCGCCGCGGTCGCGACCCGACCACGCGGCGTTCGGCGGAGCAGCCCCTCCTTCAAGAGGAAGGGCTCGTAGACGTCTTCGACCGTCTCGGGCTCCTCGGCGACGGCGACGGCCAACGTGCCGAGACCCACCGGCTGCCCGGCGAACGTCTCGCACAGCGCGCGCAGCACCGCTCGGTCGACCTTGTCGAGGCCGACCTCGTCGACCTCGAAGAGCGCCAGCGCCGCGCATGCGGTGTCGTGGTCGACCCGGCCGTCGGCGCGGACCTCGGCGTAGTCGCGGACGCGCTTGAGGAGCCGGTTGGCGATCCGCGGCGTGCCCCGGGCGCGCCGTGCGATCTCCTGCGCGCCGTCCTGCTCGAGCGGCACGCCGATGATCGACGCCGAGCGGTCGAGGATCGCGACGAGGTCGGCCGGCTCGTAGTAGTCGAGGCGGGCGACGAAGCCGAAGCGGTCCCGCAGGGGCCCGGTGATCATCCCGCTGCGCGTCGTCGCCCCGACGAGCGTGAAGCGCGGCAAGTCGAGGCGCAGCGAGCGTGCCGACGGCCCCTTGCCGATGACGATGTCGAGCTGGAAGTCCTCCATCGCCGGGTAGAGCACTTCCTCGACCGGGCGCGGGAGGCGGTGGATCTCGTCGATGAAGAGCACGTCGCCGTCGTCGAGGTTCGTGAGGATGGCCGCGAGGTCGCCGGCGCGCTCGAGCGCCGGGCCGCTCGTGATCCGCAGGCCGACGCCGAGCTCGCCGGCGATGATCCCGGCCAGCGACGTCTTGCCGAGCCCGGGCGGGCCTGCGAGCAGCACGTGGTCGAGGGCCTGGCCGCGCTTGGCGGCTGCGCCGAGCATCACCTCGAGGTGCTCCTTGAGGCTCGGCTGCCCGATGAACTCACCGAGATGACGGGGCCGCAGCGACGTCTCCTCGGCGCGCTCGGAGGGGTCGGCCGCGGCGCTCAAGAGCTCGTCTCTCATCGCGACACCGCCAGGACCCGCAGCGCGGCCCGCAGCAGCTCGTCGACCGAGGCGTCGTCGGGCACCTGCGCCATCGCCTCCCGGATCTCGTCGGGTCCGTAGCCGAGGCCGGCGAGGGCCTGGCGCACCTCGGCGCGCGCGTCGCCCGACCCGGTGCCCACGACTCCCTCGGCCGACGGGAGCTCGAGGCGCGCCCGCAGCTCGACCAGGAGCCGTTCGGCCGTCCGCTTCCCGACGCCGGGCACCAGCGTCAGCGCCTCGAGGTCCTGCTCGGCGACAGCACGTCCGAGCGCGTTCGGCGAGTGCACGGAGAGGACCTTCAAGGCGAGCGCGGGACCGACACCGGCGGCGCCGAGCAGCACCTCGAACGTCTCACGCTCCTCGCGCTGCGGGAAGCCGTAGAGCACCATCGCGTCGTCGCGCACGTGCAGGTGGGTGAACAGGAACGTCGGCGCACCTGGATCGAGCCCGGGCAGCGCACCGAGGGGCACGAGCACGCGGTACCCGACGCCGCCCACCTCGATCAGCGCCTCGCCCGACGCGTCGCGCTCGAGGACGGTGCCCCGCACCGAGCCGATCACGAGCCCTCGCCCCTCGCGAGCGCCCGGTCGATCGCGTCCCGCAACCCTCCCCCCGCGGGCGCGGCCGCACCCACCGCGTCGCGCAGCGGCGCGCCCCAGGCGTGGCAGAGCCCGAGGGCCAGCGCGTCGGCCGCGTCAGGTGATGCCGGACGCGCATCGAGGCGCAGCATGCGCGTCACCATCGCCTGCACCTGGGCCTTGTCGGCCGCGCCGTCGCCGGCGATCGCGAGCTTGACCTCGTTGGGGCTGTAATGGGTCACCGGGATGCCCGCCTCGGCCGCGGCGGCGAGCACCACTCCGCTCGCCTGCCCGACCGCGACCGCGGTGCGCACGTTGTGCTGGAACAGGAGGCGTTCGACGGCGAGCGCGCTCGGCGTCAAGTCGACGAACAGGGCGCGGACGTCGGCGTGGAGCGTGGCCAGGCGCCGCGGCAGGTCGTCATCCGGCTCGGTGCGCAGCACACCGAAGCCCACCGCGACGGGACCGGACGAGCCGTGGTCCACCGCCCCGTATCCGCACCGGGTGAGGCCCGGATCGATGCCGAGGACAGGCCCATCGGGATCGAACACGGGTTCGATGCTAGGGGCCTGCGACCCCTGGCGTGCGGACCCCCCCCTCAGCGGACGAGCAGCCAGATGACCACGCCGACGACCACCGCCGCTCCGACGGCGAGCGGGACGGCGCGCTTGGCGAGGGCCCCGCCGGCGACGCGCGCGAGGTCGACGGCCTCGGCTTCCGGGGCATCGATCGTGCGGGGACCGCTGGGCGCACCACCCTCCGGCGGGGCGACGGCGGTCTGCGCCGGCGCTGACCCCGGTTGCCCGGGCGCCGCGTCGGAGGACGCACCGGCCTGGCCGGACAGCACCTCGGAGTGGAGGCAGGTGACGAACTGACCGAGGAGCTTCGACGAGACGTCGGCCATCACCCCGCGCCCGAACTGCGCGACCTTGCCCGTGACCTGGAGATCGGTGTCGATCGCGACCAACGTCGCGTCGCCTTCGGGGGCCAGCCTCGCGGTGACCGTCGCCGCGGCGTTGCCCTGGCCCCGGGTGTCACGACCCTCGGCGCGGATCACCATCGTGTGGGCCGCATCGTCCTCCTCGACGATGCGGGCGGCGCCCTTGTACTGGGCCGTGATCGGGCCGACCTTCACCTTGACGATGCCGCGGTACTCGTCGCCCTCCACCTCCTGGAGCTGGGCACCGGGCATGCACGGTGCGATCCGCTCGACGTCGCGCAGCACGTTCCACGCCTGGTCGACGGGCACGTCCACGCGGAACTCGTCAGTGATCTGCATCGTCGGTCGTGCTCCTCTCCGGTGTCAGCCGTCACCGAGCTCGGCGGCGTGGTGCGCTTCGAGCGCACGGACGTCGTCGATCGTATCGACATCGTCTGGCAAGCCCGTGCCCGTGCAATCGACCTCGACGACGGCGTGGTGGTCCATCAGCGCGCGGGCACCGACGTCGCCCTCGAGCGCCCGTGCCTCGTCCCACAGCGCTCGCCCCACGAGCACGGGGTTGCCGCGCCTGCCCTCGTAGGTCGCAACCGCGAGCGTCGCGCCGTCCTCGTGTGCCCCGACGAGCCGCCGGTAGCTCTCCGCGCCCACGAGCGGCTGATCCGCGAGCCCGATGCAGAGCGCGCTCGCCTCTGCGTACGGCGCGACGGCATCGAGCGCGGCGCGCAGCGAATGCGCGATCCCCTCGCTCCAGCGGCTGGCGCGGACCACGACGACGCCCTGCGGCGCGGCCTCGGCGACGTCGTCACCCTTGCGACCCACGACCAGGACGACCGGGCTCAGGTCAGCCGCGCTGATCGCGTCGAGCGCACGCGCGACGAGGGGCCTGCCGCCCACCACCGCGAGCGGCTTCGGCACGTCGCCCCCGAAGCGCTCCCCCCGGCCGGCAGCCAGGACGGCGCCCGCGACGCGCGACCTCACGCAGCCGCGGCGGCCTGCTCCAGCGCGCGTCGGACCAGGACGCGTGCCAGGTGCTCGCGGTACTCCGAGGATGCGTTCAAGTCGGCGGGCGCCTCCGTGCCTTCGGCGGCGCGGCTCGCGGCGTCGGCCACGCCGCCGCCCTCGGCGAGCACAGCCTCGACACCCGCGGCACGTAGCGGCGTCGCGCCCATGTTCACGAGCGCCACGCGCGTCGAGCCGCCGACCCGTGCCGCGAGCGCACCCACGATGGCCCAGTCCTGAGCACGGCGGTTGAACTTCTGATACGACCACCCGTTGCTGCCGGTCTTCGGGACGCGGATCTCGGTGAGCAGCTCGTCGGGCTCCAGCGCGGTCTCGAGGAAGCCCTCGAAGAAGTCGCGGGCAGCGATCTCACGGGAGCCGTTCGGGCCCGTGACCGCGAACGTCGCATCGAGCGCGAGCAAGACGGCGGGCACGTCGGACGCCGGATCACCGTGCGCAACCGAGCCACCGATCGTTCCTCGATGGCGTACCTGGTTGTCGCCCACCTCGGCCGACACCCCGCGCAGCACCCCACAGTGCTGCGCGAGCAGGTCGCTGGTCTCGAGGTCGCGATGGCGAGTGAGCGCTCCGATCGCGATCACGTCGCCGGCCTGACGGACGTAGGACAGGTCGGGGACGCGGCCCGCGTCGACGAGGACGCTCGGGGTGGCGAGACGCAGCTTCATCAGTGGGAGCAGCGACATCCCGCCCGCCAGGACCTTCGCCTCGTCACCATGCTCCACCAGCGCGCCGATCACCTCGTCCGCCGTCGACGCCCGCACGTACTCGAACGGAGCGGGGATCACTTCGACTCCGCGGCGGCGAGCACGGCCGCAACGATGTTCTGGTAGCCCGTGCAGCGGCAGAGGTTGCCCTCCAGGCCGACGCGCACGTCGGCCTCGGTCGGCTGCGGGATCTCCTCGAGGAGCGACACCGAGGCCATCACCATGCCGGCGGTGCAGAACCCGCACTGCAGCCCGTGGTGCTCACGGAACGCGGCTTGCACCGGGTGCGGCGAGTCGGCGGTCCCGAGGCCCTCGATCGTCGTGACGCTCGTGCCATCGGCCTGCGCGGCGAGCATCGTGCACGACTTCACCGACTCCCCGTCCACCAAGACGGTGCAAGCGCCGCACGACGAGGTGTCGCACCCGACCTTCGTGCCGGTGAGCCCGCACGCCTCACGCAGGTACTGGACGAGGAGCGTGCGGGGCTCGACGTCGTGCCGCTGCACCGAGCCGTTGACGGCGAGTCCGACCTCCACGGACCGGGGACTCTAGACGAGAGACCGAGCGTGCGAGGTCTCCGAGCGCTCAGTCGAAGGAGGCGAGGGCCTGCTGCTCATCTGCTCACGCCTCGACCGTCTCGAGGACGTCGTCGGGGATGTCGAAGTTGGCGTACACGTTCTGCACGTCGTCGTTCTCCTCGAGTCCGTCGAGCACACGAAGCACCGGCTTCGCCGCCGACGCGTCGGCGAGGGGCACGGTCTGCGACGGCTGCATGGTCAGATCGCTCGAGGCGACCGAGATCCCCGCCGCGTCGAGCGCGTCGCGCACGGCATGGAGGTCGGTCGCACCGGTCGTCACCTCCCACGAGTCGCCGAGGTCGGCGATGTCGTCGGCACCCGCGTCGAGGGCCACGGTCATCAGCGTGTCCTCGTCGACTGCGGCCTTGTCGAGCAGCACGATCCCCTTGCGCTCGAACTGCCACGAGACCGCACCGGGTTCGGCGAGCGAGCCGCCGTTGCGAGTGAAGATGTTCTTCACCTCTTGACCGGTTCGGTTGCGGTTGTCGGTGAGCGCCTCCACGAGCACTGCGACGCCGTTGGGGGCGTAGCCCTCGTAGGTGATCGGTTCGTAGCGGACGCCATCGAGCTCACCCGTGCCGCGCTTGATCGCGCGCTCGATGTTGTCCTTCGGCATCGAGGCGTCGCGTGCCTTCTGGACCATCGTGCGCAGTGTCGGGTTGGCATCGATGTCGCCGCCGCCGGCCCGGGCCGCGACCTCGATCTGACGCCCGAGACGCGCGAAGAGCTTGCCTCGCTTCGCGTCGGCCGCACCCTTGGCGTGCTTGATCGAGTGCCACTTGGAATGGCCGCTCACACCGTCACCTCCTGGAGGAACCGCTGGTGCAGTCGGAGATCGCCCGACAGCTCGGGATGGAACGTCGACGCCCAGATCGCTCCGTCGCGGAGCAGCACCGCGCGGTCGTCGTGGCGGGCGAGCACCTCGACGCGCGCCCCGACCTCCTCGACGAGGGGCGCGCGGATGAACACGCCGGGGAACGGGCCGCCCGTGAGGCCGGCCACGTCGAGCGGCGCCTCGAACGACTGCGTCTGTGTCCCGTAGGCGTTGCGGCGCACGGCCGCGTCGACGCAGCCGAGCGGCTCCTGGTCGCTGCGTCCGTCGAGCACCTCACGCGCGAGCAGGATGAGCCCCGCGCACGTCGCGAACGTCGGGAGACCCTCGGAGAGACGGGCGGTGAGCGGTGCACGCAGCTCCGCCGTGTCGAGCAGGTGCGAGATCGTCGTCGACTCGCCGCCCGGCAGGAGGAGCGCGTCGACCGCGTCGAGGTCGCTCGGCGTCCGGACGTCGGCGGCATCGACTCCGAGCGCGCTCAGGACCTCCCGGTGCTCACGGAACGCTCCCTGGAGGGCGAGGACACCGGCCTTCATCGGACCCTGGAGGCTGCGCGTCGGTCTGACACGCGAGGTCGCTCACCAGCCGCGCTCGGCAAGCTTGACGTCGAGGGTCCCGATCTCCTGGCCCGGCATCGTCGCGCCGAGCCCGCGCGAGACCTTCGCGACGATCGCGGCGTCTCGAAAGTGGGTGACCGCCTCGACGATCGCCTTCGCACGCGTGGCGGGTTCGTCGCTCTTGAAGATGCCGCTGCCGACGAACACGGCCTGCGCCCCGAGCTGCATCACGAGCGAAGCGTCGGCGGGCGTCGCGATGCCGCCCGCGCAGAACAACGGGACCGGGAGCTCGCCGCGCTCGGCGACCTCCAGGACGAGCTCGACGGGCGCCCGGAGCTCCTTGGCGGCGGCGAAGCGCTCCGGCTCGTCGGCGACGGTGAGGCGCCGGATGTCGCCGAGGATCGAGCGGAGGTGGCGCACCGCCTCGACGATGTTGCCGGTGCCGGCCTCGCCCTTCGAGCGGATCAGGCACGCGCCTTCGGCGATGCGCCGCAGTGCCTCGCCGAGGTTCGTCCCGCCGCAGACGAACGGCACCGTGAACGGCCACTTGTCGACGTGGTGCGCCTCGTCGGCGGGCGTGAGCACCTCGCTCTCGTCGATGTAGTCGACGCCGAGCGACTCGAGGACCTGCGCCTCGGCGAAGTGGCCGATGCGGCACTTGGCCATGACCGGGATCGTGACCGCCTCTTGGATCGCGGCGATCATCGCCGGGTCGCTCATGCGGGCGACGCCGCCGTCGCGGCGGATGTCGGCGGGAACCCGCTCGAGCGCCATCACCGACACCGCGCCGGCGTCCTCGGCGATGCGGGCCTGGTCGGCATCGACCACGTCCATGATCACGCCGCCGCGCAGCATCTCCGCGAGCCCGCGCTTGACGCGCGCCGTGCCGGTCGTGCGCTCGGACCCTTGCGCCATGCGGCCAGTGTACCGAGCACCGCCCCGGATCCGGCCGGGCTTCCCTCGGCCCGGCGCTACCCCGTCGTGGTCGTGGTCGCGGCCGTCGCCGGCGGAGCGGCCGCGACGACGTCGACCGGCGTCCCGATCGGCGCCAGCTCGATCCAGGTGCGGCCGGGCGTCAGCGCGATGGGCGCGCCGGTCGCGTCCGCGAACTGGGGCGCGGCGGGCGGAAAGGCCTTGCCCCACGTGCCGCGGATGAGCTGCCCGTTCGAGAAGATCCACGCCTCGCCCGTGCCGATGACGTCCCCGTCGGCACCGGCTCCGTACGGGATGAACTGCACGATCACGTTCGTCGGCGCGATCTGCGTCTCGGGGAACCCTGCCGCCATGAACGGCTCGATTCCCTGCTGGAATCGGTTCCAGCCGCCCTTGGCCGCGTCCCAGACGTACGACATGTCGTAGCCCATGTCGAGGCGGACGTGGAACGACTCGACCGGCTCGCCGGTGAAGTCCTGGCCCTCCTCCACGTACCCGAGCTGCGGCTCCGGCGGGACCGGGGTTCCGCCGAACTCCCAGAGGAGCTCGGTGCGTCCGTACAGGTCGTGCGGTGCGGGCCGCGTCGGCTCGCGGAAGAACGCATCGCCCGCGTTGTTCTCGTCGACGGTCAGGAGCCCCGTCGCGCGCACGAGCGCGACGTTGTCCTCGGTGCCACCCGAGAACGTCACGATGCCTCCGAACGGCGAGACGATGTTCGGGTCCATGGCGCGCACCGAGCGGATCGGGCCGACGTTCTCGGGGGCCGCGGAGTTGAAGAAGCCCCAGAAGCGTGTGATGCCCCCCTCGACGACCTCTTCGTAGACGATGTCGGCCTGGTCGAGTCCCGACTGCGGACGCGCTTCGGGAGTGTTCTCGATCTTGACCCCGAGCGATGCCCGGGTCTGCGAGACACCGTCGGGATCGGGCAGGCCGGTGAGCGGCGCGACGACGACCTGCTCCTCGGTCGTCGTGGTGCTCCGCTTGGTGGTGCTCGTCTTCGACGAGTCGTCACCACTGCTGCAGGCGGCGACGGTGAGTGCGGCGATCGTGACCACCGCGACCGCCGCGGACCGGCGGGGAGCGATCACATCGACTCCAGGACCCGGATCCGCTCCTCGAGCGGCGGGTGCGTGTCGAAGAGGCGGTTGAGCCAGCTCCCCTTCTTGCCCTCCTCACGGTCGAGCGGTGACTCGATCCAGAGCTGGGCGGTGGCACGCGTCGCGTGGTGCACGACGGCCTTGTCGGTCTGGAGCTTCTTGAGCGCAGAGAGCAGCCCCGGCGGGTAGCGGGTGAGCTGGACACCCGTGGCGTCGGCGAGCAGCTCGCGCTTGCGGCTCATGGCGAACTGCATGAGCTGAGCGGCGAGCGGCGCGAGGACCAGGAAGGCCATGGCGACGATCGCGAGGACCGCACCCGCCGCGCCGGCGTTGTCGCTGTCGCGCCGGCGCCCGCCGAAGATCCAGAAGCGCAGACCGATGTCGGACAAGAGGGCGATGGTACCGACCGCCGTCACGGCGACCGTGGATGCGAGGATGTCGTAGTTCTTCACGTGCGAGAGCTCGTGCGCGACGACACCCTCGAGCTCGACGCGGTTCATGATCTCGAGCAGCCCCGACGTGACCGCGAGCGCCGAGTGCTTCGGGTTGCGCCCCGTGGCGAAGGCGTTGGGCGCCTTGTCCTGGATCACGTACAGGCGCGGCTTCGGCAGGCCGGCAGCGATGCACAGACCCTCGACCAGGTTGTGGTACCGGCGGTACTCGGGACCGTCGGCCGGCTTCGCGCCCGTGACCATCAACGCGACCTTGTCGGAGTTGAAGTACGAGACGAACGCGAGCATCACGGCGACGACGAACGCGACGATCACACCGGCGACACCGAAGCCGAGCAGGATGTCGAAGGCCACACCGGCGAGCACGATGAGCGCGACGAACGCAGCGAGGATCACGAAGGTCCGCCACTTGTTGCGACGGATCTCGCGGTAGAAGTCGGTGCGCGCGACCGCCTGCGCGCTCGTGGCGGCTCCGCTGTCAGTCAACGACTAGAACTGGACCTTGACCGGACCGGTCTCCCCGGGCGCACCCTCGAAGAACTCGCGCTTCTCGAAGCTGAACGCACCCGCGAGCATGTTCTTCGGGAAGGTCTGGATCGAGTTGTTGTAGCCCAGCACGCTGTCGTTGTAGAACTGCCGCGCGTAGGCGATCCGGTCCTCCGTCGAGGTCAGCTCTTCCTGGAGCTGCAGGAAGTTCTGGTTCGCCTTCAGGTCGGGGTACTGCTCCGCCACCGCGAACAGGCTCTTGAGGGCACCGCTCAGCACGTTCTCGGCCTGGGCCTGCTGCGCGACATCGCCACCCTGCTGCGCGTCGATCGCATTGCTGCGAGCGGCGGTGACGGCCTCGAGCGTCTCGCGCTCGTGCTTGGCGTATCCCTTGACGGTCTCGACGAGGTTCGGGATCAGGTCATAGCGCCGCTTGAGCTGGACGTCGATCTGCGACCACGAGTTGTCGACGCGGTTGCGCGCCCGGACGAGAGAGTTGTACATGAGCGCGACGACCAGCAGCAGCAGGACGATGACGGCCACGATGATGATGACGGCGGTCACTGGCAGGCTCCCGAATCGGCGTCGATCGTGCTACGGCGAGTGGACGGCGTCATCATAGGGCGACCGTGGTGGCACGGTCCCTCGCCAGCGCCTCGTAGCGCTCGGTGAACGCCTCGGCGAGCCGGGCCATCGAGAACTCGGCGGCTCGCCGACGCCCCTCGGCCACGAGCGAGTCCCGCAACCCGGGATCGGCGAGGCCCCGGGCGAGCGCGTCGCGCAATGCGGCCGGGTCACCTGCCCCGACCAGGAGCGCCTCCCGGTCAGCCCGCGCCACATGCCGGTACCCGGTGAGGTCGGACGCGACGATCGCGGTCCCGGCGGCCATCGCCTCCAGGAGCACGACCCCGAACGACTCCCCCTCCGTCGACGGGAAGCACGCGATCGTCGCGGCGCGCAGGCGGCGGCGCTTCTCGGTCTCCGACACGTGCCCGAGCCACTGCACGCCCTCGATCGGGCGGCTCGACAGCTCGTCGGTCTGGGGTCCCTGCCCGGCCACCCACAGGTCGGCGTGGCCGCCGAGCCCGGCGAACGCGTCCAGGAGGACACCGAGGCCCTTCCGTCGCTCGTGACGCCCGAGGAAGATGATCGCGGGGCGAGGCGCGGGCCACGGCTCGGCGTCGGCGAACGCGTCGATGTCGACGCCGTTGGGCAGGATCTCGCACGAGGCCCCGAACGTCGTCTCGATGTTGCGCTGCGCCTCCTCCGACACCGCGGTGCGGATCGCGAGGCGCCCGATGACCCGGCGCAGCGGCACCCGGAACGCGTCGTACCAGCCGTTGCGCCCGGGATGCGCGGCATGGAACGTCCCGAGGGCGGGAAGATCGGTTCCCAGCAGCGCCGCGTGGTTGGCGCCCGGCGACAGAGGCTCGTGGAGGTGGAGCACGTCGGGACGCAGCGACCGCAGGGCCTCGAGCGTTCGACCCGCGACGACCTTGCTCGCGGAGATGGGCGCGATCGAGCCGTTCGACGGGAAGCCCCGCGTGGGTCCGAGCGTCGTGACTCCCACCTCGGGCGGTGGACCGTCGGTCGGTGCGAGCACCCGCGCGTCGACACCGCGCGCTCGCAGCGCGCGCGCGAGTCCGAGCACCTGGAGCTGCACGCCGCCGTCGACGGACAGCGAGTACGGGCAGACGAGCGCGACGCGCAGCGGCCGGCTCACACCACGCTCGGGGCCGACGTCGCGGCCAGGTCGGAGGGCCAGTTGGGCTGCATCAGCAGCCATTGCTCGGGCGCAGCACTGATCAGCTCCTCGAAGCGGTGCGCGAGATCCTGCGTCACGCGTGTCACATCGTCGCGCAGTCGACCCCGGCGCTCGACTGCGAGCGGCGGCTCGATCGTCGCGGTGTGACCCGTCTCGCCGTCGAAGTAGGTCGCCACCGGGAGCAGCGGGGCTCCGGTCCGGAGCGACAGCGTCGCCGGCCCACCGGGAAGCCGCGTGCGCTCCCCGAAGAACTCGACCTCGACGCCGTCACCGGCGATGTCGCGATCGCACACGAGGCACACCACGTGCTCAGCGCGCAGCGCACGCAGCAGCGACGGACCTGCGTCGGGCCCGAGCGGAACCACGTCCATGCCGAGCGCACGGCGCGTCTCGACGAACCATGCGAACAGCTCGGGCGGCTCGACCGGCTCCGCGACGACGGTCACGTGCGCGACCTGGCTGCTCAACCAGGCGCCCGCGAGGTCCCAGTTGCCCAGGTGCGGCAACGCCAGGATCACACCGCGGCGCTCGGCGACCGCGGCGACGAGATGCCGGCGCCCGGTCGGCGTGAACGTCGCTTCGAGCTCGACGCGATCACCCGGCTGCAGGCGGAACATCTCGTACCAGTAGCGCGCGTAGTTCGCGAACTGCTGACGAACCGCGCGGTCGAGTGCACGGCCGCGCAGCCTGCCGTGACTGGCGCGAGCGAGATGACGGCGGACCTGCGCGCGCTTCTCGCCCCATGCGCGAACCATGCCGCGCGACGTGACCCGGGCGAGCCGTCGACCGAGCGACGCCGGCAGACGTCGCGCCGTCTCAGCGCCGGCCCGGTACGCGAGATAGGCGGCGCGGGCGTCGGGCACGGTGGCTCCGCGCGAACCGCCGGCGCGCCTGGGGGCGATCGGCCGGCGCGGGCGTGGCCTGGCGCCACACCATCACGAAGCGGTGCACTGCGGTGATCGCCGTCAGCACGAGCATGATCCACAGCACCGGGACGAGGATGTCGAAGGCGAGGCCGACGCCGAGCAGCACCATGCGCTCGAGGCGCTCCATGAGCCCTCCACGGGCGTCGAGCCCGAGCGACTCGGCCTTGGCGCGCTCGTACGACACGAGCATCGTCAGCGCGACGACCGCGAGGACGAGGATCGACAACCGCGGGTCCTCGTCGGCGAGGTGCCAGGCGACCCCACCGAGGATCACCGCGTCGGCGACCCGGTCACACACCGAGTCGAAGAACGCGCCTCGGGTCCCCGCGGTGCCGCTGTGACGGGCGACGGAGCCGTCGAGGATGTCGGGAAGACCGCTCAGGATCAGCCCGAAGACCGCGAGCGTCAGGTTGCCGTTGGCGATCAGCAGCCCCGTGCCGATCGCGGCGACCAGACCGAAGACGGTGAGCGCATCGGCCGACACCCCGATGGCATGGAGACCCCGGCCGATGGGCTCGAGCCCCTGCTCGGCCTTCGCACGCCAGCGTCCGTCCAGCATCGTTGGAGTGGGTCCCTTCGGTGCGCGGTTTGGCGCTCGGGCGAGCCGACCCTCGTGAGCCGCGAGCGAGGCTACCAGCACCCCGGGCGAGCGGCTCACCACCGGTCCATAGAATCCCGCGCACGGCCGCCGTCAGCCGCGGTTGGTGGCCCTGGGGGTGCGAGAGCACGATGAAGTCGTTCCCGACGTCCAAGCTCCGAAACGTCGCGCTCGTCGGTCACGGTCACGCCGGCAAGACGACGCTCACGGAGGCACTGCTGTTCGTCTCCGGCACGATCAGCCGGGTCGGGCGCGTCGAGGACGGGACGACCGTCACCGACTTCGATGCCGAGGAGCAGAAGCGCACCATCACCGTGTCGCTCTCGGTCGCGCCCTTCGAGTGGGACGACCACAAGATCACCGTGATCGACACACCCGGCTACGCGGACTTCGTCGGCGACGTGTCTGCGTCGCTGCGCGCAGCCGACCTCGCCGTGTTCGTCGTCTCGGCCGTCGAGGGCGTCGAGGTGCAGACGCAGGTGATCTGGCGGCTCGCCGAGGCACGCGGGATCCCACGCGCCATCTTCGTGAACAAGCTCGACCGCGAGCGCGCCTCGTTCCAGCGGACCCTCGACGGCCTCAAGGATGCCTTCGGAACCGGCGTGGCGCCGCTCGAGCTGCCGATCGGCGAAGAGGCCGCGTTCACGGGCGTGGTCGACCTCCTCACCGATGAGGCCGTCACGTACGGCGACAGCCACGGCAAGGGCACGAGCGGACCGGTCCCCGACGACATGGCGACCGAGGAGCACGCGGTGCACGACGCGCTCATCGAGGGGATCGTCGTCGCCGACGACGATCTGACGGAGCGCTACCTCGGCGACGAGGAGATCAGCGTGCCCGAGCTCGAGCGCGCGCTGGCCAAGGGGATCGCAGAGGCGAGCGTCTTCCCGGTGCTGTGCGGCAGCGCTACCAAGCTGATCGGCGTCGATCGGCTCGCCCAGTTCATCGCCGAGGAGGGCCCGGCGCCCGAGACCTCCGACGGGCCCGCGGCGGCGTTCGTGTTCAAGACGATCGTCGACCCCTACGTCGGCCGGGTGAACCTGTTCAAGGTGCTCCAGGGCACGGTGAAGACCGACGACCACCTCGTGAACGGCCGCACGCTCGCCGACGAGCGGATGCACCAGCTCTCCACGATGCGCGGGAAGGAGCAGGAGACGATCAAGGAGGTGCCCGCGGGCGACATCGCCGCGGTGGCGAAGCTCACCGACACGACGACCGGTGACGTGCTCGGCGAGCGCGGGGCACAGATCGACGTGGAGCCCCTCGATGCCGGAGAGCCGACGCTCGCGGTCGCGATCACGGCGAAGTCGAAGGGCGACGAGGACAAGCTCGCAAACGCCCTGCACCGCCTCCAGGACGAGGACCCGGCGATCCGCGTCGAGCGCAACGGTGAGACCCACCAGACGCTCTTGTGGGGCATGGGTGAGACGCACCTGGGAATCGCGATCGAGCGGCTGGCGCGCAAGTTCGGGGTCGAGGTCGCGACGGAGGACGTGAAGGTGGCGTACCGCGAGACGATCACCGCGGCGGCCGACGCCGAGGGCAAGTACAAGAAGCAGACCGGTGGGCACGGACAGTTCGGTGTCGCGTTCGTTCGGGTCGAGCCGCTCGAGCGCGGCAGCGGGTTCGAGTTCGCCGACGAGATCGTCGGAGGCGCGATCCCCCGCCAGTTCATCCCCGCGGTCGAGAAGGGCATCCAGGAGACGATGCAGTCGGGCGGCGTCTTCGGGTTCCCGGTCGTCGACGTGAAGGCCACGTGCTACGACGGCAAGTACCACTCGGTCGACTCGTCGGAGATGAGCTTCAAGATGGCCGGCTCGCTCGGGTTCAAGGAGGCGATGGCCAAGGCCACGCCGATCCTCCTCGAGCCGATCAGCGAGCTCGTCGTGCTGGCCCCCGAGGCGAGCCAGGGCGACATCATGGGCGACCTCAACTCCAAGCGCGGCCGCATCCAGGGATCGAGCGCGATCGGCCACGGCGAGGTCGAGATCGTGGCGCTCGTGCCGACGTCGGAGGTCCTCCGGTACGCGATCGACCTGCGCTCCATGACCGCGGGCCGCGGCCGCTTCACGATCAAGCACTCGCACTACGACCCGATGCCGTCGCACCTCGCCGACAAGGTCGGGGCCGCCAACGCCGCGTCGTAGCGCCCGCCACCGCTCGCTCGCCTCGCCCACGCCCGAGACTCCATCGACGAGCCGATCCGATGAGCGCGTCGACCTACGGCCGCATGCGCTCGCGGCGCAGGAACATCGACAGGAGGAGCCCGACGCTCGCCACGCCCAGCGCCACCCACACGGGCAGGTCGAGCAGCGCGGCGAGCACGACCAGCACGATCAGCGCCCCCGAGATGCACAGCGAGACGATGCCCTGGCGCTGCGGCGTCTGGGCGCGGTACCAGGTGAGCATCGCCTGGTGGTCGCGGTGCTAGCCGGTGAAGCGCGGAGTGAGCACGACCGGTGCCGCGCCCGTGACGGTGAGGGACTCACACTCGCCCTCGGCGGGCAGGTAGTTCTCGTTGCCGTCGGGGTCGTAGGTGGCACGGAATCCGTACTCGCCGGCCGCGAGCGGGCCCGCGATTCGAGAGGGATGGGCGACGCCGTCGACGAGGGCCACGGTGCCCGCGTCGACGCTGTCGCCGGTGCAGTCGCCGGTCTCGTAGAAGGCGAAGGTGATGTCACCGGTCACCGGGATGCCCTCGATCCCGGTCACGGTGGCTTGGTCGTGGATGAGCGAGCCGAGCGGGACGCTGCCGCCGTCGTAGTTGGTGGAGTGATCGCCGTCGAGGTGGATCGCGGTGGTGACGAGCGCGCAGTTGTCGGTTACGGGGTCGTAGGTGATGAGCACCTGGCCGTCCCCGGCGCGTGCGCTGAGAGCAGAAGCGAAGCTCGAAGCGTCGGGCGTGACGAACGAGGAGCCACCGCCGCCGGCGCCAGCCGCGCTCCCGCCCCCGCCGCCGCCGCCGGAGCCGCCGCCGCCCCCGCCGCCGCCTGCCAGGCCGCCGGCCCCGCCGCCGCCGAAGCCGACACCGCCGGCCCCGCCGCCGCCGCCTCCGTTGGTTCCGCCGGCGCCGCCATCACCTCCGGTCCCGGTGCCCGCACCCCCGTCACCAGAGGA
>CAZHKE010000044.1:0-23960 GCA_964532485.1 uncultured Bifidobacteriaceae bacterium
TCACAGGGGAACGTTGCCGTGCTTGCGCGACGGCATCTGCTCGCGCTTGGTCCGCAGCATCTCGAGCGATCGGATCAGCACCCGACGCGTCTCACGAGGATCGATGACGTCGTCGACGTAGCCACGCTCCGCGGCGATGTAGGGGTTCGCGAAGCGCTCGGTGTACTCCTCGATCAGCTCGGAGCGGCGTGCCTCGGCATCGTCGGCGGTGTCGATCTCCTTGCGGAAGATGATGTTGACCGCGCCCTGCGGACCCATCACCGCGACTTCGGCCGACGGCCACGCGAACGCCAGGTCGGCGCCGATCGACTTCGAGTTCATGACGACGTACGCGCCGCCGTACGCCTTGCGCGTGATGATCTGCACCCGGGGCACGGTCGCCTCGCAATAGGCGTAGAGGAGCTTGGCGCCGTGGCGGATGATGCCGCCGTACTCCTGGTCGGTGCCGGGCAGGAAGCCGGGCACGTCGACGAACGTCACGAGCGGCACGTTGAACGCGTCGCAGACCCGCACGAACCGGGCGGCCTTCTCCGAGGCCTCGATGTCGAGCGTGCCGGCGAGGTTCGCCGGCTGGTTGCCGACGACGCCCACGACGTGGCCGTCGATGCGCGCGAACCCGCACACGATGTTCATGGCCCAGTGCTGGTGGACCTCGAAGAAGTCGCCGCTGTCGACGACCTCGCTGATCACGGCCTTCATGTCGTAGGGCTTGTTGGGTGCGTCCGGGATCAGCCCGACGATCCCCTCGCACCGGCGGTCGGGGTCGTCCTCGGGCTCGAAGTAGGGTGGGTCCTCGAGGTTGTTCTGGGGCAGGAACGACAGCAGGTAGCGCACCTGCTCGATGCAGCTCTCCTCGTCGTCGGCGACGAAGCCCGCCACCCCCGACTTCGACGCGTGCGTCATCGCGCCACCGAGCTCCTCCTGGGTGACGTCCTCACCGGTCACCGTCTTCACCACGTCGGGACCGGTGATGAACATGTGCGACGTGCCCTTCACCATGAAGATGAAGTCGGTCATCGCGGGTGAGTAGACCGCCCCGCCCGCGCACGGCCCCATGATCACGCTGATCTGGGGGACGACCCCCGACGCCTTCACGTTGCGGTAGAAGATCCCGCCGTACGCGTCGAGGCTCACGACGCCTTCTTGGATGCGCGCCCCCGCACCGTCGTTGAGCCCGATCATCGGCGCGCCCACCGACTCGGCGAGGTCCATGACCTTGTGGATCTTCTCGGCGAACACCTCCCCGAGCGCGCCCCCGAAGACCGTGAAGTCCTGGGCGAACACGAACACCTTGCGCCCGTCGATCGTGCCCCAGCCGGTGACGACGCCGTCGGTGAGCGGTCGGGAGTTCTCGATGCCGAACCCGTGCGCCCGGTGGCGGGCGAGCATGTCGAGCTCGACGAACGATCCCGGGTCGAGCAGGCGCTCGAGCCGCTCCCGCGACGTGAGCTTGCCCCGCTCGTGCTGGCGTGCGACCGCCTTCTCGCTGCCCGCGTGCAGGGCCTGCTCGCGGAGCGAGGCGAGCAGCTCGAGCCGCTCCTCGATCGGGTGCGGCACCGGAGCCACCGGCGTGCCGGCCCCGTCGTCGCCGCGCAGCGCCTCGGCCTCGGCCTGCGCCTGGATCTCCGACTCGTCGAGCGCCACGGCAAGCAGGCTATCGAGCGCCCCGACCGCGCCCACCAAGCTGGGTGCGCGACACGAGCACGCGGGCTCTCAGTCTGTTCTGGGGATCAAGCCGGCGAAGATCCCGACTGCGCCGCCGGCGAAGGCGATGTAGGGCCCGATGCCGATGGCGTCGAAGGTCCCCTCGTCGATCTGGAGGTCGTCCATGAGGTCGCCCGTCTGGATCACGAAGAGGACGGCGACGACGATCGAGAGCACGCCGCCGATCACCGCGAGCACACGCGCCTGCCCGAAGATGGCGCCGACGATGATCAGCAGGGCAAGCGGCCCGAGCGCGACGAGGAGTGACGGCCCGTCACCGCCGATGGAGGTGTTCCAGAGGAACTCGACCGGCACGCTCGTGCCGTTCAGCGACCCGTCGGGCCCCTTGAACGAGAACCACGCGAGGAATGACGAGACGAACACCGCCGCCGCGCCGACTGTGCCGATCACGAGCGGGAGGACGTTGAGGGTGTCACCGCTCGTACCGCGCACGGGCCGCGACGTCGGCCGCGGCGGCGCGGGCCTCACCGGCTCAGGCGGGGGCGCCGGCGTGGTCATCGGCCGTCCTCTCTCGTGCGATCTGGGACACGAACGCTACCGAAGGCAGCGACGCGGCGTGGGCGGACCGGTGCCGCGACCCTCCGCTATCCGGTTCGGTAGTGACTGACCGCGAAGAGCCGTCCTCCGTCGCACGTCGCGCCCGCGCCGATGAAGCGGTAGCCGGGATTCATGATGTTCACCCGGTGACCGGCGCTGTTGAGCCACAGGTTGACGACGGCCGCACCGTTCGCGGGGCAGGGGGAGAAGCACGCGACGTTCTCGCCCGCGGACTGTCCCGCGTACCACGTGCCGAGCTCCGAGCTGTGCCACAGCTTGCACGTACCGCCTGCGCTCGAGGCGAGGCGGTTCGCGTGGTACTGCGCTCGGGAGTTCATCCCGCCGTCACCGAGGAAGCCCGCCAGACCTGCTCCCGTGCGCGCGTTGTTCTGCCGGGCGATGATGTCGTTCACCGGCCCGACCGTGAACGTCTGCGCCGGCGGAGCTGGCGGGGGCAGGCACGCGGCGCCGAGCACCGCGAGCGACAGGACTCCCGCGACGAGCGACGCCCGACGCGCGCGACGACGAGTGATGAACGGTGGCATTGGCCGGCTCCCCTCCGCAAGGTGCGCGGTCCCTTGTTAGTCGGCCGTGGCCCCGAACTCGCGCATCGAAGCGCGAATCTTTGCCTCGATTTGGTTGACGGCCCGCGCCACGCAGAGTGGCGCGGGCCGTCAACGCAGCGCGGTGTGTGGACAGCTTCAGCTCGTGGCGCCGGTGACCTCGAGCGGCTCGCCGACCTGGATCTCGACCTTGCGCGGCTTGGCCTGCTCGGCGGTCGGGATCGTCACGGTGAGGACGCCCCGGTCGTAGCGGGCCTCGAGGCTGTCGGTGTCGAGCGCGTCGCCGAGGAAGACCTGGCGCGTGAACGCGCCGTGGCCGCGCTCCTTGGCGAGCGCCTCCTCGCCCTCCCCGAGATACCAGCTGCGCTCGGCTCGCACCGTGAGGACGTTGCGCTCGACGTTGACGTCGATCGAGTCGGGCGCGACGCCGGGCAGGTCGAAGTGCAGCTCGACGCCGTCGGCCTTGCGGACGGCGTCCATGGGCATCCAGCCCTTGCGGTTCGAGCTGCCGAAGACCTGGTCGGTGTACCGGTCGAGCTCCCGGAACGGGTCGTAGCGGATGAGCATTCCTGTCACCTCCGGTGTCGGGTCGATCTCTTCGACCCGGATCGTCCAACGATCCGGCCTCGCGGGCCTATTCCGGATGACAGTAGAAAACTTGAGTCCCATATTGTCAAGCGTCGCGGTCGGCGCTACTCCTGCACGAGCTCGATCAGGGTCCCGAACGCTGCCTTGGGGTGGACGAAGGCCACGGTCGTGCCCCGGCTCCCCGGGCGGGGGGCCTCGTCGATCACCCGGTGGCCCTGGGCCTTCACCCGCTCGAGTGCCACGGCGCAGTCGTCGACCCGGTAGCCGACGTGGTGGAGCCCCTCGCCCTTCTTCTCCAGGTACTTGGCGACGGGCGAGTCGTCGCGCACGGGCGTCAAGAGCTGCACGTAGGAGTCGGCGACCTTCAGCAGCGCCTCCTCCACGCCGTCGGACCCGACGACCTCGCGGTGGGTGACCTCGCAGCCGAAGGTGTCGCGGTAGTAGGCGATGGCCGCGTCGAGGTCGTTGACGGCGATCGCGACGTGGTCGATCTCGGTGAGCGTGCTCATGTCGACGATCGTACGCGGCGTCGCACCGCCTTCAGCCGTGCCGCCGGAAGCGGGTGATCTCTGGCAGCAGGCGCTCGCGCATCTCGGTGTCGGTGACGCCGAGGCCCTCCTCGGGCGCGAGCACGAGCACGCCGAGCTTGCCCTCGTGCACGTTGTGGTGCACCTGCGCGGCGGCCTCGCCGACGTCGTCGAGCGAGAACACCTGCGACAGCGTCGGGTGGATCTTCCCCTCGCAGATCAGCCGGTTGGCCTCCCACGCCTCGCGGTAGTTCGCGAAGTGGCAGCCCTTCAGCGTCTTGAGGTTCATCCAGAGGTAGCGGTTGTCGTACTCGATCATGAAGCCGCTCGTGGCCGCGCACGTGATGATCATCCCGCCGCGCTTGGCGACGAAGACCGACGCGCCCATCGTCTGGCGACCCGGGTGCTCGAAGACGATGTCGGGGTCGGTGCCGGCGACCTCGCGCACCTTCTTGCCGAATCGGCGCCACTCGGCCGGGTCCTGGGTGTGCTCGTCGGACCAGAACCGGTAGCCCTCGGCCTTGCGGTCGATCACCGCGTCGCAGCCCATCTCGCGGAGGAGGGCGGCCCGCTCGGGTGACGAGACGACGCCCACGGGCGTCCCGCCGCCGTTGAGGACGTACTGCACCGCGTAGGCGCCGATGCCGCCGCTGGCCCCCCAGATCAAGACGGTCTGGCCCTGGGTCATCTGCGACCCGTTGGGGCTCACGATCATCCGGTAGCTCGTGGAGTTCGTGAGCCCGTTGACCGCGGCCTCCTCCCACGTGAGGTGGGCAGGCTTGGGCATGAGCTGGTTGGCCTTGACGAGCGCGATGTCGGCGAGCCCGCCGTAGTTCGACTCGAAGCCCCAGATGCGCTGGTTCGCGGTGAGCATCGAGTCGTCGTGCGAGCTGGGGTCCTGGTCGTCGACGTAGTTGCAGTGCACGGTGACCGCGTCACCCGGCTTCCAGAGCCGGACCGCCGAGCCGACGCGCAGCACCACGCCGGCCGCGTCCGACCCGATCACGTGGAACGGTTGGTCGTGACGCGCGCCCCATACGCTCTCCTTGCCGAGGCGCTTCAGGAAGCCGAACGTCGGCAGCGGCTCGAAGATCGACGTCCAGACCGTGTTGAAGTTGATCGAGCTCGCCATGACGGCGATGAACGCCTCGTCGGGCGCGAGCTCGGGCAGGTCGATCGCGTCGATGTGGATCGACTTGCGAGGGTCCTTGTCGGCCGACGCCACGCCCTCGAACATCTCCTGCTCGTCGGCGCGCACCACGGCGGCGCGGAACGCCGCCGGCAGCGGCAGGCCCGCGACGTCGTCGGTGGGCGCACCCTCGAGGACCGCGGTCCGGATCGCTTCCATCTCTGCGCTCATGGGCTCTGTGCTCATGGGCGGCACGGTAGTGCGACACCGACCCCGTC
Organism: uncultured Bifidobacteriaceae bacterium; assembly: GCA_964532485.1. Lineage (GTDB taxonomy): Bacteria > Actinomycetota > Acidimicrobiia > IMCC26256 > PALSA-555 > DATBSK01. The sequence goes on from CAZHKE010000044.1 coordinate 5,348, forward strand.
TCCCACGGTGCCGCGGGGCCGGCTCCTGCCTGGCGGCCATCACTTCGCTACCATCCGGTCACTCGAAGGTTTGTTGCACGTCGCACGCGAGGGGACTGCGTTCGTGCGAGGGAGGTCCTTCCACATGCCCGGCTCGGTCATCGTCTCGTCTGCCCGCACACCGATCGGCAAGCTCTCGGGGGCGTTCGCAACGCTCAGTGCCATGGATCTCGGCGGCGTCGCCATCAAGGCGGCGCTCGAGCGCGGTGGGGTCGGCCCCGAGCAGGTCGACTACGTGCTCATGGGACACGTGCTCCAGGCGGGGCAGGGCCAGATCACCGCGCGCCAGGCCGCGGCGAAGGCGGACATCCCGATGACCGTGCCCGCGATGACCGTCAACAAGGTGTGCCTGTCGGGCATCAACGCGATCTACCTGGCCGACCAGATGATCCAGGCGGGTGACGCCGAGGTCGTCGTCGCGGGCGGCATGGAGTCGATGACGCAGGCGCCGTACGTGCTGCCGGGCGCGCGTGCCGGTTACCGGATGGGCAACGGCGAGCTCGTCGACTCGCTGATCCACGACGGGCTGTGGTGCGCGTTCGAAGCCGAGCACATGGGCACGGGCACCCAGCGGTACGCGAACGAGAAGGAGATCGCGCGCGAGGCCCAGGACGAGCTCGCCGCCAAGAGCCACGAGCGCGCCGCCGCGGCGATCAAGGAAGGGCGGCTCGCCGAGGAGATCGCCCCGGTCGAGATCCCCCGGCGCAAGGGCGACCCGGAGCTCTTCGACACCGACGAGGGCGTCCGCCCGGGCACGACCACGGAGTCGCTCTCGGGCCTCAAGCCCGCGTTCGGCAAGGACGGCACGATCACCGCGGGCAACGCGTCGCAGATCTCCGACGGCGGCGCCGCCGTCGTCATGACCAGCCGGGAGAAGGCCGAGGACCTCGGCCTGACCCCGATCGCCGAGCTGCTCAGCTACGGCATGGTCGCCGGGCCCGACCCGTCGCTGCTCCACCAGCCGTCGCGTGCCATCAAGCGGGCGCTCGAGCCGCTCGACAAGACGGCCAAGGACGTCGACCTCTTCGAGATCAACGAGGCCTTCGCCGCCGTGGGCGTCGCGTCGATGCGCGACCTGGGCATCAGCGACGACATCGTCAACGTCAACGGCGGCGCGATCGCGCTCGGCCACCCGGTCGGGATGTCGGGTGCCCGCATCGTGATCACGCTGGTCGACGAGCTGCGCCGGCGCGGCGCCACGCTCGGTGCCGCAGCACTGTGCGGTGGCGGCGGCCAGGGCGACGCCGCCATCGTCCGCGCGCTGTAGCCCTCTCCGTCGCCTCGACCCGGCTCAACCGCCGGCGTCCAGCGAGGCCACCGTCCCTCGCGCCCTGATCAGACCGCTCTGGCGGCTCAGTTGGCGTTGAAGTCGAAGTCGAAGCTGCCGGTGGCCAGGAGCAGCACGGTGAGCGCGATCCACACGATCCCGAGCACGATGCCGGCGGTGGCCATGCCGTCGCCGCGCTGCATGCCGAACGAGTCGCGGATCTGGTTCTTGGCGATCACGCCGAACACGATGCCGAGGATCGCCGGGATGATGCAGAGGAACCCGCCGATGCCACAGCACAGCGCCGCGATCGCCATGCCGTTGTTGCCACCCGGTGCCGGCTGGTAGCCGCCGCCGGGCGGCGGGGGTGGCGGCGGAGGGGGCGCGCCCGGACCGCCGGATCCGCCGTTCTGCGACATCGCTACCTGCTCTCGTCCGTGCGCCCGGCGGGCGCCACGACGAGGTTCGTACCACGCGGACCGCGATCGTCGCTACGCTCTCGCGCCGTGCCCGTGACCGAAGCCGCGGTGGCAGTCCCCGAGCCCCTCGCGGCGGTGCCCACACCACCGCGTCCCGCCCGGTTCGGAGGCTCGACCAACGTCGAGCTGCGCGAGCTGCGCATCGCCGGCGTGGCGATGCTCGGCGCCGCCGCGATCCGACCCCTGATCCCGTTCGAGTTCGTACCGCCGTGCCCGCTGCGCACGATCACGGGGATCCCGTGCCCGATGTGCGGCATGACCCGCGGTGTCACCGCCCTCGTGCACGGCGACTTCGCGCGCGCGTTGCTGATGAACCCGGCGTCGTACGTCGCGGTCGCGCTGGCGCTCCTGCTGCTGCTGCAGTGGAAGACCAAGCGGGTCGTCGTCCCCGTCTGGCTGATCATGGCGGCGCTCGCCGCGATGTGGACGTGGCAGCTCTTCAAGTACGCGACCGGCAGACCCTTGTGACGCGAGAGAGGCGGCCCGCAGGCCGCCTCTCCGCGTCGAGCTGCGCGTCCGTCTAGGACGGCGGGTTGCCCGCCCAGGTCCCGCCCTTCGACTCCCAGAACGTGTTGGTGCGGTTCTGCACCTTGTACGTGAAGATGATGAACCCCGCGATCGGGATCAGGTTCCAGAACGCGGTCAGCGCGTCGCAGGGCTTCTCCTTGCCCTCGCGCGCGTACAGGTTCCCGACTTCCGCGGGCAGCAAGAAGATGGCGATGATCGAGCAGAAGATCCTGAGCAGCACGCCGAGGAGCCCGCCGACGCCTTCGCCGCTGTACAGCTTCATGTCCTCGAAGTTCCGGTAGTACCACCAGATGTTGTAGATGGAGAGGGTGACGATCGACAGGAGCACGACCGTCAGGGGATTGCGCATCTGGCCGATCGCTCCGGATCCACCCGCGGCTGACGGGGGCGGCGGAGGGGGCGTCTGCGTCATCAGGAAGTCCTTTCGAGAGCGATGGCGTGTGGCGGCGGATTCCTATCGTGCGCACCGCGCGCTGTCAACGACGCGCCGCGCGGTCGCGGCGTCAGGCGTCCACGTCGCGGCGGCCTTCGAGCGCACGACCCAGCGTGACCTCGTCGGCGTACTCGAGGTCGCCGCCGACGGGGAGCCCACTCGCGGGGCGCGTGACGCGCAACCCGAGGGGCTTGAGCTGGCGGGTGAGGTACAACGCGGTCGCCTCTCCCTCCGTGTTCGGGTTCGTCGCGAGGATCACCTCGCGCACGCCCTCCTCGCCGACGCGCCGAACCAGCTCCGTGATGCGCAGCTGCTCGGGACCGATGCCGTCCATCGGTGAGATCGCGCCCTGGAGCACGTGGTACCGGCCACCGAACTCATGGGTGCGCTCGATGGCGACGATGTCGCGCGGCTCCTCGACGACGCACAGCAGGGTCGGGTCGCGGCGCTCGTCGCGGCAGTACGAGCACAGCTCGCCCTCTGCGAAGTTGTAGCAACGACGACACCAGGTGATGCGGGTCTTCGCCTCGGTGATCGCGCGTGCGAGCCGGTTGGCGTCCTCGGGTGCCGACCGCAGCAAGTAGTAGGCGATCCGCTGCGCCGACTTCGGGCCGACGCCCGGCAACCGCCCGAGCTCGTCGATCAGGTCCTGAACTGCGGCTTCGTAGACCGCCACTAGCCGAGCAGACCGCCGAGCGAGCCGAGGTCGAGCCCTCCGGTGACCCCACCCATCTTCTCGGCCTGGAGCGCCTGCGCGGCTCGCAGACCATCGTTGATCGCCGCGACGACGAGGTCTTCGAGCATCTCGACGTCCTCGGGGTCGACGACGTCGGGCGAGATCGTCACCCGCTGGACGTCGCCCGCGCCCGTGACCAACGCGGTCACCATGCCGCCGCCCGCCGAGCCCTCGACCGTCGCCTCGGCGAGCGCGGCCTGCGCCGCAGCCATGTCGGCCTGCATCTGCTGCATCTGGCGCATCATCTGGTTGGTCCCGCCCTGCCGGACGGGCTTCTGCTTCGCCATCTACGTTCCTTCGGGGGGCAGCTCTTCGACGACGGTAGCGCCGAGCTCGGCGCGCAGACGGCTCACCGGCGCGGCATCGAGGTCGGGGGGCGCGTCGACCAGGTCCTCGGGTGCGTAGGACTCGGGCTCCGACTCCGACCGCACCTCCAGGGCATCGCGCGCGGGGCCCGACGGCGCGTCCGGCGCGGCCGCCCGCTCCGAGTCCCGTTCGCCGACGGTGCCCGACATCGAGAACTGCGGGGCGGGCTCCAGGTTGAACTTGAAGCGCCGGCCCAGTCGATCCGCCAGCGCCTCGCGCACCGTGTCGGCTTCGCGCTTGAAGCGCTCGCGCGCCGCGCCGAGCAGCTCGGGAGCGACCCCGAACACCAGCACGTCGCCGTCGAATCGCACGGGCTGCGCGTTCTGCACGGCGCTGCGCGTCGCGGGCGAGAGGTCGGGGACGATGGCCCCCCAGGCGACGATGACGTCGTCCAGGCTCACCTCCTGCTGCACGTCCTCCGCCACCGCGTCAGAGCGTGCCGGCTCCGTGCCCGGCGCGGCCGGGACAGATGCCTCCGGCGCGGGCGCCGCCGGAGCGTCGGACGTGCCCTCCGCACGCCGGAGTGCGCCCAGGGTCGGCCGCGACCGGCCGCCACCCCCGGTCGGCGGTGCGGTCGGCGGTGCCGCGGGCGCCGACGGAGCGGCGCCCCCACCGGCCCCGGCGCGCTCGAGGCGCTCGATGCGCTCGATGACCGTCTGGAGCGGCGGCCCGGCCTCGCGGCGCGACAGGCGGACGAGCGCGACCTCGAGCACGAGGCGCGGATCGGCGGCGTCGACGCCCCGCATGTCGGTGATCGCCTGACCGAGCGTCTCGATCATGCGCACGAGCGCCGCGTTGCCGAGCGTCTCGCCGACCTGTCGCAGCCGATCCTGGTCCTCGGCCGGAGCCTCGACGCGGACGCGACCGCGCGCCGCTGTCAACAGGAACGCGTCGCGGATCGCCGAGAGCAGGTCCTGGGCCACGCGTCGCGGCTCGTGACCGGACTCGAGCAGCTCGCCGAGCCCGACGAGCGCGCCGGTGGAGTCCTCGCTGGCGATCGCGTCGAGGATCCCGAGCCTGGCGGAGAAGGCGGTGCCGCCGAAGAGCGCCCCGATGACGACGGCGTCGAGTCGGTCGGCCCCGTGCGCGAGCGCCTGATCGAGCAGCGAGAGCGCGTCTCGAGCCGAGCCCGCGGCCGCGGTGGCGATCACGGCCAGCGCCTCGGGGTCGGCGTCGACACCCTCCCACTCGCAGACCTGGGCCAGGTGCGCCGCGATCTGCTCGGTCGCGAGCAGCGAGAACTCGAGGTGCTGCGTGCGGGAGCGGATCGTCGGCAGCACCTTCTCGGGATTCGTCGTGGCGAGCACGAACACGACGTGGCCCGGCGCCTCCTCGAGCGTCTTGAGCAGCGCGTTCGACGCGGCGTCGGTGAGCATGTGGACCTCGTCGAGCACGTAGACCTTCGTGCGCGAGCTGGTCGCCAGCCCTCGCGTCGCGCCCTCGACCACGTCGCGGATGTTCTCGATGCCCCGGTTCGACGCGGCGTCGAGCTCGATCAGGTCGAGGAACGTGCCGGACGCGATCGCCTGACAGTTGTCGCACTCACCGCACGGCTCACCATCGGCACCGACGTTCGTGCAGTTCAACGCCTTCGCGAGGATGCGCGCCGTGGTCGTCTTGCCCGTGCCCCGCGGTCCCGAGAGCAGGTACGCGTGCCCGACGCGCCCGTCGCGCACCGCCGAGCGCACAGCGCTGACCACGTGGTCCTGGTCGACCAGCTCCGAGAACCGCTGCGGCCGGTACTTGCGATACAGCGACTGGTAGGCCATCGAGGGCGACTGTACCGACCACACACCCCAGCACCGAACGAACCCGCGCCCAGGGAGTGGGCCGGTCGTCGGCCGGGCCACGGCTCCCCGGGGACCAGGGTGAAGGTGCGGACCGTGCACCCACCGTCGACCACCGGCTCGCCGCCCGCCGGGATCCCGACGCGACTCGGGTCAGGCGTGCCTGCGGCACACGGGGTGATCCGCTGAGAGCTGCTTCCTTCCGGACCTGACTCGGTTCGCGGGACTCCGTTGCGCAGGACCCGACCGTCGACACCGCGCACGGGGCCGGTTGGGCGGCGGCCCGGGCCTCGGGTGGGAGTTCAGCCCCCCGAACGTGGATTGGGGGTACAGGGCACCACGAGCTCCCCGCCTAGCACGGTCCGCGTGACCATCGTAGAAGGTGCCGCCGCGGGCGGATCCCGCGAGGACCCCCGGTACCATCACCGAGCCTCGGAGGGATGCGAGAGCGGACGAATCGGCACGCCTGGAGAGCGTGTGTGGGGCAACTCACCGTGGGTTCGAATCCCACTCCCTCCGCTCTGCTCTTGCTGCCCGCCGAACCGAGAGCGCGTCGATCGCATCCATGGACGAGGACCAGATCAGCGACCGCCGGCTCAGTGACCTGATGGGCGTCGCGATCGACGAGGCCCGCGCCGCGATCGAGCACGACGATGTGCCGATCGGCGCGGTCGTCGCGCGCATCGATGGCGGAGGCGTGGTCGCCCGTCGTCACAACGAGCGAGTGCGCGGCGTCGACCCGACGGCGCACGCCGAGGTCCTCGCGCTGCGCGACGCGGCGGCGGCGATCGGCGGCTGGCGGCTCGACGGGCACGTCCTCGTCGTGACGCTCGAACCGTGTCCGATGTGCGCCGGTGCCGCCGTGAACGCCCGCGTCGGCGCGGTGGCCTACGGCGCGATCGACCCGAAGGCCGGCGCGCTCGGCACGCTCTACAACCTGGGTGCCGACCCGCGTCTGAACCACGAGCTGACGGTGATCGACGGCGTGCGGTCCGACGAGTGCGCCGAGCTGCTCGAGCACTTCTTCGCCACCCGGCGCCGCTGATCGCGACTCGTAGACTCGCCGGCGGAGGGTTGCCGGAGCGGCCGAACGGGGCGGTCTCGAAAACCGTTGTGTCCAGCAATGGGCACCGTGGGTTCAAATCCCACACCCTCCGCTCGACCCGGCGCTCGACCCGGCGCTCGACCCGGCGCTCGACCCGGGCGTCTCCGGGCCCCGGCGGCGCCGCCGGGCGCCGTCAGCTCAAGCCGAGGTTCGCGTGGATCTCACGGGTCGCGGTGGAGCGGTTCAACGTGTAGAAGTGCAGGCCGGGCGCGCCGCCGTCGAGGAGCTCCCGACACAGACTCGTCGCCTGCTCGATGCCGATGCGGCGCACCGCCTCGGGGTCGTCCTCGTACGGACGCAGCTTCTCCATGTACCAATCGGGGAACTCCGAGCCCTGCATCTCTGCCATGCGCTTCGTCCCCGCGATGCTGAGGACGGGCATGATCCCGGGAATCACCGGCTTCGTGACGTCGTGCCCACGCAGCGCCTGGACGAGTCCGAAGTAGTGATCGGCGTCGAAGAAGAACTGCGTGATCGCGAAGTCGGCCTCGGCCAGCTTCTCGGCGCTGTGGCGGCGGTCGTCCTCGATCGTCGGTGATCGCGGGTGCGGCTCGGGATGCACGGCGACGCCGACCGCGAAGTCGCCCGATCGGCGCACCAGCCGGACGAGCTCGACCGCGTAGCGCAGCTCGCCCTCGGGCAGCTCGAGGTCTCGGGGCGGGTCGCCGCCCAGGGCCAGGATGTTCTCGACGCCGGCGTCGCGGTAGTGGGCCACGATCTCCTCGAGCTCGGCGACGGTGTGCGCCGCGCAGGTGAGGTGCGCCATCGCGGTCATCCGCGTCTCGCGGTTGATGCGCACGACGATCTCGTGGGTCCGCTCGCGCGTGGTGCCCCCGGCGCCGTAGGTGACCGACACGAACGACGGCCGGAGCGGTTCGAGGTCGACGAGCGTCTGCTGGAGCGTCGCCATCGCCTGGTCGGTGCGCGGCGGGAAGAACTCGAACGAGATGACGTGGCCACCCGCCGCGAGGGTGTCGGTGATCTTCACCATGAGCGAACGAGGCTACGCGTAGCGTTGCGAGACATGCAGTTCGAGATCGGGCAGACCCTGCACGCGCCGCCCGCCGACGTGCAGGACATGCTGCTGGACCCCACGTTCCTCGCCGCGCGTGCGGGGCTCCCGAAGCTCGGGGGGTCCGAGGTGCTCGAGCGGACGCAGGACGCGTCGTCGGCTCGGCTGCGCGTGCGCATGCGCTTCGTCGGCGAGCTGTCGTCAGCGGTCACCGCGGTCGTCGATCCCGCGAAGCTCACGTGGGTCGACGACGCGACGTTCGACTTCCGCCGGCTGACCGCCCGCCACGAGATCCTCCCCCAGCACTACCCGGATCGGCTCGCCGCGAGCTATGACGACACGCTGAGTAGCGACGGCGTCACGACGCGCCGTGCGCTGTGCGGCGAGGTCGACGTGCGCGTCCCGCTCGTGGGCGGCCGGGTCGCACGCGCGATCGTCGAGGGGCTGCGCGACTACGCGACGGCCGAGGCCACGCTGCTCGACGAGCTCCTGCGACGCTCCTGCGACGACGCCCGGTAGCCGCGGAACCGTCGCAAGCGCAGCGAGTTCGTCACGACGAAGACCGACGAGAACCCCATCGCCGCGGCCGCGAGCACCGGGTTCAACAGCCCGACCGCGGCCAGCGGGATGGCGGCGACGTTGTAGGCGAACGCCCAGAACAGGTTGGCCTTGATGGTCGAGAGGGTTCGGCGCGAGAGCGCGATCGCGTCGGCGGCGGCGTTCAGGGAGCCCGACACGAGCGTCAGATCGCTCGCCTCGATCGCGACGTCCGTGCCCGTGCCGATCGCGATCCCGAGGTCGGACTGCGCGAGCGCGGGCGCGTCGTTGACTCCGTCACCGACGACGGCGACGTGGTGGTCCTCGGACTGGAGCCGGCGTACCACGTCGACCTTGTCGCCCGGGAGGACACCGGCGACGACGTCGTCGATCCCCACCTCTCGGGCCACATCCTGCGCGACCTCCTCTCGGTCACCGGTCACCATCACGACGCGCAGGCCGAGGTCGTGCAGCGCGGCGATCGCGGCGCGCGACGTCGGCTTGACGGTGTCTGCCACGGCCAGCATCCCCTGCGCACGCGCATCCCAGCCGACGTACACCACCGTGTTCGAGCGCATGTCGGCGCGATCGGTGACTCCGCGCAGCTCCTCGGGCAACGTCCCGACGAAGTCGGCACGCCCGACCTTCACGACGAGTCCGTCGATCTCGCCTCGCGCGCCGCGGCCCGCTTCGTTCGTGAAGTCGTGCGCGCTCACGAGCGACATCCCTCGCTCGCGGGCTCCCGCCGCGATCGCCTGGGCGATCGGGTGCTCGGAGGAGTCCTCGACGCTGGCCGCTCGGGTGAGGAGCACGTCCACGTCGACGCCCGGCGCCGCGACGACGTCGACGAGGCGCATCTTGCCCTCGGTGATCGTCCCGGTCTTGTCGAGCACCGCCGCGTCGGTCCGGCGCGTCGCCTCGAGGACCTGGCCTCCCTTGATGACGATGCCGAGCTGGGCCGCGCGACCGGTGCCGACCATGATCGCCGTCGGCGTGGCGAGTCCCAGTGCGCACGGGCAGGCGATGATGAGCACCGCGACCGCGGCGGTGAAGGCTCGGTCCGCCTCACCGGTGGCGGCGATCCAGGTCAGGAACGTCGCGACCGCGATCACGAGGACGACCGGCACGAAGACCGCCGAGATCCGGTCCGCGAGGCGCTGCACCGGCGCCTTCGAGCCCTGCGCCTCCTCGACGAGGCGCGCGATCTGGGCCAGGGCGGTCTCGCCGCCGATCTTCGTCGCCTCGACGACGAGTCGGCCCGACGCGTTGACGGTCGCCCCGAAGACCTCGTCGCCGACGGTCACGTCCACCGGCACCGGCTCGCCGGTGAGCATCGACACGTCGATGGCGGACGCTCCGTCGACGACCCGCCCGTCGGTTGCGAGCTTCTCGCCGGGGCGGACGACGAACCGGTCCCCGACGCGCAGGTCGGCCACGAGGACCTCCTCGCCCGACTCGAGCCGCGCGGTCTTCGCACCCATCTCGAGCAGCGCGCGCATTGCGTGGCTCGAGCGGCGCCGCGCGCGCGCCTCGAAGACCCGGCCGAGGAGCAGCAAGGTGATGATCGCGCCCGCGGTCTCGAAGTAGACGTGCGCGCCATCGCCGCCTGAGAACAGCGCCCCGAACGACATCCCGCCGCCGTCGTCGGCGGCACCGAGGAAGAAGAGCGCGACCGTCGACCAGACGTACGCGCTCATGGTGCCGATCATGACGAGCGTGTCCATCGTCGTCGTGCGCCGACGAAGCGCGGCGAAGGCATACCGGTGGAAAGGGAGTCCCGACCAGAGCACGACGGGGGTGGCAAGCGCCAACGCGACCCACTGCCAGCCGTCGAACTGGAGGAACGGGACCATCGAGATCAAGATCAGCGGGATCGTCAGGACGATGGCGACTGCGAGCCGAGGACGCAGGTCCCGCAGCTCCTCTTCCTCCGGGTCGATCGCGGCCTCGTCGGGCACGGAGTAGCCGAGGTCGGTCACGGCCCGACTGAGCGCGGCCTCGTCGACGCGCTCGCGGTCGAACGTCACGCTGGCCCGCTTCGAGGCGAAGTTGACATGAGCGTCGCGGACGCCGCGCCGGTCGGCCAGCGCCTTCTCGATGTGTGCCGCGCACGAGGCGCACGACATGCCCTCGATCGGGAGATCGCACCGCTCGAGCGCGGTGTCGTCGGTCGTCCGGGTCATCGATCTGCCTCTCGGTCGCGACGACGTGGCGGACCTGCGATCATATACCCCTCTGGGGTATGCTGCAACGGTGACGACCCGGGGCTACTCACTCACCAAGGACAGGTACCGCGCCCGCCTGCGCCGCATCGCGGGACAGGTGCGCGGCATCGAGCGGATGATCGACGACGACGAGTACTGCATCGACGTGCTCACGCAGGTCGCGGCGGCGACCAAGGCCTTGCAGGGCATCGGCCTCGGCCTGCTCGACGAGCACGTCCGCCACTGCGTGCGAGAGGCCGCGGCGACCAGCGAAGCCGCCGGCGACGAGAAGGTCGACGAGGCGGTGCACGCCATCGAGCGACTCTTGCGGGTCTGATGTCGCGCGCCTGCGTTGCGGACCCGCTATTCGCGGGTCTGCGACGCAACCGCGTCCTGGGCGGCGCGGCACTCGGTCTGGCGCTCGTCGAGGCGCTTGACGACGAGGATCCCGAGCACCGCCGAGGCGGCGACGCAGAGCATCCCGACGATCGCGAGCAGGTTCGTGCCCCGCGCCTGCGCGAGGTCGAGCTCCCGCCGGTCGATCGCTGCCCCGCGCAACGTGAGCAGCGCGGCGAGGAACAGCCCCCACCACCACCCGACCAGCCATGACCGGTCGGCGATGCGCCACCGTGGGTCACCGCGCTCGATCCGAGCGTCGGAGCCGCGCCACAGGTCCTGCACGACGAGCACCGGGATCACGAGGTTGGCGAGCGGGATGAACCATCCGGCGATCGCCCAGCCGGCGCCGAGCCGCTCCGGGCGACGCGCCAGCGCCTCCTGGTTCTTCGCGGCGCGGAAGCACCAGACGATGAAGCAGGGGACGATCGCCAGCACGATGAGCGCCAGTCCCACGTCCAGGCCCCGCACGAGCGAGTCGGCGTCGGCCGCCCGGCGGAAGTAGTCAGCGGCAGTCGGGTCGTCGAGCACGACGAGCCGCGTCGCGAGCGCGACCCCACGCACGAGCCCCGCGGCTGCGGCGAGCGCGAACAGCACGGTGAGCCCGGTCTCGAGACCGCCGTTCACGCGCCAGCGCGCGGTCGGCTGCTGCACGCGGTGGAGCCTAGGTTTCGTCGGCCGGGCGGGCGGTCGCCGCTCGGGCGGGCGAACGCCGCTTCCAGCCATGACAGACTCGTCCGATGCCCCCCGAGAAGTTCCAGTGGAAGCACCTCTACGACGAGGTCGTGCAGACGGGCCTGTGCACCGGCTGCGCGGGCTGCGTCATCGTCTGCCCGCACGACGTCCTCGGGTACCGCGACGACGAGGGCGTGTACAAGCCCTTCCAGACCGAGGTCGGGTTCTCGCCGGGCGACTGCAGCCACGGGCAGAAGGGCTGCACGACGTGCACCCGCGCGTGCCCGCGCTTTCGCACCTGGGAGACCGAGGCCGACGAGTTCCTCTTCGGACGCGTCCGTCAGCCCGACGAGGTCTCGGGCGTGGCCAAGGACATCGTGCTCGCCCGCGCGACCGACCCTGTGCTCCAGGAGGTCGGCCAAGACGGTGGGCTGGTGTCGGCACTCCTGCTCTACGCGCTCGAGAACGACGTCATCGATGCCGCGCTCGTCTCGTATCTCGAGGGTGACGGATCGTCGTGGAAGGCCGTGCCGGGGGTGGCCCGCACGAAGGAGGACATCATCGCGTCGGCCGGCAGCCGCTACACGTACTCCGCGAACCCCATGGCCTACGCCGATGCCGTCGAAGGCGGCGCCGAGCGGATCGCGCTCGTGGGCATGAGCTGCCAGTCGTCGTCGCCGGCGATCATGAAGCAGCGCAAGGTCGGCAAGGTCGGGCGCCGCATCAGCCTCAACATCGGCCTGCTGTGCTCGAAGACGTTCGACGACGCCATCTTCGACGAGCTCCTCGACGCCAAGTACGGGCTCAAGCGCGCCGACATCAAGAAGATGAACATCAAGGGCCGCCTGCAGATCTGGATGCACGACGGCGAGTACCACGAGGTGCCGCTCAAGGAGTGCCACCAGTGGACGCGTGAGGGCTGCAAGCTGTGCCCCGACTTCGCGGCCGAGCACGCCGACATCTCGACCGGCGGCATCGGCGCGTTCAACGACTGGACCCTGACGCTCGTGCGCACCGACATCGGCCGCGACCTGATGGAAGGGCTCGAGCGCGACGGCTGGATCGAGGTGCGACCCGGCGACGACGACCCCGGCGCCATCGAGCTGCTGCACAAGCTGTCGGCGAAGAGCCGGAAGCGCTGGCCCGAGTTCGCGGTCGAAGCACCCCGCCTGATCAGCGCCTGAGCCTCGTCGGCGCTTCGCGCCGGGCGCCTAGGTCGTCGAGGACGTGGACGATGACGACGAGGTCGACGTCACCGGCGGCACGACATCGGTGTCGACGTCGAGCGCAACCAGGCACGGGGGTGTCGGATCGTCGTCGCAGAGGGCCAGATCGAAGATCTCCGACGGCGGCAGGGTCTGGAAGTCGATCGCGTCGAGGCTCGCGCGGCTCAGGCGGAGCAGCACGACGACCTCTGTCGGCGGCGGCGGCGTGGGGTTCGGGATCGTGGCCCTGATGACCACGTCGTTGTCGCCGTCGAGGCCGGCGAGCTCGACGGTCATGAGCACGTTCCACGCGTCCAGGCGCGCCTGCACGGCCTGCTCGGCGGGGGTCAGCTCGCTGATGAGACTCCAACGCACGCGCGTCTCGTCGTCGGGGTCGTCGGGGTCGGCGATGTGCACCGACGTGACCCTGTTGTCGCCCGGCGCGGGCGGGTCGCCGCCGTTCAGCGCGGTGCCGATCTGGAGCGCCAGCTGCTGCGCGGGCGTCGGTGGCTTGGTCGTCGTCGTCGACGGTGGCTTCGTCGTCGGGGGGTTGGTCGGCGGATTGGTCGGCGGGTTCGTCGGCGGGTTCGTCGGGGGCTGCGTCGGGGGGACCGTCGTCGGGAAGTTGATCGTCGGCGGCGTCGTCGTCGGGATCGTCGGCGGCAACGTCAGGAGCGTCGTGGTGGTGCTGGTCGACGACGACGAGCTCGACGTCGTCGACGAGCTGGTCGTGCTCGTCCGACTGGTGTCGATGCTGTTCTTGTCGTCGCCACCGCCCGACGAGAGCGCGATCGCGAGGCCGATGATCGCCAGGCCGCCGACCGCCGCGCCGCCGACGATCAGCGCCGCCCGCTGCTGGCGCTGACGATCGCTCAGGGGCTCTCCCACGGCCTGCACCGTACCGGGCGGCCGGGAACCGGTGGGGGCGCGGTACCGTGGGCAGCGGAGTGCCGGGAAGCCTGGTCGGCGGCTGACCTCCGCGCGACCAGGGAGCCCGATGAACCGACGTCATCTCCACGCTCCCAGGATCGGCCGCTTCCTGCCGCCGATCGGCAACGAGTTCATCAACGTCGAGGTCGTCTCGGGCCTCGCGCTCGTCGCCGCCGCGTTCCTCGCACTCGTGTGGGCGAACGTCGACCCGGCGTCGTACGTGACCACCTGGACGAGCGAGCTCGGCCCGCTCACCGGACGCGAGTGGGTCAACGACGCGCTGATGGCCATCTTCTTCTTCGTCGTCGGGCTCGAGATCAAGCGCGAGATCACCGAAGGGGAGCTCTCGTCACCCCGGCGCGCCGCGCTCCCGGCGATCGCTGCTCTGGGCGGCATGATCGTGCCGGCCCTCGTCTTCACCGCGTGGAACCTCGGCGGTGTCGGTGCGCGGGGATGGGGCATCCCGATGGCGACCGACATCGCCTTCGCGCTCGGCGTGCTCGCCCTGCTGGGATCTCGGGTCCGTCCCGAGGCGAAGCTCTTTCTCCTCGCGCTGGCGATCGTCGACGACATCGGTGCGATCATCGTGATCGCCGTCTTCTACTCGTCGGACGTCCAAGGGCTGTGGCTGGTCGCGGCCCTCGGTGTGTGCCTCGTCGTGGTCCTCATGCGCCGCTTCGGATTTGCGCACCCGGCGGCATTCCTCGTGCCCGGCCTGGCGCTGTGGTTCTGCGTCCACGAAGCGGGCGTGCACGCGACGATCGCCGGGGTGGTGCTCGCGTTCCTGCTGCCCACCGGGCCCGGGCCGGCCGAAGGGCCCGTCGAGCAGCTCGAGCACTCGCTGCACCCGTGGACGGGGTTCGTCATCGTTCCGCTGTTCGCGCTCGCGAACGCGGGCGTCGAGCTCGGCGGGAGCGCGCTCGAGCGGGCGATCAGCAGCCCGGTGACGCTCGGCGTGGCGACCGGACTCGTGGTCGGCAAGGCCCTCGGTGTCACCCTGTTCGCGGTGATCGCGTTGCGTCTCGGTCTCGCCCATATCCCGCGCGGGCTGAGCATGGGCCAGATCGCCGCGGTCGCGATCGTCGCCGGCATCGGCTTCACCGTGTCGCTGTTCGTCGCCGAGCTCTCCTTCAGCGGTCGGCTGCTCGAGGACGCCAAGATCGGCGTGCTCGTCGCATCCCTCGTCGCGGCGGTCTTGGGTGTCGTCGTCGTCGTGGCGCGCCGTGGGACCATGGACGAGGCGCCACAGGAGGACCACGCATGACGAACGTGGTCGCGCTCGTCGACGACCTGATGGATCGAAGTCGGATCACCGCTGCGGTGCCGGCCACCGTCGCGACCCGGTCGGTCGGCGACGTCGCGGGTGCCGACGTCGTCATCGTCGACCTCGCGCGCCACGCGGGAGCGGTGGCCGAGGCTCGACAGCTCGTGCCTGACGCGTTCCTCGTCGCGTTCGGGCGCCACGACGACACGGCGACGCTCACCGCCGCCCGCGACGCCGGTGCGGATCGCGTGCTCTCGCGGGCCAAGTTCTTCGCCGACGTCACCGAGGCGCTCCGGCCTTCCGACCAGTAGGTAGGGAGCCGGGCGGCAGGCACCGCAACCGCCACGACGCCGCGTAACGCCCCCGGCGCAGACGAGGTCCAACCCCCCGGTGAAGTCCGTCGTCGCGCGCATCGAGGCCGCTGCCGACTCGCCTGGCGCGATCACGTTCCTCGGGTCGGCGGGTGCGGGCGACGCTTCGCGGGTCCCGTGGCGCGAGCTGCACGAGGACGCGCAGGCCATGGCCGCGGCCCTGCAGGTACGCGGTGTCGCGCCCGGCGCGCACGTCGCGCTCCTCGGGCCGACGTCGCGGCCACTCGTCACCGCGATCCAGGCGGTGTGGCTCGCGGGCGGCACGCTCGTGTGCCTGCCGCTGCCGATGCGCCTCGGGTCGGTCGAGGAGTTCACGCAGCAGACGCGCCGGCGCATCGAGAACGCGCGGGCGACGCTCGTGATCGTCGACGCCGAGCTCGAGCCGTTCCTCGCCGTGCAAACCGGCGACCCGCCGGTCGTCCGGCTCGACGAGCTGCGGGGCGACGCGTCACGCTGGGAGCGACCGGCCGACGACCCCGAGCGCCTCGCGATCGTCCAGTTCACGAGCGGCTCGACCGACGACCCCAAGGGCGTGACGCTCCCTCACCGGTGCCTGGTCGACAACATCGACGCGATCGTCGAGGGTGCGGCCCTCGGTGTCGACGACGTCGGCGTGTCGTGGCTGCCGCTGTACCACGACATGGGCCTCATCGGCCTGCTGATGACACCGATGCTCACGGGCTTCGAGCTCGGCCTCGCGCCACCGCAGGACTTCCTGGCAGCGCCCGGCGACTGGATGCGCTGGATGTCCGACCTGCGCGCCACGGTCACGGGCGGGCCCAACTTCGCGTACGCGCTCGCCGCGCGCGCCATGCGGCGCCTCGACGGGCTCGACCTCACGTCGTGGCACACCGCGCTCAACGGCGCCGAGCCGATCGACCCGGGTGCGGTGGAGTCGTTCCTCGAGTCGGGGGCACGCCACGGCCTCGACGGCAAGGCCGCGTTCTGCGTCTACGGGATGGCCGAGGCGACGCTCGCGATCTCGTTCCCCGAGCCGGGCACGGGGATGACGGTCGACACGGTCGACCGGGCGACGCTCGAGCGCGAGCGCTACGCGGCACCGGCGAGCTCGCACGGTGAGGCTCGCCGGCTGCCCCTCCTCGGTCGCACGCTGCGCGGGCTCGAGCTGCGCGTGTGCGATCCCGAGACGGGCGAGCCACGAGGCTCACGCGACGTCGGGGAGCTCGAGCTGCGCGGCACCTCGGTGACCCCGGGCTACTTCGCCCGCGACGAGCTCAACGCGGCGACGTTCCGCGACGGCTGGTTGCGCACGGGCGACCTCGGATACCTCGTCGACGACGAGGTCGTCGTGTGCGGTCGCATCAAGGACGTCATCATCGTGGGCGGTCGCAACGTGTTCCCCGAAGAGGTCGAACGCGCCGCCGCGCGCGTCGAAGGTGTGCGCGCGGGCAACGTCATCGCGTTCGGCACGCCCGGGCGGCGTGGCAAGGAAGGGATCGTCGTCGTCGCCGAGACGAAGTCGGACGACCTCGCAGCCCTGCACGACCCCGTCGTCGACCGGGTCTGCGACGCGGTCGGGATCCCACCGCTCGAGATCGTCTTCGTGCAGGCAGGGAGCCTGCCCAAGACGTCGTCGGGCAAGCTCCAGCGGTCGCTGTGCAAGACCCAGTACGGCACCGACGCCCTGACCAGGGTCTGATTCGGGCATTCGCGCCTTCCGAGGCGCACCCGGGCGCCGGACGCGCCAGAATGGTCCCCCGCCCCCGTCGAGAGTGACGTTCGCGGCCATGCCGGTCATCACCACCCCGAGCCCCCAACCCCAGAGCGCTGGGGCGGTTGCCACCCGACGTCTGCGCAAGTCCGACCTGGCGCGCCTCGCGCTCGTCGTGCTCGCGCTGGCGTTCGTGCTCCGCCTCCCGGCGTTGTTCGTCGACGTCTTCAACTCCGACGAGACGTTCCTCGCGACCCAGGCGCAGGTGATCCAGGAGGGCGGCAGCCTCTACGAAGAGGCCGCCGACCGCAAGCCTCCGCTCGTGCCCTACATCTACGCCGCCGGGTTCGAGCTCTTCGACACGAACGACCTGTGGTCGGTGCGAGTCCTGGCGATCGGCGCCGCCGCGCTCACTGCGCTGCTCGTCGCGGTCGAGGCGCGGCGCCGGTACGGGCACAAGGCCGCGTGGGCCGCCGGACTGCTGTGCGTGTTCGCGCTCGTCGCGTTCGCGCCCCAAGACGGGCAGGCGGCCAACTTCGAGATCTTCATGCTGCCGGCGATGACCGCGGCGATCGTCCTCGCGCGCCGGGGCCGGACCGTCTCCGCCGGTGCAGCGGTCGCGCTCGCGACGCTCGCCAAGCAGACCGGCGCGCTCACGTTGTTCCCCGTCCTGTACCTGGCCTGGAAGGCGCGTGGCCGCCGGGGCGTGGCCGACTCGGTCGGCGGGTTCGCGGTGCCGCTCGCGCTCGTCGCGGCCGCGCTCGGTGCGGGCCAGCTCTTCTACTGGACGGTGCTCGGCAACGGCTCGTACGTCAGCGTCGAGACGGCGTCGACGTACGTGCTGTCGTCGTTCCTCTTGATGTCGCTCGGCTGGGTCGGGTGCAACCTCCCGATCGTGTGGCGCCTGCCCGCAGCATGGCGCGAACGACGAACGCCCAGTCGCGACGGTGCCAGCGACCTCGACCTCTGGATCTGGCTCTTGACCGCGGTCGTCTCGGTGATGGTCGGCCTGCGCTTCTTCGGCCACTACTACGTGCAGCTGATCCCGCCGCTGTGCCTGCTCACCGCCGGCGCGCTGGCGCGGAGCAGCCGCCGCATCGCGATCGCGACGATCGCGTTCGCGGCCGCGTTCGCGATCGCGTTCTCGGCTGCCGGCTACTTCATGCGCCCGTTCGGGCCCGAGCCGCCGTACGAGACGATCAGCCGCTACCTCGCGAGCCACGCCGCCGACGGCGACCGAGTGCTCGTGTGGGGCAGCGTCCCGGAGATCTACTGGGCGTCGGGGGCACGCCCGGCGACCCGGTTGATCACGACGAACACGTTCCTGGCGGGCAACCACCCGGGTCGCCCGGCCGAGGACGCCGCGCCGGAGGAGTCCGACCCGCAGCAGTGGGACTGGTTCTTCCAGGACCTCACCGCGCACCCGCCGCGCTACATCGTCGACACGGCACCGGCGAAGATCCGCGGCGCAGAGTGGACGCCGATCGACCGCTTCCCGCGCCTCGACGCGATGCTCCACGGCCAGTACCACTTCTCCCGCACGATCGACGGGATCGACATCTACGAGCGCGACTGACCTTCTGTGGATGCGTCCCTCACCCGCGCAT
>CAZHKE010000045.1:0-9958 GCA_964532485.1 uncultured Bifidobacteriaceae bacterium
CGGGCACCGAGCAGCGCGCGATCGAGGCCACCCTGGTCTGCATCGCCCGCCACGGGCTGGGAAAGACGACGATCGACGACGTCGCTCGTCAGGCCGGGTTCTCCCGGGCGACGCTCTACCGCTACTTCGACGGCAAGCGAGACCTGGTCGGGCGCGTCATCCGGCACGAGACCGAGCGCGTCACGACCGAGGTCGTGGCCGCGGCCGATGCCGAAGCGACCCTCGATGACGCGGTGGCGGCGATGTTCGTCACGGCCGGGCGCGAGCTCGCCCGCAACGAGGCACTGCGCTTCGTCGCCGACTTCGAGCCCGAGCTCCTGCTGCCCCACCTGACGTTCGCCGGCGGCGACGTCTTCCTGCGCGACGCTTCCGCAGCCCTCGCACCCGCGCTCGAGCGGTTCCTCGGTGCGCGTGCGCCTCGTGCAGCCGAATGGATCGTCCGCCTCGGCCTCATGCTCTGGTTCTCGCCGACCGCACCCGACCTGCTCGCCGACGAGCCCGAGCTGCGCGCCTACGTGCGCGGGTTCGTCGTCCCCGCGATCCACCCGTCCGTCCCCGAAGCCGTCCCCAACCCATAGGGGGTCCCACCATGGCGGTCACCAACGATGAGCTCATCGGTCGTTCCGAGCTGAACGACGTCGACCAGATCCTGGCGATCACGAACACCGACGCCGAGGAGGCGCTGCACACGGTGCGCGCCGCGAGCGACGCGACCTTCACGTGGGACTACGAGCAGAGCCGCAAGCCCCTGCTCAAGCTCTACGAGAAGGCCAAGACGTCGCAGTGGAACTCGAACGACCTCCCCTGGGACACCGACGTCGACCAGGAGAAGGTCGTCATCGCCAACCAGGCGCTCAACGACTTCGGCACGATGGACATGACAGGCACGGTCTTCGAGAAGTGGGGCGACAAGGAGTGGGTCGAGTTCGGCATCCAGTCGCAGAACTGGACGCTGTCGCAGTTCATGCACGGTGAGCAGGGCGCGCTCATCTGCACCGCGCAGATCGTCGAGACCGTTCCCTGGATCGACGCCAAGTACTACGCGTCGACGCAGGTGATGGACGAGGCCCGCCACGTCGAGGTGTTCGCCCGCTACCTCGACACGAAGCTGTCGGGTCACTACCCGATCAACGCGCACCTGAAGATGCTGCTCGACGACATCATCAGCGACTCCCGGTGGAACATGACGTACCTCGGGATGCAGATCATGGTCGAGGGCCTCGCGCTCGCCGCGTTCGGCTTCATGCACCAGTTCACGACCGAGCCGCTGCTCAAGAAGCTGCTGCGCTACGTGATGAGCGACGAGGCGCGCCACGTCGCGTTCGGCGTGCTGTCGCTGCAGGAGTACTACGACCAGCTGTCGGCCAAGGAGGTGCGCGAGCGTCAGGAGTTCGCGTTCGAGGCTGCGGTGCGCATGCGCGACCGGTTCCTCCAGCAGGAGGTCTGGGAGAGGATGGGCGTCGATGTCAAGGAAGCGATCAAGGTCGTCATGCAGGCGCCCGACCGTCCGGTCTTCCAGGGGATGCTGTTCTCGAAGATCGTGCCCAACTGCAAGAAGCTCGGCCTGCTCGACGCCGCCGACGGCTGGCTCCGCGAGCGCTTCACCGAGCTGGGCGTGATCCAGTTCGAGGACTGGGCCGACACCGGTGAGGAGTACGCCACCCTCGACGAGGTGGCGAAGGACCGCGAGTCCGTCGGCGCATAGGCACGACGCTCGGCCGAGACGGGGATGGGGCACACTGATGCCCCATCCGAACCGCGTCCAGCCACCACGACCGAGGAGACGCCACCATGGGCAAGCTCGATGACGCCAAGAAGCAAGCCGAAGCCATGATGCAGCAGGCCATGACCCAGGGTCAGGCCCAGGGCGGGCAGTACGCGGCGACGAACATCGCGGCGGCGCAGGCCGAGAGCGCCAACCTCAAGAACGAGGCCGCGGCCCTCGACAAGAGCGACCCGATGTTCGCCCCCATCGAGGGCGTCAGCTACGACGACTACGTCGCGCTGTGCGTGAAGATGCAGCCGGCGGGCACCGACACCGCCAAGCAGCTCGAGATCGCGATTGCGAACGGGTACGACGAGACGAAGTGGAAGGCCGTGTCCGACGGCTACACGAAGCGGTGCATGGAGAACCAGCAGTTCGCGCGCCGGCTCGGCATGGATGTGATGGCTGGCGACGCGCAGTAGGGCGCCGAGCACGGCGTCGAGATCGAAGAGCGCGTGCCCGCGCCCCGGAATGAAGCCCGCGGCGCAGTACCGTTGCACGGATGAGCTCCGTCCGAATCGTCTTCCTGGGCGGGCTCGGCGAGATCGGTCGTAACTGCTTCTGTCTCGAGGTCGACGGTCGCATCGTCGTCGTCGACTGCGGGCTGATGTTCCCCGACGCCGACATGCCGGGCGTCGACCTCGTGCTTCCCGACTTCACCTACCTGCGCGCCAACGCGGACCGTGTGGAGGGCGTCGTGCTGACCCACGGGCACGAGGACCACGTCGGTGGGCTCGCGTACCTGCTGCGCGACGTGCCGACGCCCATCTACGGCAGTGCGCTGTCGCTGGGCTTCGCGCGCAAGCGCCTCGAGGAGGCGCGTGTGCTCGACCAGACGGAGCTGATCCCGGTCGTCGACGGCGAGATCCGCCGAATCGGGCCCGTGGAGGCAGAGTTCGTGCCGGTCACGCACTCGGTGCCGCACGCGTTCGCGGTCGCCTACCGCACGCCGATCGGCTCGATCCTGCACACCGGCGACTTCAAGCTCGACCTGACGCCCGTCGACGGCCGCCGGACCGACTTGGCTCGAATCGGCGAGATCGGACGCGAGGGCGTGCGCATGCTGCTGTCCGACTCCACCAACGCCGAGCGGCCGGGGTTCACCGAGTCGGAGGCGTCCGTCGGGCCCGTCGTGCGCGACATGCTGCGCGATCACCCGACGAAGCGGTTCATCGTCGCGTCGTTCGCTTCGCACCTGCATCGCGTCGAGCAGATCGCGCGCGAGGCGATCGGTGCCGGTCGCAGAGTGGCGTTCGTGGGACGGTCGATGATGCACAACGTCGCGTTCGCCCGCGAGCTGGGGTTGCTCGACGTGCCCGCAGACCGCGTGATCGACATCGAGGAGACTCCGCGGTACTCGCCCGGCGAGGTCTGCGTGATCTGCACCGGTTCGCAGGGCGAGCCCATGAGCGCGCTCGCCCTCATGGCGGCCCATGAGCACAAGCACGTGAAGGTGAGCGACGACGACGTCGTCGTCATCTCGGCGCACGCGATCCCGGGCAACGAGTCGAACGTCGCCCGCGTGATCGATTCGCTCCACCGCGCCGGCGCCGAGGTCGTCCACGGCAGCGCGTCGCACGTCCACGTCTCCGGCCACGCATCGCGCGAAGAGCTCAAGTTCATGCTCGACCTCGTGCAGCCCGAGTGGTTCGTGCCCGTGCACGGCGAGTACCGGCACCTGGTGCACCACCAGCGGCTCGCCGAAGCGGTCGGCGTCCCCGTTGAACGGGTGCTCGTGTGCGAGGACGGCGACGTCGTGACGGTGGACGAGAGGGGCGCCGATGTCGATCGGCGAGCGGTGCCCGCCGGCTACCAGTACGTCGACGGGATGGTCGGCGACGTCGACCAGGGCGTGCTGCGTGACCGGCGATCGCTTGCCGAGGAGGGCTTCGTCGTGGTGATCGTGACCGTCGACGCGGCCAGCGGCGAGGTCGTGCGGAGCACCGAGATCGTCACCCGCGGCTGGATCCACGCCGGCGAGGCCGAGGAGCTGCTCGGTGACGCCCGAGCCGCGGTCGAGGTGTCGCTGCGCGAGGCGGCCGACGAGGGCGCGACCGACTTCGAGACGCTGCGCCGCCACGCCCGCCGCGCGCTCGGGCGCCTCATCAACGAGCGCACCAAGCGCCGCCCGGCGATCATCCCCGTCGTCATCGAGGTCTGACCGGGAGGTCTGACGGGGGGGTCTGACCGGGGGGTCTGACCGGGGGGTCCGACCGGCACCACGCGCGAGGCTTGGGCCATGCCGATCCGGGACTGGTCGAGCTTCATCGGGGGACGGATCGCCGTCGTGACCGGCTCGGGCGCCGGTGTCGGGCGGGCGATCGCCATGCACATGGCCCGTGCCGGCGCGCAGCTGTGGATCAACGACCTCGAGCTGAGCCGGGCCGAGGGCGTGTGCGCCGAGATCGAGGCCGAGGGCGGCACGGCGCACCCGGTCGTCGCTGACGTGTGCGATCCGGAGTCGGTGCACGAGATGGCCGGGGCCACCGGACCGGTCGACATCCTCGTGAACAACGCGGGGAGCGGCGTGCGCGCGTTCGCCGACAACACGGCGACCTACACCACGTTCGCCGAGTCGCAGCCGCACGAGTGGGAGCCGGTCATGCGGGTCAACCTCACCGGCGTGTTGCACGTCACCCACACCTACCTGCCCGACATGATCGAACGCGGCTGGGGGCGCATCCTCACGATCGTCTCCGACGCGGGCCGCAAGGGCGAGCGACGCCAGGTCGTGTACGGCGCGGCGAAGGCCGCGGCGATGGGCTTCACACGCGGGCTGGCGGCGGAGGTCGGGCGCAGCGGCGTCACGGTCAACTGCCTCTCACTCGGCACGATGCGCCACGGCCCGGCGGCCGAGATGAGCGACGAGCAGGAGCGAAAGCTCGCGTCCCCCTACCCGATCGGGCGCCTGGGACGGGTCGACGACCCGGCGCCGCTGGCGGTGATGCTCTGCAGCGACGCGGGGGAGTGGATCACCGGCTCGGTGTACCCGGTCGACGGGGGCTACGCCCCTGCGCTGTAGGGCTCGCCTGCGGGGACCACGTCCGGCGGCCTGAGCCGCGAAGGCCCGCGCGCCGAAACGAGCTCCCGCGGGCCGGGTATCCCGGCCCGCAGCGAGTGAGGCGATGGAGGGGCATACGCATGTTGCTGATGGGGCCGGTGTT
The DNA here is from genome assembly GCA_964532485.1 of uncultured Bifidobacteriaceae bacterium. Lineage (GTDB taxonomy): Bacteria > Actinomycetota > Acidimicrobiia > IMCC26256 > PALSA-555 > DATBSK01. The sequence goes on from CAZHKE010000045.1 coordinate 4,930, forward strand.
ACCGTGGCCGAATGGCCACCCGGACCACGACGCGCAAGCGATCCGCGCCCTCCAAGCGCCGGCCCGCGAACAAGAAGGCGCCGGCCGGGCGCGCCCCGGCCGAGCCGCGCCTGCGCACGCGGGCCAGCGAGGCCGCGCGACGTGAGCTCGGTGGCCACGGCCCGGACGCCGCCGCGGTCGGCCTCCTCGTGCTCGCCGCGCTCCTCGCACTCGGGCTGCTCGGCGACCTCGCGGGGCCGATCGGCGCCGGCCTCGCCGACGGGGTCCGCACGCTCATCGGTCGGGCGGCCGCGGCGCTGCCGGTCGTGCTCGTCGTGTTCGCGATCCTGCTGTTCTCGGTGCGGCCGACGGCGCGTCGGGCGATCGAGGCCGAGGATGAAGGTGAAGAGCCACCGCCCGAGCCGGCACCGCTGCGCGTCGCGGTCGGCTTCGCGCTGATCTTCGTCGCCGCGGTCGGCTTCCTCCACCTCGTCTTCGACACGCCCTCGATCGACGGCCCGATCGCACGGCTGCGCGACGCCGGCGGCGTGCTGGGCGGGGCGTTCGGCGGCTCACTCGACGCCGCGGCGGGTGTCGTCGGCGCGTCGGTCGTCCTCGGGGGCGTCGTCGTGCTGGGCGTGCTGCTCGCACCGGGCGTCCCGATGCGCGACGTGATCGGCGGTCTCGGCCGCAGCGTGCGCTGGGCCGGTGCGCAGGCACGCGTCGGCGCCCGCAGGCTCGGCGAGCTGGCCGACGCCGATGGCGACCAGCTCGACGACGCGGAAGATCTCGACCTGACGCCGGCGGGCCCCGAGGGGGAGGGAACGGCCGCGGACGACCCATCCGCGTCCGCGGAGAGCGACGCCATCGTGACCGAGCTCTACGACATCGCCGACGACGGTGCCCCCGTCGACCCGGACGCGACCGACCCGGGCCTCAGGTTCGCCGACGAGCCCACCCTCACCGATCTGCCCGCGGCCGCCGCGATACCGCCGACGGTCGAGGAGGAGGACGGGCAGGTCGCGCTCGACCTCGGCCCGAGGTCGGGGCGACGCGGCGCGTGGAAGCTCCCACCGAAGACGCTGCTGAAGAAGGGCGACGCCGAGCCGGCCGACCGCCGCATGGTCGAGGAGGGCGGGAGGGTGCTCGCGGCCGCGCTCCAGCAGCACGGCGTCGACGCCAAGCTCACGGGCTCGACCGTCGGCCCCACGGTCACTCGCTACGAGCTCGAGCTCGCGCCCGGCGTCAAGGTCAACCGTGTCACCAACCTGAGCCACGACATCGCGTACGCGATGGCATCACCCGACGTGCGGATCCTCGCGCCGATCCCGGGTCGATCGGCCATCGGTGTCGAGGTGCCCAACAAGGCGCGCCAGCTCGTCACGCTTGGCGACATCCTCACCTCACCCGAGGCGAAGGCCGCGACGAGCCCACTCGATGTGGGCCTCGGTCGCGACATCTCGGGACGCGCGGTGATGATCGACCTGGCGACGCTGCCGCACGTGCTCATCGCGGGCGCGACCGGTGCCGGGAAGTCGAGCTGCATCAACTCGCTCGTCACGTCGCTGCTGATGCGCAACACTCCCGACCAGGTGCGGCTGATACTCGTCGACCCGAAACGCGTGGAGCTCGGCGCGTACAACGGCCTGCCGCACCTGCTCACTCCGGTCGTCACGAACCCGAAGAAGGCCGCGAACGCGCTCGACTGGGCGGTCCGCGAGATGGACCTGCGCTACGAGACGCTCGCGGAGGTCGGTGTGCGCGACGTCGCGGGCTACAACGACCTCGTCGATCGGGGGGAGCTGGCGACCCCGGAGAAGCCCGACAGGGTGAGCGGCAAGGGCTACGCGCGGCTGCCGCACATCGTCGTGGTCGTCGACGAGCTCAACGACCTGATGATGGTCGCGGCGCGTGACGTCGAAGCGAGCGTCTGCCGCATCGCGCAGATGGCGCGCGCCGTCGGCATCCACCTCGTGATCGCGACGCAGCGTCCATCGGTCGACGTCATCACCGGCGTCATCAAGGCGAACGTGCCGAGCCGGATGGCGTTCAGCGTGTCGAGCCTCGCCGACTCGCGCGTCATCCTCGACCAGGCCGGCGCCGAGAAGCTCATCGGCCAGGGCGACATGCTGCTGATGACCGCGAGCTCCAGTCGTGCGCAGCGCATCCAAGGCTCGTGGGTCGACGAGGAGTGCGTCGCCAAGGTCGCATCGCACTGGAAGCGCCAGGCCTCAGAGCCCCAGTACGTCGACGGCATCGCCGACGAAGGTCCGGGCGGCGCGGGCAGTGGAGTCGGCAGCGGCGGTGACGACGACGACGAGCTGCTCGCCGAGGCCATGGAGCTCGTCGTGCGCTCCGGGCTCGGCTCGACGTCGATGCTCCAGCGCAAGCTCCGGGTCGGCTTCGCACGGGCGGGACGACTGATGGACCTGCTCGAGCGCAAGGGCGTCGTCGGTCCGTCGCACGGATCGAAGGCGCGCGACGTGCTCATGACCGTCGACGAGCTCGAGGCGTCATAGCCGGCGCGCATCAGTGAGAGGGAGCACGCACGAGCGCGCCCGTAGAATCACGGGATGCCTGCACCCTCACCCGTGACGTTCTGGGTCGAGACGCTCGGGTGCCCGAAGAACGCTGTCGATTCCGACAAGGTCACGGCCACGCTGCTCGCAGATGGCCTCGAGCCGGCGACCAGCGCGGAGGCCGCCGAGCTCGTGGTCGTCAACACCTGTGCGTTCGTCGAGGCGGCGCGCGAGGAGTCCATCGCGGTGACGCTCACGCTCGCCGAGCAGCGCAAGCCGGGTGCACGGATCGTGGTCACCGGCTGCATGGCGGAGCGCTACGGGGCCGAGCTCGCCGCCGAGATCCCCGAGGTCGACGCGGTCGTCGGGTTCGCCGGCGAGGGGGAGCTCGGCAGCGTCATGGTCGACGCTCCGCGCCGCAAGCCGACGTTCGTGAAGGACCTGCTCGAGCTGCCCCGGGGTGCACCGTCGGTGCCCTGGGCGTACCTGAAGGTCGCCGAGGGGTGTGACCGGGCCTGCGCCTTCTGCGCCATCCCGTCGTTCCGCGGCAAGCAACGGTCCCGGGAGCCCGACGCGTTGGTGGGCGAGGCCCGGGCGCTCGTCGAGGGCGGTGTCCGAGAGCTCGTGCTCGTCGCGCAGGACCTCGCCTGGTACGGCCGCGACGTCGGGGAGCCGGGCGCGCTCGCGCCGCTGCTGACCCGCCTCGACGCGGAGCTCGCACCCGAGGGCCTCGCACGCGTGCGCTTGCTCTACCTGTACCCGAGCGAGGTCCGCGATCCGTTGATCGCGACGATGCTCGACACGGGCACCGTCGCGCCCTACTTCGACCTCTCGCTCCAGCACGCCGACCGCGCGCTGCTCGGGCGCATGAAGCGGTGGGGGAGCGGCGATCGCTTCCTGGAGATCATCGGCGACATCCGGGAGCGCGAGCCGGAGGCGGCGTTCCGGTCGTCGTTCATCGTCGGGTTCCCCGGCGAGACCGAACCTGCCCACGACACCCTCCTCGCGTTCCTCGACGAAGCCGCGCTCGACTGGGCGGGCTTCTTCCCGTTCTCCGAGGAGGTCGGGACCCCCGCGGCGACGCTCGACGGCGCAGTCACGCCCGAGTTGATGACCGAGCGGATCCGCGAGTGCGACGAGCTCCAGGCGCGCGTCACCGGGTTCGCTCGTGACCGGCTCGTCCGTGACGGCGCCGAGGTGACGGTGCTCGTCGACGCGGTCGACGACGGAGGCGGCGCGACCGGACGCTCGCACCGTGAAGCACCCGAGATCGACGGGGTGGTGCGCCTGCCCGGTGCGCGCGCCGAGGCGGGCAGCATCGTGCGGGCGAAGGTCATCGAGGTCGACGGGGTCGACGTGATCGGGCGCGTCATCGAGGTGCTGAGGTGAGCCGGCGCACCGAGCCGCGCACCGCACGCGAGGTCGCGGCCGACGCGGCGTGGACCGCGCGCGAGACCGCGGCCGAGGCCGCGGAGAGCGTGCGCCGGTTCGGCGAGACTGCCATCAAGACGCCGGCGAACGCGGTCACGCTCATCCGCCTGCTCTTCGCGATCCCCGTCCTCGTGTGGATACTCGACGAGGGCAAGGCGACGTGGGGCACGTTCGCGGGTTGGCTCGTGCTGTGGGTCACCGACGGCCTCGACGGCTGGCTCGCCCGGCGCGACGGCGCGACGCGTTCGGGCGCGTTCCTCGATCCACTCGCCGACAAGGTCCTGGTGCTCGGTGGGTTCATCGCGCTCGGGGCGCGGGGCGACTTCCCGTGGGTGGCGGTCGTCATCGTCGGTGCTCGGGAGCTCGGTGTCTCGGCGTGGCGTTCCCTCGCGAGTCGCCGCGGCATCTCGTTCCCGGCGCGGCCGCTCGGCAAGTGGAAGGCCAACGTGCAGTTCCTCGCCGTCGCCGCCGTGCTGTTCCCGCCGACGGCCGATGCCCACTGGTTCCAGGACACGGTGCTGTGGCTCGCGGTCGCGATGACGGTCGTCTCCGCCATCGACCTGTTCGTCGATGCCTACCGCTACGAACCCGAGCGCCTCCCGAAGAGGACACGATGACGCGTGCGGCCGCGGTGGGCGAGCCGTCGAGTCGGCGACGAGCTCCCCAGCGAGCGAGCGACACATGAGGGTCGACGTGCTCGCGATCGGGACGGAGCTGCTGCTCGGCCAGATCGTCGACACCAACAGCGCGTGGATCGGCGAGCAGCTCGCCTCGGTCGGCGTCGAAACGTACGACCACCGCAAGGTCGGCGACAACCGGTCCCGCATGGTCGAGGCGCTGCGCGACCTGCTGCGCGAGGCCGACGCGGTGATCGTCTGCGGCGGGCTCGGGCCCACGCAGGACGACGTCACGCGTGACGCCATCGCGGAGCTCATGGGGGTGCCGCTCGAGCGACACGACGACCTCGTCGAGCACATCGCGGCCCTGTTCGGTGGCCGGGGTCGCGAGATGGCTGCCAACAACCTGCGTCAGGCCGACGTCCCGGTCGGCGGCGAGGTGATCCCGAACCCGATCGGCACCGCGCCCGGTCTCCGGTGCGA
>CAZHKE010000045.1:10058-23254 GCA_964532485.1 uncultured Bifidobacteriaceae bacterium
GGGTCGTCTACGCGGTCCCCGGCGTGCCCTACGAGATGCAGCTGATGGTCCGCGAGCACGTGCTGCCCGATCTCCTGGCCCGATCGGGCGAGCAAGGGGTCATCGTCTCCCGGTCGTTGAAGACGTGGGGCACGTCGGAGTCGGGCCTGGCCGAGATGATCGCGAGCCGAGTCGACACCCAGTCGAACCCGACGATCGCCTTCCTCGCGCGAGGGATCGAAGGGCTGTGCGTGCGTCTGACCGCCAAGGCCGGGACCGATGCCGAGGCGCACGCACTGCTCGACGCCGAGGAGGCCGAGCTGCGGCCGATCATCGGCGACCTGATCTTCGCCGTCGACGACGAGACGATGGAGTCGGTCGTCCTCGACCTGTGTGAGGCGCGAGGCTGGTCGCTCGGCGTCGCGGAGTCGCTCACCGGTGGGCTCGTCGGCGCTCGGCTCGCGAACGTGCCGGGCGCGAGCCGGACCTACCGGGGGTCGATCGCCTCGTACGCAACGGAGGTGAAGCGATCGCTCCTCGGTGTCGAGGCCGAGCGCGTCGTGAGCGAAGCGGCCGCCGTCGAGATGGCTGATGGCGCGCGCCGCGTGCTCGGCTGCGAGGTCGCGCTCTCGATCACGGGCGTCGCGGGTCCCGACGAGCAGGACGGTCAGCCGGTCGGCACCGTCTGGTTCGGCATCGCGCTCCCGGAGCACGAGACGTCGGCCGTCACCGCTCGGCTCCCGGGCGACCGGGAGCGCGTCCGGCAGTTCTCGACGATCTCGGCCCTCAACCTGCTGCGGATGCGGCTGCTGTCGCTGCCGTGACCGGGAGGCGCGCCTTCGACGATCGCCGTCGGTCGGCGCGTCCGACGTCGCCGACGCGGGCGTAGCCCGACTCGTGCTCGACGAGGCCGACCGCGTTCCCCGCGGGACGACGATCCGCACCGACGTCTGCATCGTCGGCGCGGGTGCGGCGGGGATCACGGTGGCACTCGGCCTCGCGGACACGCGGCATGACGTCGTGCTCCTCGAGAGCGGGGGCACCGACTTCGAGGTGCCGACGCACGAGCTGGCGCAGGGCGAGGCGAGCGGGCTCTCGTACGACGTCGGATCGGCGCGGCTTCGGTTCCTCGGCGGCTCGACCAACCACTGGGCAGGGCTGTGCCGCCCGCTGAACCCGATCGACTTCGAGGCCCGCGACTGGGTGCCGTGGAGCGGCTGGCCGATCCGGCGCGCCGATCTCGATCCCTGCTACGAGCGGGCGCAGTCGCTCTGCGACCTCGGGCCCGCCCGCTACGACCTCGACTACTGGCAGCAGCGCGTCCCGGATGCGCCACCCCTCCTGCGCGGCGAGACGGTCACGACCGAGCTGTTCCAGCAGAGCCCTCCGACGCTCTTCGGCCAGAAGTTCCGGCCGGACCTCCGTCGGGCCGGCAACCTGCGCGTCCTCTTGCACGCGAACGCGCGCAACATCCGGACGCGAAGAGGAAGGATCGAGGGCGTCGACGTCGCGACGCTGGCGGGCAACGAGCTCGCGGTCGACGCCCCGGTCGTCGTGTTGGCGCTCGGTGGTCTCGACAACCCCCGCCTCATGCTGGCTTCGCGCGACGAGCATCCGTCCGGTGTCGGCAACGAGCACGATCTCGTCGGGCGGTTCTTCATGGAGCATCCGCACTACTACCTCGGACGCGCGGTGCTGGAGCGGGATCCGAGCTCTCGGGGTCGGCTCATGTGGGGCGACGGAGGTGTGCCGATCAGGGGAACCGACGTCGCGGTGGGCACGCGCCCGCCCACGCTGCTCGGCTTCCTCGCACCGACCGAGGCGACGACGCGGCGACTCCGGTTGTGCGCGTGCGGCGTGAGCCACGTCCCGCTCCGCGACGTCGCGGTGGCCGAGCGCGCCGAGGAGCTGCCCGGCGGCGTCAGCGACGCCGACGTTCGCGAGCTCATCGGCGAGCTCCGGGGCACGACCGGCGGCGACGAGTCCGCCGCGGGCGAGGAGCTCGCGGTGTTCGTGCTGGGGGAGCAGGTGCCGAACCCGGAGAGCCGCGTCACGCTCAGCGAACGAATCGATGCGCTGGGGGTGCCGAAGCTCGATCTGCACTGGGTGCTGGACGACCGAGACTGGGACCACGCGCGTCGCTGTGTGGAGCTCGTCGCGGACCAGCTGGGCAAGGCCGGCCTCGGACGGATGAGCTGGCAAGCCGAGCAGCGCCGAGCCTTGCGCTACGGACGCCATCACCTGGGCACGACGCGGATGCACGCCGACCCGACGCGGGGGGTCGTCGACGCGGACGGTCAGGTGCACGGCGTCGACGGGCTGTTCGTCGCCGGGAGCTCGGTGTTCCCCACGGGCGGCTACGTGAATCCCACGCTCACGATCGTGGCGCTGGCGGTGCGCCTCGCCGCTCACGTCCGTCGGCGGCTGACGTCGTGAGGCGGGTCAGCCGGAGAGCGTTCCTCGTGACGACGAGCGCGGCCGTCGGCATCCTGGCAGTGCGCCCCGGCCGCGCTCGAGCCTCGGGCACGACCCCGGCGGGGCGAGCGACGAGCGCCGATCCGGACGCGCGCGCTCGCTCGTTGGCCGCGTTGCTTCGCGGTGGTGACGGGGTCGGGCGAATCGGCGTCGCGTACCTCGCGGTGACACCCGAGGAGGGTGACGTCGAGGCGCTCGTGCGCGCGCTCGCGCCGCCGGGGTCGGAGCTGGCGCGCGCCTCGAGCCGGCGGGCGCGTCGCGCTGCGCTCCTCGACGCGGTCCGCCATGACTTCGCCGCGGGCAGGGTCGTCGAGCTCGACGGCTGGCGGATCGCGCGGACCGAGGGTCGGGTCTGTGCGCTCTGGGCGCTCCAATCGGTCGGCTGAGGTGCGACGTGGGTTCCTCGCCGTCGAGCCACCACCGGCCGCGCTCGACGCGATCGAAGCGCTGGTGGACGGGTTGCGAGCCGAGGATGCGGGGCTTCGCTGGACGACTCGTGCACAGTGGCACGTGACGTTGCAGTTCCTCGGGCGCGTCGACGACGTCGACTCGCTCGGCACCGCGGTGGCCGAATCCGTGCTGGCCCTGGGCGCGTTCCCCGTCCGCCTGGGGGGCGGCGGGGCCTTCCCGAAGCCCGCCGGCGCGACCTTGTTGTGGCTCGGGCTCGAGCACGGCGCCGATGCTCTCGAGCCGCTCGCGACCGCGATCACGGGAGCGACGGCACGGCTCGGGTTCGCCGCGGACGACCGTCGGTTCCGTCCCCACGTCACGCTCGCGCGGGCCCGCGCGCGGCGCGACCTGCGCCCGCTGGTCGACGCGATCGGGGATGCGCCCGCCGGGCCGGAGTGGTCCGTCCGCGAGGTCGTGCTCTTCGAGAGCGACACCCGCCCGGACGGCGCTCGCTACACCGCGATCAACCGTTTCGGAGTGGGTTCGTAGGTGGAACCGCCCGAGGCCCTCGGCGGTTCCGGCGTCGGCGGCGCCGCGGCGCCGGACCGTGGCCGGCTCCGGCTGGGGTGCCCCCCGGGCCGCAGAGAGCGACGCCATGGTTGCGGAGCGAGCGGCTGCGGCTGGAGTGCCCCCGGCGCACCCGGGCCGCGGAGAGCGACGCCATGGTGATGATGCTTGCCTCCGAACGGGTGTTCGGTTAGGGTCACATGCGTGTGATTCGGCGCTCTAGGGTCTGGCCCGAGAGCCCCGCCGGAGCAGCTCGGGGGTGCCGGCGGGTGACTGTCACACCCCACCCGTACCTTTGGCGAACGGTGCTTCCCCCAAGCGACCGACCGACCGCACATCAGCATCAGGAGGACCTCAGGTGGAACGGCAGCAGGCGCTCGACATGGCACTCGGGCAGATCGAGAAGAGCTACGGCAAGGGCGCCATCATGAAGCTCGGCGAGCAGGGCAACGTCGGGGTCGCCGCGATCTCGACCGGCGCGCTCGCCCTCGACCTCGCCCTCGGCATCGGTGGTCTGCCCCGTGGGCGCGTCGTCGAGATCTACGGGCCGGAGTCGTCGGGCAAGTCGACCCTTGCCATGCACGTCGTGGCCGAGGCCCAGCGCAACGGCGGTGTGTGTGCCTACGTCGACGCGGAGCACGCGATGGATCCGGTCTACGCGGCAGCCATCGGCGTCAACGTGGACGAGCTCTACATCTCCCAACCCGACACGGGAGAGCAGGCGCTCGAGATCGCCGACATGCTGATCCGCTCGGGCGCGCTCGACGTGATCGCCATCGACTCGGTCGCCGCGCTCGTGCCCCGAGCCGAGATCGAGGGTGAGATGGGCGACGCGCACGTCGGCCTGCAGGCTCGGCTCATGAGCCAGGCGCTGCGCAAGCTCACCGCCAACCTCAACAAGTCGCGCACGATCTGCATCTTCATCAACCAGCTGCGGGAGAAGATCGGTGTGATGTTCGGCTCACCCGAGACGACGCCGGGCGGTCGCGCGCTGAAGTTCTACTCGTCGGTCCGTCTCGACATCCGTCGAGTCGAGTCGATCAAGGACGGTGCGGAGATGATCGGCAACCGCACCCGGGTGAAGGTGGCGAAGAACAAGGTCGCCCCACCGTTCAAGCTCGCCGAGTTCGACATCATGTACGGCAAGGGCATCAGCCGCGAGGGCTCGTTGCTCGACGTCGGCGTCGACCTCGACATCGTCAAGAAGTCGGGTGCGTGGTTCACCTACGAGGGCGAGCAGCTCGGCCAGGGTCGGGAGAACGCCAAGCAGTTCCTCCACGACAACGTCGACATGATGGTCGAGATCATGGAGAAGATCCGGGTCGCTGCCGGCATCAACGACGACGTCGACCTCACGGACGACGGCGCCGAGCTCGACGACGCGTCGGCGGCGGCGGCGACCGCCATCGCCGAGGCCGAGGCCGTCGAGAAGAGCAGCGGCAACGGCAGCTCGGCCAAGGCCGAGAAGGCCGAGAAGGCCGCGTCGGCCAAGAAGTAGCACCCGGTCCCAACCAGCAACATCCCAGCAACGCCCCAAGAGAGCCGGCGGGAGTCCCAGCTCCCGCCGGCTCTGCGGTCCGGGCGTCCCCTTCACCCACCCCCGCCGCCGAGCAAGTGACGGTCCCGGGCGCAATGTGCCCCCGATCGTCGCCTGCACCTCGAGAGGGTGAGAGGCGGAGTCAGGTCAGGGCGCGCACGAGGGCGGCGAGGCCGGCGACGCCGGACAGGGCGAGCACCGCGGGGCGGAGCCAACCGCCGTCGACGTGCACATGGAGGTGACGGCTCGCCCACAGGCCCGTGACCATGACGGGCGCGAGGGCGAGCGCGAACAGCACCTGATCGCCCTCGAGCTCACCCGTCGCCGCGTAGCCGATGAGCGACAGCGTGGCGCTCGTCGTGAAGAACGCGCCCAGGGTCGCACGAGCGACCGGGCCCGCCCGGTGCTGGAAGAGCAGCGCCACGGGGGGCCCGCCCACACCGGTCGCAGTCCCGAACACGTTCGAGAAGAACCCGGCGACGAGCGCCGTGCCCCGATTCGTCGGGACCGGTGGCGTGACGATGCTGAGCAAGACTCCGACGAGGACGGTCGCGGCGACGATCACCGTCAGCGTCTGGAGGTCGGCGGCGTGGATGATCAGCAGGCCGATCGCGGTGCCGGGCACCACACCGACGACCATCCACGGGAGCGCAACCCGATCCAACGAGGAGTGCTCGCGCGCCAGGGTGGTGATGGCGATCGGGAGCGCGAGCAGCACGATCGTCGCGGGGAGCGCCTCGGGCACGGTGAGGGCCACGAAGGGCGCCGCGATGATGTTGAGCCCGAGCCCGAGCGAGCCCTGCACGACCGAGCCGACCAGCACCGCCGCACCGACCACGAGGTACTCCTCGATCCCCACGTGCATCGTCGCATCCTGGCAGAGCACTTCTGCACGGCGGCCATCGGTTCGCGCGAGGGCGTCCCGTACAATCGATGGTCGTGACGCGGCGCTTCCACGTGCGCACCTTCGGGTGCCAGATGAACGAGCACGACTCCGAAGCGCTCGCCGGGATGCTCCTCGCCCAGGGCATGGAGCCGAGCGACGACGCCGACTCGGCCGACGTGGTCGTCCTCAACACCTGCTGCATCCGCGAGAACGCGGACAACAAGCTCTACGGCCATCTCGGGCATCTCCAGTCGCTGAAGGCCCGTCGCCCCGGCCTCCAGATCGCCGTCGGTGGCTGCCTGGCGCAGAAGGACCGCGAGAGGATCGTGGAGCGGGCCGGACACGTGGACGTCGTGTTCGGCACGCACAACCTTCACCGCGCCGCCGACCTGCTCGCCGATGCCCGAGGCGCTGACGGCCCGATCGTGGAGATCGTCGAGGAGCACGAGGCCGACGCCGCGACCGTCCTCGGCGAGCTCCCCGTGCGCCGGGACGCACCGTCCACGGCATGGGTGACGATCCAGATCGGCTGCGACAACTCATGCACGTTCTGCATCGTTCCGATCGTGCGCGGCGCGGAGATCAGTCGTCGCATGGGCGACATCGTGCGCGAGGTCGAGGAGCTCGCCGGCGACGGCGTCAGCGAGATCACCCTGCTCGGCCAGAACGTCAACTCATATGGACGCGACCTCGGTGCCGGGCAATGGCGCCCGCGCTTCGCCGACTTGCTACGAGCGGTCGACGCGGTCGACGGCATCGGGCGGATCCGCTACACGTCGCCGCACCCGAAGGATCTGCGACCCGACACGATCGCGGCGATGGCCGAGTGCGACGCGGTGTGCGAGCAGCTGCACCTGCCGTTGCAGGCGGGGAGCGACCGAACGCTCTCGCGCATGCACCGTGGGTACACCGTCGAGCGCTACCTCGCTCGGCTCGCCGGCGCACGGTCTGCGATCCCTGATCTCGCCGTCACGACCGATCTCATCGTGGGCTTTCCCGGTGAGACAGAGGACGACTTCGCCCGCACGCTCGAGGTCGTGGACGAGGCCGCGTTCGACGCCGCGTACACATTCGTCTTCTCACCGCGACCGGGCACGCCCGCGGCCGAGATGACAGGCGAGCTCGTCGCGCCGGAGGTCGCGCGGGAGCGCATGGCGCGCCTCACCGAGGTCGTCGAGCGTCACGCCCTCGTCCGCCACGCCGCGCGCGTCGGGCGAATCGAAGAGGTGCTCGTCGAGGGTCCGTCGAAGACTGAGCCGAGTCGACGGTCGGGGCGGACACGCCAGGGCAAGCTCGTGCACTTCGAGGCCGATGCCGCCGCAGCGCCAGTGGGCGCGTACGTGCACGTGCGGGTGACGCACGGTGCGCCGCACTGGCTGTCGGGCGACCTGGTCCGCGACGAGCACGGGCGACTCCGGATCCCGGTCGCTGCCGCTTGACCATCACCCATCTCGCCCTCGTCGGGCCGACGGCGTCGGGGAAGTCCGCGCTCGCGCTGCACGTCGCCGAACGTCTGGGGGACGTCGAGCTGGTGTCGATCGACTCCATGCAGGTCTACCGAGGCCTCGACGTCGGCACGGCAAAGCCCACACCGGCTGAGCGAGAGCGCGCTCGGCACCACCTCGTCGACTGCGTCGGACCCGAGACCGACTGGTCGGTGGCGCAGTTCCAGGCGAGGGCGCGCGCCGCGGTCGCCGAGATCGAGGCCCGTGGGCATCGAGCGCTGCTCGTCGGCGGCACCGGGCTGTACGTGCAGGCAGTGGTCGACGACCTGCGCTTCCCCGGCGAGGATCTCGCGCTGCGCGCCGAGCTGGAGGCGTGGACGGCCGAGCCCGGCGGTGTCGCCGCGGCCTACGCAGAGGTGCAGGCCCGCGATCCCGAGGCTGCCGTGCGGATCGACCCACACAACGTGCGTCGGATCGTCCGGGCGTTGGAGGTGATCCGGTCGACGGGTGAGCCGTTCTCGTCGTTCGGTCCGGGTGTGGCGGGTTTCGGCCCCGCGTCGTTCCCCGTCTCGCTCGTGGGTCTGTGGCTCCCGCGGGACGTCCTCGGGCGCCGCATCGACGACCGGACGGCGGCGATGCGGAGCGCCGGCCTCGTCGACGAGGTACGTGGTCTGCAGGGGTCGCTCTCGCGCACGGCGAGCCAGGCGATCGGGTACAAGGAGGTGCTCGCGCACCTCGACGGTGACGGCACCACCGAAGACGAGGCCTTCGACCTGATCGGTCGCCGCACCCGCTCGTTCGCCCGGCGCCAGCGCATGTGGTTCCGGCGCGATCCGCGTATCGAGTGGCTCGGGACCGCCCAGAATCCGTGCGCGCTCCTCCCGGCCCTCCTGGCAAGGTGGACGCCGTGATGCGGATCAGCAAGCTCCACGGCACCGGGAACGACTTCCTGGTGACCGGCGCACTCGACGGCTCCGGTGCCCCCGGCGCCTCGGTGGCGCGCGCGCTCTGCGACCGGCACCGTGGCATCGGCGCGGACGGACTGATCGCCCTGCTGCCCGGCACGGACGGCGCCGACTGCACGATGGAGCTCCGCAACGCAGACGGACGCATCGCCGAGATGAGCGGCAACGGCATCCGGTGCCTGGCCTGGGTCGCCGAGCGGGAAGGCCTCGGCCACGACGGTGCGCTCGTCGTGGACACGGGCGGCGGCCGGCGCACCGTGTCGACGGACTTCGGCTCGGGCAGCGCCGACTTCGCCACCGTCGACATGGGTCCGGTCACGTTCGCTCCCGCGGAGATTCCGCTCACCGCCCCGAGCGCGTTCGATCTCGAAGCCGGCTATCACGGCGTCACGTACTCCGGCGACGCCGCGGGTGTCGGGAACCCGCATCTCGTGCTCTTCGTCGACGACGTGGCGACGGCACGTGTCACCCAGCACGGTCCTCACCTCGAGCGCGACGAGCGATTCCCGCAGGGCACCAACGTCGAGTTCGTCGCTGTCGTCGACCGCAGGCGCCTTCGCATGCGGGTGTGGGAGCGGGGCGTCGGGGAGACGCTGTCCTGCGGCACGGGGGTCTGCGCGGCGGCGGCCGCGGCAGCGCGCCGCCGCCTGGTCGACACGGAGCTCGTCGTGGAGGTCCCGGGCGGCGAGCACACGGTCTCCCTCGGCGAGACGATCCGGCTGGGAGGGCAGGTGCGGCACGTGTTCGACGTCGATGTCGACGAGCAGGAGCTCGTCCGGAGCCTCGCGTGAGGGAGCGCGCGCGAGCGGGAGAGACGGGCCGGAGCGCGGCACGGGGGCGGCGACGACTCACGGCCACCGAGGTCGATCTCGAGGTCGTCGAGCAGCGAGCGCTGCTCGTGGGCACGGGCGTCGGCGCGCACTCGGTCGAGGAGGCCCACGAGTCGCTCGCCGAGCTCGCACGGCTCACCGACACCGCCGGCGCTCTGCCCGTGGAGACGGTCCTGCAGCGTCGCGAGCGTCCCGACCCTGCGACGTATGTGGGTGCGGGCAAGGTCGAGGAGCTGCGTGAGCTGGCCGGCGGGCTCGACCTCGATGTCGTCGTCTTCGACGACGAGCTCACCCCGGCCCAGCAGCGCAACCTGGAGAAGGCGCTCGGTGTCGACGTGGTCGATCGGGTCGCGCTGATCCTCGACATCTTCGCCCAGCACGCGCGCAGCCAGGAGGGCATGGTCCAGGTGGAGCTCGCCCAGTACCGGTATCTCATGCCGCGACTGCGCGGTCGCGGGCTCGAGCTCAGCCAGCAAGCGGGTGGCATCGGCGCGCGGCGCGGTCCCGGTGAGACGAAGCTCGAGGTCGATCGCCGGCGCATCCAGCAGCGGATCACGAAGCTCGAACGTGATCTGCAGCGACTCGGCAAGACCCGCGAGACGCAACGGAAGGCCCGACGGCGGCGCTCGCTGCCCACGATCGCCCTGGTGGGCTACACGAACGCCGGGAAGTCGACGCTGCTGAACCGCATGACCGAGGCCGACGTGCTCATCGAGGACCGGCTCTTCTCGACGCTCGACCCGACGACCAAGCGACTCCACCTCCCGGGGGGGGAGACGGTCCTCTGCTCCGACACGGTCGGCTTCGTGCGGCGCCTTCCGCACCAGCTCGTCGAGGCGTTCCGGTCGACGCTGGAGGAGGTGGCGGAAGCCGACCTCCTCGTCCACCTCGTCGACGCAACCGCGGCGGACGCGCTCGGCCAGATCGCGGCGGTGCGTTCGGTCCTCGGCGAGATCGGCGCCGGCGAGATCCCCGAGCTCGTCGCGCTCAACAAGTGCGACGAGGCGGACCCCGAAGCCGTCGGCGAAGTGCTCGCCACCAGCGGTGGGCTCGCAGTCTCGGCCCGCACCGGGGAGGGCATCGAGAAGCTCGTGGAGACGATCGGCAGTCGATTGCGCGCGCTCGCCGCCGTGATCGAGCTCGTCGTGCCCTACGAGCGGGGCGATGTGCTGGCCGCGCTGCACCGCGACGGTGAGGTGCTGGTCGAGGTCCACGCGGCCACGGGCACACGTGTGCGGGCGCGCCTGGACGCAGCCGATGTCGGCCGCTTCAGCGAGTTCGTGGCCGGCGCCGAGGAGCGCGTGTAGTGGCGGAAGGGTTCGTCCCGCCGCCGTATCCACACGACCGGCTCGGCCCGCATCGTGAGGTCGCGGCCCGACACCCCCGTGGTGTCGTCGACGCGTCAGTGGGCACGCCCGTCGACCCGACGCCGAGATTCGTGATCAAGGCCGCGCGCGAGGCCCTCGCGCGGGCGACGGGGTACCCCGCGAGCGTCGGGTACCCCGAGCTGCGCGCGGCAGCGGCCGGCTGGCTGCAGCGGCGCTTCGGCGTCGAGATCGATGCTGACGCCGTCACCGCGTGCATCGGTACCAAGGAGGCCGTGGCGTCGCTCCCGCACGTGCTCTCGTTGCGAGTGCCCGGTCGTGACACGGTGCTGTACCCGGCGCTGGCGTACCCCACGTACGCGATGGGCGCCACGCTGGCCGGGTTGCGCGCAGTGCCGGTGCCGATCGACGAGCGGTGGCGACCCGACGTGCGCGCGGTCGATCCCGCGGATGCCGAGCGGGCGCTGCTGCTGTGGTGCAACGACCCGGCCAACCCCACGGGGGTCTCCGCGAGCGCTTCGGAGCTTGCCGAGACGGTCGCCTGGGCCCGCGAGCGGGGCATCGTCGTGGCGAGCGACGAGTGCTACGCCGAGTTCACCTACGGCGATGACGGCGAACCCGCCGACCCGGTGACGGTGCTCGCAGGCGGCCACGACGGGGTCCTCGCGGTGCACTCGCTGTCGAAGCGGTCGAACATGGCGGGATTCCGGGTGGGCTTCTACGCCGGTGACGTCGAGCTCGTGCGGTACCTGGGGGAGGTCCGCAAGCACGCGGGGATGATGATCCCGAGCCCGATGCAAGCGGCCGGAGTGGCCGCGCTCGGCGACGACGACCACGTCGAGGTCCAGCGCCGACGGTACGCGGCGCGCCGGGTCCGACTCGTCGGCGCGCTGGCCGGAGTGGGGGTCGTCCACGACGGAGGTCCGTCGGCGTTCTACCTCTGGCTGCGCGATCGAGACCACGAGGCCGACGGGTGGGACCTCGCGGCGCGGCTCGCGAATGCGGGTGTGCTCGTCGCGCCCGGCGACCTGTACGGTCCCGACGGCGCACATCACGTGCGGCTGGCGCTCACGCTGACCGACGAGCAGGTCGAGCAGGTCGCCGAGAACCTCGACGTCCTTCGGGAGGAGCCGTGAGCGAGCTGGCCCAGCGGATCGGCGAGCTGTGGGAGCACCGTGACGACCTCGCGTCGTACACGTCGGAAGCCGAGGCGCGCGAGCTCGTGCACACCGCGGTCGACATGCTCGACCAGGGCTCGGCCCGGGTAGCCGAGGTCGTCGACGACCAGGTGGTCGTCCACGAGTGGTGCAAGCAGGCGATCCTGCTGCTGTTCCGTCTGGAGAAGATGGAGACGACCGAGGTCGGGCCGTTCGAGTACGCCGACAAGATCCCGCTGAAGCACGGCTACGACGCCGCGAAGGTGCGTGCGGTGCCGGGCTCGTCGGCCCGCTGGGGCTCGTACCTCGCGCCCGGCGTCATCCTGATGCCCAGCTACGTGAACATCGGGGCGCGCGTCGGCGAAGGCACGATGGTCGACACCTGGGCGACGGTCGGGTCGTGCGCGCAGATCGGGGCGCAGGTGCACCTCTCGGGGGGTGTCGGGATCGGGGGCGTGCTCGAGCCACCCCAGGCCGCGCCCGTCATCATCGGTGACGAGTGCACGATCGGCAGCCGGTGCATGGTGACCCAGGGCGCGCGAGTCGGTGACGGCAGCGTCCTCGGTGAGGGCGTGATCCTGAACCCCGGCATCCCGGTCATCGACGCGGAGACGGGTGCGGAGGTGAGCCGGGGTGTCGTGCCGTCGTGGTGCATCGCGGTCCAGGCGATGCGGCCCCGCAGCTTTCCCGGGGGCG
This sequence comes from uncultured Bifidobacteriaceae bacterium, assembly GCA_964532485.1. Classification (GTDB taxonomy): domain Bacteria; phylum Actinomycetota; class Acidimicrobiia; order IMCC26256; family PALSA-555; genus DATBSK01. The sequence goes on from CAZHKE010000045.1 coordinate 22,311, forward strand.
AGTACCACCTGCCGTGCGTGCTGATCATCCGGCGCCTCACCGAGGGCGAGCGCGCCGACAAGGCCAAGCTCAACGACATCCTGCGCGACCACGGCGTCGCCACCTAGCGGTCGTGTCCTCGGCCCGGCTCGAACGCGCCGACGGTTGGGCGTGCACCCGCCGCTGGGCTCGACGAGCTAGTTGAGGCGACGCAGCAGCGTGACGACCTTGCCGTAGATCGAGACGTCGTCGGGCTCGAAGAGCATCTCGCTCATCGTCGGGTTCTCGGGTCGCAGGACGACCTTCCCGCGGCGCTTCAGGTACGTCTTGACCGTGGCCTCCTCGCCCGGGATGCCGGCCACGACGACCTCGCCCGGGTCGGCGTCGGGCTGCTGGCGGACGACGACGTAGTCGCCGTCGAGGATGCCCGCGTCGACCATCGAGTCGCCGCGCACGCGCAGCATGAAGAGCTGGCCGGCGCCGGTGAAGTCCTCGGGGACGGGGACGCTCTCCTCGATCTGCTGGTCGGCGATGACGCCCGTGCCGGCGGCGACGTGGCCGACCAGCGGGATGTGGCGGACGGGCCGGCGCTCGATGGCCGCGCCCGACTCGGACTCGTAGACGAGCTCCATCGCCCGGGGCTTGGTGGGGTCGCGCTTGAGGTAGCCCTTGTCTTGCAGGGCGGCGAGGTGGGCGTGCACGGTCGAGCTCGACGACAGGCCGACCGCCTCGCCGATCTCTCGCACGCTGGGGGGGTAGCCGCGCCGACGCACCTCGGCGTCGATGAACTCGAGTACCTGGCGCTGACGGTCCGTGAGCTCGGTCATGGGCGGCACCGTAACACGATCAGGTGTTCGGGGCAAACATCTGTTCGCCCTCGGTCGTCGGCGTGAGGGTGGGGGGAGGACCAGCAGGGAGTCGATCGAACATTCGTTCTTGACGTCGAACACCCGTTCTGGTTGTAT
>CAZHKE010000046.1:0-23115 GCA_964532485.1 uncultured Bifidobacteriaceae bacterium
TGGCCGAGTACGGCTAACCGGTGAAGGCGGGTGCGAGCTCGACCGGGGCGGGCGCGGGCTCCGGATAGGTGTTCGTCACCGTGACGATCGATTCCGCGACGTCGCTCTCGTTGGTGATGGCGCGGTCGGATGTACACGTCGAGTTGAGGACCGCCTCGCACGCGTACGTCACGGTTGCACCCGCCGCCTCGACCTCTTCGACGGTGCAGCTCAACGACGCCCCGGTGAGATCGACGAGCTGCGACCCGGGCTCGGTGAACGTGAGCGTCTCGTCGACCGTCGCGCCCGTCTGACCCTGGCACTGGACGGTGACGGTGAACTCGGCACCGGGCGGCACCGGACCGACGATCTCCTTCACGACCTCGAGCGTCTGGAAGGGGTCGACGTCGCCGGCACCGACGGGGATCGCCGAGACCCCGGCAAGCGTCATGGCTACGGCCGCTGTTGCCAGGAGTCGCTTCATCACCGCGATGGTATCGAGGCGCTGGCCGCCGGTCGACGGCGCGCCCCCACTGGCGCGAGCATGCCGACATGGCCTCACTCAACGAACGGATGCGCGCGCTCGGCGAGACGCTCGGGATGCCCGAGGACTCGAGACAGGTGATCGCCGCCGGCATGGACGAGGTGACGGCGTCGGGGGTGGCGGCGGGCCTCCCGGTCGGCGCCGAGGCGCCCGACCTCGCGCTGCGCGACACCACCGGCCGTCTGACGAGCCTCTCGGGAGCGGCCGGGGGTGGCGGCCTCGTCGTGTCGTTCTACCGCGGCGCTTGGTGCCCCTACTGCTCCCTCGAGCTCCAGGCCCTCCAGGAGACGCTGCCGGAGCTTCAGGCGCTGAGCGCCGGGGTGGTCGCGATCAGCCCCGAGAAGCCCGAGCACACGGTCGCGCTCGTCGAGCGCGAGCAGTTCGGCTTCCCCGTGCTCCTCGACACCCACCAGGAGGCGGGGCGGGCGTTCGAGGTCGTGTTCACCGCGCCGGCGTCGGTGAAGGACCTCTACACCGAGACGTTCGGCTTCGACCTGTCGCGCCAGACCGCCGACGGCAGCTGGGACCTGCCGATCCCGGCGACGTTCGTGCTCGACGCCGGCCTCGTCGTGCGCGCCGCCTGGGTCGACGCCCAGTACCCGCGCCGCGCCGAGCCCGACGACATCCTCGCCGCGCTGCGCGCGATCGACGGCTGAGGACCAGCTCACGCGCCGCGACAGGTCGGCGGGTCGCTGTGGCCCGTCACAGCGCTCGTCCGAGTCGTTGGGCCATGATCCGAGCCATGGACGACAAGGACAAGCTGCTCGAGACGATCGAGCTCCAGAGAGCTGGGTTCACCGGCACCGGTGGCATGACGTGCCCGTTCTACGACCGGCTCGCCGACTGCCTGGTGGACGACATCGGCCGCGACGGCCCGGCGTGGCAGCTGCTCGAACCCTACGCGCAGCAGGCGTTCGACCAGGCGTACGTGCTGCGCCTTCTCGGCGCGCTGCACCGCATGGCGCTGCGCGGCGACTCCCCCGCGCTCGCCGCGCACTTCCCGTCCACCGGTGGTGACGGCGATGCGCCAGCGACGTACGCCGCGCTCGAGGCGCTGCTCGCCGATCCCCCGCCGGTGATCGCCGACACGTTCACCCGCCCGCCCCAGACGAACGAGGTGGGCCGCTCGATCGCGCTGACGACGGGCCTGCTCGTGGTCGCCGACCGGCTCGGGATGCCGCTGCAGCTGCGGGAGATCGGGTCGAGCGCGGGCCTCAACCTGCGGGCCGACACCTACTGGTACGAGCAAGACGGGCGGGGCTTCGGCAACGCCGACTCCCAGGTCCGCTTCGTGGACATGTGGCCCGCCGGCGCCCCACGCTGGGACGCGAACCTCTCTATTGCGGATCGCCGGGGCTGCGACCGCGACCCCATCGACGCCACCGACCCCGAGGGTGCGCTCACGCTGCTCTGCTACGTGTGGCCCGAGCCCGCCACCCGATTCGGGCTGGCCAAGACGGCGATCGAGCAGGCGCCGAGCACCCCGGTGACGATCGACGAGATGGACGCCGACGAGTGGGTGCCGCGCATGCTCGCCGACCGCGAGCCCGGCAAGGCCGTGGTGATCATGCACTCGGTGATGTGGCAGTACCTCACCGACGATGCGAAGGCGGCGATCGTGAAGGCAATCGAAGAGGCTGGCGCGGCGGCGACGGCGGACGCGCCGGTCGCGTGGCTACGGCTCGAGCCGCATCCGGAGACGTACTTCCCGGGCGAGCTGCGCCTGAGGGTGTGGGACGGCGTCAGCGACCGCGATGCGCTCGTTGCGAACAGCGGCTTCCACGGCGGGGTGCTTGCAATGGCAGAACGATGACCGACGCCAGTCAGGAGTCGAGTCGGGTTACGCCGCCTTGCCGAGCACCAGTGCGCTCGTGGGGACCATCGTGCCGGCGGTCACCAGGACGTGCTCGACGCCGTCGGGCTGGTTCGTCGACGCGCCGCGGATCAGGCGCGCGCCCTCCGCGATCCCGTTCATGCCGTGGATGTAGGCCTCGCCGAGCTGGCCGCCGTTGGTGTTGATCGGGAGGCGGCCGCCGAGCTCGATGTTGCCGTCGGCGATGAAGTCCTTCGCCTCGCCGCGCTTGCAGAACCCGAACTCCTCGAGCTGGGGCAGCGCGAGCGGCGTGAAGTGGTCGTAGATGATCGCCGCCTGCACGTCGTCGGGGCCGAGGCCGGTCGTGTTCCAGAGCTGACGCGCGATCAGGCCCATCTCCGGGAGCCCCGAGATCGACTCGCGGTAGTAGCTCGTCATCATCTCCTGGTTGCTCGCCGCGCCCTGTGCCGACGCCTTCACGATGACGGCCGGGTTCGGTGCGTCCTTCGCCCGCTCGGGCGTCGTGACCACGATCGCCTGGCCGCCGTCTGACTCCTGGCAGCAGTCGAGCAGGTGCAGCGGCTCCACGATCCACCGGCTGTCCTGGTGGTCCTCCAGCGTGATCGGCTTCTCGTAGAACCACGCCTTCGGGTTCTTCGCCGCGTGCTTGCGGTCGGCGACGGCGATGCGCCCGTAGTCCTCGCTCGTCGCGCCGTAGTCGTGCATGTAGCGCGTCGCGAACATCGCCACCCATTGGGCCGGCGTGAGCAGCCCGAACGGCGCGTACCAGGCGAAGTGTGCGCTCTCGGCGGTCGCCATCGCCGGACGGTCCTGCACGCCGGAGCCGAAACGATGGCCCGACCGCTCGTTGAACGCCCGGTAGCAGACGACGTAGTCAGCGACACCTGCGTTGACGGCGAGGACGGCCTGCTGGATCGTGCCGCACGCCGCACCTCCACCGTGGTGGATGCGCGAGAAGAACGACAGATCGCCCACGCCGAGGTTCTTGGCGATCTCGATCTCGGGGTTGGTGTCGGCCGTGAACGTGACCATGCCGTCGACCTGGGACGGCTCGATGCCCGCGTCGTTGATGGCGGCTTCGCACGCCTCGATCGCGAGCCGGAGGTCGGAGCGGCCCGACTCCTTCGAGAACTCGGTCGCGCCGATCCCGACGATCGCGCCCGCGTCGCGCAGCTTGTTGATCTCGCTCATCTCTCCCACTCCTGCCGGCTCCGCCGCCGGGCCGTTCGGGCCCCGCTCGCTACGAGCCGGGATACCCGGCGCGCTTCACGCTCGCTCACTTCTTGCCCTTCTTGTGCTTGTGCTTCTTGTCCTTCTTGTCGTCCTTGGCCTTCGCCTTCTTGCCGGCGCCCGGGGCGCTCCAGGCGACCGGCGCGTCGGGCAGCGCGAGCGTCACGGTGCCGACCACGTGGTCGCCGCGGCTGTTCGAGCCCTTCAGTGACACCTCGACGAGCCCGTCCTCCTTCTTGGTGACCTGGCCCGTCATCGTCATCGTGTCGCCCGGGTAGTTCGGGGCACCGAGGCGGATCTTCGTCGACTTGAACACCGCGTTCGGGCCCGCCCAGTCGGTGACGTAGCGGCCGACGAACCCGTTCGTGGTGAGGATGTTCATGAAGATGTCGGGCGACCCGCGCTCTTGGGCGAGGCCGGGATCGTGGTGGACGTCCTGGTAGTCGCGCGACGCGATGGCGGTAGCCACGATCAGCGTGCGCGTCAGCTCGATCGGCAGCGTCGGCAGCTCGTCGCCGACTTCGACGTCGTCGTAGCGCACGCCCTTCGGGTCGAACGAGCTCAGGTGGTCGTACGTCGTCGCGGTCATGCTCTGCTCACGCTCCTGCGAGGACCTGCCCGAGGCGGGCGAGCGTCGCGCTCGCGCCGCCGAGGGTGTCCTCGATCTGCTTGCCCCACAGGAAGTAGCGGTGGATCGGGTAGTCGATGTCGGCGCCCATGCCGCCGTGCAGGTGCTGGGTGTTGTGCACCGCGTGCTGGCCGGCCTCGGCGGCCCACCACTTGGCCACCAGCACCGCCGACGTGGCGTCGAGCCCCTCGTCCATCATCCAGGCACCCTGCATCGTGGTGACCCGGATGCACTCGGTGTCGATGAACGCGTCGGCGGCGCGCAGCTGCGCGCCCTGGAACGTCGACAGTGGCTTGCCGAACTGCTGACGGTTCGACGTGTACTCAGCAGCTTGCGCGGTCGCGGCCTCGCACACGCCCACCTGGATGGCGCAGAGGCCGAGCAGCGCGCGGTCGAGCATCCACGCGAGCTGGCGCTCACCCCGGGTGGTGTCGCTGCCCAGGGGCTCGGCGGGGGTGCCGTCGAAGGACAGGTGGCCGACGAGCGAGCGGTCGGTGGCCTCGCCCATCTCGGCGGTGATCCCGGTCGCGTTGGCGTCGACGAGGAAGACGGCGGGTGTGCCGTCCCCCTGTTGTGCCGGGACGAGGATCGCCTCGGCCGCGTGGGCGGACGGGACCGAGGGCTTCACGCCGTCGAGTCGGTAGCCGTGGCCGTCCTTGCTCACCTGGACGAGCGGGTGGAGCGCGTCGTTGACGCCCGGCTCGGCGAGCGCGGCGGTGAGGTACCGCTCGCCCTTCACGACACCGGGGAGCCAGCGCTGCTGCTGCTCGGGCGTGCCGAACTCGGCGATCGGCAGCGCCGCGCACACGATCGACGCCCAGTACGGGACCGGCGCCACCACGCGGCCCTGCTGCTCGAGCACGAGGCACGTCTCGATCATGCCGAGACCCTGGCCGTCGACCGACTCGGGCAGCGCGATGCCGAGGAGTTCCGCGTCGCCGAGCGCCGTCCAGAGGTCGCGGTCGATGCGGCCCTCGCCGGCCTCGACCTCCTTGACGCGCTCGACCGTCACCGAGCCCTGGAAGATCTGCTCCGCCAGGCCGCGGACGGCCTCCTGCTCCTCGGACAGACCGAAGTCCATCGCGCTCAACCGCCCGCGGGCGTGAACGCCGGGAGCGTGAGGTCCTCGTCGTGGTCCTGCCACACGACGTCGACGGCCATGCCGACCTTCACGTCGGCCGGGCCGACGTCGACGAGGTCAGCGACCAGGCGCGTCCCCTCCTCGAGCTCGACGAGAGCGATCGGCAGGGGGTAGTCGAAGGCCGGCACCTGCGGGTAGTGCGCGACCACGAAGCTGTAGACGGTGCCCTTGCCGCTCGCCTCGAGCGCGTTCCACTCGTAGGAGCCGCACTTGTCGCAGCGCGGGCGGGGCGGGTGGCGCAGCACGTCGCACGTGGCGCAGCGCTGGATCATGAGGCGGTGGTCCTTGGCGGCGTCGAACCACCACTTGTTGTCGAGCGTGAGCGCGGGGCGGGGGCGCTTGGCCTTCGGCTCGTCGTCTTCCTTCGCGTCGGCGGGGGCGCCCTTGCCCGTCCCCGGCTTGAACTTGAGGATGCGGAACAGCTGGCGGCCGACGGGCTCGCCGTCGAGCGTCTCGTACTCGACGCGGGTCGTCACGAAGTGCCCGATCCCGAGTGCCGTGTGCTTCTCCTCGGAGATCGAGTCGATGACCGACCGTGTGCGCAGGTGGTCGCCGAGGTGGAGCATGCGGTCGTACTCCTGCTCGCAGTTGGTGGCGACGACGGAGGTGAAGCCGGCACCGTCGAGCAGGTTCATGAGCTCGTCCTGCTTGGAGCCGCCCGTGGTGGGGCGGGGGTTCAGGCCCCGCATCACCCACGCCTGGAGCATCGTGGGCGGGGCGATGATCCCGCCGTGCACCGTCTTCGCCGCGGCGGCGGCGTCGGTGTAGATCGGGTTCGCGTCGCCCATGGCGTCGACCCAGTGGCGGATCATCGCCTGGTTGACCTCGTCGTGGCCCTCCTGCATGCCGGTCGACACGCCCTCGAACGCGAGGAGCCTCTCGTGGAACGCAGCCTTCTCGGCGTCTTCGGCGCTCACCCTTCTCCTTTCTGATGCGTACCTGTCACCGAGAGCTGCGCGTCATGCCGAGACCCACGGTCGCGACGATCTCGCGCAGCACCTCGACGACGCCGCCACCGAACGTGTTGATCTGCGCGGCCCGGGCGGCGCGCTCCACCTCGCCCTTGAGGAGCGCGCCCGGTTGGTCGGCGCGCACGTAGCCGCCCGCTCCGAGGATCTCGAGCAGGATCCGGTACACCGCGATCTGGGTCTCGACGCCGAACACCTTGACCGACGACGCGTCGGTCGGCGTCAGCGTGCCGTCGGCGACCGCGCTGGCCATGCGCCAGTTGAGGAGCCGCAGCGCCTCGAGCTGCACGTGCGCCTCGGCCAGGAGCGTCTGCACCCACGGGACGTCGATCATCTTGTCGTTGCCATGCGCGCCGCCCGCGGGCGTCGTGCGGCACCACGCCTCCACGTCGTCGTAGAGGCGGAACGTGAGCCCGGCGAGCGCGGCCAGGCCGACGCGCTCGTGGTTCAGCTGGTTGGTGATCAGTCGCCAGCCCGCGTTGACGTCGCCGACCACGTTGCCCACCGGCACCCGCACGTCGTCGTAGTACGTCGCCTGGGTGACGACGCTGCCGACCGTCACGATCGGCGTCGTCTTGAAGCCCGGCGAGGTCGTCGGGACGATGATCATCGAGATGCCCTTGTGCTTCGGGGCGTCCGGATCGGTGCGGCAGGCGAGCCAGATGAAGTCGGCCTGGTTGGCGCCGCTCGTGAACACCTTGTTGCCGTTGATGATCCACTCCTCGCCGTCGCGCACGGCTCTCGTGCGCAAGGACGCGAGGTCGGTGCCGGCCTCGGGCTCGGTGTAGCCGATGGCGAAGTTGATGTCGCCGTTGAGGATGCCCGGGAGGTAGTCACGCTTGTGCTCGTCGCTCCCGTAGGTCATGAGCGTGGGGCCGACGGTGTTGATCGTCACGAACGGGAACGGCGCGCCCGCACGCTGCACCTCGTCGAAGAAGACGAACTGGTCGATGACGCCCCGGCCCTGCCCGCCGTACTCCTCGGGCCAGCCGATGCCGAGCCAGCCGTCGCGGCCCATCCGGCGGACGAGGTCACGGAAGTTGGCCGCGCCCTCCCCCGCCGAGCCCAGCTCGCGCCGCACGTCGGGCGGCAGCAGCGTCTCGAAGTACGCCCGCAGCTCTGTTCGGAGCGCACGCTGTGATTCCGTCTCGGCCAGGAACATAGAACGCGTTTCAATCTACCGGGGGGTCTCCGGAGCGGCCAATGTCCGAGGGTGTCGGGGGTCGGGCGGCCGAGGGTGCGCGGCTCAGGTCGCCATGCGGTCGCCGATGACGCCTTCGGCCTCGAGCCGGTCGATCACCGCCGCCGACAGGCCCAGCTCGCCCAGGACGTCCCGGTTGTGCTGGCCGAGGGTCGGCGCGCCGAAGCGGTGGTGCGACGGCCGGAACGAGAACTGCATGGGCCAGCCCGGATAGCTGCGAATCCCCGTCTTGGCGTGGTCGAGCGTCTGGAAGTACTCGCGCGCCTGGAGCTGGGGATCGCCGGGGATGTCGGGCACCTGGAGCACGCGCGCGACCGGGATGCCGAAGGGGCGCAGTCGTCGCACGACGTCGTCGGCGGTGAGACTGCGCGTCCACGCGGTGATGCCCTCGTCGATCTCGTCATGGCGCGCGCGGCGGCGCTCGACGGTGCCATGACCCTCCTCGCCGAACCACTCGGCCTTCCCGATCTCGACGACCAGCGCGCGCCACTGATCGTCGTCCGCGATGGTGAGCGCCACCCAGTCGGGCACGGGCCCCTCGGATCGGCACGGGTAGACGCCCTGAGGTGCCGCATCGCGATCGCGGTTGCCGTCGCGCGGGCGAGTCGTCTCGCGCATCGACCACTCGAGCACCAGCTCGGCGGTCACGTTCGCGCCGGTCTCGAGCTGCGCCACCTCGATCAGCTGGCCCTCGCCGGTGCGCGCCCGGTGCTCGATCGCCGCCTGCACCGCCACCGCCGCGTGCATGCCGATGACCGGGTCGGCGAGACCGCCCGGGTGCATCGGCAGGTCACGGGGACCCGTGACGCTCGCCATCCCGGTCGCCTGCTCGATGACCATCGCCCACCCGACGTAGTCGCGCCACGGGCCTTCGAGCCCGAAGCCGGGCATGCGCACCATGATGAGGTCGGATCGCACCTGGCGGAGCTGCTCCCAGCCGATGCCGAACTGGTCGACGACGCGGGCCGAGAAGTTCTCGAGCACGACGTCGGCGCCCTCGACGAGGCGGAGCAGGAGGTCGCGACCCGCCTCCGTCGACAGCTCGAGCGTCACGTCGCGCTTGCCGAGGTTGGTGCCCGCGAAGATGCCGCCGCGGTCGTACCAGTCGTCGCCCATCTGCGGGAACGCACCCGAGAAGCGGAAGCCGTCGGGCCGGCGGCGTGACTCGATCTTGACGACGTCGGCGCCGAGCGCGCCCAGATACATCGTGCAGTAGGGCCCGGCCCAGAACGTGCCGAGGTCGACGACGCGCAGCCCGCTGAACGGAAGCCGCGGCTGGGCGAGCGGATCGCGCTCCGCGGCCGACGGCCCGACCGTGACCGGCGGTCCCGACTCGCCGCGGCGCGGCGCCTTCCCGCGGCGCATCGACGGCGTTGCGCTCAACCGGAACGGCGCGCCTGGCATGGTGGCGCCACCCTCCTCCACGAAGAACGGGCGGGCGCGGAACTGCTCGTAGTCGAGGAGCATCGACCCGTCGCCCACCGGCGCGGCCGGCACGCGGAACGCCTGGCTGACCTCGACGATCTCCTGCGCGGGCTGCGAGTCGAGCCACGGCTGGATGCGCGCGAAGAACTCGTCGAGCAGTGGGCCGCCGTTCGACAGCTCCTGCTGGCGCTCACCGAACTCCTCGACGCCGAGGAAGGCGCACGCGTCGAGGAAGTGCTGCCCGGTGAGCGCGTTGATGCCGACCCATCCGTCCTTGCACCTGCGGATGCCCGGCAATGGGAACCACCGCGCCTGCGGTGGCGGGAGGCCCGCCCCGAGCGTGTCCTCGAGCACGAGGTTGGGGTACGGGAGCGTGCCGACGAGACACTCGATGACCGAGAGGTCGACGAGCACGCTCGGCGTGCCGTTGCGGACGGCTTCGCACGCGGTGAGCGCGGCCGCGGCGGCGAACGCGCCTGCCGCGTATTCGTGGATGCGCGCGCCCACCTGCACCGGTGGCTGGCCGGGGACGCCGTGACTCGACACCCACCCACCGAGTGCCTGCACGGTGAGGCCGCTGGTGGGGATGCCGGCGTACGGGCCGCGCTGGCCGAAGTCGGAGATGCGCACGATCGCGAGCTTCGGGTTGGCGCGGTGCAGCGCCTCGGGACTCGCACCGATGCGCTCGAGCTCGGCGGCACCGAGGCTCTCGACGAGCAGGTCGGCACCGGCCGCGGCGGCGACCAGCCAGGCCACGCCCTCGGGCTCGTCGAGATCGACGACGGCGCTGCGCTTGCCACCGTTGAGGTAGCGGAACAGGCCACCGCCCTCGTCGGGGTCGGCGTCGGCGTCGCGGGGGAACGGGCCCCACGCCCGCAGCGGGTCGCCGCCGGATGGCTCCACCTTGCAGACGTCGGCGCCGAGCTCGGCGAGCAGCTTGGTCGCGTAGGGCGCGGCGATCTCGCCACCGAGCTCGAGCACGCGGAGCCTGTCCAGGGCGTCGCGTGACTCTGCTGCCGCCATCGGGCGGCAGCGTACGTGGTCCGTTCGCCGATCGTTCCGAGTCAGACGTGGTCGAGGACCTGGGCCCAGCCGCCGTCTCGGGTGGGCCGGACGACGTGGTCGGCGACGGCCAGCGCGGGCTCGTGGCCGCACGCGGGGACGACCGCGACCGCGGCGCGCTCGAGGAGGTCGACGTCGTTGGGCCCGTCGCCGATCGCGAGGACGCGTGACGGATCGAGGCGGGAGTGCTCGCAGTACGCGACCACTCCGTCCCACTTCGACAGGCCGATCGGGCCGACGGTGCACGAGTGCCCGCCCCACTGGTCGGGCGCGACGTGCACCTCGGCGGTGTCACCGAGGAGGCAAGCGAGCTCGTCGAGCGGCTCGCGGTCGTGGCCCATCACGCCGAACATGAACACGGCGTGCTCGGCCACCACGGCGTCGAGGTCGTGCTCGGCGCCCAAGCGGCCGAACGAGGCGAGGTGCTCGGGGTGCGTCGACGGGCGATCGCCGTGGAACACGTCGATCCGCTCGTGGTCGACGTACACGCACGGCTCGACGCCGACGGCGCGGAACGCCGCGAGCACGGTCGCGGCGAGACCAGCGGGGTACTCGTGGCGGTGGATCCGGTCGCCTCCCGCGGGGAGGTCGACGGCGAGCGCGCCGTTGAGCACCACGACCGGGGGGGCGAGCCCGAGGCGCGCGAGCGGGTCCCGGGTCGAGCCGAGGCGACGGCCCGTCGCGACGACGACCGGGATGCCTCGGTCCTCGAGTGCGTGCCACGCGTCCAGTGTCGTGGGATGCGGCTGCTCGTGGCGCTCGCCCTCGCGGTACCAGAACGTCCCGTCGAGGTCGGTCACCACGAGCTCGATGTCCGGCACTGACCCATTCTCGCGATCACGCCGGCGCGGCTTGCCGTCATTTGCATGCGTCTCTCACCCCTCTATACGCGGGCGAGGGACGCAACCAAGAGAAGCGTCAGGCGTTCTTGGGGACGTCCTTGAACGCGTCGGTCTTGTCGGGGCGGGCCTCGGGGGGGAGGCCCAGCACGCGCTCGCCGAGGATGTTGCGCTGGACCTGCTCGGTGCCACCGCCGATGCGGATGCCCCACTGACCCAGGAACATCTGCTGCCAGAAGCCGTCCTCGAACGCGTCCTTCGAGTACAGCATCCCGTCGGCGCCCTGCATCGCGAGCACGAGATCGCCGTTGCGCGCGACGTGCTCGGAGATCATGAGCTTCATCACCGACGACTCGGGGCCCATCGGGTTGCCCCTCTTCGCCGCCGCGCGCGCCCGCTCCCCCAACCACTTCAGGATCTCGAAGCGCGTGTACATCTCGGCCAGCTGCTGACGCAGGGGCGGGTCGCGGGTGACGTCGTAGCGCTTCGCGAGCGCGAGGTAGTCGCGCCAGCCGAGGCCCATGCCGCCGCCGCCGATGAGCATGCGCTCGGCCATCAGCGTCGTCTGGGCGACACCCCACCCGCCGTTCACCTCGCCGAGCACGTTCTCCGCCGGGATCCGGACATCAGCGAGGAACGTCTCGTTGAAGTGCGCGACGCCCGTGATCTGGCGCAACGGCCGTGCTTCCACGCCCGGCGTCGTCATGTCGATCAGGAAGTAGGTGATGCCCCGGTGCTTCGGCACGTCCCAATCGGTGCGCGCCAGCAGGATCCCCCAGTCGGCGATGTGGGCAAAGCTGTTCCACACCTTCTGGCCGTTGACGAGCCACTCGTCCCGCCCTTCTGGGGAGGTGGCACGTTCGGCCCGGGTCGTGAGCCCCGCGAGGTCGGACCCCGCGCCCGGCTCCGAGAACAGCTGGCACCACACGTGGTCACCGCGCAGCAGCTTCGGGACGTGCTCGCGCTTCTGCTCCTCGGTGCCGTGCGCCAGGATCGTCGGCACCACCATCGCGAGCCCGACCGAGAACACGCCCGTGTCGATCTCGTACTTCGCCATCTCCTGGCGGAACACCTGCGCCTCGGCGAGCGTGCGGCCCTGGCCGCCGTACTCGGTCGGGACCTCGATGCCGGCGAAACCGGCGTCGAAGATCTTGCGCTGCCATGCCTTGCACTCCTCGACGTGCGCGAGCTCGCCTTCCTGGGTCTGGTCGGTCGCCGTCATGCGCTGCTTGAACTCGTTGACATCGCGCGTGCGGCGAGTGGAGCTGGACTCCAGCCAGGCGCGAGCCTCCTCGCGAAACCTCGCGAGATCGGCCGATTCCTTCTCGGCGTCGAGCGTGGCGGTCATCGCCGACCTTGCGACTTCTTCTTGGCGACCGAGTCGAGATCCGCGCCGACGATCCACATCGCGAAGTACTGGGCCGCACCGCCGTACGCGTGGCCCAGGCCCACCTGCGCGCCGTCGACCTGGTGCTCCCCTGCCTCACCGCGCACCTGGAGCGCGGCCTCGGCGAAGCGCAGCATCCCCGACGCGCCGATCGGGTTCGACGAGAGCACGCCACCGGACGCGTTCACCGGGAAGTCGCCCGTGATCTCGGTCGCGCCCGAGTCGGTCATCTTCCAGCCCTCCCCCGGACCGGCGATGTCGTGACCCTCGAGCCACATCGGCTCGTACCACGAGAACGGCACGTAGATCTCCGCCACGTCGATCTGGTCACGCGGGCTCGTGATGCCCGCCGCGTCGTACAGCATGTGTGCGCACTCGACGCCGGCCTGCGGACGGACGGGGTCACGTCCGGGGAACGTGCCGAGCTCGCTGCGCATCGCCGTCGCCAGCACCCACGCCGGTTTGCGCGGCGCCTGCTTGGCGCCGTCGGCGTTCGTGAGCACCATCGCGCACGCCCCGTCCGACGACGGGCACGACTCGAGGAAGTGCACCGGCTCCCACAGCATCGGGGACTCCTTGACCTTCTCGATCGAGATGTCCTCGAGCTGGAGGTGCGCGTACGGGTTCTTCCGCGCGTTCTGACGGTCCTTCACCGCGACCTTCCACCCGATGTGCTCGGGTGCGCCCGACTTGGCGATGTACGAGCGCATCCACGGGGCGAAGATGCCGCCCGCGCCCATGCCGCCCGACCGACCCCCGGCGAGCCCCCACTGCGCGTTGCCCTCGGCCTGCTTCTCGTAGGCGACGGTCAGCACACGGTCGTGGCGACCCGTCTCGACGAGGTGCGTCGCGACGATCGACGTCGACCCGCCGACGCTGCCGGCGGTGTGCACGCGCATCATCGGCTTGCCGTGCGCGCCGAGCGCGTCGGCCATCGAGAGCTCGGGCATCATCACGCCCTCGAACGGGTCGGGCGCCTTGCCGAGCACGACCGCATCGATGTCGGTCCACGTGAGCTCGGCGTCGTCGAGTGCTCGCTGCGCGGCCTCGCGTACGAGCCCCGGGAGCGAGACGTCGTCGCGCCGCTTCTTGTGCTTCGTCTGGCCGATGCCGACGACGGCGCACGGCTGGGTCGCCACGGTCAGTCCCCTTCCAGGACGCAGACGAGGTTCTGCTGGAGCGCCTGCCCCGACGTCGCGTGGGCGACGGCGCGGTGCTTGCCGCGCTCCGCGATCGCGCGAGCGGCCTCCGCGATGCGGGCGAGTCCGACGGCCATCATCGGGTTCGCTGCCAGCGCGCCCCCCGACGGGTTGATCTCGACGTCGTCGGCCAGGCCGAGCTCCGTCGCGAGGATCTTCTCCTGGTGGCTGAACGACGCGCACAGCTCGGCGACGTCGACCTTGGCGTCACCGACGCCTGCGTGCTCGCCCGCGATCCGCGTCGACTGCGACTCCGTGAGGTCGCGCATGCCCGGCTGGTGCACTTCGATGCGGTGGTCGATGCCCCTGATCCAGACGGGGTGCTCGCACACCTCCTTCGCCTTCGTAGCGCTCGCGATGACCAGCGCGCACCCACCGTCGGAGATCGGCGGAAGGTCGTGCACGCGCAGCGGTGCGGTGTAGTAGTCCTCGGCGAGGAGCTTGTCGACGTCGAAGTCGCCGGTGACCTGCGCGTACGGATTGTCCGTGGCGTTCGCGCGGCTGCGCGCCGCGATCTCTGCCATCTCGCGCTCGGTGATCTTGCCCGCGTCGATCATGGCGCGCGCCTGGAGCGCGGCGATCGAGACGGGATCGGCCCCGAGGGGAGTCAGCGTGTACGGATCCATCTGGAGCGGGTAGATCTCAGCCGGCCTGCCGGGCGACGACTTGCCCGAGCCGAATGCGAGCGCGATGTCGATGTCGCCGTGCTGGAGTCGCACCCACGCCTCGTAGAGCGCCCACGCGCCGTCCATCTCCACGTGCGACTCGGAGATGGGCGGCCACGCGCCCACGGCCTCGAGGTTCATGACGAACGCGAACGTCTGGCCCGACAGGTAGTCGCAGCTGCCCGCGCACGTGAAGCCGATGTCGCGACGCTCGATGCCGGCCCGCTCGATCGCCTCGCTGATGACGGGAAACAGGAACTGCGGCTCGGTGAGCTCGGCCGCGCGCCACGACGGCGACTGCGCGTAGCCGATGATCGCGATCTCGGGCACCGAGCTCATCAGAACGCTGCCTGCAGGAACTGGTCGGCGGGGAGATCGGGCTCGCCCGTGGGCTTCCAGCCGCGGATCGCCCCCTCGGCGCTCCCCCAAGAGCGGTTCGTGATCTCGCTCGTGTCCCGCTTGCCCTTCCGTGCCCACACCGCCTCGACCCGCATGCCGACGCGCACGTCGTCGACCGGGCAGTCGATGACGTCCTGGAGGCTGAGGCTGCCGCCGGGCTCGTCGAGCTGGATCGAGACCTTCGCGAACGGCTCGGTCTCCTCTTGCCCGTAGTACTGGACGGGGGTGACGACCGTGAAGTTGGTGACGACGCCACGATCGGCGAGCGTCACCTCGTCGGCGTCGGTCGTCTCGATCACGTCGATCGGGCAGTAGCCGCGGGGCGGCGCGTACACGAGGCCGCACCTCGGGCACTTGTGACCGATGAGCCTCCCCTCCACCAGCGCCTCGGCGTAGCGGCGGACCACCGGGCAGAGCAGCTCGTGGTACTCGAGGTGCATGAAGTACTCCATACCATCGACTCGCTCGCTGCGGTCCGGGGTACCCGGCCCGCGGCCGCTCGCTCCTCCCCCTGCGGTCGACGAGTCAGCGGCGGTCATCGGTCGCCCTCCGGGACGAACACGAGGTCGGTGATGTGCCCGATGCGGTCGTCCTTCCACCGGGCCGTGACGCGCATGCCCGTCGACATCTCGTCGATGGAGCCCGCGTCGACGGCATGCATCATCGACGTGCCCGCTCCGTCGAGCTTGATCAACGCGAACGCGAAGGGAGCGTCGAGCGGGTGCTTGGGCGTCGGGCTGCTGACCCACGCCCACGTCTCGACGGTGCCACCCGGCCCTACCTCGGTGAGCCCCCCGTCGGGCCCGGTCATGGCGAGCGCGTCGCCGGTCCACGGGTCCCACTCGGTGGGCGGGCACAGCACGGTGCCGTCGGTGTTGGTGATCCCGAGGATCCGCCCGTCCCGCAGGCCGGTGAGGAAGACGCTGTACACCGGACCGAGGGTGCGGGTGTAGGGGAACTCGATCGTGTGGGTCGTCGTCGGGGGATCGGCCACGAGGCGTGAGAGTAGAACAGATTCCAGTTTCGGCGCTTCGCCGGCCGGGCTGGTCAGGACAGCAGCAGGCGGGCGGTGCTGACGAGCTCGCGGTTGACGGTGGCCGCGTCGTTCCACCCGTTCACCCAGCCGAGCAGCCACGCGAACCAGACCTGGCGCAGCGTGAGCGCGATCTGCGCCCGCCGCTGCGCCTCGACGTCGGCCATGGCCGCCTCCAGCACACGGTCCATCGTCGCCATGATCTCGGCCTGGCAGTCGCGCACGGCGGGGTCGGGTGACGACGAAGCCGTCACGAGCGCGGCCGTCCGCAGCGGCTCCCGCTCGGCCCCACGCATCGCTCGCTCCATGACCGTGACGACGCGGTCAGCGGCCGAGTCGCCCTCCGGTGGGCGCTGCTCGAAGCGGTCGGCCTGGTCGCGCCACATCTCGACCTGCGCGGCGGCGAGCAGGTGGTCCTTCGACGAGAAGTAGCGGTAGATCGTGCCGAGCGCGACCTGCGCGCGCCCAGCGACGTCGCGCATCTGCACCGCGTCGTACCCGCCCTCCGCGGCCAGCTCGAGCGCGGCGTCGAGCACGCGCTCGCGCCGGGCGGCCTGGTTGGGCGTCAACGTCTCGAGCTCGACGCTCACTCGGTCGCCACCTGCTCGCCATCGGCTTCGATGCGGGCCCCGTCGCTGTCCACCTGTGGGCGTGCGCCGACGACGCGCTCCTCGGCGACCGCGCCGTCATCGTGCACCAGGTCGAGGACAGCGTCGGCGACGACGTCGGGTGACATGACGCCCATGGAGTCGCGCGCGGCGTATGCCCACTCGGCCCAGCGCTCGCCGTCACCCGACTTCGGGAGCAGTGCCGTGTCGACGAGGCCCGGGAGCACGCTGTTGACCCGGATGCCCTCGTCGGCGTGCTGCGCACACGCCCGGGTGAACATCGTGACACCGGCCTTGGTCGCCGAGTAGATCGGGTCGACGGCCATGGGGAACAGCGCGGCCATCGACGCGGTGTTCACGATCACACCCCCACCCCGCTTGCGCAGGTACGGGATCGCGAGGCTCGTGCCGACGACGACACCTCCGAGGTTGACCTGGAGCACTCGCATCAGCGTCTCGGACGTGATGTCGGGCCAGAGGGGCTCGCCGCAGACGAGGCCCGCGTTGTTGTGCACGACGTCGATGCCGCCGTACTCCCGCTCGGCGGTGGCGAGCATCGCCTCGAGCGAGCGCGGCTCGGTGACGTCGGTGCGCACGAACATCGCGCTGCCGCCGGCGTCGTGGATCAGCCCGACGGTCTCGGCGCCTTCGACGTCGTCGATGTCGGCCACGACGACCGACGCTCCCTCCTTCGCGAAGGCCAGTGCCGTCGCACGCCCGATTCCCGACCCGGCCCCCGTGACGACCGCCACCTTGTCGTTGACGTCCACGGCGGCATCGTTCCACGCAACGAGAACACGTTCCAGTCTTCCGGATGCGCATCTCGAACCCGTTCGGCCCGATGCGCCGACCCGGGAGGCCTGATGCGGAGCGTGGTTCAGCGACGCATCAAGGAAAGAGAAGGCGCGCGATGACGGCGAGGTCGCGGTCGAGGCGGTCGGCGGTGTCGCGGTAGACGTGCAGCGGCTCGCCCATCGGATCAGCGACCTCGTCGCCCATGCGCCCGATCGGGCCGTCCGGACGAGAGCGCGCGACACGCAGCGCCCACGCCCGCACGCTCTCGCCACCGGCGGCGTCGCGCTCTCCCACCACCGGACCGAGGCGGGCCAGCTCGCCCACCAGGAACGCGCGCTCGAGCGCGTCGGCCGACAGCCCGGCGACTCGCCAGACGTGCTCGCGGGTCATGCCGAGCACGAGGTCGGCGTCCGCCACCATGTCCCGCGTGAGGCCTCGGCTGTGGTGCCCGTCGAGATCGAGCCCCCGCTCGCGCATCACGACGTCGGCGTTGCCGGTCGCCGCGCCACCCCACGGGAGCGTGCCCGCCGACGTCACGTGCGCCGCGACGCCGCGCGCCGCGAAGCGGGCGCGCAGGAGCGCCTCGCCCATCGGCGAGCGGCAGATGTTGCCCGTGCACACGACGAGGACGTCGATCGAGAAGGCGCCGCGCGTCGAGGAAGGAGCGGAGGCATCGGAGGCGATGGTCAGGATCGTAGGGTGACCCCCATGAGGGGACCGCTCGAGGGTGTGCGCGTCGTCGAGCTCGGGGTGTGGGTCGCCGGGCCGGCGGCGGGTGGGTTGCTGGCCGACTGGGGCGCCGACGTCGTCAAGATCGAGCCGCCGGCCGGCGACCCGGCCCGCGGCTTCGCCAAGATGCTGGGCGGCGACGTGCCGTTCAACCCGCCGTTCGAGATGGACAACCGCTCGAAGCGCAGCATCGTGATCGACTTCGCCAAGCCCGGTGGCCTCGACCTCGCCCACGACCTCGTCGACGGCGCCGACGTGTTCCTCACGAACATCCGCCTCGACGCGCTCGAGCGCCTCGGCCTCGACCCCGAGAGCCTGCGAGCCCGCAACCCGCGGCTCGTGTACTCGCTCATCACCGGCTTCGGCCTGGACGGCGAGGAACGCGACCGCGCTGCGTACGACATCGGCGCGTTCTGGGCACGCAGCGGCATCGCCGGCCTCCTGACCGCGCCCGGCGGGCAGCCGCCGTTCCAGCGGGGCGGCATGGGCGATCACGGCGCGGGCATGACGCTGGCGGCGGGGACGTGCGCGGCACTCGTCGCGCGAGGCCGGTCCGACGAAGGGCAGCTGGTGCACACGTCGCTGCTGCGCCACGGCATGTACACCATCAGCTTCGATCTCAACACCGCGCTGCGCTTCGGCGTCCCGCTCGGTGTCGCCAAGCGCGACCAGATGACGAACCCGGCGATCAACTGCTACCGCGACAAGGACGGTCGGTGGTTCTGGCTCATCGGCCTCGAGGGCGAGCGCCACTGGCCCGACCTGTGCCGTGCGATCGAGCGCACCGAGTGGATCGACGACGAGCGCTTCGGGACGACTGACGCGCGCCGCGCCAACATCGCCGAGCTCATCGGCCTGCTCGACGAGGTGTTCGCGACCCGCACCCGGGAGGAATGGGGCGTGGCGCTCGACCGCGAGGACATGTGGTGGGCCCCCGTGCAGACGACCGACGAGGTGCTCGCCGACCCGCAGGCGCGGGCCGGCGGCGGCTTCGTCGAGGTGCCCGACGACGACAGCTCGGTGACGATGATCAACTCGCCGCTCGACTACGGGTCGACGCCCACCGCACCGCGGGCGATGCCCCCCGACCTCGGCGAGCACACCGACGAGATCCTCGGCGAGCTCGGCCACGACCGAGCGGGCATCGAGCGACTGCGGGCCGGCAGCGTCGTGGCGTGAGGCGCGCGGACAGACGGGGAACCGGAAGGGCTTCCCCAGCGTGGAGTCTCGTGTGATCCGCCGACTCCATGGGTCGGTCGCGCCTGTGGCGCCCCCTTCGGCGTCGTCGGTCGAGGCGACCCGACGCCGTCGCTGCGGGCGGCTGGCGGCCGCCGTCCTCCTCCTGACGATTGCCGCGGTCACCGGCGCCACGGTCTCGGACCCCACGCCGGGGCTCGCCACCGAAGCCCCGTCCGCGAGCCCCGCGACCGCCGACCCGCCCGACCCCTACTTCCCCGACCTGGGGAACGGGGGGTACGACGTCGAGCACTACGACCTGGGGCTGCGCTTCGACCCCCCGTCGGCCGTGACGGGCGACGCCCGGATCACCGCCACGGCGAACGAACGCCTCCAGCGGTTCAACCTCGACCTCGCCGGTCTCGACGTGCACTCGGTGACCGTCGACGGCGCGCCCGCGCGGTTCCGCCGCACCGGCAACGAGCTCGTCGTGCATCCCGAGGAGCCCGTCCCGAGCGGCGAGTCCTTCGCGGTGCGGGTGAAGTACTCGGGCGACCCCAGCCCGAGCTCCATCCCCGGCCTCGCCGCGCCCAACGGTTGGCTGCCGACCGATGGCGGCGTCGTGACGCTGAACGAGCCCGACGGTGCGAGTCACGTGTTTCCCGCCAACGACCACCCGACCGACAAGGCTTCGTACACGTTCCGCCTCGACGTGCCGTCCACGCTGACCGCGCTCGCGAACGGCATGCTCACGTCGCGATCCGAGCACGGTGACCGCACGACGTGGGTATGGGAGCAGGACGCCCCGATGGCCAGCTATCTCACGCAGCTCGCGATCGGAGACCTCACGATCGAGGACCGGCCCGCGGTCGACGGCGTGACGATCCGCAACGCGTACGGGCCCGACGTGCACACGAACGCAGCGAAGGCCGCCGAGCGCACGCCGGAGATGCTCGACTACTTCTCGAAGTGGTTCGGCAAGTTCCCGTTCGCGACCTACGGCGTGCTCGCGCCCGATCACGGACCCAGCGGGCTCGCGTTCGAGGCCCAGACCTTCTCGCTGTTCGGGCCCGACCTCTTTCGCGATCCCGAGCTGGCCGGCATCGTGCTCGCGCACGAGCTGGCCCACCAGTGGTTCGGCGACTGGGTCAGCCCGGCGAGCTGGGACGAGACCTGGCTCAACGAGGGCTTCGCGACGTACGCCGAGTGGCTGTGGTCGGACCACGCGCTCGGCATCCCGCTCGCGACGAGCGTCGAGGACGCGCTCACCCACGCCGAAGGCAACCCCGGTGCCGCAGCGGCGGACCCGGGGAAGGACGCGATGTTCGACCACGCGGTGTACGAGCGGGGGGCACTCGCGCTCCACGCACTGCGGCTGAAGGTCGGCGACGAGAGGTTCGCGGAGTTCATCCACCGCTACCTCGGCCAGTACGGCGGCAAGGTCGCGACGACCGACGACCTCGTGGAGATCGCAAGCGACGTCGCCGGGCGCGACCTCGGTGACTTCTTCGAGCAGTGGCTCGGCCCCGGCACGGTCCCCGATCTCCCGAAGGCGCCCGCCCCTCTCGGCTCGGCACCACCGGGATCGGCTCCGGCCGCACCGACCACCTGATCAGGCAGACTCGACGCCGCCCACGCTCCAGAAGGCGTGCCACGTTGCGTCGAGCTCGGGGAGCTCGCCCTTCCCGGTGTGGTTCGCCGGCCACTCGGCCGGGGGCAACCCGAGCGGTGACGTGCCGACATCGCGGCCGTACCACAACAGGTGCTCGCGGCGCGCGAAGTACCAGTGGCCATCGCGGCGCTCGTAGGTGTCGCGGTATTGGATCGCCTGCACGATCCAGCGATCGCCGACCTGCACCTCGCCGCGGCAGTACACGACGCCGTGCCCGTGGTCGTCATCGTCGAGCTCGATCACATGCGTGCCGATGTTCAGGATCGTGACGCCGACCTCCCGCAGCGACCGGTCGAAGAACGCTCGGAGCGCATCGCGCCCACGCTCGTCGCGCCCCACCCGGACGTCGTCGACGAACAGCGCGACGAGTGCGTCGAGGTCGCGGGAGTCCATCGCGACCGCGTACCGCGCGACGAGCTGTCGGATCTGCTCAGAGCCGACGAGGCGATCCAGTGCGTCTTCCGGCGCGGCCACGTCCGAGGTCTAGCAGGACGCGGCACGATGGCTGTGCCCGATGGCACGTTGCACACTCGGGCGATCCGACGGACACTGTCGGTTGGAGGGTGAGCATGAACGCCCCTGGCGACGGCGAACGACCGCACGACGACGACCTCGACGTGCTCGCCCGACACTTCCTCGAGTCGACGGGCGCGGACCCAGCAGAGGTGGTGTTGCCGCGCACCGACGACGCCCTCTGGACGCAGGTCGAGACGCTGTTCGCGCTCGAGCCTGAGCTCGACACCGACCAGCTCATGGCCGGCGCAGACGTCACCGTCGCGGAGGTGCACGAGATCACGCGTGCGCTCGGACTCCCCGGCGCGGCCCGACCGGGGCCGCAGTACACAACCGGTGACGTGGAGCTCGTGCGGGCGGCTCGCGACATCGTTCGCACGTTCCCCGACCCCGAGAACGGCCTCCGCCTCCTCCGGGTCATCGCGACCTCGCTCGCCCGTACCGCCGAGGCCGGCGTCGCGGCCTACATCGCCGCGGTGGAACGGCCCCTGTTCGACAAGCGGGTCACCCGACTCCGACACGCACGATCGCAAGCCGCCGCCGTCGGCAACATCCAGCGCTTCGGCGACCAGCTCGGGACGTTGCTCGTGCACCACACCGCGGCAGCGGTGAAGCGAGCCCGCGCGTCGCGGATGCAGGCCGCCGACTTCGAGACCTCGCTCATGGCAGTCGGATTCATCGACCTCGTCGGGTTCACCCCGATGTCCCACTCCCTTTCGAGCTCGGAGCTCGCGAGCGTGGTCAGTGACTTCGAGGGCCTCGCCTTCGAGATCGCCGTCGAGCACGGCGGGATGGTCGTGAAGCACGTCGGTGACGAGGTGATGTTCGTCGCGATAGATCCGGTCGCAGCCTGCGAGATCGCTGTGTCGCTGGTCGCGCGCGCGCAGGACACGGATGGGGCCATCACCCCGCATGCCGGTCTCGCGTTCGGCGACCTCATCAGCACCGGTGGCGACTACTACGGCGTCGACGTGAACCTCGCCGCTCGCCTCGCGGACGTCGCCGTCCCCCGTGAGGTCCTCGTCTCGGTCGAGCTCGCGCGTCAGGCGCTCAAGCGAAGCGAGACGTTCACGTTCGAGCCCGCGGGCCGGCGGGCGCTGAAGGGGTTTCCCGAGCCGATCGAGGTGCTCTCTCTGGCGCGGGCCTGAAGCTCGACTCGACTCAGCCGAGGTGCTCCCTGACCAGCGCCTCGGCCCGGTCGGTGTCTTCCTGGAGGAAGAAGTGGGAGCCCGCGACCGTGACGAGCGGGGCTCCGACCGCATCGGCTTGCGCCGCGAACCAGGCCCCCGGCAGGTTCGAGGCGTCGCCACACACGACCGTGGCGGGACACGAGAGCGCGCTCAGGTGGCGCCCCGCCTCCGGAGCGCCCGTGTCGGCCATGGCCACCTCGAACTGGGTCGCCTCGTGCTCGGGTGAGCACGCGAGCTCGACCTGGCCGTCGGACCGGTCGACGAAGCCCCAGCGGACGTACGCGTCGAGCGCTTCCGGAGCGAGGACATCGAGCGGCGGACGGCTGCCGTACGAGTCGCGCACGGTGTCGCGGTCGGGCCACACGTGCTTGCGCTTTCGAGCGATGCTCGCCATGTAGTTGTCGGCGTCGGGATCCTCCACGCGGCGAATCTCGGGGATCCGGTCGGCGTCGAACGCGATGCCCTCGCACAGCATCAGCCGACGGACGAAGCCGGGGCGCTGCTCGTCGACGAGCGACCCGACGCCGCCGCCGAGCGACTCGCCGAGCACGGCGCAGCGGTCGATGCCCACCGCGTCGAGCACCGCGAGGACGTGCGTCGCGTAGCGGTCGAACCCGAAGCCGTCGCGATCAGCTGGTGCATCGGACGCACCGTGAGCGGGCAGGTCGATGCCGATCGGGTGGAAGCGATCGGTCAGGCGGCTCGCCAGTGGGTGGAAGAACCCCGCGCAGAACCCGGTCGGGTGCAGCAGCACCAGCGGCTCGTGACCTTCACCACCCCAGTCGAGCACCGCCAGCCGCAGCCCGTCGTGGGTGACGAACGTCTCGCGCGGCTCGATCATCTCTGGTTGCGTCCCTCACCCGCGCATTTCGGGGTGAGAGACGCATGTCGAACATGC
>CAZHKE010000047.1:0-6487 GCA_964532485.1 uncultured Bifidobacteriaceae bacterium
AAGACCGGCACCACCAAGACCGGCACCACCAAGACCGGCGCGTCCGGGGACGCCCCCGACTCGCCGATCCTGCACGCGGACGAGCTGCCGGAGCCGGCGAGGGCCGACGCGCCCGCGCCGCTCGAGCTGCCACGGGTCATCGCGATCGCGAACCAGAAGGGCGGCGTCGGCAAGACGACGACCGCGGTGAACCTCGGTGCCGCGCTCGCGGACGCAGGGTTTCGCGTGCTGGTCGTCGACCTCGACCCGCAGGGCAACGCGACGACCGGCGTCGGACTCAACCCGCGCGACGTGAGCGGGTCGATCTACGACGTGATCATGAACGACGCCGCGGTCGACGATTGCATCGAGCCGACCGCGATCAAGAACCTGTTCGTCGCGCCGGCGACGATCGACCTCGCCGGCGCGGAGATCGAGCTCGTGCCCCAGATCAGTCGTGAGCTCAAGCTCAAGCGCGCGCTCGACTCCGTGCGCGACGAGTTCGACATCGCGCTGATCGACTGCCCGCCTTCGCTCGGGCTGCTCACCGTGAACGGGCTCGCCGCGGCCGATGACGTGATCGTGCCGATCCAGTGCGAGTACTACGCGCTCGAGGGACTGGGCCAGCTGCTGCGCAACGTCGCGCTCGTGCAGGCCAACCTCAACCCGGCGCTCGATGTGCGCGGCATCATCCTGACGATGTACGACGCGCGCACGAAGCTCGCCGACCAAGTCGTCGACGAGGTACGCGACTACTTCGGCGCGAAGGTCTACAAGACGGTCGTGCCCCGCACGGTGCGCCTGTCGGAGGCCCCGTCGTACGGACAGCCGATCACGGTCTTCGACGCGACGTCACGGGGCGCGAAGGCCTACCGCGAGCTTGCCAAGGAGGTGAGCGATGGCGCGACAAGGCGGGTTGGGTAGAGGTCTCGGGGCGCTCATCCCCTCGGGCGCAGCCGAGTCCCACACGCCGGCCGGCACGGGGTACCGCGAGGTGCCGGTCGCGGCGATCCGCCCGAACCCGTACCAGCCCCGCGACGTCTTCGACGAGGAGACGATCGCGAAGCTCGCCGATTCGATCCGCGAGGTCGGCCTGCTCCAACCGGTGCTGGTGCGTCCTGCCGGCGACGGCTTCGAGCTGATCGCAGGCGAGCGCCGCTGGCGCGCCGCGCGCCGTGTCGGCCTCCAGGTGATCCCCGCGCTCGTGCGCGAGACCGACGACAACACCGCGCTCGAGGAAGCGCTCGTCGAGAACCTCCAGCGCGAAGACCTCAACCCGCTCGAAGAGGCGGCCGCGTACCAGCAGCTCATCGAAGACTTCTCGCTCACGCATGAACAGGTCGCGGCGCGCGTCGGCCGCAGCCGCGCGTCGATCTCGAACACGCTGCGCTTGCTGCAGCTTCCACCGTCGATCCAACGCGCCGTGCGCGAGAAGCAGCTGAGCATGGGGCACGCGCGCGCGCTGCTCGGCACGCCCGATCGGGCGTTCCAGGAGGCGCTGGCGAAGCGGATCGCGAAGGACGACCTCTCGGTGCGTCAGGTCGAGGAAGCCATCCGGGCCCGCAACGACGGCGCGGCCAAGCCGCCCTCGGGTACGCCCGGACGGATGCGGCCACCCGGGCTCGCCGAGCTCGAGGAGATGCTCGGCGACCACCTCGACACCCGGGTGAAGATCAAGCTCGGCGCCGGCGGTCGTGGAACCGTGATGGTCGACTTCGCCGGGCTCGACGACCTCGAGCGGATCTACCGGGCGATCACGGGCGGGCAGCTCCCCCGCGCCGAGACCGCGTAGCTGCCGACCTGGCCCAGTCTCCCGGTCAGCCCGCCTCGATGGCGCGGCGGACGCCGACGACGATCGCACGTCCGGCGTCGCCGGCTCGGGTGACGAGGTCGCTCATGGCGCCGACGTCGCCGTCGGGCACGAGCTCGCACACGACTGCCGGCATCCGTGTCTCTCGGAGCACGCCGGACGAGCGCCCGGAGACCTCCGCGGTCGCGGGCAGCACCGCGTCGAGCTCGGACCTGATCGCCTCGGCGACGTCGTGGCCGACCTCGGAGCGAAAGCGTGCCGAGGCGTAGTAGGTGCAGCGCGATCCCTCCTCGCCACCGGTGCGGAGCGCGACGAGCAGGTCGGCGCCGAACCGGTTGGCCGCTTCGGCGACGAAGGAGTCGCCGGCGCCCGACGCGTCGAGCAGCGCCGTCGCCCCGGCGTCGAGGAGCCCGCGCGTGACCTGCTCGCCGAGCGCGACGAAGCCGGGGGACGCGGCGACGTAGACGCGGCGGCCCTCGAGTCGGCCGGGCCCGGAGCGCAGTCGCTCTCGCTCCCGCAGGCCGGCGGCAGAACCGACCGCGAAGGAACCGACGCGATCGAGCGCCGCGA
This sequence comes from uncultured Bifidobacteriaceae bacterium, assembly GCA_964532485.1. Taxonomy (GTDB): domain Bacteria; phylum Actinomycetota; class Acidimicrobiia; order IMCC26256; family PALSA-555; genus DATBSK01. The sequence goes on from CAZHKE010000047.1 coordinate 2,360, forward strand.
TCGTCGTGGAACCGCAGATCCCGTCGGCGGCCAGGCCGGCAGCGCGCTGGAACTCGGTCAGCGCGCCGCTGGTGTCGTCACCGAGGATCCCGTCCTCGCGGCCGGCGTCGAACCCGAGCGCGTTGAGACGGAGCTGGAGCTCGGCGACGTCGTCGCCGCGCAGCATCGGCCGACGGCGGTAGAGGAGCCGATCACCGAGCTCGTAGCCGCTCTCGACGAGCGACGACCACGTCTCGGGACCGACGATGCCGTCGACGCGCAACCCGCGCGCCTCCTGGAAGGCGCGGACGGCGCGCTCGGTCGCCGCGCCGAACTCACCGGCCTCGTCGGTCGTGGTCTGCTGGCCGGCGACGGTCAGCCTGGTCTGGAGGTCGCGCACCGCTTCCCCATGACCACCACGCCGCAGCACCGCCGGCACCGGGACCTCCGAGCTTGGAAGGACGCGGCGCCGGCCGCGTCAGGCGACGAACTCGGCGAGATCCTGGAGGAGCTGACCCTTCCCCTTGGCGCCGACGAGGCGCTTGGCCTCCGCGGCGGTGTCGCCGGGCTTGAAGACGAGCAGGGTCGGGATGCTCATCACGTTGTATCGCATCGCCGTGCTCGGATTGTCGTCGACGTTGAGCTTGGCGATCGCGATGCTCTCACTGTGCTCGTCGGCGAGCTCCTCGAGGACCGGCGCGATCATCTTGCACGGTCCGCACCATTCGGCCCAGAAGTCGACGAGGACGGGCTTGTCGGACCCGCCGATGGTCTCGTCGAAGGTCTGGTCGGTGAGCTTCACGATGTCCGCCACAGCAGTGAGTCCTTTCGGGGCGATCGGCCGAGTGTACCGACGGGGTGAACACCGACCCCGGGTCCGGTTCTTCCCGTGGCCTCAGGTCGTGGCCGCGGCGTGAGCCAGGGCCTCGAGGTAGCGCTCGGCCTCCATCGCCGCCATGCAGCCGCTGCCGGCGGCGGTGACGGCCTGGCGGAACACGTGGTCCTGCACGTCGCCGGCCGCGAACACGCCCTCGACGGAGGTCCTGGTGGAGCTCGGCTCGGTGATGATGTAGCCCTCGTCGTCGAGGTCGAGCTGCCCCGGGAAGAGGTCCGTGTTCGGATCGTGACCGATCGCGATGAACAGCCCGTCGACGTCGAGGCGTGACGTCTCACCCGTCTCGGTGTCGCTCAGCTCGACGGCCTCGACCGAGCCGTTGCCGACGACGTCGTCGATGACGGTGTTCCACCGGAACTCGATCTTGGGGTTCGCGAAGGCGCGCTCCTGCATGATCTTCGACGCGCGCAGCTCGTGGCGTCGGTGCACGACCGTGACCTTGGTCGCGAACTTCGTGAGGAACGTCGCTTCCTCCATCGCCGAGTCGCCACCACCGACGATCGCGAGCGGCTTGTCGCGGTAGAAGAACCCGTCGCACGTCGCGCACGTCGAGACGCCCTTGCCGAGCAGCGCCTCCTCCGACGGCAGCCCGAGCATGCGCGCCTTCGCGCCGGTCGAGATGATCACGGCGTCGGCGCGGTACTCGTCGTCGCCGACCCAGACGCCGAACGGCCGCTCGGAGAAGTCGACGCGGTCGGCGTCGGCCGTGACGTACTCGGCGCCGAAGCGCGCCGCCTGCTCGCGCATCTTCGACATCAGCTCGGGCCCCGTGACGGGGTCGGGGAACCCCGGGAAGTTCTCGACGTCGTTGGTGAGCATCAGCTGCCCACCCGCGGCGATCCCCTCGATGACGACCGGCTCGAGGTTGCCGCGGGCCGCGTACGTGGCTGCGGTGAGGCCGGCAGGCCCCGATCCGACGATCACGACCTTTCGATGCTGGGTCACGCTGGTCCTCTTCCCTCGGTCGGTGCGCCGCTTCGCGCGACTCAGTCGTCCGAGTCGTCGGACGGCTTCGCGAAGCGCAGCATCCAGCAGAACGCTCCACCGAGCACGAGGATTCCGCCGCAGATCACGTAGGCGAGCCAGACCTCGCCGGTGAGGATCACCAGGCCTCGGAACAGGCCGATGATCAGGAGCACGACCGCCGTGAACACGAAGAACGTGGCGAGGAGCCCGTAGACGACGGCCCGGGTGGCTCGCTGGGCCGGGGCGACGGTCTTGTCGCGGACGGTGGCGACGACCTGCTCGATCGCCCCCGCTGCCTGCGTGGGCCAGTCGGCGTTGTCGGGCTTCGTCTCGGTCATCCTGTCGGAGCGTACCGCCACGACGGCGCGCCGGCCCCGGGTCAGAGCGTCACCCGCTGGACGATCTCGCAGTCGCGAGCCGGGTCGAGGACGATCGCGAGGTTCTGGCCCGCCGGGGACGGGCCGACGAGCACCACGACCGGGAGGCCGTCGAGCTGGGCCTCGGCGTGGGCGGTCGCCACCACGAGCCCGAGGAGCCCGGGGTCCTGCTCGAGGCACGCCAGCCCGTCGGCCGGGGCCGCCTCGGTGCCGCGACCCCTCTCGAAGCGGCCGTTCAGAGCTTCGCGAAGCCCGGCGACGCCACGGACGATCCCGAGGTCTCCCAGCTGCTGGGGTGGCGCGCCCGACGTGGCCTGGCCGCTCCCCTCGGCGTCGGCCGACTGGGGCGCGGGCGCAGCGGCCTCCGCCGCCGCGGTCGTGGGCTCGGTGCTCGCGACACGGGCGGCCGTCGGCGTGTCGTCGCTCGGGCGGGTCACGACGACCGCACCGACGACTGCGCCGACAGCCAGCGCGGCCGCCACGCCCACCGCCGCGCCGAGCCGGCCGAGCGACCGCGACGGGCCCGCTTCGGATCGGGCACCGTGCTCGACCGCCGTGCGGACCAGCCGGCGTCGCGTGACGGTGTCGAGCGCCGGGACCTCGAGCAGCGCCGCGACATGTGCGTCGCGCGCGTCGCCTTCGGGCGTCTCGGGCGCCGGCGTGCCTGGGGCGCGGGGCTCGTCGGTCATCGCTGCTCCCTCCGACGATCGGAGACCGCCTCGCGGTTCCCGAGCGCGGCCCGCAGGGCGGCCCGACCCCGGGCGACTCGTGACTTCACGGTGCCGACGGGCACGGCGAGGGCCTCGGCGATCTCCGCGTAGTCGAGGTCGGCGAGGTCGCGCAGCACGACCGCGGCCCGGAACTCCTCCGGGACGTCCCGCAGCGCCGCGTCGATGTCGAGTCGTACGTCGACGCCGTCCGTCTCGAGCGGCTCGCTGACCGCGGGTCGGGACCCGCGACCCGCGGACGTTCGCTCGCCGGCCTCTGCGGCGACGTCGTCGGCGATGCCCGCCATCGGGCGCCGCTTCTTGCGGCGCAGCTCGTCGAGCGCGGCGTTGGTCGCGATCCGGTAGATCCAGGTGGTGAAGCGGGATCGTCCGTCGAAGCGGCCGATGCCCCGCGCGATGGCGAGCAGCGCCTCCTGGGTCGCGTCGAGCGCGTCCTCGCGGTGGGTCACGATCCGGCGGCACACACCGTGGACGCGATCGGCGTGCCGGTCGAGGAGCAGCTCCAGCGAGCGTTCGTCGCCGCCGGCGGCCGCCGCCGCCAGCTGCTCGTCGCTCGGCTCGGTGCGCTCAGCCAACCCGCACCTCGTCGACCGTGATGCGACCCGACGACGGCACGCTCGTGAACCAGATCAGCACCGCCGATCCGGCGGCCGGCGGGGAGCCGAGCTCGATGCGCTCGCTGGTCGTCGCGTCCTCGATCGAGGCCTGGGGGGCGCCCCAGCCCGCGAGCGTGTTCGCGGGCGAGTCGGCGACGTAGATCTGCGCGCTCCAACCGGTCTCCTCGGTGTCGAGCTCGACGAAGGCGACGTCGGACCGCTCGGCGAGGTCGACCTGGAGCCCGACCCCCGACTTGAGGCCGCCGAAGTCGGAGGCGTCGTAGCGCTCGGTGGTCCACGCGGTGCTCCCGTCGCCGTCGATCGCGGCGTCCACGATCTCGGGGTGCTCGGTGTCGTCACCCTGGGGGTCGAAGTCGCTGATCCCGACGACCCGGGCCGGCACGCCGAGGCTCGAGCCGTTCGCGCCGCCGTCGGCCTCTCGCGTCGCGAGGAACCCCGCGATCGCGCCACCGCCCAGCAGGAGCACACCGAGGAGCACCCAGGGCCAGGCCGACCGGCGGCGGCGCGGGGCCGACGGCGACGACGGACGATTGCGGGCGCGCGGCGGCGCCTCTCGTGGCGGCGCG
>CAZHKE010000047.1:6587-22244 GCA_964532485.1 uncultured Bifidobacteriaceae bacterium
GTCGTGCGCGTCGCCGCGCTCGTCACCGGCCGCTCGATCTCGCCGCTGTCCTCGGCCAGGTCGTCGAGCGCTCGGTAGAGCGCGCGTGCGTCGGGGAACCGGTCGTCGGGGTCGAGGGCGAGGCAGCGCATGGTGACGGCATCGACCGTCGGAGGCACGTCGGCGCGCAGCTGCCGGAGCGGCGGCGCGGGCGTGGTGAGCCGCGCGAGCGCCGCGGCCATGTCGGAGTCGCCCTGGAACGGGGAGCGGCCGGCAAGCATCTCGTAGAGGAGGAGGCCGGTCGCGTACACATCGGTGCGCGCGTCGACGGGACGCGCCTCGATCTGTTCCGGCGCGAGGTAGCGCGCGGTGCCGACCACGGTCCCGGATCGAGTGAGGTCGCCCGCACCCTCGGCCTTGGCGATGCCGAAGTCGGTGACCTTGACCGGACCGCTGTCAGGCACGAGCACGTTGGCCGGCTTGATGTCGCGGTGCACGATGCCGTTGCGGTGCGCGTGGTCGAGCGCGGCCGCGACGCCACGGGCGATGCGCACCGCGCGGTCGACCGGGAGCGAGCCGCGCTCGTCGAGCAGGCCGCGCAGGTTGGGCCCGTCGACGAGCTCCATGACGAGGTAGGCGACGCCGTCGTCCTCGCCCGTGTCGTAGGTGGCGACGATGCTGGGGTGGGCCAGGCTTGCCACGGCCACGGCCTCGTTGCGGAAGCGCTGCCGCAGCGAGTCGTCGACCGCCAGCTCCGGGTGCAGCGTCTTCACGGCCACGCGCCGGGCGAGGAGAGAGTCCTCACCGACCCACACGCTCGCCATCCCGCCGCGCGCCAGCAGGGAGTCGAGGCGATAGCGACCGTCGAGGACACGGCCCGGGGCAGCCGGGGACGACACCGCGCCACGGTACCGAGGAGGCCAGGCCGAGGCGCTTCGGGCACCCGGCCCGGGCGAGCCGGTCAGGCCGCGGCGACGAACGTGACGCCGATGACTCCCGGTCCGGCGTGGGTCCCGATGACGGGCCCGACGATGCCCACGCGGATCTGGTCACGGGGGAAGTCGTTGCCGAGCAGATCGAGCAGCTCGTCGACGTCCTCGGCCTCGCCGTGCAGCACAGCCAGCGAGTCGATCGGGGCCGCGGTGACCTTCTCGGCCAGCAGCTTGAGCGACTTGGAGCGCGTCCGCACCTTGCCTGCCTCCTCCACGACGCCGTTGCGCACCTCGACCACCGGCTTGATCGAGAGCATCGAGCCGAGCAGGGCCCGGGCGTTGCCGACGCGGCCGCCCTTCTTGAGGAACTCGAGCGTCTCGAGCGCGCCGAAGAGCCGGGTGCGATCGCGACGCGCGGTGACGTCGGCGGTGATCGCATCGAGCGGCGCACCCTCGGCTGCTTGACGTGCCGCGGCGAGGCAGAGCTCGCCGACACCCATGGAGCACGTCAGCGAGTCGATGACCTGCACGGGGCACTCGGCGCTGACAGCGTCCGCGGCCACCTTGGCGGCCTGCATCGTCGCCGAGAGCCGGGACGAGAGGTTGATGCAGACGATCCCGTCGGCGTCCTGACCGATGACGTCGCGGAACGCCTTCTCGAACGCGCCTGCGGAGGGTGCGGCCGTCTCGGGCAGCACGTCGGACTCGCGCAGGCGCTGCCAGAAGTGCGCCGTCGAGAGCTCCTCGCGGTCGACGAGCTCCTCCGACCCGAACCGGATCGTCAGGGGCACGACGACGATGTGGTGCTCGTCGATGAGCTCCTGCGGCAGGTCGCACGCGCTGTCGGTGACGACTCGAACTGACACCTACGTGATCTCCTCTACTGGCTCGCTTGCTGCCGGTCGGGGTGCCCGACCGGCGGGCGCTCGCTCGCCCGCATGGCGGGGTCACTCTTGGTCCATGTCGCATCATCGTTCCACGGCTGGGTCCTCGCCGCCCAGGGGGGTCGGGCTGGGGGCGTCGGGGCGGCGGCGCCGGACGAGACCGAGCACCTCCCGGAACTCGTCGACGCGAAGCAACCACAGCCCCCCGGCGGTCACGGCGCTGGCCGCGAGCAGGCCCAGCGCGACCCCGACCAGGGCGCTGCCGGGGTCGCTCCAGCCGACGGCGAGGGCGATCCGCCACGCCGCCGCGCCCGCGCCTGCGGCGACGAGTCCGACCCGCACGACCGTCGAGCCGATCCCGCGGCCCTGGAGTCCGCCGATGCGACGGGAGAGCAGCGCCAGCGTCACGACCGAGGCGATCCCGTAGGCAGCGGAGAACGCGAAGGCGAGACCCTCGATCCCCAGCTCGTCGAAGAGCCAGAGCGCGAGCACGATGTTCACTGCGTTCTCCGCGCAGTTGATGAGGAACGGCGTGCGCGTGTCCTCGAGCGAGTAGTACACGCGCAGCGCGAAGAGGTAGGTCGAGAACACCGGGATGCCGATCGCAAAGCCGGCGAGCGTGTCGGCGACCAGCGATGCGTCGGCAGCGGTGAACGCGCCGCGTTGGAGCAGCGCGACGACGATCGGCCGCGCGAGAGCCACGTAGACCGCGGCCGCGGGGATCACGACCGTGAGGACCAGACGCAGCGCGCGGGCGAACCGGTGGCGCAATGCCGCCATGTCGCCGCGACCACCAGCCGAGGCGAGCTCGGGCTCCACTGCGGTCATGATGGAGACGGCGAAGAGTCCGTGCGGCAGCTGGAAGAACGCGTACGCGCTCAGGTACGCGAACGCGCCCCCGCGGACACCGTTGGCGAGCACGAGCACGACCCAGAGCGCGATCTGGTTCGCGACGACGTATCCGAACGTCCAGCCGGAGAGCCGGACCAGCGTCCGCACGGCCGCGTGTCGCCAGGACGCGAGGAACCGCAGGTGGACGCGCGCAGTGCGCAACGCGGGGACGAGCGCGAGCGCCATGGCCGCGACCCCGGCGGTGGTGCCGAGGCCGAGCAACAGCACGAGCCCGGTGTCGTCGTCGACTCGCCGCACCGTGAACGGGCCGTCGATCACGCGGGGGAGCGCGAGGAACATCGCGATCACGACCACGTTGTTGAGCACCGGCGCGAAGGCTGCGGCCGCGAAGCGACGCCGGGCCCGCAGGAGCGCCGTTGCCAGCGCCGTGAACCCGTAGAACAGCATCTGGGGCATGAAGAGCCGCAGGAGCTTCGTGGCCAGCTCCTGCTGGCCGGCACGGCCGGGCCCCGACACCTGGAGCGTGTAGATGTCGACGATCAACGGCGCCAGGAGGATCCCGACGATCGTGATCACGACGAGCGCGAGCATCGACACGGTCACGACCGCGCTGGTCGCATCCTCGTCGCGCTGCTGGAGGTGCCGGACGAACTGCGGGACGAGCGTCGCGGTGAGCACGCCACCGAGCAGCAGCTCGTAGACGATGTTGGGCGTCTCGTTGGCATAGGAGTAGACGCCCGCCGTCGCGGTGACGCCGAGCGCGTACGCGATCGCGGCGACACGCAGGAAGCCGGTGACGCGCGAGAGCGCGGTGCCGAACCCGACGATCGCGCTCGACTGGAGGAGTCGGCCGGTGTCGTGGCGGCGCTGGCGCGCGGCGCGCGCGCCGGGGCTCAAGTGGACGCCGCGGCAGCCCGCGCGCGCCGACTGCGACGGATGTGCACACCCCACCACAGCGCGAGGAAGATCACGGCACCGGCCATCAGGGTCACGGCGACGGTGCTCACGGCCGTCGACCTGACGCGGAACGTCCTGCTGGCCACGGTCAGCGCACCGTCGACGGACGTGACGCTGAGCTGGAGCGGGAAGGTGCCGGAGGTGCGTGCCTCGACCGGCACCCGCAACGTGGTGCTGCGCGTCGGGAGGTGGAGCGCGCGCGTCTGACCCTCGGGGAAGCTGAGCTTGGCGCTCGCGAGCTGGAGCGTCACGTCGAGGGGGCGCCCCGTCTCGTTGCGGAACGTCAGCGGGATCTCGCCCGATCGCGAGGTGAGGGTGATCGTGCTCGGTTGCGGGACGCGGATGCCATCGAGGAAGCGGTCGATCCCGACGCGCACGCTGTCGAGCGTCGCGCCGGCGCGGAGCGAGCCGGTGGGGCCGGTGAACGTCGCGGACTCGCTGACGAGCATCGCTCGCTCGCCACGGATCACGATCGGGTCGGCCGGACCGGTCAGTGACCGGAACGAGTCGAGGCGCTGCAGCGTCGTCACGTACGGCACGGCGCCCACGGGTGGCTCAGGCGGCGCGTAGGCCGCGAGCTCTCGGACCGCCGGCGTGTCGTTCGACGTCGTCTCGGGCGACACGGTCTCGAACACGTCGTCGACGCCCATGGGCGAGAGCCATGGGTTGCCCCGCAGCCCGGTCAGGAGGTCGTCGAGGAGCGCACCCTCGGGGTCGAGCTCGGGTGGGTTGACGAGCGTGACGGCACGCTTGGAGCCGGGTGCCTCGAGCGCGACCACCGAGAGGGCCGCGAGCACGCGCTGTGCCCGCAACGCCGGCGTTGCGTCGCCGGTGAGCAGCGCGGTGATCGAGGAGTCGCTCGCGATCGCCGGCACCGGGTCGCTCGGCACGAGGGACGGCTGGGGCTGCAACGTGAACGGACGCGTCGGGTTCGGGCGATCCGACGATGCGAGCGCGATGTCGTCGACGATCACGTGGTCGACACCTCGCGCGCGCAAGCGGGCGAGCGATGCGGGGTCGACAGGACGCGCCAGTGCCGTCCGCACGTCGGGTCGAGTCCCCAGCAACGCGGCCAGCGTCTGATCGCCGCGGACGAACTCGGCGTCGACGACCGTCCCGAGCCCGGCGGAGAGCAGGGAGGGGAGGTCGGTCGGCACGTAGCTGCTGGCAACGATCTGGTCGCGCCCGGCCGCGTCGCGCACCGCAGCTGCACCGCGGGCGATCGCCGGATCGGTCTCGCCATGGCGAACCCACGCCTCGAGGGTCTCCGGCCCGGGCACGATGGTCAGCGGGAGCTCGCCCGCACGCGTGAGCGCGACGGCCTGGCGGCCGAGGCGCCCCGAAGGCTTCAGAGCGTCGACGACGGTCTCGTCCGGCTTGCCGTCGGGGAGCGTCGAGGGACCGGCCACGAGCGGCCAGACCCACGCGACCCCGAGCGGGTTCTCCAGCGCCACGGGGACCCCGTTCGCGTCGGTGCGCACGGCGACGACGAACGTCGTGAAGCCGCCCAGGGCACGGTCGTCTGCGTCGCGCACCTCGACGGTGAGCGGGTACACGCCCGGCCGACGCAGGGAGAGCCGATCGGCGGCCCGGGCCGCGTTGCTCGCCTCGATGCCGACCGTGAGCGCACGCGTGCCGGTGGGAGACGGCGGGATGCCGGTGATCGGGACGACGACCTGGTCGAGGACCGAGCCCGGGCTCGCGCCGTCGACGATGCGGCCGAAGGCGGAGCGGGTCGAGAGCGGCTGGTACGCGACGAGGCTCAACGCGGCGCCCTCGGTGGCGAGCGCCTCCGGGAGCTCGACCTGGAGGTGCAGGTCACCGCCGATCGGTGTCCACGCGTCCTGCGCGGCGAGTGAGATCTCCTCCACTGCCTCGCTCCCTGCGGCGGACGGTACGTCCGCCGCGGGCGTTCGCTCGGCGCGCGGGGCTGCACCGTTCGAATCCGGTGTGGCCCCGGTCGCGATCAGCAGCGCGGCAGTCGCCAGCGCGAGCGCGGCGCCCATGGATCGCGCGCGGCGGGTCACAGGCGACGGTCGAGCACGCACAACCCGACGGGCAGGCGACGGAAGCCGCATGACTCGTAGAGCGCGAGGGCACCCTCGTTCGTCCACTGCGTGTTGACGAGGGCGCGCCGCACGTCGTGACGGCGGAGCCAGCGCAGCCCGTCGGCCACGAGTACGCTGCCCCAACCGCGGCGCCGCCCGTCGGGGTGCACCGCGACGCGCTGGAGGTAGCCGCGGCGCCCCGCGCGGCCGGTGATCGCGTACGCCGCGGCCCCCTCGCGGGGCGAGCCGAAGTCGCCGACGCGGAAGCGCACCGCCGGGGTGGCGTGCAGTGCCTCACGGAGGCCGTGCTCCTCGAGGCGCCAGAACCGGTCGAACGCCAGTCGGTCGAGATCGAGCACCGACGCCCGGTCTGTCCGCCAGGCTCGCCGGGCCCGCGGCGCCGCCGGGAGCGCGGGCGGGTCCTGCAGGTCGTGCTCGAGGAGGTGGAGGCGCTCCCTGACCTCGAAGCCCGCGTCGACGAAGGGCAGCGAGTCGGCGGGTGCGAGCGCGCTCGTCACGACGGAGCAGTACCCCGCGCGCTGCAGCGCGCCGAGGCACGTGGCGACGACGGAGGCGTCGGTGGGCACGCGTTCGCCGAGGACCAGATGAGCGACGTCTTCGTGGCCGCGCCAGGGCGTCGCGCGCGCCCAGCCGAAGGAGTGGTTGCGCGCCCGTCCGCCGGTGATGCGCTCGGCCACGACGTGCGAGCGTACCCGTCGAGGCCGCCGCGGCCCCGGCGGTACGCTCGCTGCGTGCTGCTCCTCGGCGCCGACGACGCCTTCGCAGCGCACGACCCCGGTCCCGGGCACCCAGAGCGCGTCGCTCGGCTCGGCGCGGTCGCCGAAGGTGTGCGTGACGCTGGCATCGACGACTCGCTCGTCGCGCTCGAGCCTCGTGACGCGACACGCGACGAGCTCGCTCGCGTGCACGACGGCGCTCTCCTCGAGCGGATCGAGCAGCTGTCGGCGCAGGGCGGTGGCCGCATCGACCCCGACACGACGGCATCCGCCGGTTCGTGGGACGCCGCACGCCGTGCGGCGGGCGCCGGCCTCGCCGCGTCAGAGGCGCTGGCACGCGGCGACGGCGTCGCGGCCTTTCTCGGCGTCCGCCCGCCCGGCCACCACGCCACCGGCGACCGGCCGATGGGCTTCTGCCTCCTCAACAACGTCGCGGTGACGGCCGCAGCACTGACCGCGAGCGGCGCACGAGTCATGGTCGTCGACTACGACGCGCACCACGGCAACGGCACGCAGGCCATCTTCTGGACGGATCCCGACGTGCTGTACGCGTCGCTGCACGAGTGGCCCCTCTACCCCGGCACCGGACGCCTCGACGAGACCGGCGGGACGGGCGGCGAGGGGACGACGTGCAACCTCCCGCTCCCCGCGGGCGCGACGGGTGATGTCTACCTCCGGGCGTTCGACGAGGTGATCGCGCCCGCCGCCGAGCGGTTCGCGCCCGACTGGATCCTCGTGTCGGCAGGCTTCGACGCTCACCGCGCCGACCCGCTCACCGGGCTCGCCCTGTCGTCGGGCGACTACGCGCTCCTCGCGGCGCGCGCGCTGGCGCTCGCGCCGGCACCGGGTCGGACGATCGTGTTCCTCGAGGGCGGGTACGACCTCGATGCGATCCGCGACTGCGTCGCGGCGACGCTTCCCGTGCTCGTCGGCGAGCGCACGTCGCCCGCCGAAGCACCGACGAGCGGCGGCCCCGGCGACGACGTGATCGACGCCGCCGCCCGGGGCTCCCGCTAGGCCTGCTCGCTCGCGGGCGCAGCGGCGGGCTGTGCGCCGTCGCCGCTCACGCCGGGCTTCTCGTCTTCGCCGTGGAGGAGCTCGGCGAGCCCGCCCACCGCGCCGAAGAGCCCGCCCATCTCGCTCGGGAGGAAGATCTTCGTCGCCTTGCCGTCGGCGACTCGCGCCAGAGCATCGAGGTACTTCAGGGCGAGCACGTCCGACGTCGGGTTGCCGTCGTGCATGGCGCTGAAGACCGACCGGATCGCACCGGCCTCACCTTCTGCGACGGCGAGCTGGCGGTACCGCTCGGCGTCGGCGATCCGCTCCATGGCCTCCGCGTCGCCCTGGGCACCCAGGATCGCCGCCTGCTTCTCGCCCTCCGCGCGAGCGACGGCAGCCTCACGAACCCCCGCGGCCTCGGTGACGACGGCTCGACGGTCGCGCTCGGCCTTCATCTGGTTGTGCATGGAGATCACGACGTCGGGTGGTGGGTCGATCCGCTGGATCTCGACGCGCACGACGCGTGTGCCCCACTTGTCGGTCGCGTCGTCGAGGATCTCGCGCAGATGGCTGTTGATGGTCTCGCGAGACGTCAGCGCGGCGTCGAGCTCCATGTCGCCGACGACGTTGCGCAGGTTGGTCTGCGCGAGCTTCGTCACCGCCAGCTGGAAGTGCGCGACGTTGTAGACGAGGCGCTGCGGGTCCGTCGCCTCGTAGTAGATGACGGCGTCCACCGAGACGACCACGTTGTCGCTGGTGATGACCTCCTGCGGGGGCACGTCGGTCACCTGCTCGCGCATGTCCACCAGGATGAGGCGGTCGACGAAGGGAATGATCAACCGGAGCCCGGAGTCCGCCGTGTACCGGAAGCGGCCGAGCCGCTCGACGACCCCCCGTTGATGAGGACGGACGATCCGGACGGACCGCACCGCGACGAGGAACAGCAGCAGCGCCACGCAGGCGACGACGATCACGGCAACCATGGGACCTCCGCCTTCACTCGGGCTTCACTGGGGACGCTGCAGCGGCGCGACGACCAGCCTGGTGCCCCGCACCGCGAGCACCTCGACGCGCGAGCCGGTCGCGATCGATCGGTCGTCGTCGGTCTCGGCACGCCAGACGTCTCGCTCGACGCGGACACGACCGGTCGCGTGCGGCCCGCCCGGGATCTCCTCGAGGACCTCGGCGATCCGGCCCACCCACCGGTTGGCTCCCTCGGCGGCCTCGTCGGACTCGCTCTGCGCGAGCCTCCGACCGAGCGGCACCAGGAGTGCCAGGCCGACTCCGGACCCGACCAGGAAGCAGATCCATTGCGCGAGCAGCGAAGCGTCGGCGAACGCAGCGATCGTCGCGATCGCGGCGCCCGCGGCGAACGAGAGGAGGAAGAACGTCCCGGGGAGCGCCAGCTCTCCGGCCGCGAGCAGGCCTGCGGCCCCGAGCCAGATCCAACGCCAGGTCTCCGCGTCGTCCATCTAGGACGGCCCTCGGTGCGGGACGGGGTCAGCGCGCCACACGCGCTCGCTGTGCTGCTGGCGCCTGCATCGACCCACGGCGTGCCTCCACTGCGAACGTACACCCGGATTCGAAGCGGGTTCACTCGCCGTGGACTCGCGACAATGGTCGGGTGACGGTGGACGTACCCTCGCGCCTGGCGCCGTACTACGAGCCGGGCTCGGCGACCCGTGAGCTCGCCGACCGTCTCGCCGCGGCCGGCCACGAGTGCTATCTCGTGGGCGGCACCGTTCGCGACGCGTTCCTCGATCGGCGCTCGCCCGACGTCGACCTCACGAGCGACGCCCGCCCCGAGGCGATCCAGGACGCCCTCCGGGGATGGGCCGACAGCGTCTGGCTCCAGGGCGCGCGCTTCGGGACGATCGGGGCCGAGAAGGACGGGCTGCGGCTGGAGATCACGACGTTCCGCGGCGACGTGTACCGGCCCGAGAGCCGCAAGCCCGAGGTGACGTTCGCCGACGCGATCGAGGACGACCTCAGCCGCCGCGACTTCACGATCAACGCGATGGCGCTGTCGCTGCCCGACCCGCGGCTGGTCGATCCGCACCACGGCGCCGTCGACCTCGCGGCGCGACGTCTTCGAACGCCGGTGGCGCCCGAGACGTCCTTCGCCGACGACCCGCTGCGGATGCTGCGCGCCGCGCGCTTCGTCGCCGGCCTCGGCCTCGAGCCGGCACCCGAGGTCGTCGCCGCGATCGTCTCCATGGCCGCGCGCCTCGAGATCGTCAGCGTCGAGCGCATCCGCGACGAGCTCGTTCGTCTGCTGGCCGTCGACGACCCGAGCGCGGGGCTCTGGATGATCGCCGAGACGGGGCTCTCCGACGAGTTCCTCCCCGAGCTGAACGCGATGCGGCTCGAGCAGGATCCGGTCCACTCCCACAAGGACGTGCTTGAACACACGATCGCGGTCGTCCGCAACGCACCCGCCGACCGGGCCCGCGTGCGGCTGGCAGCGCTGTTCCACGACGTCGGCAAGCCCAAGACCCGTTCCTTCGGCCCGGGCGGCGTGAGCTTCCACCACCACGAGGTCGTCGGCGCGCGCATGACCGAGGAGCGCATGCGCGCCCTCCGGTTCGCCAACGACCTCGTCGAGGACGTCACGAAGCTCGTCTACCTGCACCTGCGCATCCACACGTACGCCATGGGGTGGAGCGACAAGGCGGTGCGGCGCTACGTGCGCGACGCCGGTCCGCTGCTCGCGGACCTCAACCTCCTCCAGCGCTGCGACTGCACGACGCGCAACAAGCGGCGTGCCGGCGCACTGGCCCGGCGCATGGACGATCTCGAGGCTCGCATCGGGGAGCTGCGGGCCCGCGAGGAGCTGGATGCGATCCGCCCACCGCTCGACGGCCGTCGGGTCATGGAGCTCCTGGGTGTCGAGCCCGGGCGGGTCGTCGGCGAGGCGCTCGACTTCCTGCTCGAGGCCAGGCTCGACGAGGGCCCGATCGGCGAGGACGACGCGAAGGAGCGTCTCCTCGCCTGGGCACGCGAACGGGGGATCGTCGCGAGGTAGCCGCCCTTCGGTGTGGCCCGGCGGCTCGACCGGCTATTCGCCGCGGGCGAACGAGTCCACCATCTCGCGGGCCTCCTCGTCGTGGTACTGCACCGGCGGCGACTTCATGAAGTACGCCGACGGCCCGAGGAGCGGCCCGCCGATGCCGCGGTCGAGGGCGAGCTTGGCGCAGCGGACGGCGTCGATGATCACACCGGCCGAGTTGGGCGAGTCCCACACCTCGAGCTTGAGCTCGACGTTGAGGGGCACGTCGCCGAAGTTGCGGCCCTCGATGCGGATGTAGGCCCACTTGCGGTCGTCGAGCCACGGCACGTGGTCCGACGGACCGATGTGGACGTTGTCGGCCTCGATGCCGTGATCCATCTGGCTCGTCACCGACTGCGTCTTCGAGATCTTCTTCGACTTCAGACGCTTGCGCTCGAGCATGTTCTTGAAGTCCATGTTGCCGCCGAAGTTGAGCTGGTACGTGCGGTCGAGCTCCACCCCGCGGTCCTCGAAGAGCCGCGTGAGGATGCGGTGGACGATCGTCGCCCCGACCTGGCTCTTGATGTCGTCACCGACGATCGGAACACCGGCCTCGGTGAAGCGCTTCGCCCACTCCGGGTCGCTCGCGATGAACACCGGGATGGCGTTCACGAACGCCACGCCGGCGTCGAGGCAGACCTGGGCGTAGAAGCGCTGGGCCTCCTCGGACCCGACCGGCAGGTAGCTGACGAGCACATCGGCACCGACCTCGCGGAGTCGCGCGGCGACGTCGATCGGATCGGCGGGCGACTCCTCGACCGTGTCCCGGTAGAACTCACCGAGGCCGTCGTAGGTGGGGGCGCGCTCGACCACGACGCCGAGCTCGCCGACGTCGGCGAACTTGATCGTGTTGTTCTGCCCGGCGGCGATCGCCTTGCCGAGATCGAGCCCGACCTTGGCCGCGTCGACGTCGAACGCGGCGACGAACTGGACGTCACCGACGTGGTAGCCGCCGAGGTCGACGTGCATGAGTCCCGGGACCTCGTCGTGCGGGTCGGCGTCGCGGTAGTACTCGACGCCCTGCACGAGGCTGCTGGCGCAGTTGCCGACGCCGGCGATCGCGACGCGGACCTTCGCGCTGCGGGGGTTGGTGGTGCTGGCCATGTCGTGTCCTTTTCGGTTGAAGGGAACTCAGCTCACGCGACGTCGACCGAATCGGTCGCCGACTCGCGCATGGCCGACCGCTCGGCTGCGATGAGCTCGTCGACCCACTCGAGGTCGCGTTGGGTGGATCGGGTGCGGTGCTCCATGAGGGACGTGAGGTAGCGATCGGGGGCGCGGCGCCCGGCCGGAGCTGCGGTCGGTGCCCGATCGGGGCTCTCCGAGGCCGGCGCGTCTGCCAGGCGTTCGACGAGGACCGAGCGGCGCCGCTCGAGGAGCTGGAGCCGCGCTTGGGGGGGTACGTGACCGCAGAACGCGAGCTTCAGCCCGAAGATCTTCTCGGGATCGGCTCGCTCGTCGTCGGCCAGGAAGAGCTCGACGAGCAGCTCCTCGCCGCGCTCGGTGATCCGGTAGGCCTTCCGGGTCCGCCGGCCGGCGCCGGAGATGCGGCCGGCGACGGATCGCAGCTTGGCCGCGGCGACGTCCCCGGTGATCGAGCCCGTCGGCACGGGAGCCGCAGCCGGGACGGGGCGCGGGGCGACGATCTCGATCGCACCGTCGGCCTCGAGGCGACGCAGCGCCGGGTAGAGCGAGCCGTACGAGACGCCCCAGAGGAACCCGAGCGTCTCGCCGAGCCGCTTCTTCAGCTCGTACCCGTGCAGCGGCTGCTCCTCGAGCAGTCCGAGCACTGCGAGCTCCAGCATCTGTGCTCCGTTCCAGAACGTCGGTTGGGGATCGTCGGCTGGGGATCTGGTCGGTCGGGCTTCGCCTGATCGATCTCGTGCGATGAGTTCGCTCGATATATCGGCCCGATATATCGAGATGTCATTTTGGCGAACGGCAGGCAACGAGTCAAGTCGGCCCCGAACCGCCATGGGGCGGCCAGGGCGCGCCCGAGCCCCGAATCCGAGTCCTACACTCCGCGCTGTGCCGCAGCACCCAGGCTCCTTCTCGTGGCCGGCACCGTCGCCGGCGAGCGCGGGCCCGGTCGCGGGCGGGCGACACGTCGACTACGCCCTGGCCCGCCGGGCCGTGCTGCGTGATCTCCGGGCCGGGCGCCGCGAGCGCGAGGACGTGTGCGACGCGCATCCAGAGCTCCTGCGAGCCGGACGTCACGTTGGTGACTGGGTCGACGGCGACTGCCCGGTCTGCGGGCACGCGAGCCTCCGCCTCGTCTCGTACGTCTACGGCGACGGGCTGCGCCACGCCAACGGACGGTGCATCGCCACGCTCCAGGAGCTCGCGAAGCTCCAGGCCTCCCACGACGAGTTCTCGCGGTACGTCGTGGAGGTCTGCCTCGACTGCCGCTGGAACCACCTGACCCGGCACGAGCTGCACGGTCGACGGCACGCGGGGTAGCCCACGGCGCTCGGCGAGGCGTTAGTGTCGCGAGTGCTGCCGGGAGCCGTGCGTGCCCTGGACAGTGGAGGTCACGAGATGGCCGCTACGACGAGTCGTACGAGACGCGTCACCGCGCCCGACATCGCGATCCAGAAGGGCCCCATCCGGGAAGGCTCTGCGAAGCCTCTCGTGATGGTGACCGCCTACGACGCGCCCTCGGCGCGGATCGTCGATTCGGCCGGCGTCGACATGATCCTCGTGGGCGACACGCTCGCGATGGTCGTGCTCGGCTACGACGACACGCTCCAGGTCACGACCGACGACATGGCACACCACGTGGCCGCGGTCGCCCGCACGTCGCCGCGCGCGCTCGTCGTGGGCGACCTGCCGTGGCTGAGCTATCACGTCTCGACGACCGAGACCGTCCACAACGCGGCTGCGCTGGTGAGGGCGGGCGCCGGCGCGGTCAAGCTCGAGGGAGGCCGAAAGCGGGTCGACGCCGTGAAGGCGATCCTCGATGCCGAGATCCCCGTCATGGGGCACCTCGGTCTGACGCCGCAGTCGGTCCACGCGCTCGGCGGGTTCCGGGTGCAGGGCAAGGACCTGGAGGCGGCGCGCGCGATCGTCGACGACGCGATCACGCTCGCCGAGGCGGGGTGCTTCGCCATCGTCCTCGAGTGCGTGCCCGACGCCGTTGCCCGCCTCGTCACCGACACGGTGCCGGTGCCGACGATCGGGATCGGTGGCGGCCGGCACTGCGACGGTCAGGTGCTCGTCTTCCATGACCTGCTGGGCATCGAGGACCGGCTGCAGCCGAAGTTCGTCCGTCGCTACGCCGAGGTCGGTGCCGACGCGACCGCCGCGGTCGAGCGGTTCGCGGCCGATGTGCGATCCGGCCGCTTCCCCTCGAGTGAGGAGACGTACCACGCCGCCGACCTGCTGCCCGACGAGCTCAAGATCGACGGCACCGTCGCCCACGTGGTCGACGCGGACGACAGCGAGACCTCAGAGCCCGCGCCCGCGTGACCCGCGGGGCCTGGGCGGCGGCGATCGTCGCCGGCCTCCTGTTCCTCGTCGGCCTCGGGATCTTCGTGTGGGTCGTCGCGGGGGGCGACGACGGCTCGGTCGCCGCACGACCGCGGGGACCGCTCGCCCCGGCGCTCGACGACGCGGTCTCGGCGGAAGAGCCCTTCGGCGCCATGACCGCGACCACGATCCGCGTCGGCGACCAGCCGTTCGACGTCGTGCTCGCCGACGAGGGCGACGAGCGCTACCAGGGGCTGCGTGAGCGCGAGGACATCGGCCCCTACGACGGGATGCTCTTCGTCTTCGATGCGCCGTCGAGGTCCGCGTTCACGATGTCGACCGTGCCGGTGCCGCTCGACATCGGCTTCTACGACGCCTCCGGGAAGGTCGTCGACCGGCTGCTGATGAAGCCGTGCCCCGACGCGCAGTCGTCGTGCCCCCTGTACCGAGCGACCGGAGAGTTCTCCTACGCGCTCGAGACGCTGAAGGGCGACCTGCCCGACGGCGACCTCTCCGGCTGACCACCGCTCCGGCTCGCGCGTCACACCCTGGTCGTAGGGTCGTCGTTGCACGCTGGTAGCCTGAGCGGCTCGACAACCGAAGCGTCCTGCTCTCCCGGCCGGGATCCCCGCGATCGGCAGAGCCCGGGGTGAGGTGTCGGTCCCGTCATCAGGTGGGTCCGGCGCCGGCGACCCCTCGGTCCGAAGGAGGAACGGCCAATGAGGCCGTACGAGGTCATGGTCATCTACGACGCGGACCTGGAAGACAGCGCGGTCCGCGCCTCGGTCGAGGAGTCGCGCCAGGCGCTCGCCGCCAAGGGTGCCGAGCTCGGGCCGGTCGACTTCTGGGGCAAGCGCCGGCTCGCGTACCGACTGAACCATCGCTGGGAGGGCTACTACGTGGTGCTCCAGGCGAGGGCCGAGCCGGACGCGATGGACGAGCTGGGGCGCACGCTCGCGCTCACCGACGAGGTGCTCCGCCACAAGGTGCTGCGCATCCCCGAAGCGGTGTACGGGAAGCTCGGCACGCCGGCCGAGCAGTAGGACGACGCCTCGGGCCGAGCCCGGGAGAGACAGGAGGCCGAGATGGCCGACAACACGGTGACCCTCGTGGGCAACATCACCCGCGACCCCGAGCTTCGCTACACGGCCGGGGGGCAGGCGACGTCCAGCTTCGGGCTGGCGGTCAATCGCCGGTGGCAGAACCGCCAGACCCAGGAGTGGGAGGAGCGCGTCAGCTTCTTCAACGTCGTCTGCTGGCGCGAGATGGCCGAGAACGTCGCGGAGTCGTTGGCCAAGGGGTCGCGCATCGTGGTGACCGGCCGCCTCGAGCAGCGATCCTGGGAGACCGAGAACGGCGACAAGCGCAGCGTCGTCGAGATCACGGCCGACGACATCGGCCCGAGCCTGCGCTGGGCCACCGCCCAGGTCACCCGCAACGAGCGCCGCGGTGACTTCGGCGGCGGCGCCTCAGGTGGTGGTGGCGGCGCCGGCGGGGGTGGCGGCGGCGGGTCCCGCCCGGCCCCCGAGAGCGGCGGCAGCGGTGGCTACGACGACATGACCGAGGAGCCCTTCTAGAGCGCACGGGCGGCCCGCACCGAGTACGGACCGCCCACGACGGACACCCCACTACTGACGCGAGGAGCGCGACAGCTCATGGCACGACCGAGGACCAACCGACGCAAGACCGAGCGCGACGACCGCAAGCCCAAGCGCAAGGTCTCGATCCTCGACCAGGAGTCGGTCACCTACG
>CAZHKE010000048.1:0-21959 GCA_964532485.1 uncultured Bifidobacteriaceae bacterium
TGGCGAGGACCTCGGCGATCTGCTCGCTCGTCATCTCCATGGTCGGCTCGCTGCGCTCGCCTCAGTTCCACCGGGGGCATCGGTGCCCGGCGGGGTCCATGGCCATGCCGCAGAGCGGGCACGGCGGGCGGCCGGCATCGACGACCTCCGCGCCGTGCGCGGCCATCGCACGCACCTGCGGGCGCGTCGCATAGATCCGCGCGACGTACCCGGCCTCCTCCTCGGGGTCGGTCGGGCGGGCCTCATCGGCCTCGTCGTCGTCGGATGCGTGCTCGCGCAGCTCGATCAGCACCAGCTCACGCTCGGGGTCGAAGCCGAGCCCGATGAGGCGCGCCCGGAACAGCGGCACCGTCGGCTCACGCAGCTCCGCCACCGCCGGCGGCAGGATCACCTGGTCTTCGGGGTACTCGTCGGCGAGGCGGTCGAGGAACGCGACGGCCTCGGTCGCGAGCAGCGCGACCTGCTCCTTCTCGACCAGCACGGTGAGCTCGGTGTCGGCGTTGCCGGCCTGCACATAGAACGCGCGCGCGCCCGGCTCACCCACGGCGCCCGCGCTGAGGCGCTGGACGTCTTCGAGCTCGATCTCGTCGTCCATCTCGTCGGCTATCGCTTCGTCGTCTTCGTCGTCTTCTTCTTCGTCCTCTTCGCGGTCCGCGTCCTCGCCGCGCTCGCCGCCGGCTTCTCGGGAGGCTTGAGCTCGTCGAGCACACCGGTGTCGTTGCACTTCAGCATCGCGACGCCGTGCGCGCCGAACGCGAAGGCGGTCACCGATGCCGGCGAGACGACGATCCGTTGGAACAGGTCGAGGTGCACGCCCGTGTAGTGCGCGATCGCCGCCTTGATGGGGTCGGCATGTGACACGACCACGACGAGCTCGCCCGGGTGGGCGGCCACGACCGCGTCGAGCGCCGCGACCATCCGCGCCTGCATCGCGGCCAGCGACTCCCCCTGCGGGAAGCTCGCCCGCGACGGCGTGCGCTGCACGACCGTCCAGAGATCCGTCTTGGCGAGATCGCTGAGCTTCTGCCCCGTCCACTCGCCGTAGTCGGCCTCGAGGACGCCGTCGAGCGCCTGCACGGTCAGCCCGTGACGGGCGGCAACGGCCTGCGCGGTCTGGGTCGTGCGCTCGATCGGGCTCGCGTAGACGGTGCTGACCGGCAGGCCGGCGAGGCGCTCACCCAGCGCGGCGGCCTGGCGCCGCCCGTCGTCGGACAGGTCGATGCCGGGGGCGCGGCCCGACAGCATCGGGCCGGTCTGCGCCGTCACGGCGTGTCGTGCCAGGACGAGGCACGTCATGGCGTGCGCGCCGTCACCGTCGCGGCGCCGGCCCGCTCTCGTCGTTCGTCTCGTCGCCGCGCGAGGCACGGTTCGATCGTACGCGGCGCCGGCCGCGGCGCTTCCTCGGGGCCGTGGCGACGCCCCTAGGCTCATCGGTCGATGTCTGACGCCCCCGTCTCGCTCACCGCCTCGGGTCCTCCCGAGACCGTCCTCGACGAGGAGCCGACCGGCGCGCTCGAAGCGCTCGCTGCCGCGCTCGCCGGGCCGGCGGCGATGCGCCGCGACGCCGTCGCCGACGTCGTCGCCCGCTGGCCCCGCTTCCTCGACGGGTGGGCGCGCCTCGGGCAACTCGGGCGCGACGACGTCGAGGCCTACGCGGCGTTCCGCGTCGGCTACCACCGCGGGCTCGACCGTCTGCGTCAGAACGGATGGCGGGGCTCGGGGTACGTGCGCTGGGCGCACCCGGAGAACCGTGGCTTCCTCCGGGCGCTCGCCGGGCTGCGGCGCGTCGCCGGGGCGATCGGTGAGCACGACGAGGAGCAGCGCTGCGCCGACTTCTGCCGCCAGCTCGACCCCGACTGGGAGCGGGTGCAGTCCGAGGCGCTCCGCACCGACCCGTCTCCGCGAGACGGGGCCACCTAGTCTGCTCGCCGTGCAGCGACGAGCGCTCGTGACCGGGATCACCGGTCAGGACGGACGCCACATGTCCGAGTTCCTGACCGGGAAGGGCTACCAGGTGTTCGGGCTCGTACGCGGCCAGAACAACCCCAAGGCCAAGCTCGTCACCGACGAGAACCCCGCGCTCGAGCTCGTCGAGGGCGACCTGCGCGACCTGTCGTCGCTCATCGCTGCGGTCGAGCAGGTGCAGCCCGACGAGGTCTACAACCTGGGCGCCATGAGCTTCGTGGCGCTCTCGTTCCGCCAGCCGGAGCTGACCGCCGACATCACGGGCGTGGGCGTGCTGCGGATGCTCGAGGCGATCCGCATCGTCGGTGGGGCGGAGAACAACCCGATCCGCTTCTACCAGGCGTCGTCGTCGGAGATGTTCGGCAAGGTGCGGGAGACGCCCCAGAGCGAGGACACGTCGTTCCACCCGCGTTCGCCGTACGGCGTGGCCAAGGTGTTCGGGCATCACATGACGGTCAACTACCGCGAGTCGTACGGCTTGCACGCGTCGTCGGGGATCTGCTTCAACCACGAGGGTCCTCGCCGAGGCCTCGAGTTCGTGACCCGCAAGATCACGAACGGCATCGCCCGGATCAAGCTGGGGCTCCAGGACTCGATCTCGCTCGGCAACATCGACTCCGCCCGCGACTGGGGCTACGCGGGCGACTTCGTCGAGGCGATGTGGCTCATGCTCCAGCAGGACGAGCCCGACGACTACGTGATCGCCACCGGCAAGACGCACTCGGTTCGCGAGTTCCTGAAGGTCGCGTTCGAGTGCGCCGACCTCGACGACTGGGAGCGCTACGTGCGGCGCGACACGCGCTTCGAGCGTCCGGCCGAGGTCGACCTGCTGATGGGCGACCCGTCGAAGGCGCATCGCCGGCTCGGGTGGAAGCAGCAGGTCGACTTCGACGAGCTCGTTCGGATGATGTACGAGGCCGACCTCGCCGAAGAGGCGAAGAAGGCCGCGCTCGAGCGCTGACGTCAGGCGCGGGCGGCGTCCGAGCGCGCCAACGCCGCCTCGGCTTCGTCGACGAAGCGCCGCACCAGATCGCCGGCTGGTACGAGCTCGTCGATCGCGCCGACGCCCTGGCCGGCCGGGTAGCACTCCCGATCCGGATCGACGCCCTCGGCCCCGTCGCCTTGCGGGAGGTGGAGGATCCCCTCGGCTGACGCGACGACCAGCTGATCGGGGAACGGCTTGAGCTCCTCGGGGTGCTGCTCGTAGTGCTTCGTCGTCTCGTTGCGCACGACCCGCATCGGCTTCCCGCTGAACGCGCGACTGATGACGGTGCCGTCCTCGCCGATGCGCAGCAAGGCGTCCTTGTAGCCCGGGGCCGAGCGCGCCTCCGGGGTGGCGATGAACCGTGTGCCCACCCAGACCCCGTCGGCACCGAGGCTCAACGCGGCCGCAAGCCCTCGCCCGTCGAAGATCCCGCCGGCGGCGACGACCGGGACGCGCGCGCCGACCGCGTCGACGATCTGGGGCACCAGTGGCATGGTCGCGACGAGTCCGGTGTGCCCGCCGGCCTCCGTGCCCTGCGCGACGACGAGGTCGCACCCGGCTTCGACGGCATCGACGGCGTGGCGCACCTTGCCGCACATGTTCACGACGATCACGTTGTTGCGATGGCAGAGATCGATCACGTCGCGCGGCACGCCGAGCGCGGCGACGAACACCGGCACGCCCTCGGCGATCAGCAGCTCGACGTTGCGCATCATCTCGTCGGGGAGCGCGGTGAGCAGGTCGACGCCGAACGGCTTGTCGGTGAGCTCTGCCGTCTTGCGGATCTCGCCGACCATCTCGTCGCTCGTCATCGCGCCGGCGCCGAGGCACCCGAAGCCCCCGGCCTCCGACACGGCAGCGACGAGGCGATGGTACGAGACGCCGCCCATGCCCGCGAGCATCACCGGGTGCTCGATCTGCAACAGCTCGGTCAGTCGGGTTCGCATGGACGGCGAGGCTACCGAGAGTGGGGGGTAACGTGACTCGAATGGCGGACGCTCCGCTCGTCGGCGTCATCATGGGCAGTGACTCCGACCTGCAGGTGATGCAAGGCGCCGTCGACGCGCTCGACGAGCTCGGCATCGCGCACGAGACGCGCGTCGTGTCCGCGCACCGCACGCCCGACGTCATGGTCGAGTACGCGCGCACTGCCCGTGACCGCGGCCTCCGGGTGATCGTCGCGGGGGCAGGCGGCGCGGCGCACCTGCCGGGTATGACGGCATCCTTGACGACGCTGCCCGTCATCGGGGTGCCGGTGCCCCTCGCGCACCTGTCCGGCCTCGACTCGCTCCTCTCGATCGTCCAGATGCCGGCCGGCATCCCCGTCGCCACGGTCGCCATCGCCAACGCGCGCAACGCGGGCCTCCTCGCGGCTCGCATCCTCGCCGTCGACGACGCCGACCTCGCCCAGAGGCTCCAGGACCTCGCCGACGACCTCGCCGCATCGGTACGCGAGAAGGACGCGAAGCTCGGCGGCACCTGACCATCGCGAGCGCAAGTCGGTAGGGTCGGCGCCATGTGGCCCGGAGCCCACGCGGCCAAGAACCCGGACAAGCCCGCGTACGTCATGGCCGGCTCGGGCACGACCGTCACCTACCAGCAGCTCGACGATCGCTCGAACCAGCTCGCGCAGCTCCTCGCGGCGCGCGGTCTCGGCTTTCAGGACCACCTGGCGCTGTTCCTCGACAACAACGCCCGCTACCTCGAGGTCGTCTGGGCCGCACAGCGCTCCGGCATCTACTTCACACCCATCAACTTCCACTTCAACGCCGAAGAGGTCGCGTACATCGTCGACAACTGCGACGCGACCGCGTTCGTCACCACCGCGGCGCTGGGCGAGGTGGCGAGCGAGCTCGCGCACAGGCTGTCGGCGAGAGTGGCGACGCGACTCGTGCTCGACGGCGCGCTCGACGGCTACGAGCGGTACGAGGAGGCGATCGCCGCCTACCCGGCCGAGCCGATCGCGGAGGAGCTCGAGGGGCACGCGATGATGTACTCGTCGGGCACGACCGGCCGGCCGAAGGGCATCCGCTACGTGCTCGATCGCAAGCCCGTCGGCTCCCCCGATCCCGCGCTCGCCGGGTTCAGTGCGACGTACGAGATCGACGACGACACCGTCTACCTCTCGCCCGCGCCGCTGTACCACGCCGCGCCGCTCCAGTTCTGCATCGCGGTGAACCGCTTCGGTGGCACGAACGTCGTCCTCGAGCACTTCGATCCCGAGGCGTGCCTCGCCGCGATCGAGAAGCACCGGGTCACGCACGCGCAGTTCGTCCCGACGATGTTCGTGCGCATGCTGAAGCTCCCCGAGGAGGTGCGCGCCAAGTACGACGTGTCGTCATTGAAGATCGCGATCCATGCGGCGGCACCCTGCCCCGTGGAGATCAAGCGCCGGATGATCGAGTGGTGGGGTCCGATCATCTTCGAGTACTACTCGGCGACCGAGGGCATGGGCTCCACGATGATCAACAGCGAGGAGTGGCTCGCCCACCCGGGCTCGGTCGGGAAGCCGTTCTTCACCACGATCCACATCCTCGATGAGGACGGCCAGGAGCTCCCGACCGGCGAGGCGGGCGTCGTGTGGTTCGAGCCGGGAGAGCGCACGATGCGCTTCGAGTACCACAAGGACCCGGAGAAGACCGCGAGCACCCGCGACACTCGTGGCTGGGCGTCGGTCGGCGACATCGGCTACGTCGACGACGACGGCTACCTGTACCTCACCGACCGCCGCGACTTCATGATCGTGTCGGGCGGCGTGAACATCTACCCCCAGGAGGCCGAGAACCTCCTGGTCACCCACGACGCGGTGCTCGATGCCGCGGTGTTCGGCATCCCGGACCAGGAGATGGGCGAGCGGGTGCATGCCGTCGTGCAGCCGCTCGACATGGCCGACGCGGGACCCGAGCTCGAGCGTCGGCTGCTCGCGTTCTGCCGCGAGAACCTCGCGCACTACAAGTGCCCGAAGGCGATCGACTTCGATGCCGAGCTGCCGCGCCAGCCCACGGGCAAGCTCTACAAGCGCCTACTGCGCGACCGGTACTGGGGCGAGAAGGCCAGTCGCATCGTCTGATCACGAGCCCGCGATCACGAGCCCGCGAAGCGCGGCTGACGCTTCTCCGCGAAGGCGCGCACGCCCTCGATCCCGTCGTCCGTCGCACCGACGGCGGACATCTCCGTCGCCTCGAGGGCGAGCTGGTTCTCGAGCGACGTCGAGGGCGACGACCGCAGCAAGCGCTTGGCGGCCGCGTAGGCGCGCGTCGGACCGGCCGCGAGCTGCGCGACGAAGGCCTCGGTCTTCTCGGACAGATCCGAGTCGGGGAGCACCCGGGTGACGAGGCCCCACTCGTGCGCCTCGTCGGCCGAGAGCACCCAGTTCGTCAGCGCGAGCTCGAGCGCGCGACGCGGGCCGACGACGCGCGGCAGGTACCACGTCGAGCCACCGTCCGGCACGAGCCCGATGCCGGTGTACGCCATGACGAACTTCGCCGAGTACGCCGCGAGCACGAGGTCCGCCCCGGCGACGAGGGCCAGGCCCGCGCCGGCCGCGCTGCCCTGCACCGACGCGACGACCGGCACCTCGATCTCGGCGAGCGTCGCGATCGCGGGATGGAGCGACGCGAGAATCTCGTCGAGCGTCCCGGCGAGGTCGCCGGACTCCGCGAAGGCGCGGACGTCTCCGCCGCCGCAGAAGCGCTCGCCCGCGCCGGTGAGCAGGACTGCCCGCAGGCCGTCGGCCTCGGCGGCGCGATGGACGGCCCGCTCGAGCGCGCGCGCGAGGTGCACATCGATCGCGTTGGCGGCCTCGGGACGGTTGAGCGTGATGCGGGCAACGCCCTCGTCGATCGCCAGCAGCACCGGTTCTGCCACGGTCACTCCAGTCAGCGGGGTACGTCACGATAGGGACGATCGACGTCGGCCCGCGGCTCCGCCGGGAGGCCGAGCACACGCTCGCCGACGATGTTCCGCTGGATCTCGTCGGTGCCGCCACGGATCGAGATCGACGGCGCGGTGAGGAAGAGCGTGTGCCACTCGCCGTCGTCGACCAGCGCGTCGGCGCCCAGGACGCCGAGGGCTGCGGCGGCGGTCTCCTTGAGCGTGCGGCTGCCGCGCAGCTTCGAGCCGGAGCCCTCCGGTCCGGGTGTGCCGGCTCCGCTGGTCGACGCCGCCCGTCCACGCCGATCGGCGGCGGCGCGCGCGGCGTCGCGGGCACGGCGCATCGTCAACCGTGAGACCTCGGCGCCGACGTGCACGCGCAGCACCCGATCGCGGCGGACGGGATCGTCGAGGCGTCCGCGCGCGAGGTCGAGCAGCCGGTCGGTCGGGCCCGCGAGCCCGGTGCCCGCGGCGCCGACCGCGCCGCGCTCGTTGGCGAGCGCGGTGCGGGCGACGGCCCAGCCGCCGCCGACCTCGCCGATGCAGTCCGCGTCTTCCACGAGCACATCGTCGAGGAAGACCTCACTGAAGTGCGCGTCGCCGTTCATCTGTCGGAGCGGTCGCACGTCGACCCCGTCGGCGCCCATGTCGACGGCGAACGCGGTGATCCCGGCGTGCTTCGGGACGTCGGGGTCCGTGCGGGCGAGGCAGAAGCCCCATCGCGCGTAGTGGGCGCGGCTGCTCCAGACCTTCTGCCCGGTCAGGCGCCACACGTCGCCGGCACGCTCGGCGCGGGTCGCGATGCCGGCGAGGTCGGAGCCCGCTCCCGGCTCCGAGAACAGCTGGCACCAGATCTCCTGACCCGATGCGATCCGGGGCAGCCAGCGCGTCTTCTGGGCATCGGACGCGACGGCGAGCAGCGTGGGGCCGACCACGTGCAGACCGACGAGGTACGGATACAGGTCGGGTTGCTCGTAGGCGGCGAGCTCGCGGCCCACGAGCGCAGCCTCCTGTGGTGTGGCGCCCCGTCCGCCGTGCTCGTCCGGCCAGGTCGGGGCCGACCACCCGCCCGGCGCGAGCGCGCTGAGCCACGCGAGGCCCGGAGCGAGATCGTCGTTGCCGGCGCCCAGCACGGTCGTGCTCGACCCGCTCGTACGGCGCGCGAAGCGGTCGCTCAGTGCGGCGGCGATCTCCGCTCGTACGCGCTCGACGTCGGGGCTCACGTGCCCGGATCGTACGGCTCGCGTGGGTCGTCTGCGCGGTGCGCGGTGCACCGATGCCGGCCGCCCGGCTACTCGGCCTCGATCGCCCGCAGGACGTCGAGGCGGGCGGCGCGTCGAGCGGGCCACACACCGGCGAGCAGGCCGGCGAACGCCGCGAGGATCACGAAGATGACGAGCTGTGCGATCGGGAACCCCAGCGTGATCCCCTCCGACTCCAGCGCCTGCACCATGGCAACCCCGAACGCGATGCCGAGCCCGACGCCGAGCAACGAGCCGAACACCGAGATGATGACGGCCTCGTAGCGAATCATCCGTCGCAGCTGGGGCCGCCCCATTCCGATGGCGCGCAGCAAGCCGAGCTCACGCGTTCGCTCGAAGATCGACAGCGCCAGCGTGTTCGCGATGCCGAGGAGGGCGATGCCGACGGCCAGAGCCAGGAGCACGTACATGAGGTTGAGGAACTGGTCGATCTGGGCTTCCTGAGACTCCTGGAACTCGCTCTGGTCCTGCACCTCGATGTTCGGGAAGGGGACGAGGGCCCGCTCGAGATCCCGTCGACCCTCGGCGACCGACGTGCCCGGCGCCAGCTTCACCGATACGAAGACGTCGCCGAGATCGGTCGACTCGTACGCCGGCTCGTAGTCACGCATCGCGAGCACGTAGTCGTTGTTGATCGCGTTCTTCGTGCCGAAGGTGCCGGCGATCGGGACATCGACGGTCTGACCGGGGGGCGTCGTCGGGAACCGCACGGGGAGCTTCCCGGATCGGCGAACCCGGGCCGGCAGGTCGTCGTAGGCGTCCTCGAAGATCAGGAAGCCGCCATCGGCCTTCCATCGGGCGAGGGTCCCGGGCCCGGGATCGACGTCGAGCGTCCGATCGAGGTTCGTGTTGACCCCGAGGAGCGCCTCGGTGGAGCCGTCGAGCTCGAACTGGCCGAACCGCCATTCGGTGACCACGGATCCTTCGAGGGCGGGGTCCGCCCGCACCGCGGCGGCTGCCTCCGGCGAGATCGGCTGGAAGCCGCCCTCCGACTGGAGCGAGAACTGGGCCTTGTAGTCGTTCGCGAGCACGTCTCCGATCGTCTTCTTCACCGAGGCGCCGAAGATGGCGATCACGGAGACGATCGCGACTCCGATCATCAGCGCGGCCGCGGTCGACGCGGTGCGGCGCGGGTTGCGGGTCGCGTTCTCTCGCGCCAGTCGGCCGGCGACCCCGCGCAGTCGGGCCGGGAGCCAGCCGAGGAACCGAGCGACCGGGACGGCGATGATCGGGCTGAGCATCGCCACGCCCACGAAGACCAACGCGGCGCCTGCACCGACGCACGCGGCCGTGCCACCAGGGAACCAGCCGACGTCGGCCGTGAGACCCAGCACGACGAGGACGAGGCCAACGAGGGTGAACGCAACACCGAAGGCCGGGCGACGACCGCCAGAGCTGGGCACCGTGGCGTCGGAGCGGAGCGCGGTCATGGGCGCCACCCGCGCGGCGCGGCGCGCGGGCGCGACCGCGGAGACGAACGTGACCACGGTCCCCGTGATCAGCGAGACGAGGATCGTGCGGGTCGCGACCACGAGCGCGCCCGACGGCAGATCGAACCCGATCGCGCGCATCGCACCTTCGAGCCCCAGTGCGACGACGACACCGAGCGCGAGCCCGAGGATCGACGAGATGAGACCGACCGCGAGGGCCTCGAGGGCGACCGAGCTCATCACCTGTCCACCCGATGCGCCGAGCGCGCGCAGCAGCCCGAGCTCGCGCGCCCGCTGAGCCACGATGATCGAGAACGTGTTGTAGATGATGAAGGCGCCGACGAACAGCGCGATCAGCGCGAAGATCAGCAGGAAGGTGTTGAAGAAGCTCAGGTTGTCGCGAATCTGGTCGGACGTGTCCTGGGCGAGCTGCTCACCCGTGAGCACTTCGTAGGTGCTCCCGTCGGGGAGCGCGCGCACGGCGCTGCGGACCCGGTTGCGCAGCTGGGTCTGGGAGACGTCACCGTCCGAGGCGATCCGGATCTCGTCGAACTGCCCGCCGCGGTTCATGAACTCCTGGGCGGTCGGGATGTCGAAGGCCGCGAGCGTGGCTCCCGCGAGGTTGCCGACCGTGCCGAACCGGAAGATCCCCACCACGTCGAACTCCGCCGGCTCGTGCTGGAGGAACACGATCTGCGCGCGCGCTCCCTCGCAGTCGTCGCTGCTCGCACAGCGGCGCACGGCGGCCTTCGAGATGCCCGCCTCTTCGGCCGTGGACTCGTCGATCGCAACCTGCGGGGGGTCGGCGGGATCGCTCGTCGTTCGTGGCCGTCGGCCGACCTCGGGGCGGCCGTCACCCCCGAAGGCCTGGTTGACGACGCGACTGGGCCCCCACGACACGCCGATCGTCGGGGCGCCCTGGGGCTGGACCGCATCCTCGGGCTCGCCGTCCTTCCCGACCTTGGCCACGAGCGCGTAGCCCTGCACCGAGCCTTCCGCGACCCGCACCCCGTCGACGTCGCAGATCGTGGCCAGGAGCTCACCCGGACCTCGCCCGCAGTCGGGGCCACCGGGCGAATCCAGCGGCTCGCGCACCTCCTGGCTGCCCGGCCCGCCGGCCTTCTCGTCGAACGCGGGCTTGCTGCGAACGTCGACGTCGACGCCCCGGTTCACGTCGGCGAACAGCTCGTCGAAGACCTGGCCGATCGTGTCGGTGAGCACGAAGGTGCCCGACATGAACGCGACGCCGAGCACGACGGCGAGCGACGTGAGGACGAGGCGGAACTTCCGCGCGAAGAGGTTCTTCAGCGTGACGCGCAGCACCGTCGGCTACTCCCCGAGGATCCGCATCTTGTCGATGACCGAGTCCGTCGTCGGGTTCGTCAGCTCGTCGACGATCCGGCCGTCGGCGAGGAAGACGACGCGGTCGGAGTAGCTCGCGGCCGACGGGTCGTGCGTCACCATCACGATCGTCTGCCCGAGCGTGTCGACGGCGGCGCGCATGAAGCCGAGGATCTCGGCGCCCGACTTCGAGTCGAGGTTCCCCGTCGGCTCGTCGGCGAAGACGATGTCGGGTTGGTTCACGAGCGCGCGCGCCACGGCCACGCGCTGCTGCTGGCCACCCGACAGCTCGCTCGGCTTGTGGTGGAGCCGATCTCGCAGGTGCACGGTGTCGACGACCCGGTCGAAGCGCGCCTGCTCCGGCTTGCGACCCGCGAGCGCCATCGGGAGCGCGATGTTCTCCTCGGCCGTGAGCGTCGGTATGAGGTTGTAGGACTGGAACACGAACCCGATCTGGTCGCGACGGATCAGGGTGAGCTGCTTCTCCGACGCCCGACCGATCTCCGTCTCGCCGAGGAACACCTGTCCCGAGCTCAGCCGGTCGAGCCCCGCCAGGCAGTGCAGCAGCGTCGACTTGCCCGAGCCCGACGGCCCCATGATCGCCGTGTAGCGGTGCCGCGCGAACTCGACGTCGATGCTGTCGAGCGCATGGACGGCAGTGTCACCCGAGCCGTAGATCTTCGACGCGGCGACGGCGCGCGCCGCGGTGTCCGTCCCGGTCGTGGCGGTCTGGGTGGTGGTCACGTGAGCGGCTCCTGATGCGGCGGGCGATCGGCGCGTCGAGTCCCCCGCGTCGAGGATCCCGCAGCGGACGGAGGGCGGCGCCACCCTATCGACCATGCAACGTGGGTCAGCGCGTGACGTGCGTCACGCGGTGACCGGCGGCCGGCTCGCCTGGTCCTCGGGGTAGCGACCGGGGTCGAGGCGCCCGTGGCGGCCCGCCCAGGCGAACCACGCGATGCCCGCGAGCATCACGAGCAGGCTCACCCAGGCGTTCACGCGCAGCGGGCCGACCAGCTTCGCCTCGTCGATCCGCAGGTTCTCGAGCCAGAAGCGGCCGAAGCAGTACCCGGCGAGGTACAGCGCGCTCGACTGCCCGTTGCGCAGCCGCCAGCGGCGCTCGACCCACAGCAGCACGCCGACGAGCGCCAGGCAGTACAACGACTCGTAGAGGAACGTCGGGTGGAACGTCGCGAACTGCTCGAAGCCCCGGGGCCGGTGCGCGGGGTCGATCTCGAGTCCCCACGGCAGCGTGGTCGGCTCGCCGAAGAGCTCCTGGTTGAACCAGTTGCCGAAGCGTCCGATCGCCTGCGCGACGAGCAGGCCCAGGACGCTCGCGTCGGTGACGAGCGGGATCTCGAGATGCTTGACGAGGCACACGACGATCACGGCGAGGAGGCCACCGGCGATGACGCCCCAGATCGAGAGGCCGCCCTTCCAGATCTCGAGGACGCGCAGCCAGTCGCCCTCGAACTTCTCGTAGTCGGTGGCCACGTGGTACAGGCGTGCGCCGATCACACCGCCGATGACGACCCAGACCACGATCGAGTCGAACTGCGCACGGTCGTGGCCCCACCGCGTCCAACGCCGTGCCGCGATGAGCGTCGCGACCACGACAGCGATCGCGAGCAGGATCCCGTAGACGTGCAGCGACACGGGCCCGAGGTCGAGCGACCCGTTCTCCGGGCTCGGGATCGACGCGGGCGCGAGCATCGACCGATGCTACGAGCCTCGACGCGCCGGCAACGCTGCGCGACGCCTGCGGTGGCTGTGTGGTGCAGACGGGCCGAAGGGCTGACGGTACGGTGAGCGTCGTGCGCATCGGCGTCTCGCTCCGCACGGCCTACGCACCCGACGACCCGCGTGAAGGCGCGCGATGGGTCGTCGAGCGTGCGGCAGCCGCGCGCGATGCCGAGCTCGACTCGCTCTTCGTCGGCGACCACCACTCGACCGGGCCGTTCGCGTACTACCAGAACGCTCCTCTGATGGGACGGCTGCTCGCCGAGTGGCCCGACGCACCGGTCTCCGGGGTGCTGATGCTGCTGCCGCTCTGGCACCCGGTGCTGACCGCCGAGCAGCTCGGCACGCTCGCGTCACTCACGCGGGGACGGTTCGTGCTGCAGTGCGCGCTCGGCGGCGGCGACCAGCAGTTCGCGGCGATGGGCGTCCCGATCCGCGAGCGCGTCGCGCACTTCGAGCAGGCGCTCGACGTGATCCGCCGGCTCCTCGCCGGCCAGGAGGTGACGGCGGCCGACGGGCCGCGTCGCTTCGAGGCGGCCCGGGTCGCGCCCGTCTCGCCGGAGCGGCTGGAGGTCTGGATCGGAGCATCGGCGCCGAAGGCGATCGAGCGCGCGGCGCGACTCGGCGACGGCTGGCTCGCCAACGCCGATGTGATCCCGGAGGAGGCGCGCGAGCAGGCCGACCGGTACCGAGGGGCGTGCGCCGCGATCGGGCGAGAGCCGGGTGTGATCGCGATCCGCCGCGACGTCCACGTCGGTGCCGACGCCGAGGACGCCGAGCGCGTCGCGGGTCCCGTCGTCGCGGCCGGCTACCGCGGCTTCCGCCCCGAGGCGTGCACCTACGGGAGCATCGAGCGGGTGGCCGAGCAGCTCTCGGCGTACGCCGCGATGGGGTACTCCGACGTCTGCCTGCGTCACCTCGCCGACGACCAGGGAGACGTGCTGGCGTCGCTCGAGCGGCTGGCATCCGTCCGGACCGCGCTCGCGGAGCTCTGAGCGTGCCCTCGTCGCGCCCCACCCCCGATGCGGTGGGACCGGGCCAGGAGTCGGTGTGGGACTACCCGCGACCGCCGCGACTGGAGCCGACGTCCCGGCGGCTGCGCGTCGTCCTCGGTGGCGAGGTCATCGCCGAGACCGTGCGCGGGCTGCGTGTGCTGGAGACGAGCCACCCGCCCAACTACTACTTCCCGCTCGACGACGTCGTGCCGGGCGCGATCGAGCGCGCGAAGGGGGCGTCCTACTGCGAGTGGAAGGGTCGTGCGCACTACTACACGGTGCGGGGCGGTGAGCGCGTCGAGACCGAGGCGGCGTGGGGCTACGACGAGCCCAGCCCCGCGTTCGCGGCGATCCGCGGGCACGTCGCGTTCTACGCCGGCCGGGCGGATGCCTGCTACGTCGACGACGAGCTCGTCGTGCCGCAACCCGGCGCGTTCTACGGCGGCTGGGTGACGAGCGACGTCGTCGGGCCGTTCAAGGGCGACCCCGGCTCTCGCGGGTGGTGAGCGCGCGCCGCGCCGTCTACTTGACCAGGCGCGACATGCGGCGATCGGCGAGCACCTTGTCACCGGTCTGACACGCCGGGCAGTACGTCACCTCGTGCGACTCGTACGACACGCGCCGCAGACCCTCGCCGCAGTGCGGGCAGGGCGTGCCGTACCGGCCGTGCACCTCGAAGCCGCCGCCGAGCCTCGGCTCGGCGAGCCCACCGGTGCGCCGGCGCTCGCGGTCGAGCCCGTCGTGGAGCACGCCACGCACGGCGTCGAGCAGCCGGTGGCGGGCGTCGTCGTCGAGCTGGCCGAGCTTGGCGTAGGGCGAGATCCGCGCCCGCCAGATCGCGTCGTCGGCGTAGCCGCGCCCGACGCCGGCGACGGTGCGCTGGTCGCGCAGCCACGTGTGGATGCGCCGCTTGTCGTCGCCGTGCAGCACGAGCTCGGCGAGCTCGTCGGAGTCGGGCTCGGGGCCGAGGCCCTCGAGCGGCCCGTCGTCACCGGGCGCCAGCACCCACCACGCCGCCTTGCGCTCGGTGCCGTGCTCGCGCACGAGCACCGCCGGCCCGGGCTCGCCGTCGGTCGTCGCGAAGCGCAGCCGTACGACTGCGCCCTTGGGGCGCGTCTTCTTCTGCGGCTCCTCGACGTCGACGCGCCCGGCTTGGGAGAGGTGCAGCATCATCCGGTGCTCGTCGTCGAACGTGAGCACGAGGTACTTCCCGCGACGCCCGACGCTCCCGAGGACGTGACCGACGATCGCCTCGGGTGCGGGCAGGACCGTCTTCAGGGCCGTGAACCCGAGCGTGTCGGCCGCGGTCAGCCGCCGACCCGCGACCGCGGCGTCGAGGCGCTCGGCCAGCGCCTGCATCTGCGGTAGCTCGGGCACCTCGCGATTCTGCCCGAAGCGCCCTCAGGCGACGGACGAGGTGATCTCGTAGGTCTCGCCCTCGGGCGAGACGGAGTCGACCTTCGACTCGCGACGCGCCTCGTCGCGCAGCTCGGTGGCCGCGCCCCGAGGCATCAGCAGCGTGCAGGCCAGCCCGATGATCGCCACGATGCACGCGGCCCAGAACGTCCAGTGCAGCGCGCCCGCGAAGGCGTCGGCCACGACCTCCTTGACCGCCGGCGGGACCGGCCGCTGACCCGCGGGCGCGAGGACGTCGTTCGTGTCGACGGCCGCGGCCGGCCCGAAGGCGTCCTCGAGCCGGCTCGTCAGCGACGTCAGCATCACCGACGCCGCGACCGCCACGCCGATCGCGCCACCGAGCTGCCGGCTGAAGTTCACGAGCCCCGTCGCCACCCCCATGCGCGGCAGAGCGACCGAGTTCTGCGCGGCGAGCGTCGTCGACATGAAGATGAGCCCCATCCCGAACCCGAGCACGACGAGGTAGCCGCTCAGCTCCAGCGAGCCGGATTCGGCCGTGAGGCGCGTCAGCAGGAGGGTGCCCAGCACCACCGCGACCGCGCCCGTCGTGACGATGACGCGAAAGCCCAGCTTGAGGATCAGACGCGCGCCTCCCGCGGAGCCCACCATCATCGCCAGCATGAGCGGGATCAGGATCCGACCCGCGCCCGTGGCCGACTCGCCGAGCACGGTGCGCCCGAACAGCGGGATGAACGACAGCACGCCGAACATCGACATGCCGAGGAACATCGTGATGATCGTCGCGGCCCGCAGCGCACGCACGCGGAAGAGGTCGAGCGGGATGAGCGGCTCGTCGACTCGGCGCTCGATCATGACGAAGAGCACGAACAGGATCGCGCTCGTGGCGAAGGCGCCGATCACGACGGGTGAGCCCCACGGCTCGTCTCGCCCGGCGGTCTCGAGCGCGTACACGAGCAGGCCGCTCCAGCCCAGCAGGGTGACCACGCCACCCCAGTCGAAGTTGTGCCGGTGCCGCTCCGTGATCGGCTCGACCATGACGAAGGCGACGAGGGCCATCGCGGCGAGCCCGACCGGGAGGTTCACGTAGAACACCCACCGCCACGACAGCTCGTCGGTCAGGAACCCGCCGAGGAACGGGCCGAGCACCGCCGCGAGCGCGAACACGGCCGAGTAGACCGCGGAGATCCTGGCCCGCTGCTCCATGGTGTAGAGGTCGGCGCTGATCGTCTGGGCGACGGGGAGCACACAGCCCGCGCCGAGGCCCTGGACGGCGCGGTACAGCACGAGCTCGTTCATCGACTGGGCCGTCCCGCACAGGATCGACCCGAGCATGAAGATGCCCATGCCGATGAGGAAGATCTTCTTGCGGCCGAACATGTCGGCGAGCCGCCCCCACAGTGGGATGGTCGCGATCTCCGCGAGCAGGAAGCCGGAGAACACCCACGCGTACGAGTCGATCCCGTGCAGGTCGCCGACGATCGTCGGCATCGCGGTCGCCACGATCGTGCCGTCGATCGACGCGAGGAACATCGCCGCGATCACCGCGACGGTCGTGAGGATCACGCGCTTGCGTGACAGGCGCGACGCGTACTCGGTCTGCGCGGTCGACGCGGTCTGCATGTCGGTGCTCATGGCGCGCTCCGCAGCGCGGGGGAGACCAGCTCGGCGAACGCCTCGATGCGGCGCGCCACCGTCGGGTCGCGCCGGTTCAGGTACTCGACGAACAGCCCCCAGAGGAACGTGACGATCACGTCGGCCGCGGCGACGACGTCGGCGCCGGCTGCGAGGTCGGTGGCGCCGGTCAGGATCGCCCGCCAGCGCTCGCGCCACGCGGCGGCGAGCGCCGCGCCGACCTCCAGGGCGTCGGTGTCGCCGAGCACGGCCTCACGGTGCATGAGGCGGAGGAAGTCGGCGTCGTCGACGAGGCGGGCGAACTCGCGGGCCGCCTGCTCGACGATGCGCGTCTCGACCGTCGACGACACGGGTTCGTCGAAGGGCCCGTCGAGGCCACCGTCGCCGCGCGCGGCATAGACGGCTCGGATCAGGTCAGCCTTCGAGGCGAAGTGGTAGTAGAGGCCCGGCACGGTGACGCCGGAAGCCTCGGCGAGCTCCCGCACGCTGACCCCGGCCGTCCCGCGTCGGGAGAACAGCCGCAACGCGGTCGCCACGATTCGCTCCCGGGTCGCGCCCGCGGTGGCGGTGCGCGCGCTCATGCCGGCCGACGGTATCGCTTGCTTGAACGCTCGCTCAAGTTCGGCGCCCGGATCAGCCCCGCTGCTCGCCCATCCGCTTGAGGATCGTCCGGCGCCGCTGCTGAAGATCGGCGAACGTGAGCCGCTCCACGTCGGCGGGCACCATGAAGCCCGCCTTCACCGCGTCGAGGTCGACGGAACTCGGGATCGCCGCCTCGCCCAGGTCACGCAGGAGGCGCTCGCCGTGCCTCTCGGTGAAGTACGTGTGCACGTGCACGATCTCGGCCAGCAGGTCGAGGTCGGGCGCGAGGGTGGCCGTCGCCGCGTTCAAGAACATGAGGTTCTTCACGAACAGCATCAGGTCCTTCGGGGCGCGGGCGCCGTACCCGAGGAGCTTCCTCACGAGGTCCTCGAGCTCGCCGACCAGCTCGTCCGCTGACATCTGCATCGGGTCACGGACGGGCTCGTCGAGCCCGAGGTCGAGCATCACGGCGTCGATGTCGGTGTCGCGGGGGAACGCGCCGAGGTCGCGCAGCGCGAGCATCTGGGCACGCACGTCGCCCGCGGTGCCGGCGAGCAGCAACCGCAGGAAGGCGACTCGTTGCGGCTCCTCGAGCCGCCCGGTGATCCCGAAGTCGAACAGCACCGTCCGGCCCGACGGCTGGACCAGCAGGTTGCCGCCGTGCAGGTCGCCGTGGAACACGCCGTAGAGCAGTGCGCCCTCGAGCGACGCGATGAGGCCGGCGCGCAGCACGGCGTTGGTGTCGACACCGGCGGCGTGCATCGACTCGACGTCGTCGAACGCGAACCCCCGCAGCCGCTCCATCACGAGGACGCGCCGGGTCACGAGGATCGGGTGCGGGCGGGGGACGACCATCGTGCGCTGGTCGGTGGCGGCGAGGACGCGGGCGAGGTCGAGCATGTTCTCGGCTTCGAGCCGGAAGTCGAGCTCCTCGACGATCTGCTCGGCGAACAGCTCGACCAGCGCCGGGGGGTTGGCGAGGGCTGCCACCGGGATCCGCCCCACGAGCAGCGGCGAGAGCCAGGCCAGCGCCCGGAGGTCCTGGCGGACCAGCGCTGCCACCCGGGGTCGCTGGACCTTGACGACCACCTCCTCGCCGGTGATCAGCCGCGCCGCGTGCACCTGGGCGATCGACGCGGCCGCGAGTGGCTCCGGGGCGAACTCGGCGAACACCGCCTCCAGTGGTCGACCGAGATCACGCTCGACGACGGCCCGCACGTCGGCGAAGCGCTCCGGCGGGACCTGGTCCCGCAGCTTCTTGAACTCGTCGACCAGATCCTCGGGGAAGAGCCCCTCGAACGCCGAGACGATCTGCCCGAGCTTCACGTAGGTGGACCCGAGCTGCTCGAACGCGCGGCGCAGGCGGCGCGAGAGGCCGGCGCGCGACTCGGGGGTCCCGCGCTCGCGGAGGCGCCACGCCCCGAGCGCCACGGCAAGCGCCGTGGCGACCCGCACCAGCCGCCCGACGGGTGGCACCCGCCGGCGGGCGAGGAGCCGCGGCGCTTCGCCGCGCGTGCGTGCGCGCACCCGGTCGAGATGTCGGCGCCAGACGAGGTGCTCGGACTCGACGCGCCAGGGCCCCTCGTCGGTGAAGGCGTACTCGACGACGTCCCCGGTCACCCCTCCATGATGCGTGCGCACGATGCCTGCCCGCGGACGCGGACGTGCCCCCGGAAGGGGGGCTCCGGGGGCACGTCAGGGACCGTGGTGGTCGGTCAGGGGGGCCAACCGCGGCCGGCGGGGGTTGATTCCCCGCCGAGCGCAGCCGGCCGGACCGCGTTCAGCGGCAGCTCCAGGCCGACCAGCTCCCTCGACTCACGTACAGGTCACGAGCCGCGAGCGTGTTCTGCCGGGCGTCGAACCAGTTGCCGCCGTACGCGTTGATCGCGGCGACGTGGGGCCCGAGCTGGAACAGGCCCTTGTAGGTCGCGTTGGGCCAGCCCGCCAACGGGTTCAGGCCCGACTCGCAGCGGGCCACGCTGACGGCCTTGGCGCCCTGGCTGAGCGGGTCGAAGACCTCGTGGATGATCGCCTCTTCGGGGGAGGGTGGGGGCGGCGGGCCCGGGCTGAGGCCGCAGGCGGCCGTGAGCGCGGCGACGGCGACGGCCGTCAGGGCGAGCCCGGCCGCGCGCGACCGGCGGCGAGCTCGGGGTTCGGTGCGCTCCGGCGAAGCGGCGACCGGCCGCTTCGGGTGCGGAGGCACGGGGGTCTCGTCGTTGGCGCGCGCGGCGCGGTCGGCGAGTCGCATGGTGAGGGGTGCTCCTTGTGGTGGGGGATGTCGCCCTCTCCCCGACCCTCGGATCGCGCACGCGCGACGACACAAAGGGAAAGGGGAGGAAAGGGAGGAAACCCGCGAAGATGTCGAATGACACCCGTGGGGTTCGTCAACGACCGTACCCGGGTCCGGGGTCGGTCGGGCGAACTCTGGACCCCAATTCTGGGTCGAGTGAACCATGTCACCCTCGGGCTCGCGCCTCCGCCAATGCCCGCGATCCCTTGTGAGACAAGGGATCACTCGTCAAGTCGGCTGCGACGTATCAGGGGCCGACGTCGGCGAGGACGGCCATAGCGGCGTTGCGGCCGTTGATGGCCATCACGCTGCCGCCCGGATGGGTGCCGGCTCCGCACAGGTACAGGCCGTCGACACCGGAGCGGGGCGCGAAGCGCCGCTCCCACATCTGGTCGGGCAGGCACTCGCCCTGGAAGATGTGCCCGCCGGTGAGCCCCATCCGCGCCTCGACGTCGGGCGGGCCCAGCACCTGCCGCTCGAGCACGCAGTCGGCCACGTCGGGGGCGAAGCGGCCGATCGCGGCCAGGGTCGCGTCGGCGATCTCGTCCCGACGCTCGTCCCAGGTTCCCGTGGCGAGCTCGTAGGGAGCGAACTGGGCGAACACGCTCATGGTGTGCGCGCCCGCCGGCGCGACCGACGGGTCGTAGGGCGTCTGGAAGTACAGCTCGCACCACTCGGGTGCGGGCTCGCCTCGCTCCGCCGCGGCGCAGGCGGCCTGGGTGTCGTCGATGCTGCGGCCGATCTCGACCTGGGCGCGGCACACCGTCTCGTCGCCACCCGCCGCCGGGAACGTGGGCAGGCGCGACAACGCCAGGTTGAGCTTCACCACGGGGCTCGTGATGCGCCAGGCCCCGACCCGGTCGCGCAGCGAGGTGTCGACGGCACCCTCGACGAGCCCGACGGTGCGCACCGGATCCGCGTTGCTGACGATCGCGCGCGCGCGGATCGTCTCGCCCCCCTCGAGCCGCACGCCCTCACCGGGCACGATCGCCGCGACGCGCACGCCCGCGGCGACGACTGCGCCCGCGTCGTGAGCGGCGTCCGCCAGGCAGAACGAGACCCGGCCCATGCCTCCCTCGACGAACGCCCACCCACCGATCAGCCCCGAGGAGTGGTGCGCGTGGATCCAGGCGGTGCCGGCGTCGCGGGGCCCGGCGAACGTGCCGATCACCCCCTGGCCGTGCAGCGCCGTGCGGAGGCGCTCGTCCTCGACGTGCCGCTCGACGACGTCGGCGATCGGCGCGTCGAGGACCGTCTCGAGCGCCTCCGGATCGTCGGCGAACACCTCGGCGAGGGCCGCCCGGTCGGGCGCGTCGCCGATCCACACGTCGCCGAGCGGGCCCGCGCGCAGGCCCACCCTGATGCGCTCGAACAGAGCCTCGTAGGCGAGGAAGCCGTCGACGTCGCCGGGCGACAGCTCCTCGACCGACGCCGCGGTCTTCGCCTCGTCGTGCCACTGGAACAGCGACGACCCGTCCTCGAACGGCGTCCACTGGGTCGGGTCGACGGT
Source organism: uncultured Bifidobacteriaceae bacterium (assembly GCA_964532485.1). GTDB lineage: Bacteria > Actinomycetota > Acidimicrobiia > IMCC26256 > PALSA-555 > DATBSK01. Next base: position 20,983 of record CAZHKE010000048.1, read on the forward strand.
GATGGTCCGGTAGCCGTACCGGGCGAGCGCGAGCTCTTCGATCACGAGCGGGTGGAGCAGCCCGACCAGGTACGCGCACGGGCTCATCACGAAGCGCTCGTCAGTGAACGGCCGCTCCAGCGTGCAGGCCCCACCCAGCCGGTCGCGCCCCTCGAGCACGATCACCGACCGACCGGCCCGCGCCAGGTACGCGGCGGCCGTGAGGCCGTTGTGGCCGCCGCCGACGATCACGACGTCCCAGTCGCGCGCCGTGAGCTCGCTGATCGGAGCGGGGAGCCCGACCCGGCCCATCTCGTCGTACGTGCTCACGGCCGCTCCTCGATGCGCATCGGTATTGCGGCCCGAGCCGGGTCGACGGGCTGGAGCCGGGCTCGAACGTACCGCCGGTGCGTCCGCGACGACGCGGGCGCGGCCGGGCGACGGCCCGTAACCTTCACCTCGTGCGCGACGTATGCCATTGGCTCGGTGGCAAGGAGTGGGAGGGGACCTCCGGTCGCACCGCGAGCGTGTTCGACCCGTCGTCGGGAGCTGTCGCGGCGCAGGTCCGACTGGCCGATCCGTCCGACGTCGACGTGGCGGTCAAGGTTGCCGCCGAGGCGTACGCCGAGTGGCGTGAGAGGCCGCTCGGCCGCCGCGCACGGGTGCTGTTCGCGTTTCGCGAGATCGCCGAGGGCCACCAGGACGACCTGGCCCGCGTCGTCAGCTCGGAGCACGGCAAGGTGGTGTCGGACGCGCTCGGTGAGGTGACACGGGGGCTCGAGGTCGTCGACTTCGCGTGCGGCATCCCCCACCTGGTGAAGGGCGAGCACTCCGACGGCGTGTCGACCGACACCGACGTCCACTCGCTGCGCCAGCCGCTCGGCTTGTGCGCCTCAATCACGCCGTTCAACTTCCACCCCATGGACCCCAGCTCGATCTGGACGTACGCGATCGCGAGCGGCAACGCGATCGTTCTCAAGCCGTCGGAGCGTGAACCG
>CAZHKE010000049.1:0-21606 GCA_964532485.1 uncultured Bifidobacteriaceae bacterium
CGTCGCGGATCTGCTCCAGCATCTCGATGACGGCCTGGTTGGCGCCGCCGTGCAGCGGGCCCCAGAGCGCGTTGATCCCTGCCGCGACCGACGCGAAGACGTTGGCCTCGCTGGAGCCGGCGAGTCGCACGGTCGAGGTCGAGCAGTTCTGCTCGTGGTCCGCGTGGAGGATGAGGAGCACCTTCATCGCGTGGACGATCGTGGGGCTCACCTCGTACGGCTCCGACGGCACCGCGAACATCATCGTGAGGAAGTTCTCGATGAGGTCGAGACGGTTGTCGGGGTAGAGGAGCGGCTGACCGATCGACCGCTTGTACGAGTACGCAGCGATCGTGGGCAGCTTCGCCATGAGCCGGATGATCGAGAGCTGCACCTGCTCGGGGTCGTGCGGGTCGGCGGAGTCGGGGTAGAAGGTCGACAGCGCGCTCACCACCGACGACAGCACGCCCATCGGGTGCGCGTCCTTCGGGAACGCGTCGAAGAACCGCTTGGCGTCCTCGTGCAGCAGCGTGTGCTTGCGGATCCCGTACCGGAACTCGTCGAGCTGCTCGCGCGTCGGCAGCTCACCGTAGATGAGGAGGAACGTCGTCTCGAGGAACGACGGCTGGTGTCCCGACACGAGCTGCTCGATCGGTATGCCTCGGTAGCGCAGGATGCCTTGGTCGCCGTCGATGTACGTGATCGCCGACTCGCACGACCCGGTGTTGAGGTAGCCGTAGTCGAGGGTGATCAGCCCCGTCTGCGAGCGCAGCTTCGCGATGTCGACCCCGAGCTCGTCCTCGGTTCCCCGCACCACCGGGAGCTTCGTCTCCTGGCCCCCGAAGCTGAGTACCGCAGGCTCGCCAGACATGTCGTGTGCTCCTCCGTCTCGCCCCTTCGGAGCGTAGTGGTGACTCGACGCGGCTTCGAAGCGCCACGGAGCGGCTTGCCGACGAGCGAGCGGCTGCGCCGCCGGTAGCCTCCGGCTCGAGTGAACTTCGATCTCTCCGACGACCAGGTCGCGCTGCGCGACGGCGCACGTGCGCTCCTCGACGGGCTCGCGCCGTCCGATCGGGTCCGGGTCGTCGTCGAGGCCGGTGGCGGCGTCGACACCACCCTCTGGGAGGCGATGGTCGAGCAGGGCTGGGCCGCGGTCGCGGTGCCGGAGTCGGCTGGTGGTCTCGGTTTCGGCCCGGTGGAGGTGGCCGTCCTCGCGGAGGAGATCGGCGCGCACGCCGGCCCGGCGCCCGTCGTCCCGACGGTGCTGGCGCTCGACGCGCTCGGGGGCGCGACCCCGGCCGCCGAGGAGCTCGTCCAGCGGCTGGTAGGGGGCTCGATCGGCTGCGTGGCATGGGCGCGCGACCTCGGAGCGGTCTCGGCTCGGGAGCAGGGTGGCTCGTGGACGTTGACCGGTCGCCCGGCACCGACGCCCTACGCGCCCTCGGCGTCGGTCGCGGTGGTCAGCGCCGCGGCACCCGACGGTGCGGCGCTCTTCGCCGTCGACCTCGACGAGACGGGTCGCCCCGGGAGCGAGCCGGCGATGGACCGGACCCGTGAGGTCGGTTGGCTGCGTCTGGAGGCGACGCCGGCGCAGCGCATCGGCGATGCCGCCGCCGCCGACGCGTTGCTCGATCGAGGAGCTGTCTACGCGTGCGCCGAGATGCTGGGCGGTGCGGCGCACGTCCTCGACCTGGCGGTCGAGTACGCCAAGGAACGAGTGCAGTTCGGACGACCGATCGGCAGCTTCCAGGCCGTGAAGCACCGCTGTGCCGACATGCTCGTCGACGTCGAGGGCATGCGCTCGACCACCTATTGGGCTGCCTGGTGCCTCGCAGCCGACGACGCGGAAGCGTCGATCGCGGCGTCGACGGCCAAGGTGTGGTGCGTCGACGCCTCGAAGCGGGTGATGGCGTCCGCGCTGCAGGTGCACGGCGGCATCGGCTTCACGTGGGAGCACGATCTCCACCTCTTCATGAAGCGCGCCCAGCTCGACCAGCTCGAGATGGGCGATGCTGCGTTCCACCGCGACCGGCTCGCCGCGCTCCTGCGCCCGCGTGTCGCAGCCGGCCAGGGCGTCATCTAGATCTCGAAGGCCGTTGCTCGCGCGCGCAGCGCCGCGCGATCGGGCTTGCCGGGCCCGAGCGTCGGAAGGTCGTCCACCTGCACGACACGCTCCGGTGTCTTGTACACGGCTACCCCGCGTTCCTGGAACCACGCGCGGCACGCGGACAGCTCGAACGGCCCGTCTGCGACCACGAACACGCACACGCGCTCGCCGAGACGGTCGTCCGGGTAGCCGACGGCGACCGCGTGACGGACGTCCGGATGGGCTTCGAGGACGCCCTCCACCTCGGCCGCGGTGATGTTCTCGCCGCCACGGATGATGATGTCCTTGATGCGGCCCACGATCGTGAGCCAGCCATCTCCGTCGACGGTCGCGAGGTCACCGGTCCGGAACCATCCGCGTGAGATCGCTTCACGTGTGGCCGCGGCATCGCTGTAGCCGACGAAGAGCTCTGGGCCACGCAGCCACAGCTCGCCGGGCTCACCAGCCGCGCGCTCGCGGCCGGTCTCGGGGTCGCTGATCCGCAGGCGCGCGACTCCGGTGGCACGGCCGTCGGTCTCGCGGGCGCGCACGACGCTGTCGCCGGGCGTGCTCGTCGTGATCGTCGGTGCCTCGGTCGACCCGTACGTGCGCTTGACGCGCGCTCCGAGACGCACCGAGGCGTCTTCGACGAACGCCGGTGTGACGCCGGCACCGCCACTCGAGACGAGACGCAGGCTCTCGACGCGTTCGGTCGAGAACTCCCGCGCACCCATGAGCGCGACGAAGAACGTCGGGGGACCGATCATGAACGTGACCCGTTCGCGCTCGATCGTGTCGACCGCGTCGCCGGGGTCCCACCGCGGCATCACCTGGGCGCAGAACGGCAGCACGCCCGGGAGCAGCACAGCGTTCAACAGACCCGAGATGTGGGCGAGCGGCGCGGGCATCAACACCGAGTCGTCGGGGGAGAGCTCGTGCGCGCGGGCCATGACGCGTGCCTTGTAGGCGAGTCCGCGTTGGGTGTGCAGCGCCGCCTTGGGGCCACCGGTGGAGCCCGACGTGAACAGCACGACGCCCACGTCGGAGGGGCGGGCCCGCGACGTCGTGAAGGGGGATCCGGCGGCGAGCAGGCGGGCGAAGCGCGCGTCCGGGCCGCGGACGTCGGACGTCGACAGGAACACCCGCGGGGCGAGGACGGTGAGCATGCGGTCGACGTCGGCCGGTCCCGCGAGATGGTGGATCGGCCCTGCGATCGCCCCGAGCCGCCAGCAGGCGCGGTAGAGCACGACCACCTCCCACCAGTTCGGCGCCTGCCAGGCCACGACTTCGCCGCGTCGGACGCCCTCGTCGTGCAGCGCGCCCGCGAGGCGCGCCACCACGTCGTCGAGGCCAGGGCCGTGGAGCCGCACGTCCGCCGACTCGTCGACGAGCTGTGCTCCTCGGGCGTGACGCGCCCTATCGGTGACGATCGCGTCGAGCGACGGCAGATCCCACGCACCTCCCGGCGCGCGGTACGCGGCCGCCTCCGGGTGCCGGTACGTCGGCTTCAGACGAGGGGGTTGCGCCAACCTGCGCTCGAGCTGGTCGCGCCCCGGAGGACCTGCGAACCCACGAAGTTGCGCTGGATCTCGACCGTGCCGGCGCCGATGCACAGCCCGCGGATGTCGCGGTACGCCCGCTCGACCGGGTACTCGCGCGAGTACCCGTAGCCGCCCAGCAGCTGGATCGCCTCGTCGCACACGAACTTCGCGGCGAGGTTCGCCGCGGTCTTGGCCATGGCGGTCTCGAGCGCCGGGGGTGTGCCGCGCGGGCCGGCGAGGTGCAGTGCCCGCTGCAGCAGGAGCCGGGCGCCCTCGAGCTGGGTCGCCATGTCGGCGACCTTCCACTGGAGACCCTGGAGATCTGCGAGCGGCTTCCCGGCGACGACACGCTCGTTCATGTAGGCGACCGCGTACTCGAGTGCGCCCGTCGCGGCGCCGATGCACATGGCCGCGTTGCCGCACCGCTCGTGGTTGATGTGCGAGATGAGCGTCTTGAACGCGTCGCTGTTGGACGCGTCGCCCATCAGCAGCACGTCCTCCGGCGCGACGTACACGTCGTCGAACGCGAGCTCTGCCTCGCTCGTGCCGCGCAGCCCCATCTTCACGTGCGTGCCTGCGACCGTGACGCCGTCGGACTCGAGGTCGACGACGACCGCGCCGATGCCCTTCGCGCCCTCGCTGCCCGGGAAGCGGCACCACACGAGGCAGCAGCGGGCCTTGTGGCCGCCGGTCACGTAGTTCTTGTACGCGTTGAGTCGGAAGCCGTCACCGTCGGGCGTCAGCCGTGCGCGCATGTGCGTGACCGCAGAGCCGGCCTCCGACTCGCTGATGCCGATGCAGAACAGCGCCTCGCCACTCGCCGCGAGCGGGAGCCAGCGCTCCTTCATCGCGTCGCTGCCGAGGTGTTGGATCGCCCGCGGAGGGCCGTTGAAGATCAGCTGGGCGAGGATCGCGCTCGACACGTCGACCCGCCCGAGCTCCTCGAGCACGATCGCAGCCTCGATGTCGCCCATCCCCATGCCGCCGTAGGCCTCGTCGACGGTGATGCCGAAGAGGTCGGCCTTGCGCAGCGCGTCCCACGAGCCCTCGGGGAACTCCTCGGTCTCGTCCCAATGGCGGGCCTGGGGCGCGAGGTCGCGCTGGGCGACATCGCGCGCCAGCGCGCGCAGCGCCTCCTGGTCCTCGGACTCGATGAACGGATCAGTACCCCAACTGGCCACGGGGCCCGAGGCTAAGCGATCCCTGCCGTCGCGAACCTGACTACCGTGTCAGGGAACGAGCCGGGGGTGCCGGCGGCGACGGGGAGGAGAGCGAGTGACCGACGTGGCTCCGAAGTTCGACTACCCCGAGATGGACTTCGAGACCGCGCAGCCCTACCCGGTGTGGGCGCGGGCGCGCCAGGAGTGCCCGGTCATTCCCGGCAACGGGATGAGCATGGGCGTCCAGGGGTCGCTGTACTCGGTCACCCGTTGGGACGACGTCGAGCACGTGCTCCGCGACGCGGAGACGTTCTCGTCGTCCGTCAACGCCGAGCACATCGGCCAGTACATGGGCGACCTCATCCTCGCCATGGACGGCAAGGAGCACCGCAGCTACCGCAACCTGGTCGCGTCGGCGTTCCGGGCTTCGCAGCTCGAGAAGTGGGGCGACACGATGATCGCGCCCACGATCGGCGCGCTGCTCGACGACATCGCGCCGCTCGGCGCCGCCGATCTGGTGCGCGACGTCACGTCGAAGTATCCGGTGCGCGTGATCTGCGCGATCGTCGGCGTGCCGGTGGAGGACAGCGCGCAGTTCCACGAGTGGGCCGAGCAGATCAACACGGGTCCGCTGCACCCCGAGGTCGGCATGGCGGCCTCGCGCGCCATGCGTGAGTACCTCGAGCCCCTCGTCGAGGAGCGCCGCGCCAACCCGTGCGGCGATCTGCTCAGCGATCTGGTGCACGCGGAGGTCGACGGGGAGAAGCTCTCGGAGGAGCGCCTGTACGGCTTCCTGCGGCTGCTGCTCCCGGCGGGAGCCGAGACGACGTTCCGGGTCATGGGCAACGCGCTGACTGCGCTGCTCACGAACGGCGACGTGATGGAGCGCGTCGTCGCCGACCGAGGGCTGCTGCCGTCGCTCATCGAGGAGACGCTGCGTTGGGAGAGCTCGGTCACCCAGGTGTCGCGCATCGCGACGCGTGACACGGAGATCGCCGGGTGCCCGGTCGCGGCGGGCTCGCCGATCGCCGTGCTCACCGGGTCGGCGAACCACGACGCCAGTCGCTACGACCATGCCGAGGACTTCGACCTCGACCGGCCCCAGCAAGTGCACATGGCCTTCGGCACCGGGCAGCACCAGTGCCTCGGGATGCACCTCGCCCGCCAGGAGCTGCGCATCGGGCTCGACGCGATCCTCGAGCGGCTCCCGAACCTTCGGCTCGACCCCGACGAGCCCAGCCCGCTCATCCAGGGTCTCGCCTTCCGCGGCCCCGTCGCCCTCCCCGTGCTGTTCGACGCCAGCTGATCTCCGGGTTCGAGGCGCACGCTGATCAGAAGCCGGTGCCCATCATCGTCCGCCACTGGTCGAGGCTGTTGATCCGGAACACGTAGTTGCGCGCCCGCGTCTCGCCCATCGTCGCGAACGGCTCCGGGGAGTACAGGTGGCCCGGGTACAGCACGGTGTCGTCGGGGACGGTCGCGAGCCGCTGCGTGAGGCTCTCGTACATCGCGTCGGGATCCGCGCCGGGCAGGTCGGTGCGACCGCACCCGTCGAGGAAGAGCGTGTCGCCGGCCACCAGCTTCTTGTCGACCACGAAGCACTGGCTGCCGGAGGTGTGGCCCGGTGTGTGCATGAGCGTCACGGGGATCGAGCCGACCGTCACCGTGTCGCCGCTGTCGTGGCGCACGAGGTCGGAGTCGGACACGCCGGTCGTCCGCTTCACCCACTCCGCCTCGTCGCGGTGCACGTGGACGGGTGCCGCGACGTCGGCCATCCCCGCGAGCTCACGGATCCCCTCGATGCCGTAGCCCATGAGGTCGCCACCGACGTGGTCGGGGTGCCAGTGTGTGGCCAGCACCCCCGTGAGGCGCAGACCGTCGGCCTCGACGAGCTCGACGAGCTCGCGCGCGCCGTACGCCGGGTCGACGGCGACGGCGTCACCTGTCTCGCGGTCGCCGATGAGGTAGACGAAGTTGACCATCTGCCGGGCGATCGGGTCGCCGGTCGCGAAGTCGCGTCCCGCGAGCAGCTGCCGGAAGTACAGCCGCTCACTCATCGGAACTCGAACGCGACCTTGGTCGCGGGCCGCCCTTCGCCGCCTCTACTGGCCGGCGTCGCCAGCGACGCCTCCTCCGGCTGCGGCCGTCCAGGCCGCCGCCGGTCGACCGCTCGGGCGGGGTGAGACCGCAGTCGATGCCGAACACGAGCGTGCGCACGGCCCCGCAGCGTAGGCGAGGCCCGCGGCCTACCCTGATCCACCGTGAGCGAGGCCGACGCCGGGATCGAGTACCGCACGTGCCCGTTCTGCGAGGCGACCTGCGGGCTCGAGCTGCACCTCGACGGCCGTGACGTCACGCTCGTGCGGGGCGACCGCGACGATGTGTTCAGCCACGGCTACCTCTGCCCGAAGGGGACGGCGATCAAGCAGCTCGAGGCCGACCCCGACCGGCTCCGGCGCCCGATGGTCCGCGAGGGTGTGTCGTGGCGAGCGGTCGACTGGCCGGAGGCGTTCGCCGCGGTCGACGACGGGCTGACGCGGGTCCTCGACGCGCACGGGCGCGACGCCGTGGGGCTCTATCTCGGCAACCCGAGCGTCCACAACCTCGGGCTCGCGACCTACAACCGGGTGCTCGCGCAGTCGCTCGGCACCACGAACGTGTTCTCCGCCAGCACCGTCGATCAGATGCCCAAGCACGTTTCCGCCGGGCTGATGTTCGGCACGATGCTCACGATCCCGGTACCGGACATCGACCGCACCGACCATCTGCTGATGCTCGGCGCCAACCCGTTCGCGTCGAACGGCAGTCTGCTGACCGCGCCCGACCTCCCGGGCCGTCTCCGCAACCTGCGCGCCCGTGGCGGGAAGCTCGTCGTGGTCGATCCCCGGCGCACGAAGACCGCCGACGAGGCCGACGAGCACGTTGCCATCCGGCCTGGCAGCGACGCGCTGCTCCTCTTCGCGCTCGTCCACACGCTCTTCGCCGACGGGCTCGTCGATGTCGGACCTGCGGGGCCGCACGTCGCCGGTGTCGGCGACGTGGAGCAGCTCGCGTGCGACTTCACGCCCGAGGCCGTCGCTCCACACTGCGGCGTCGACGCGGCGACGATCCGCCGCCTCGCGCACGAGCTGGCAGCTGCCGAGCGCGCAGCCGTGTACGGGCGCATCGGCACGTGCCTCAGCGAGTACGGGACGATCGCGTCCTGGCTGGTCGACGTGCTCAATGCGCTCACCGGCAACCTCGACCGCGAGGGCGGCGCCATGTTCACCCTGCCGGCGACCGGCGGTGGGAACACGGGTGGCAGTGGAACCGGGCGAGGGGTGCGCTTCGGCCGCCACACGAGCCGCGTGCGCCAGATGCCCGAGGTGTACGGCGAGCTGCCGGTCGTGTGCCTCGCGGAGGAGATCGAGCAGCCCGGCGACGGCCAGGTGCGCGCGCTCGTCACGATCGCGGGCAACCCCGTGCTCTCGACGCCCGACGGCGTGCGCCTCGACAAGGCGCTCGACGCGCTCGACTTCATGGTCAGCGTCGACATCTACCTCAACGAGACGACACGTCACGCCGACGTGATCCTGCCGTCACCCTCACTGCTCGCTCGTGGGCACTACGACGTCGCGCTGTACCAGCTCGCGGTGCGCAACGTGGCCAACTACTCGCCGCCGGTCGTCGACCTCGACCCGGAAGAGATGCACGACTGGGAGATCATGCTGCGGCTCGCGAACATCGCCGCCGGCCAGGGCGCCGACGCCGACCCGCGCGTCCTCGACGACATCGTGGTCGCCGGTCTCGTCGACAAGGCGGTGCAGCGGACCGGCTCCAACGTCGAGGGCCGCGACGCATCGGAGCTCGTCGTCGAGCTCTCGCAGCGCGAAGGACCCGAGCGGATGCTCGACCTCATGCTGCGGACGGGACCCTACGGCGACGGCTTCGGCGCCGATCCCGAGGGGCTCACGCTCGCCCGCCTCGAAGGCGAGCCGCACGGCCTCGACCTCGGGCCGCTCCAGCCCCGGCTCCCGAACGTCCTGCGCACACCGAGCGGCAAGGTCGAGCTCGCGCCCGAGCCGATCGTGGCCGACGTCCCGCGGCTGCGAGCGAGCCTCGACCGGGGAGCGAGCGACGGGCTGGTGCTGATCGGTCGACGCGACCTGCGGTCGAACAACTCGTGGATGCACAACCTCGACATCCTCGTGAAGGGCAAGACACGCTGCACGTTGCAGGTGCACCCCGACGACGCCGGTCGCATCGGGCTGCGCGACGGTTGCCAGGCGCGCGTCGTGTCACGCGCGGGCGCGCTCCACGCGCCCGTCGAGGTCACGGACTCCGTCATGCCCGGGGTCGTGAGCCTCCCGCACGGCTGGGGTCACGACGTCGACGGAACCGCGCTCGGGGTGGCGTCGGAGCACGCGGGCGTCAACACGAACGTGCTCGCCGACTCCGACGCGTTCGACCCCCTGTCGGGGAACGCCGCCCTCAACGGCATCCCGGTCGAACTGACGCCCGCCTAGCTCGACATCTGGCCCATCGCGTCGATGAAGGCGTCCGGCGCAGTCGTCTTGCCGATGACCATGTCGTGCTGCTTGCCGAGCCCGCCGGGGAAGTCGGGGGGGACGTAGGACTCGAAGCCGTCGCCTTCGATCGCGTCGACGATGCTCTGCGCGCACTCGGTGGCGGGCACGAACGGCCCCTCGTAGATCGCGGCGTCGTTGTCGGGCAGGTCCCAGATCTCGGTCTCGATCGGTCCGGGCAGCACGAGCTTCACCTCGACCCCGGTCCGGTAGAGGTCGATCGCCGCCGACTCGCTCCACCCGCACATGGCGAACTTCGACGCGCAGTACGCCGCCTCGTGGGCGATGCCGATGCGCCCGCCCATCGACGACACCATGACGACGCATCCCGAGTCGCGCTCGAGCCAGCGGGGGACAAGCCGCATCGTCATGCGGACCGGGGACGTGAAGTTGATCCGCATGACGGTGTCGATCTCCTCGGTGGTGAGCCGCTGCACCGGGATCCGCTTCGGGATGGCCGCGTTGTTGACGAGGCAGTCGACCGCCCCGAACGCGTCCCACGCCTCGTCGACGACGCGCTCGGCCGCGTCGAGCTCGCCCAGGTCGACAGCCCACAGGCGCGACCTCGGTGCGTGCTCGCGGCACTGGTCGAGCACCTCCTCGAGCCGTCCTCGCCGGCGCGCCACGATCCCGACGGTCGCGCCACGCGCCGCCAGCATGGGCGCCAGCGCCGCGCCGATCCCCGACGAAGCGCCTGTCACGAGCACGTTCGAACCGTCGATCTTCATCGCGACCACCTCTCACGAGCCATCGTCGTCACCACGGGCCGCGGCCCAGCGAAAGATCCCCTTCGCCATCGTCGACGACTCCGCGTCGATGCGTCGGCGGTAGATCGTGGCGCGCGCGTCGCGGGCGCCGGCGTGGTCCGGGTCCGCCGTTGCGGCCCACTCGGCGAGCTGCGCCGCGAGTCGGAGATCGCCGGAGTCGGCGACCTGGAGCGCGCGCTCGCCGAGTGCTCCTGGGCCTCCGGCGAGCGCGGTCACCTCGGCCGAGACGACGGCGTCAGGGGGCGGCTTGAGCCGGGCCGGGTTGCCGTCGTACCAGCCGCCGTACAGGCGCCAGACGTTGCGCACCACGAACTCGGGCTCGTCGTACACGGGCCGGAGATACGGCCGTTCGAGCAGGCGCGCGGGCGCGTGCACGGTGTGGACGATCTCGTCGAGGGTCGCGCCGGCGTTCATCATCGCCAGCGTCTCGTCGTGGAGGATCTCGAGCAGCTCGGCGCTGTCGGAGAGTGCTTCGCGCACGCGGTCGGCACCGAGGATCGGGAGGCCGTGGCCTGGGAGCAGCACTTCCGCGCCGAGACTCGCCATCTCGCGCAGTGCGCGCGCCCAGTCCTTTGGGTACCGCTGCACCTTCTGCGGGTTCCCGCAGTTGGGTGACGCCCAGATGAAGAGGTCGCCGGTGAGCACGACGCGCTCCTCCGGCATCCACACCCAGGTGTGGTCGTCGGTCTCGCCGCGATCGTGGTGCAGCTCGAACCTCCGCCCACCGACCTCGAGGTCGAGCCGGTCGCGGTAGGTCGCGTCGGGGTACCGGTAGTCGGTCGGCCACGCGGCTTCGGGCAGCGAGAACTGCCGCTGGTTGATCAGTCCGTTGTACCCGGCCGTGGCGCGGTAGCGGTCGAAGCGATCGGCGACGGCTTCGTGCGCGACGACACGCACCGCAGGTGCACCGACCGCGGAGTTGTCGGCCTCGTAGCGATCGACGCCGAAGACGTGATCGACGTGGCCATGGGTGAACACCACCGTGTGGAGCGGCGACGGCGACCACTCGCGCACGGCGTCGTGCATGATGTCGGCGAGCAGGTACATGCCCGTGTCGACGAGCACGAGGCCGTCGTCGGTCGCGATCCCGTTGACGTTCGAGAAGCCGTGGACGAACGCGATCCCGTCCGCGACCTCCGCCCAGTGCCCCGCGCCGCGGAACGGGTGGTAGTCGCCCTCGCCCCGCCACACCTGCTCGGCGAGTGCGAGGACGTCGGTCACCGAGCGGCCGGGTCGATCAGGGGAGGATCTCGACGGGTGTGCCGAGGGGCAGGAGCCCGGCGAGGCGCGTGATGCTCTCGTTGCTCATCCGGATGCAGCCATGGCTGACGCTCTTGCCCAGCACCGATGCGTCGTTGTTGCCGTGGATGCCCAGCTCGGCGTCACCGCCGTTGAACTCGGTGAGCACATCGGAGTGCCCGGAGAGGCCGTACGCGTAGGGCCCGTACACCGTGTTGGGGTCGGGCGCCTTCAGCAGCACGCGCGTGTAGTACTTGCCGGTCGGCGTCGGCGTCGACGGCGTACCGATCGCGACCGGCTCCTGGATCATCACGTCGTCGCCGTCGTACACCGTGATCCGGTGCGCGCCGAGCTCGACCTCGATCCGGAAGCGGTTCGGCGTGAGGCGCACGTCGCTCTTCTTGACCCACCCGGTCGTGCCGTTCGGGCGGATGGGCAGGAGCACCTCGGCCCAGTCGTCCGTCTGCTGGGTGACGAGGAAGACCTGCGGCACGGTGTGGGCCGGGTCCTGGTCGAGCTGCCAGGGGTTCGGGTACGCCTCGGACGGGCTCGACTGCTCGGCCGACCGGTGGACGGTGACCTCGTCTCCGAGCGGCTGGGCGGTGAAGCTGGTGTACGCCGGCACCGTCGTGGTCGTGACGGGGTCGTTGCGCTCGCGCGCCCCGAGCGAAGGGCGGCTGTCGGAGCCTCCGCCGCAAGCGGCGAGGAGCACCGCGACTGCGGTCGCGACCACCGCGAGGCGGCATCGGACGAGCCGTCGAGCGAAGAGGCGCTGCACGGTCGGCGATGCTACCGGTCGGGCCGGTGCTCGCCGTGCTCGCGCGGCTGCCGGCTCCTAGCGTGAGCGGCCGATGCCGGGCGACTCCGACGAGCGGGCCTGGGTGGCCGCAGGGCTCCTCGATCCCTCGGCACCGGACGCGGGCGAGTGGCGGGACCTGCTGGCGTTCCTGACCGAGCGCGGCGCGACCGTCGAGGAGATGCTCGAGGTCGGTGACCGGGAGCAGCTGCCGTCGCTCGCCGGTGAGCTCTGGCGCCGCGGCTCGCCCCGGGTCAGCGCGCGGGAGCTCGCGGCGGAGGCGGGCATCGACGTCGCGGCCGTGCTCCAGGTGTCGGCGGCGGCCGGGCTGGCGACGGACGGTCCCGACGCGCCCCGATACCGACCCGAGGATGTCGAAGCGTTCCGCCTGTTCGCCGGGTCCATCGCCGTGTTCGGCGAGCCGGCCCTGCTCGAGCTCACCCGGAGCATCGGGACCGCGCTCGCGTCGATCGCAGACGCCGCGACCGCGACGTTCGGCATCAACGTCTCGGATCGGTTCGACGAGCGCGGCGTGAGCCTCGTCGAGCGTGCGCGGGCTGTCGAGGCGGGCACGATCTTGCTCGAGCGGCACCTCCCCGACGTCATCGACACGCTCTTCTTCCACCACGTGGAGGCCGCGATGCAGCGCGCCATCGAGTCGGTCGGCTCCGCCTCCCACACCGCGCACCTCGCCGTGGGCTTCGTCGACATCGTCGAGTCGACGACCCTGGTCCAGGCGCTGGCACCAGACGTGCTCGCCGACGCGATCGGCTCCTTCGAGCAGCAGGCGACGGAGATCGTCGGCCGGCGGAAGGGTCGGGTCGTCAAGACCCTCGGTGACGAGGTCATGTTCGTCGTGCCCGACGTCGCGGCCGCGTGCGATGCCGCGCTCGAGCTGCGCGACAGGGTCGATGCCGACTCGCGGCTCCCCGGAGCCCGGGGCGCGATCGCGGTGGGCGATCTCGTCCGCGGGTACGGCGACTTCTACGGTCCCGAGGTCACCACGGCCGCGCGGGCGGTGAGGCTCGCCGAGCCCGGATCCATCGTCGTGACGGCGCCGGTGCGGCAGGCGATCGGGGACGCCTTCTCGTGCTCGTCGATCGGCCCGCAGGTGCTGCGCGGCTTCGTCGAGCCGGTCGAGCTCTTCAAGGTGGAGCGGGTGTGATCACCCGGCGTCCGCGCCTCGCTCACGGAGCATGGCGGTGTGGGCGGCAAGCGGGCCGAGCCCGACGTGGGCGCGGCGTTCGTCGACCTGCGCGGGGTCCTCGATCGGCCACGGGGTGAGATCCCCGTCAGCGCCGACGACGACCTGCGAGCCGTAGACCTGTGGATCGCCGTTCGCCATGCGCACGCGGTCCAGGAGGCATGCGTAGTGCGCCGGCGGCGCGTCGCCGCAGTCGACTGCGACCTCGAGCTGCTCGAGGGCACGCTCCTGGAGGCCGCGGTCACCGAGTTGGGCGACGAGCCATGCCGCCTGGGCTCCGTCTTCGCCGACCAGCCGCTCGCCCGGCCAAGCCTCGAGATCGTCGAGCATCGCCCAGAGGCGGTCGGCGCTCGCGGGATCGCTCGCTCGCGTCGCGAGCGCCAAGAGCTCGTCGCGCAGGCGCTCGTCGCGGGTCACTCGGCGGCGAGCCGTCGGGTCGCGACCCATGCCGACGAGGATACGGCGTCCCGAGCCGGGAGGAACCGGACCGCTGGCGCGGCGTCGTCGGCAATAGCGTGCGAGGGATGTCGACCCACGAGCCCGGGCCCGAGGACGTCACCGATGCGATCGTCGACGGTGACCGCGCGCTCGTGCGCGGCACCGCGCAGGCCGCCCTGCGCCACCGCGACTTCCGGGTCGTCTGGGTCGGGACGTTCGCCTCCAACATCGGAACCTGGATGCAGAACGTGCTCCTCGGCGCCTACGGCTTCACGCTCACGCACTCCGCGACGTACGTCGCCATCCTCTTCTTCGCGCAGCTCGGGCCACTGCTCCTGCTCTCGACGGTCGGGGGTGTGCTCGCCGACGTGCTCGACCGTCGGCGGCTGCTGCTGGCCTGCCAGATCCCACAGCTCGCGTTCTCGCTCGTGCTCGCGCTGCTCGTCACCTCGTCGCACCCCGACGAGGTGCTGCTGGTGCTGTGCGTCCTCGTCATCGGGATCGCGAACGCCCTCGGGGCTCCCGCGCTCAGCTCGATCCTCCCGACGCTCGTGTCCAAGCCCGACCTGCCGGGCGCGGTGTCGCTCCAGTCGGTGCAGATGAACCTCTCGCGTGTGATCGGTCCCGCGATCGGTGCCGCGATCTACGCCGGTGTGGGCGCTGCGCCCGTGTTCGTGCTCAACGCGGGGACGTACCTCTTCGCGATCGTCGCACTGCTGATGATCCGATACCCGGCCCCGACGGACACCGGACGCTTCCACGGCCTGCTGTCCCGGCTCGGCGACGGCTTCCGTGTCGCCCGGCACGACCCGCTCGTCCGCCGCGTCCTGATCACGCTCGTGACGCTGTCGTTCTTCTCGATCGCGTTCGTCGGCATGATGCCGGTCATCGCGGCCGACAACCTCGATGTCGCGCCACGCAGCGTGGAGTACGGGGTCTTCTATGCGGTGTTCGGGCTCGGCGCGGCGTGCGGCGCGATCAGCGTCGGGACGTGGTTCGCCGGGGTGGCCAAGGCGCGCCTCGTCCGACCGGCGTTGATCGCGTTCGGGCTGTTGCTCGTCGCGCTCGCGCTCGTGCGCTCACCCGCTGGTGGCTTCGTCGTCGCGCCCGTCCTCGGGTACGCCTACTTCGTCGTGATCACATCGTTGTCGACGGTGCTCCAGGAGCACGTCGACGACGCCGTGCGCGGGCGCGTGCTGGCGCTGTGGATCATGGGCTTCGGCGGCACGGTCCCACTCGGCGTGCTCGTGGCCGGCCCGGTCGCCCAGGCGACGTCGATCACCCTGGTGCTGCTGATCGGCGCGGCCTTCGCGGTCGGTCTCTCCGCCTACGCCGATCTGCGCGCGGTCGGCGCTCCGAGCTGACGGTTTCCGACGCACGGTCGCCGACTCACGTACGGTTCACGCATGGACGCGTCGGGGCCCGCGGTCGTCACGGGCGCGAGCCGAGGGATCGGGCGCGCGGTGGCGCTGGCACTGGCGAGACGCGGGTTCGACGTGCTCGCCACGATGCGCAACCCCGACGCGGGCGCGGGCCTCGCGGACCAGGTGGCGAGCGGCGGTGGCGCCATCGACGTGGCGCGCATGGACGTCACCGACCCCGACACCTTCGCCCTTCCCGACGAGGTGCGTGTGCTCGTCAACAACGCCGCGGTCGAGCGTGAGCACCCGGCGTTCGAAGCGACGTCGATGGAGCTGTGGCGGGCGATGTACGAGACCAACGTCTTCGGCCTCATCGAGGTGACGCGCGCCGCCATCCCGTCGATGCGGCGCGCTGGTGGCGGTGTGCTGTGCAACATGACCTCGTCGTCGATCCTGGCGCCGGTGCCCTTCTTCGGTCCCTATCGCTCGACCAAGGCTGCGGTCAGTGCCATCGGCGAGAGCTTGCGCGCGGAGCTCGCGCCGTTCGGGATCCGCGTGCTGGAGATCATGCCGGGGCCGATCGACACCGACATGCTCGCCGACTCCGCCCGTCCACCCGTCGCGATCGAGGATCCCGACTACGCGGCGATGGCACAGCGATACTTCGAGGGTCGCAGCGGCGTCGAGGATCAGAAGACGTCGACAGCGGACGCGGCGGACGCGATCGTCGACGCGATCCTCGACGACGACGCGCCGTTGCGCATGGCGTGCGACCCGCTCGCGCAGGGTCTGCTCGACGCGTGGCGAACGACGCCCGACGAGGACCTCATGCGGGCGATGCTCCCGGCGTGGACCGGCGAAGCCTGATTCGTCAGCCGGTCAGCACCGTCCGCTCCAGGGGCCCTTGCCCTGCCACTGGTAGATGGCCCACGCGACGTCGTCCTGGTCGTACTGGGACGCGGTGTGCGGCGGCACACCGATGAGCTCGGGGCGGCCCAGATGGTTGGCGCCGCCGTTCCAGGTCGACTGCAAGAACTGGTACGCCCCCATGTACGGACCGGCGGGGTTCACGGCCGCGTAGCTGCCGCCGCTCTCGTGTCCGCGCGTGCAGGTCATCCAGGGGTCGTCGTGGTACGGGTGAACACCTGGTGTCGGCACGTATCCGGGGGGCGGTGCCGAAGGGATCTCCGCGCCGGCTCCGCCGTCGCCACCGGCGCTGCCATCACTTGGGGGTGCCGCCGACGCCGCCGCGGCCGCCGCGTCGGCCTCGAGCTCGGTCTTCCGGCTGATCGCGGCCTGGAGCTTCGCGTCGATGTCGCGACCCGTCGCCTCGAGCTGTGCCAGCACCGCCTCGTGAGCGGTGCGCGCCTCGCGCAGCTCCTTGCGTTGCGCCTGGACCTCGGTGCTCGCCTTCGACAGCGCGGCGAAGGCATCGTTGTCGTGCGCGTTGAGACGGTCGAGCCAGAGGCGTCGCCGCGCCGCCATGAGCGCGTTGTCGGCGTCGAGCAGCGTCGCGAGCTGGACGCCGGATCGAATGTATGCCGCGACCGCGCGGCGCTCGGCCTGGCGACGCAGCGCGCGCTGTCGCCGCTCGAGGTCGGGCAAGCGGGCCTCGAGGTCGGCGATGCGCACGTCGAGGGTCTGCGCCTCCGTCAGCGCCTCGAAGTGCTGCTGGGCCGCATGGTCGGCTTCTCGCCGCAGCGACTGCACCGTTGCGTCGGCGTCCTGAATCGGGTCGGCGCCGGCGGTGCCGGGGACGACGGCGCCGGATCCGATGGCGAGGGTCGATGCCCCGAGTCCGAGCACGGTGAGCGCGAGCACCGCACGCTTGCTCGCACCGGCCCGGGGACCCGGACGAAGGCGGTGGTGGGGGCGGGTTCGCACGGGGGAGGGGGGCGGCGACCGGCGACCGGCGGCCGGGAGCCGAACTTCTCCGAGGCTACCGGGGAAGCCCGCCCCGCGGACGCCTCCACGGGTACGCTGCCCCGGAGCCTCCGGGCCCGAGCACGTCCCGATTCGGCGACACGAGGGGGCAACCGAATGGCCATGCGCTGGATCGCCATCGCAATCCTGGGCTTCATGGTCGGTGCTGCCACGATGCTCTTCGTCGACAGCGGCGATGGCACCGGCGCCAGCGTCGGGACCCGAGAAAGCATCGACGTGGCGTCCGTCGGCGCCGATCAGGCCACCAGTGCGGCGTCAGGTGCCGTGCACGACCACACCGGTGACGTCGTCAGTGGGGTGAAGGCGCAGGACATCCAGGCCGAGCTCCAGCCCGACACGCCCCTCGACCGCCTCACCCGCGCGCAGCTGGCGAGCCAGCTCGCCACGGCTCGTGAGGTCGCGATGCAGTACCCGACCGTCGCCGACGCGGAGGCCGCGGGCATGCGGGTCGCCGGCGGGTTCGCGCCGGGGAGTGGTGCCCACTACATCAGCTACAGCGGCATCCTGGGCGACGGACCGATCGACGTCACGAAGGTCAACTCGTACATCTACGACGGCACGAACCCCGACTCCCAGATCGTCGGCCTGATGTACTACTCGAACTCCGAGGTCGAGGGCTTCGCCGGGCCGAACGACCACTGGCACCGCCACAGCAACGTGTGCGTCAAGTTCGGCGCGGACGGGATCGAGGTCCCGTTCCCGGCCGACGCCGACGTGTCGGCGAAGGACTGCAAGCAGGCGGGTGCGTCGCTGATGCCCATCACCGGGTACATGGTCCACGCCTGGGTCGTCCCCGGCTGGGAGAGCCCGGAGGGTGTGTTCTCGCACGAGAACACGAACATCCGCTGTGCTGACGGCACGTTCGACACCGACAAGGCCGGGTTCTGCCAAGGCTCGTAGCGGAGCAGACGATCGAGCCGGTACCGACGACCTGGGCGCTTCCGGATCCCCGAGACGCCGCGCCGGGTGACGATCTCGTCGGGATCGGCGCCGACCTCGAGCCGGGCACGCTGCTCGCCGCCTACCGGTCGGGCCTCTTCCCGATGCGCGTCGGCGCGCGCGGCCCGCTCGGCTGGTGGTCGCCCGACCCGCGCGGCGTCGTGCCGCTCGACGGGCTGATCCTGCACCGGTCGCTGCAGAAGGCGCGACGACGGTTCGCGGTGAGCGTCGACCGCGCGTTCGAGGCGGTCATGCGCGGGTGTGGCGACCCGCGCCGCCCCGACGGGTGGATCGACGAGGAGCTCATCGCCGCGTACTCGCATCTGCACGACCTCGGGTGGGCCCACAGCGTCGAGGTGTGGACGCCTGGCCGCGAAGGCGATCCCGACGCGCTCGTCGGCGGGCTCTACGGCGTCGCGATCGGCGGGCTCTTCGCGGGGGAGTCGATGTTCCACCGTGCACGTGACGCGTCCAAGGTCGCCTTCGTGGAGACGGTCGAGCGACTGAGCCGCGGCGGCGGTGCCGTGTTCGACGTGCAGTGGTGCACGCCACACCTTGCGTCACTCGGCGCAATCGAGGTGCCCCGCACCGACTACCTCGTGGCTGCCGCCGCGGCCGTCATCCGCGCGCAGGTCTCGCTGGGCTAGGTGGTCGCGGCTTCGGCCTCTCGGTCCTGGGCGACCGCGTCGAGGAGGGCGTACTCGATCTCGGTGTCGGGCGCGTCCTCGAACTCGATGACGCCGATCTCGGTGAAGCGGTCGCGCAGCCAGCCGTCGCCGGCGTCGAGCAGTCCGAGCTTCTTGCAGTTCGGCACGATCTTCGAGAACAACGCAGCCTGGAACGGGTTGACGCCGGGCTTGCGGATCTCGAAGAGCATCTTCGTGATCGTCTCGGGGTCGATGCCGCAGCGGTCCCACACGGCGTGCATCATCAGCCGGTCGCGCATGCGCAGCGCGGCCTCGAACGCGAACTCCTGGCGCTCGCGGATCTCGTCCCCGCTCAACGCCTCGTAGTACTCCTTGAGCGACAGCACGCCGAACGCGACGTGGCGGGCCTCGTCGCTCATCACGTAGCGCAGCAGCTTCTTGAGCAGCGGCTCCTGGGTGGCCATGTGCATGAACCCGAAGGCCGCGAGCGCGAGCCCCTCGATCATGATCTGCATGCCCATGTAGGTCATGTCCCAGCGGTCGTCGCGGATGATGTCGTCGATCAGCAGCTGGAGCGCCGGGTTGACGGGGTAGTGACCGTCGAGCTTGGTGTCGAGGTAGCGAGCGAAGACCTCGACGTGGCGGGCCTCGTCCATCACCTGGGTCGACGCGTAGTACTTGGCGTCGATCCACGGGACCGTCTCGACGATCTTCGCCGTGCAGATCAGCGCACCCTGCTCGCCGTGCAGGAACTGGCTCATGCGCCAGTTGAACGCCTCGATCGCCATCGTGGTCCATTCCTTCTCGGACCAGCTCTTGAGCGGCGAGTTCGGGAGGTCGACGAGCCGCTGGCGGAGGTGGGCGATCGCCGCCTGCATCTCGACCGCGACGGCCTCGACGTCGACGTCGACCGACCAGTCGAGGTCGGTCGAGCCGTTCCACTGCGACGTCTTGGCGCGCTCGTAGAGCTTCGCGAGCCCGGCCCGGGTGCGGTCGTAGTCCCAGGTGAAGACGGCGTCGGCACCGACCTGGGTGAGGTGCGAGAGGTCGCCGAAGTCGATGGCGTCGTCGGCGAGGATCGACGCGATGTCGTTGGCGTCGTCTCGACCCAGCGCCTTGAAGTCGCTCCCGCTGAGCTGGTCTTCGGTGGTCGCCATCGGGGGCCTCCCGCTCGTGGAGTTACCAGACGGTAGCCTGACTCCCGGTGGCAGCGGAGACGGTCATCTTCCACAACCCCCGGTGCTCGAAGTCGAGGGGTGCGCTCGAGATCCTCGGGGAGCGCGGCGTGGATGTCGAGGTCGTCGAGTACCTCGAGACGCCGCCCGATCGAGCGACGCTCGAGCGGATCGTCGACGCGATCCCCGACGACCCGAGCGCGCTCGTCCGCCACGACGACAGCTTCAAGAAGCTGGGCCTCTCGGCGTCCGACTGCACCGAGCGGGAGGCCGTCGTCGCGCTCCTGCTCGAGCACCCCGAGCTCATGGAGCGACCGGTGGTGTTCGTGGGCGATCGCGCGGTGATCGCGCGCCCGTCCGAGAAGGTCCTCGAGCTGCTCGGCTGACCGGGAGCGACCCATGGCAGCACCCACGACCACGTCCCCGACTGCCGAGTCGGCGCGCGTCGAGCTCGACGCCTGGCTCGACGACGCCTGGGATCCCGACATCACCGTCGCGGAGTGGTGGGCGCGCCTCGCCGACGGGAGATGGACCGCGCCGACGTGGCCCGCGGAGTGGTGGGGCCGCGGCTGGTCGGGTGACCTCGCGCGCGCCGTCGCCGAGGGCTTGCGCGAGCGCGGTGCGGTCGGCCCACCCGCCGGCCTCGGCATGCTGCTCGCCGGCCCGACGATCTACACGCACGGCACCGACGAGCAGAAGGACCGGTACCTCCGGCCGATCGTCGACGGCCAGCACGGGTGGTGCCAGCTGTTCTCCGAGCCGGGTGCGGGGTCCGACCTGGCGTCGGTGCAGACCAAGGCCGAGCGCGACGGCGACGAGTGGGTCATCACCGGGCAGAAGGTGTGGACGTCGGGGGGTCAGGTCGCCGACCTCGGCATGCTGCTCGCCCGCACCGACCCCGACGCGCCCAAGCACAAGGGCATCACCTACTTCGCGCTCCCGATGGACCAACCCGGGGTCGAGGTGCGGCCTCTGCGCGAGATGACGGGCCGAGCGCTGTTCAGCGAGGTCTTCTTCGACGGCGCCCGTGTGCGCGACGACGCCATCATCGGGGGGCTCGACAACGGCTGGGCGGTGGCGAACACCACGCTCGCGTTCGAGCGCGCGGGGCTCGGTGGCGGGGGCTCCGGCGCCGGCGGGGGCGCGTTCCCGGGCGAGAAGGGCGGTGTGCTCGACACGCGCGTCGGTGACATCGCCGAGGGCGTCGGCCGCGGGCGCGCCGTGCAGCCGAGCGCGTTCGGTGGCTCGTTCGACCGGCTGCGCCAGATCGGCGAGAAGCTCGGTGTCGCGGACGACCCGATCGTCCGCCAGCGGCTCGCGGAGCTCTACACCCTCACCGAGATCGGCCGCATGACCGCACTCCGCATGAAGGCGGCGCGCTCGGCCGGTCGGGGCCCCGGGCCCGGGGGCAACACCGCGAAGCTGCTCATGAGCCGCATCATCCGCCTGTCGCGCGACCTCGGCCCGCAGATCCTCGGGCCCGAGGCGATGCTCGTCGGCGCCTCGACGACCGGAGGGGGCGTGGTGCAGGAGATGACGCTCTTCGCGCCGGCGCCGTCGATCTACGGCGGGACCGACGAGATCCAGAAGAACATCATCGGCGAGCGGGTGCTCGGGCTCCCGAAGGAGCCCGGCCCGGCCAAGGACACGCCGTTCCGCGAGCTCAAGGTCGGCACGCAGTCGGGCTGACCGTCTGAGCGACCTCGTACCCGGCAGCGGCGTGTCACGCCGCGTGGGTATGTCGCTGCTCGTCGGTGTGGGGTGG
>CAZHKE010000050.1:0-21106 GCA_964532485.1 uncultured Bifidobacteriaceae bacterium
CAGTGCTCGAGCTCGTCGAAGAGCTGGAGGTACCCGGCGGCCTGGTCGAGGGGCGCGAACGGATGGATCGCCGCGAACTCCGGCCACGTGATCGGCATCATCTCCGTGGTGGCGTTGAGCTTCATGGTGCACGAGCCCAGCGGGATCATGGTGCGGTCGAGCGCGAGGTCGCGGTCGGCGAGCCGGCGCAGGTAGCGCAGCATCTCCGTCTCGGAGCGGTAGCGGTGGAAGACGGGATGCGTGAGGAACGCCGACGTCCGGCGCAGGTGCTCTGGGATGACGAGGCCCGTGGAACGACCGTCGACGGGCGCGGAGCCGAAGGCGTCCAGCACGCGCCCGACGACCGCGTCGGTGGTGGTCTCGTCCACGGAGATGCCGATCGTGTCGGTGTCGATGTAGCGAAGGTTCACCCCGCGCTCGCGCGCGCCAATGACGATCTCCGCTGCTCCTCCTGGTACGACGGCCTGCACCGTGTCGAAGAACGCGTCGTGGGCGATCGTCACACCGCCCGCGCGCAGCCCCTCGGCAAGTCGCACGGCACGGTCGTGCACCGCCCGTGCTATCGCCGTGAGGCCCTCCGGCCCGTGGTACGTCGCGTAGAGGCCCGCGACGACCGCGAGGAGGACCTGCGCGGTGCAGATGTTGCTCGTCGCCTTCTCGCGGCGGATGTGCTGCTCACGCGTCTGGAGCGCGAGGCGTAGTGCCGGGCGGCCGGCCTCGTCGACCGAGACGCCCACGAGCCGTCCGGGGAGGCTGCGCCGGAACTCGTCACGCGTCGCCAGGAACGCCGCGTGCGGGCCCCCGAAGCCGAGCGGCACGCCGAAGCGCTGCGACGAGCCGACGACGACGTCGGCACCCTGCTCGCCCGGTGGCACGAGCAGCGCGAGCGCAAGGAGGTCGGTGGCCACCGCGACGAGCGTCCCTTGCGCGTGCATCCGCTCGATCAGGGCCCGACGGTCGCGAACACGCCCGCTCGAGCCCGGCTCCTGGAGGAGCGCGCCGAAGACGTCGTCGGTGGGCACCTCGGTCTCGGCGTCGCCGACGACGATCGTGATGCCGAGTGGACGGGCGCGCGTCGACACGATGGCGATGGTCTGCGGATGGCAGTCGGCGTCGACGAAGAACGTCGCACCCTCCGTGCTCCTCGCGCGGTGCAGCAGCGTCATCGCCTCCGCGGCCGCGGTGCCTTCGTCGAGGAGCGACGCGTTCGCGAGCTCCGTGCCCGTGAGGTCGGTGACCATCGTCTGGAAGTTGAGGAGGGCCTCGAGGCGGCCCTGGGAGATCTCGGGTTGGTACGGCGTGTAGGCCGTGTACCAGGCCGGGTCTTCGAGCACGTTGCGCTGGATGACGGGTGGCGTGATCGTGCCCGAGTACCCGAGTCCGATGAGCGAGGTCATCTGCTGGTTCCGCTCTGCGAGGGCGTGGAGCGCGTCGGCGCACGCGCGCTCACTGCGCGTCGCCGGCAGTGCAAGCGAGTCGTCGCGGATCGATTCGGGAACGGCGCGGTCGATCAGCTCCTCGAGCGAGCCGATGCCGAGCTCGGTGAGCATCGCCTCCACCTCGGCGGCGTCCGGACCGACGTGACGGGCCGCGAACGCTTCGGAGTGCTCCACGCTCGTCTGGTCGGGACTCATGCCGCCTCGCCGTGCACGAACGGCGTCGGTGTCACGACGGCGTCGATCGGTCGTCCGCGGACGTCGATCGACACCAGCGTGCCGTCGGCGACGTCGGGCGGGAGGAACGCGAGCGCGATCCCCCGCTCGAGCATCGGTGAGAAGTTGCCACTCGTCACCTCCCCGACCACGTCGCCGTCGAGGGCGACCGCACAGCCTGCGCGCGGGATCTGGCGACCGTCGGCGACGAGTCCCCGCAGACGTCGCGTGAGGCCGCGCTCCTCGACTGCCAGGAGGACGTCACGTCCACGGAAGTCTCCCTTGTCGAAGCGCACGACCCACCGCAGCCCCGCGTCGAGCGGAGTGATGCCCGGACCGAGCTCGTGCCCGTGGAGCGGGAGCCCGGCCTCGAGGCGCAGCGTGTCGCGGGCACCCAATCCGGCCGGCTGGACTCCCGCGGCGAGCACTGCGTCCCAGGTCGCGGGCGCGGCGTCCGTCGGCACGTGCAGCTCGACGCCGTCCTCGCCGGTGTAGCCGGTGCCGGCGGCCCAGCCCCCGAACAGCGCGTCGTCCACCGCGGCCACCGCGAAGCGTGGGACGGCCGCCGCCGCGGGCACCACATCGGCCAAGTGCTCGCGCGCGCGAGGTCCTTGCACCGCGATGACCGCGCGGGTGGCGGTCACGTCCTCGACGTCGCACGGTGCGCCGCCTGCGTGCGCGGATGCGGCCTCCGCGAGCGCGCCGAGGATCCGGTCGGTGTTCGAGGCGTTGGGCATCACGAGGAAGTCGCTGTCGCTGACCCACCACACGATGATGTCGTCGACGACGTGCGCGTCCGCCGGGTCGAGCAGATGGGTGTACTGCGCCTTGCCGGGCCCGACGCGGTCGAGATCGTTGGTCAGGGCCCACTGCAGCGCGGCGTGCGCTCCGGCGCCCGAGACGCGCACCGACCCGAGGTGCGACACGTCGAACGCGACGGCGTCGTCGCGACACGCTCGGTGCTCGTCGAGCACCCCGGCGTACTGGATCGGCATCTCCCAGCCGCCGAACTCGACCATCCGGGCGCCGAGGGCTCGGTGCTCCGCGTCGAGCGGGCTGTGACGGAGCGATGGACCCATGGCTTGCCGAGCCTATGCGGCCGAACCCCCAGAACCGGTCGGGCAGAACCGGTCGGGCAGAACCGGTCAGGCAGAACCGGTCAGGCGGACTCGGCGTCCGGGTCTCGCCGCGACGGCCGCAGATCGAGGGGCGCGGAGCCGTCGTCGGCAGCGCCACCGAGCTGCGACGGGGGCTCGAGCCCGTACTTCACGAGGAGGTGCAGGTAGTCGCGCTGGTACAGGACCTTCACCTGGACGTCGGGGTCCAGCTCCCGCAGTCGCCGCGCCTTCCGGTTCTTCTTGGTCACGAGCTTCTGGTTCAGGGTCGTGATCTCGATGAAGAGGTCGTACGCCGGCAGGTAGAAGTCGGGGGTGAACGCCTGGGCGGGGTTGCCGTGGCGATCGGTCTCGAGGACGAACGTGCGTGGCTCGTACTCCCAGGCGATGCCGTAGAAGTCGAGCAGCTTCGCGAACTGGCGCTCCGAGTTGTGCGCGAAGCGCGTCTCCTCGTGCGGCAGCGTCGCGCCCGTGGGTCAGCCCTCGGCTGCCCGCGCGCCGGTGGCCTGCGCGTCGTCGGCCCGAGCGGCGTTACCGAGGCTCACGATCCGTTCGTCGACCTCGCCGACGACGGAGCCGATCGGCACGATGTTGAGGACGCCCTGGCCCCGACGGACGAGGTCGATGAGCGCGTCGCCGTCGCGGGCGAGGATCGAGCTCCCCTCGGCCATCACGATGCTCGCGGTCTGCCAGTCGGCTCCCTCCTCCTCGCGGAGGTACTCGATCGCCTTGCGCGCGTTCTTCAGCTGCACGCCGGCGTCGAGGAGCTGCTTCACCATCCGGAGCCGCACGAGGTCGCGGTACGAGTAGTGCCGCTGCGTCCCGCTGCCGTGCGCCTCGCCGAGCGACGGGCGGACGACGCCCTGCCGGTCCCAGTAGTCGAGCTGGCGGTAGGTGATCCCGACGATCTCGCAGGCCTGCTTGCCGCTGTAGCTCCCCGCGTCGTCGCTCGCTCGCCGCGCCATCTCCGGATGCCCCCTCGAGCGGCCCGCCCCCACCGCCCGGGGAGAGGTCCAATCACATCGACGTAGTTACGTGCGTGTGACGGTACCGGACCCCGCGGGAGCCGTCAACGGCCTGGCTCGCGACGCCTACGAGGACCCGCCCTCCTCGGCGGCGAAGTCCTCGGGCCGGACCTGGTTGAGGAACTCCCGGAACTCCTCGATCTGGGTCTCTTCCTCGTCCTGGTCGAAGTGGACCCCCGCCTCCTCCAGGACTGCCTCGGCGGCGAAGATCGGGACGGAGCCGGGATACCGGGCCGCGAGGGCCAGGGCGTCGGAGGGCCGGGACGAGATCCGCTGGGTCTCCCCGTCGCGGGCGATCTCGATCTCGGCGTAGAACGTGCCGTCGTGCAGCTCGGTGATGACGACCTGCTGGAGCGAGGCACCGAGCTCGTCGAGCACGGTCTTGAACAGGTCGTGGGTCATCGGCCGCGGTGTCTCCATGCCCTGGAGCGCGTAGACGATCGCGGTCGCCTCGGGTGGGCCGATGAAGATGGGCAGGTATCGGCCGCCCTCTCCCTCTCGCAGGAGCACGATTGGCTGGTTCGTCGGGACCTCGACACGCACACCGACCAGCGACATCTCGATCACGGGCGCCGCCTTTCGACCTCGCGGGCGACCATAGCAAAGGGCTTCGAGCGTTCCGACACGGGCGCGGCGTCATCCCGCCGGCGGTGCCTCGTACCACGCCAGCCCCGCTGCGGGCTCGGCGAGGAGGGCGTCCCGGTCGACCTCGAGCACGAACGGGAGGTTCCGGTACCGCTCCCCCACGTGGAGCCCGTAGCCCACGACGAAGGCCTCGCCGGGCACGACCTCGCCGACGTACCGGGGCTCGACGGGCACGATCCGCCGGTCCCGGCGGTCGAGCAGCGTGCACACGTCGAGGCGTCGCGGGCCCCGCTCCTCGAGGTGGCCGAGGAGGTAGGCGAGGGTCAGGCCGGTGTCGACGAGGTCTTCGACGACCACGACGTCGCGGCCGCCGATCTCCACGTCGAGATCCGTCAGGATCCGCACCCGGCCGCTGTCGGGCGCGTAGCGGCTGATGCCGAGGTAGTCGAGGATCACGGGCACGCGGTGAACCGCGCGGGCGAGGTCGGCGCCGAACAGCAGCGCGCCCTTGAGGACGGCCACCAGGACGACACCGTCGGGGTGGTCGAGCTCGATCTCGCGGGCCAGCCGCTCGATCCGCGCGGCGATCCCCGTGGCGTCGAGGATCACACGAGCAGGGACGCTCACTCGGTGAGTTCGTCGCGCAACGCCTCGCGCAGCGTCGCTGTGCGGAGTCGTCGGCCGAGGCGCGCCAGCTCCTCGAGCTCCTCGTGCATCCGCACGCGTGCAGTCGGGTTTCGCTGTCGCAGGTACGGGAGGAGCACCTGCGCGAACAGCGCGGCCTCGCGCTCTGAGAAGTGCCGGTACATCTTCAGGTGCCGCGCCTCGACGCCCCGAGCGTGGAAGCCGGCTGCGAGGCTGGCGATGTCGAGCGCACCCTCGCCGTAGAGCGCGCGCTCGCCCGCGCCGACGACGGGAGCGAGGAGCCCGTGGTCCTCGAGTGCATCGAGCTGCGCGTCGGTCAGTCCGCTCGCCTCGAGCAGCTCCGCGCGCGTGAGCTCGTCGCCCGCGACCGCCGGATCCTGGTCGAGGGGACCCAGATCGTCGCCGTCTGCGTCGCGGTCGATCACGTCCTCGTCGAAGAGGGGCGGCGACGCGGACACGGGTGGCGGCGACGACTGGTCGACCGGTGGCGAGACGCCACCTGCGGACGACTCGAGCCGGTCCTTGATGACGCGCAGCGGGAGGAAGTGGTCGCGTTGTTGCACGAGGATCCAGCGCAGCCGGTCGAGGTCGCGGTCGGAGAACTTTCGGTAGCCCGATGGCGTCCGCTCCGGGTCGATCAGCCCCTGGCTCTCGAGGAAGCGGATCTTCGAGATCGTGACGTCCGGGAACTCGTCGCGGAGCTGCTCGAGGACCTCGCCGATCGACAGGTGCTGACCGTCCGGGTCGTGGAGACCGACGCGTTCGGGCTCTTCGACGCTCATGCGGCCGGGCTCACCGGTCGCTCTCCATACCTCCGAGCACGAACGTGAGCACGAAGCGACCGATCTGGAGCTCTTGCATGTCGCGCAGCCGGGTGCGGTCGATCCGCGCGTGGTCGACGTAGGTGCCGTTGAGGGAATCCGCGTCGCTCACCTCGTAGCCGTCGGCGGAGCGCTCGATGGCCGCGTGCCGGCGCGACACCGTCACGTCGTCCAGGAAGATGTCCGAATCGGGGTGACGGCCGAGCGTGGTGGTCGCGTGCTCGAGCACGAACGTGCTGCCTGCGTTCGGCCCCCGTCGCACCACGAGCATGCCGAGCCCGTCGGGCAGTGAGTCGAGGACGTCTCCGAGCTCGGCGGCGAGCGCCTCGCGATCCTCGATCAACGCGAGGGAGACGGTCGTCTCGGGCTCGTCGTCGACGCTCGAAGTGTCGGAGAGCATCGGGGCCCCGCACGAAGAGCAGTAGTTCGCGCTCGCCGCGTTCTCGTGGCCACAACGACGGCAGCGCATGATCTCGAGGGTACCGACGCCTCAGGGGTGCTTCAACGACCGTCGCGGCGCGGCGTTCACGACGCGTCGACGAACGCGCGATACGCGGTGGCGTCCATGAGTGCATCGACCTCGTCGGGCGAGCTCATCTCGACGACGAAGATCCAGCCGTCGCCATAGGGCGCCTGGTTGAGCAGCTCCGGTGCGTCGGCGAGCGCCGCGTTGACCTCGGCGACCGTCCCCGAGACCGGGCTGAAGACCTCTGACACCGACTTCGTCGACTCGACCTCGGCGCAGGCCGTGTTCGCCGCGACCATCGCGCCGACCTCGGGGACGGATACGTAGACGACGTCTCCGAGCGCGTCCTGCGCGAAGTCGGTGATGCCGACACGCGCCCGGCTGTTGTCGACCGCGACCCACTCGTGCTCGTTGCTGTAGTGCAGCGTGTCGGGGAACTCCATCATCTCCTCTTCTCCAGCCTTCCTCGGGGGGAGCCGATCGTAGGTGCCGCGTCGGCTAGCGGATCGCCTGGCGGATCGCCCGTGTGTACTCCTGGGCGAGCTGGCGCGCGGCGTTCTCACCGTCGGCCTCGGCCCACACGTGCGTGACCGCCTCCTCGGGATCCGGGAGGACGAGCGCCCAGCCGTCGGGCCGTCTCACCTTCACGCCGTCGATCAGCACGAGGTCCTGGCCCGACTCGCGCTCGACGAGCTCGCGCATGACCATGCCCTTGCGGTCCCACGGTGTCGGCACGGCCTCGTGGACGAGGTGGACGCGGGGCAGGGACTCGACGAGGGACGACAGCGTGAGGCCGGTCGCGGCGAGCAGGTCGAGGACCTTCGCGAGCGTCGCGGTCGCATCGTACGCGGGGAGGAACTCGGGCCAGATGAAGCAGCCGTGTGCCGAGCCGCCGAACGCGACGTCGGCGTCCGACGCCACCTCCATGAGATGCGCGTCGGAACGCTTCGTCCAGACGACCGTCGCGCCCCGAGCCGCGGCCAGCTGCTCGGCCACCTCCGTCACGCCGACCGGCAGGGCGATCCGTGCCTCGTCGACGCTCTCGGCAACGAGGCAGACGAGCGAGAGCAGCGCCTCGGTGTCGGAGAGCACGTGACCGCCGTCGTCGACGAGCCGGATCGCCTCGCCGTCGGGGCTGATCACCGCACCCAGCTGGCTGCCGGACGCACGGACCAGCTCGCCGATCCGAGCCTCGTGCTCGGTGGCGTCGGCGGCTGCGCTCTGCGACGTGCTTGCATACGGGTTGATCGCGAACACCTCGGCACCGAGCTTGGCGAGCACCGACGGCATGACGATCGACGCGGCGCCGGACGAGTAGTCGAGCACGACCTTGAACGCACGATCCCGGAGACGCTCACCATCGACGCAGCGTTCGAGTGCTGCCGTGTAGAACTCGATCGAGCGCGGCGGGAACACGATGTCGCCGATGTCACCGGCGAACGCGCGTCGGTAGTCCTCGCGCGACAGCAGACGTTCGATGCGTCGCTGCGCGCCCCCATCGATGTCGCGTCCGTCGGCGTCGAAGAACCGCAGCTCGATGCTGTCCGAGTCGTCGGGTGCGAGCCTGACGGTGATGCCCCCCCGCGACTCGCCGTTGCGGACCTGGAAGCGAGTCAGCGGCACGGTCGCGAGCTCGACGTCCTCGACGTTGGCCCCGGCCAGGTTGAGCCCGGCGATCACGGCGCGCTTGAGCGCCCGCGCCCCGCGGCTCGTGTCGCGGCTCGTCGTGACGACAGAGCCACGCTTGAGCGCGGTGCCGTACGCCATCGCGGCGCGCACCGCGACCTCGGCGGTGATGTCGACGTTGGCGAGCCCGCGGATGCCACGCCGTCCGAAGATCGAGCGTGCGGCGCGGCTCTCCCAGACGATCGACGAGTTCACGACCGCGTCTGCCTCGACCGACTTGAACGGATAGATCTTGACGCCGGCGTTGACGACCGCGTGCTCGCCGATGAACCCGTCGTCGCCCACGACGACGCCCTCTTCGAGGCGCGAATGCGCCCGCAGGTCGGCCGACCGGCCGACGGTCGTTCCCCGCAGGCGCGTCCCCCTCCCCACGTACACGTGGTCGTGGCACACCGAGCGCTCCAATGCCGCGTCGGCCTTCACGACGACGTCTGTGCCGAGCACGGTGTAGGCGCCGATGCGTGCGCCGGCTTCGACGCGGCAGTTGTCGCCGATCACTGCGGGTCCCTCGATGCGCGCCGCCGGGTCGATCTCGGCGCCCTCACCGACCCAGACACCGTCGCCGAGCTCGAAGCCGGGCAGCTCGACGTCGACCTTGCCGTCGAGCACGTCGGCGTGTGCCTGCAGATACGCCTCGGTCGTGCCGACGTCCTCCCAGTAGCAGTCGGCCACGAAGCCGTGTATCGACAGGTCGTGGTCGAGCGCAGCGGGGAACACGTCGCCGGAGAAGTCGATGACCTCGTCGGGCGGGATGAAGTCGAACACACGCGGCTCGAGCACGTAGATCCCGGTGTTGATGGTGTCGGAGAACACCTGTCCCCAGGTCGGCTTCTCGAGGAAACGCTCGATCTCCCCGTCGGGCTTCGTGATGACGATCCCGAACTCGAGCGGGTTCTGGACGCGCTTGAGCGCGATGGAGGCGAAAGCGTCGCTCGCGCGGTGCTCCTTCACGAGCTCGGCGAGATCGATGTCGGTGAGCACGTCGCCGGAGATCACGAGGAAGGTGTCGTCGAGCTCATCGGCGGCGTTGCGCACCGAGCCGGCCGTGCCGAGCGGCGAGTCCTCGGTCGCATAGCGCATGCGCACACCGAACTCGGAGCCGTCGCCGAAGTAGTCGCGGATCTGGTTGCCGAGATAGGCGACGGTCACGACGATGTCGTCGAACCCGTGTCGTGACAGCAGCGTCACGATGTGCTCGAGCATCGGCCGGTTCACCAGCGGCATCATCGGCTTCGGCTGGTTGCTGGTGAGCGGCCGCAGTCGGGTGCCCTCGCCACCGGCCAGGATCACGGCCTTCATGCCGGCACCTCGGCCGTGGCGAGCGAGCCCTCGCGCCCCTCACGAAGGGCGCGCCGGGCCAGTGGGACGTACATCACGGCCGCGTAGTAGCTCAGGACGAGGCCGCCGATGGCGAGGGCCCACGTCGCGACCTCGAGCAGGTCGTAGTACGCGGTGCTCGGTGCGATCGCGCTCAGCCACAAGAACCCCGGGAACGCGAACATGAGAGCGAACGTTCCCGCCTTGCCGGCCCATTGCACGTCGATGCGCGCCGCCCCGGCCGCGGCGAGCGCCAGGGTGGCGAGGCTGATGGCCGCCTCCCGCACGAGCACGGCGACGCCGAGCCACGCGGGCACGGCGCCGTCGACGGTCAGGGCGACGGTGGCGACGAGCAGCAGCACCCGGTCGGCCGTCGGGTCGAGGATCTTGCCGAGGTCGCTGCCCTGGTCGAAGCGCCGCGCGATGTACCCGTCGACCCAGTCGGTCGCACCGAGCACGCCGAGCAGTGCGAGGGCGGCGAAGCGGTCCTCGGGCCCGAAGAGCAGCCACACGAACACGGGGACGCAGAGCAGTCGGGCGACGCTGATGACGTTCGGGACCGTGAGCACCCGCTTCGCCCGAGGATCAGGCGCTGGATCCGATGACGCGCCCATGTCGTGCAGCGTAGGCGGGACGGTCACCATCCCCGTCGGGTGGGTCACAGCAACCCCGCGTGCGCGCCGCCGTCGACCGGGATCGACGCGCCGGTCACGAAGCAGGCGACGTCGGAGCAGAGGAACGCGGCGATCGCACCGAAGTCGTCGGGTGATCCGAGCACACCGGCAGGGATCTCGCTCGTGTCGGGCCGGGTACCGCCGGACAGTGCCCGGACCCGCTCGGTGTCGTGCAGGCCGGGCTGCAGCGAGTTCACGGTGACGCCGTCGGGCGCGACCTCGCGTGCGAGCGTCTTGAGGAAGCCCGTGACACCGGCCCGCGCGGTGTTCGACAGGATCAGGTACGGGATCGGTTGACGCACCGCGATCGAGGTGATCGCAACGACTCTCCCCCACTGCTGCGCTTGCATCACGGGCACCGCCTCGGCGCACATCCCGATCGTCGACATCGCGTTGAGCTCGAACGCTCGCCGGTACTCCTCGGGGTCGGAGACGTCGGCGAACCGGCCCGGTGGCGGGCCACCGGCGTTCGTGACGAGGATGTCGAGCCCGCCGAGCGCCTCGTGTGCCTGGCGGACGAAGCCGCGAGCCTGGTCGGTGTCCGCCACGTCGGCCACGATCGGCGTGGCGTCGATGCTCCCGGCCGCGGCCTCCACGGTCGCCGCGTCCCGACCGCAGATCGCGACCGCGACCCCCTCGGCGGCCAGAGCGCGCGCGGTGGCGAGCCCGAGGCCGCGCGAGGCGGCTGCCACTGCGGCTCTCCGGCCCGTGATCCCCAGGTTCATCGCTGCATCGCCGATCTCGTCAGTGGATCGGGCCGGCGCCGTCACGCAGCGACGGGGCAACACGACCGGTGCGCGTTGCGATGATCTCCGCGCAGATCGCGACCGCGGTCTCCTCCGGGGTGCGCGCGCCGATGTCGAGGCCGATGGGAGCCATGACGCGGGCCAGACCGTCGTCGTCGACACCCGCCTCCCGCAGGCGCTCGACCCGGTCGGCGTGCGTGCGCCGGCTGCCCATCGCGCCGAGGTACCCGGCCCTGGTCTCGAGTGCGGCGACGATCGCGGGCACGTCGAACTTCGCGTCGTGGGTGAGCACGCAGATCGCGTCGCGGGGGCCGAGCCCCGGACCGGCCGTGGCGAGGTGGCGGTCCGGCCAATCGCAGACCACCTCGTCGGCCATCGGGAACCTCGCCCGCGTCGCGAACACCTCCCGTGCGTCACACACGCTGACTCGGTATCCGAGGAGGCCGGCTGCTCGCGCGAGCGCGGCGGTGAAGTCGACCGCGCCGAAGATGATCATGCGCGGCTGGCGAGCGAACGATTCGACGAAGACCTCGACGACCTGTTCACGCGCCTCGCCGTGGGGCCCATAGTGCCGGGTGACGGTGAGTCCCGACTCGAGCGCGCCGAGAGCGTCTCGCACGACCACCCGATCGAGATCGGCGTCGAGCAGCGAGCCGGCGGGCGGCGCGTCGGGGGCCACGAGCAGCTTGGCGCCGGTCGAGGGACCACCGATCACGCTGGCCAGCGCGACCGGTCGATCGGCTCGGAGCGCGTCGCGCAGTGCCTCGTACACCGGAGCCGGCTCGGCGGTCATGACCTCACCAGTCCAGGGGTTCGACGTAGACGTGGACGGTGCCGCCGCAGGTGAGACCGACGGCGAACGCCTCGTCGTCGGAGTAGCCGAAGGAGACGACGCCGCGGGGCTTGCTGCCGTCGAGCACGGCGAGAGCCTCGGTCACCACCGCCCCTTCGACGCACCCGCCCGAGACGGAGCCGGCGACCTCGCCAGACTCGCTGACCGCCATGGCTGCGCCCGGGTCTCGCGGACCGGAGCCGGCGAGGCCGACGACGCGCGCGACCGCGACCCGCTGTCCCGCGGCGCGCCAACGCTCGATGTCGTCGAGGATCTCCTTCATCTCGGTCGCGCTCCCTCGCCCGCACGGTACGTGCGGGCGCCCTTCGGGGCGTTCGGCTGCTCCTTCATGACGGCTGCTCGATCATGGCTGCGCGATCACCTCCACCAGCTCCTCGAGGGCGCGCACCGAATGCCCGGACACGAACTCGTCGACGTGCGGGAGCGCCGCGGCCATCCCCCGCGCAAGCGGCGCATACTCGGGCGTGGCCTTCAGCGGGTTGACCCACACGATGCGGTGCGCGACGCGAGCGAGTCGGGCCATCTCGCCCGCGAGCAGGTCGGGGTCGCCGCGGTCCCATCCGTCCGACAGGATCACGACGACCGCGCCCCGCGCCATCCCGCGCACGCCCCAGCGGTCGTTGAACTCCTGGAGTCCCTCCCCCAGGCGCGTCCCTCCGGACCAGTCGACGACGCGGTCGGCCGCCGCGCGCAGCGCGGCATCCGGATCACGGGTCGAGAGCTCGCGCGTGAGACGCGTGAGGCGCGTGCCGAGCGCGAACGCTTCGACGCGCGTGCGCCCGGCTACCGCGACGTGGAGGAACTGGAGCAGCGCTCGCGCGTACGGCTCCATCGAGCCGCTGACGTCGCAGAGGAGGACGACGCGGCGGGGCTTCGTCGCGGGTGCGCGATACGCGCGGTCGACCGCTTCGCCTCCGGCGCGCAGCGAGCGACGCACCGTGTGTCGGAGGTCGGGCGTCCCGCGGCGCCGGCGGACAGGGCGATGGCGGCGCGAGCGACGGAGCGCGCCGCTGAGTCGCAGGTCAGCCATCAGTCGACGCGCCTCGGCGTGCTCCGCGCTCGTGTAGGCGGCGAAGTCGCGCGCCCGCAGCACCTCGGCGGGGCTCCAGCGAACCGCCAGGACCGGTGCCTCGGGCGCGCCCTCGTCGACGGTCTCGGGCGTGGGCTCGTCGCTCCCGGCGTCGAACGCCAGGACCACCGCCTCCGGGTCGTCGGCCCGCGTCCCGTCGTCGCGCTCGGTGCCGTGATGGTCCCAGAACGAGCGGAAGGCGCGGTCGTAGAGCTCGGCGTCCTCGGGACCGCGCAGCAGCGTCGCGCGGCCGGCCCAGTAGGCGTCCGCCCGGCGGTCGAGGCCGACGGCGGCGAGGGCTCGCGCGTACGTGACGGTGGCTCCCACGGGAACATCGAGCCCGGCGCCCCGGAGCACGCGGGCGAACGCCACCGCGACGCGGTCCGCGTCGACCTCAGGAGCCGCCATCACGGCCCTCGACCGCGGCGGCGAGCGCGCGGACGCCGTGCGCGCGGGCGCGCTCCTGGTCTTCGCGGTACTTCAGGACGGTGCCGAGGGTGACGTCGACGGTCGCCGTGTCGAGGTGCTCGGCACCGAGCGCGGCCACGGCGTGGGCCCAGTCGATCGTCTCGGCCACCCCGGGGGGCTTGTAGAGGTCGAGGTCGCGCAGCGCTCCCGCCGCGGCTGCGACCTCGCGTGCGAGCGTCTCGCGCACCTCGGGCGCTCGCACGCGCAGGATCGCGAGCTCGCGCTCGAAGTCGGGATGCTCGATCCAGTGGTAGAGGCACCGGCGCTTCAAGGCATCGTGCACGTCGCGTGTGCGGTTCGACGTCACGACGACGACCGGCGGCTGCGCGGCCCGGAACGTCCGGAGCTCCGGCACCGAGATCGAGTAGTCGGCGAGCACCTCCAGCAAGAAGGCCTCGAACTCGTCGTCGGCCCGGTCGACCTCGTCGACGAGGAGCACCGGCGGTGTCGGTCCCTCGGACGCGATCGCTTGCAGGAGCGGGCGCCGGACGAGGAACCGCTCCGAGTAGAGCTCGTCCTCGTCGATCCGCCCACCGCTCGCCTCGGCCGCGCGCAGGTGCAGCAGCTGTCGCGAGTAGTCCCACTCGTAGACCGCCTGGGCCGCGTCGATGCCTTCGTAGCACTGGAGACGGACGAGCTCGCCCCCCGTCCAGCGCGCCAGGACCTTCGCGACCTCGGTCTTGCCGACGCCGGCTTCGCCTTCGAGCAGCAGCGGGCGCTCGAGGCGGAGCGCGAGGAAGATCGCGGTGGCGAGGCCCTCGTCGGCCAGGTAGTCGTTCGCGGCCAGCGCGTCGCGCACGTCGTCGACCGTCTTGACGTCGATCACACCGAGATTCTACCGGTGGCCGCGCGATCCCCTAGAGCCCGAGCGCTGCGCTCTCCGCGCGTGGATCGGACGTCGCGCCGTACCCGCCGGCGCTGCGCCAGATCGCGTGCGCGTGACCCATCCCCGAGTCGTACTCGGTCGTCGTGCTCACGGTGTGGCCTCGCGCTGCGAGGCCCGCGCGCAGATCGGGTGGCGCGCGCGTCTCGAGCTTGACGTCCCAGCTGCCCACGTCGATGCGCCAGCGGGGTGCCGCGATCGCGTCCGCCGGGTCCGAGCCGTCGTCGAGGACGTGGCCCAGCGCCTGCACGTGCACCGCAACCTGCGCGTCGCCTCCCATCGAGCCGAACACGAGCCAGGGCGTGCCGTCGCGCAGCGCCATCGCCGGGATCAGCGTGTGCATGGGGAGCTTCGAAGGCGCCAGGGCGTTCGCGCGATCGGGGTCGAGCGAGAACGAGAACCCGCGGTTGTTGAGGTTGATCCCCCACTCCGGCACGTGGACCCCAGAGCCGAAGTGGATGAAGTTCGACTGGATCAGGCTCACCTGGAGGCCGTCGCCGTCACACGCGCACAGGTACGCCGTGCCGCCCGGCTGAGGACCCGCGGGATCGGGTGTGCCCGCACGGTCTGCGTCGATCAGGCGGCGGCGAGCCTCGACCCACGACTCGGCGAGCATGTCGGTCGGGTCGACCGTCATGTGCTCGGGATCGGTCAGCCATGCGTCGCGGTCGGCCATGGCGAGCTTCGTGGCCTCGATCCGGAGGTGCTGACGTTCGATCGCGTCGCGCCCGCCCAGGTCGTCGAAGCCGTCGAGGAGCCGGAGCGCCTCCAGTGCGGCCGTCCCCTGCGTCGGTGGCGGCAGCTCCGCGACCTCGACGTCGCGGTAGCGGGCGCGCAGCGGCGCGACCCATCTCCCGGCGTGAGCAGCGAGGTCTTCGGCCGTGAGCACCCCATCGCTCTCACCGACCGTCGTGACGATCGCGTCCGCGACCGCGCCCCGGTAGTACGCGTCCGGGCCGCTGTCGGCGAGCAGCTCGATGGTCCGCGCGAGCGCAGGCTGGCGCAGGACCGTGCCCTCCGCGACGTCGCCGTATGCCGCCCACCAGGACGGGAAGTGCCGGTACATCATGCGCGACTCGCCGAACGCCGTCGCCGCCGCGCTGGTCACCTCGAACCCGTCGCGCGCGTACCGCAGCGCGGTCGCGGCCAGGTCGCCGAACGAGCGTGTCCCGAAGCGCTCCAGCAGATCGAACCAGCCCCGCGGCGCCCCCGGCACGGTGACGGTCTCGCCACCGAACACGGGCATCGTGGCGTGCCGGTCGCGCGTGGCGTCGCGCGAGGTCCTCGCCCCCGATCTGCCCGACCCGAGGTAGCCGTGCAGGGCTCCGTCCCACACGATCGCGAACACGTCGCCGCCGTAGCCACAGAGATAGGGGGTGACGACGCCCAGCACGAGGTTCGTCGCGAGCGCGGCGTCGAGCGCGTTCCCACCGTCGGCGAGGACCGCGAGCCCTGCACTGCTCGCGAGGTAGTGCGGTGACGCGACCGCGGCGCGTGGGTAGCGGAAGCGTCGGGCCACGCCCGATCAGCCTTCCGGCGGCAGCCGTGGCTCCGACCCGTGGACAACCATGTTCGTGCTCCGCCACTCGCTGGGATCTGGTGTGGACGATCGAGGCCCACGTGTGGATCCCCGCCCGGCGGTCGGGAACCTACCCAGGGCGCGAGAACGCCCACAAGGAGACCGGGGGGCCGGCGCCCCACCCGCCGGTCGGCCGGGGAAACCGCTCGTGCTCGGGTCGTACCCGCGGGCAGCCTGGGGCCGTGGAGCACCTCGACGCCGCGAGCCTCGAAGCCGGGGTGGGCGAGGTGCAGGGCGCGCCTACCGACGACGGGCGGCTCGATCTGGTCGTCCGCCGCCCCGCCGAGGCCGTGCGTGAGGTCCTGACCGAGGCCGTCCTCGACGACGAGGTCGGCCTCGTCGGCGACACCTGGCGGGCTCGGGGCTCGCGCCACACGGCCGACGGCTCCGCGAGCCCCGACATGCAGATCACGCTCATGAGCTCCCGGGCCGCGGCGCTGATCGCGGGCCCCCGCGAACGCTGGCCGCTCGCAGGCGACCAGCTCTACGTCGATCTCGACCTCAGCGTCACGAACCTGCCGCCGGGCACCCGGCTGTCGATCGGCTCGGCCGTCGTCGAGGTCACCGCCGCGCCGCACACCGGCTGCCAGGAGTTCGCCCAGCGGTTCGGCATCGACGCCGCTCGCTTCGTCAACTCCGACGTCGGCCGCGAGCTCAACCTGCGCGGGATCAATGCCCGTGTCGTGGCCGAGGGCACGGTCCGGCCCGGCGACCGCGTGCGCAAGACACCGTCTTGACCCGCCGACACCCGTACGATGCGGCGCGTGCGGCGCCGGATCGCTCTCCGAGTCGACGCCGCGCCCGAGGCGGTCGAGGAGTCCGCCCGCCGGCTGCTCGGCGCGGGGCCCCGGCCCGACGGGACGCTCCGGGGCCTGCTCTTCGCCGAGGGTGATCCGGGGACCGCACTGCTCGTCGCGTGCACGGCCGATGCCGGCGCGACGACGGTCACGCTGACCGCGACGTCCACGCTGCGCGTCCCGTACTTCGGCTGGTTCGTCGACCTGCTCCTGTGGCTCGCGGCCCGCCGTCCGCTGCGCAGCGCCGCGGCGCGCCTGCGGGCGGGCGTCGCCGGCGGTGAGGTCCCCCCGCCCGCAACACGACCGAAGCTGATGCCCCCCGTCGCCTTCACGGCGGAGCAGGCGGGACGCGTCGCGGCACTGGCCGTGGTGGGGGCGCTCGCGAACTTCGGGGGGTCGCTGCTGACCCAGAGCGGCGACGCAGTCGTCGATTCGTTCGACCGGTCGAGCGAGGCACTCGGGTTCGCGCTCGCGCTGATCCGCGTCGGCGTGCTGGTGTCGCTGGTCGCGGCCGCGCTCGCGGACCGGTGGGGCCGGCGCCGCATGATGCTGCTGTGCCTGGCCGGCATCTGCGTGGCGAACGCCGTGACGGCCGCGGCTCCGTCGTTCGAGATCTTCACGGGCGCACAGCTCGTCACGCGCTCGCT
Organism: uncultured Bifidobacteriaceae bacterium; assembly: GCA_964532485.1. Classification (GTDB taxonomy): domain Bacteria; phylum Actinomycetota; class Acidimicrobiia; order IMCC26256; family PALSA-555; genus DATBSK01. The sequence continues at coordinate 17,029 of CAZHKE010000050.1, forward strand.
CGTCAACGCCGCCCTGGTCGTCGCCGGCCTGGCCGCGGTCGAAGAGGCACCGGAGGGTGCGCGGGCGTTCACGCTCTCGCTCTTCGGCCTGTCGATCGGGCTCGGCTTCGGCATGAGCGTGGTGCTGCTGCCGCTCGCGGATCTCGGCACCGACAGCTGGCGGATCGCGTTCGTGATCAGTGCCGCCACGATCCTGCTCGTCCCCGGTCTCGCCCGGGCGATGCGAGAGACGCGTCGCTACGCGCAGCTCGAGGCCCGCACTCGCCAGCGCGGGCGGCTCTTCGAGGCGTTCGACCGCCGGTACGGCGCGCGCTTCGCGCTCCTCGGCCTCGCGGCCTTCCTGGGCAACGTCTTCAGCGCGCCGTCGAGCCAGCTGATGAACCGATACCTCACGAAGGAGCACGACTTCTCGAACTCGGGGGTCGCGGTCCTCCGCGGCGTCACCGCGGGCGTGCCCGGTCTCGCCGGCCTGCTCATCGGCGGGCGGCTGTCCGAGACGCGCGGCCGACGGCCGGTCGCGATCGTGGGTCTTGCCGTCGCGGCGGCGTTCCAGATGGGCTTCTTCGTGAGCGACGGCGCGCTGCTGTGGCTCATGCCGACGATCGCGATCATCGCGACGGCCGGGGCCGGCCTCGCCCTCGGAACGCTGAGCGGCGAGCTGTTCCCCACCGAGGCGCGCGGCAGGTCGAACGGGTTCCTGATGGTGTGCGGCGTGACCGGCTCGGTCGTCGGGCTGCTGCTCGCCACGCAGCTCGAGGACGTCGTCGGTGGGCTGGGACCTGCGATCGCGCTGTGCGGGCTCGCACCACTGCTCGCGGCGTTCTTCGTGATCCCGCGGCTGCCCGAGACCCGTGGCCGCCAGCTCGACGAGATCAGCCCGTCGGAGGTCTGATCGTCAGGTGAGCGGTGCGTGCGTGCAGCGGCCGGCGGTGGTGGCGGGCGCGGCGACCTCGATCCCGTCGAAGTCGGCGAGCGTGCTGATGCGGAACCGGCCGTCGCCCCTCGCCGCGGCGTCCATCGCGTCGGCCCGGGCCGCGTAGTACTGCTCGCGGGTGTACCCCTCCGCCACCGGTGCGTAGCTCGCGACGAGCACGCGGCGAGCAGCAGTGCTGTGGTTCGCCTCGCTGTAATGGGGTGCGAGCCCGTCGAGCATCACCGCGTCGCCCGGCTCGAGCGGCACCGCTTCCCACCGCAGCGTCCCGGCGACGTCGTCGCGCACGACGCCGCGATCGTCGACCGGCAGCACCTGGTCGACTCCGCCGACCAGCCACAGGCATCCCGAGTCGGTCGTGCACGGGTCGATCGCGACGAGGATCGAGAGCACGCGGTCCACGCCCGGGTACGCGAGGCGGTCCTGGTGCGGACGGAACCCCGCTCCCCCGGGTTGCTTGTAGTTGATCTTGTCCTTGAACGCGACGGCTTCCTCACCGAGCGCGCCGCTCGCGACGGCGCGCAGCGGCCCGTCGACCAGCGTTGCCACTGGGGGCGCGCATGCCGAGACGTTCTCCGTCCGACAGATCGCCACCCCCGCGCCGGCCTGCTCGGCGTACTGGCCCCACGCGTGGCTCCCGGCAGGCCAGGTCTCGATCACGTCGGTCGACGCGCCGAGCACGCGCAGCTCGTCCGTCGAGAGGAGCGTCGGCCGCACGGCGTCGGCGACGGTCGCCATGTCGGGCACCGTAGCAACGGGCTCCGACGCTCGGGCGCGATGATCGGCGGCCCGCGAGCGGAAGGCGAACACCGCGATGGACGAATCCACGGACGTGCAGGAGCGCTTCGAGGCGCTCCAGGCGAAGCTCGTCCCGCTGTGGCACTCGATCCGCGCGATGAACGACGACGAGCAGACGATCGTCGTGGTCCCGTCGATCAGCATCGACGAGCTGGAGGGCTCGGCCATCGCGATGCAGCCCTACGAGGAGCGCTACCTCTTCCTGCTCCTGCTGCTCCGACAACCTCGGGCGCGCGTCATCTACGTCACGTCGCAACCCATCCTGCCGAGCGTCGTCGAGTACTACGTCGACCTGCTGCCGGGCGTGATCCCGAGTCACGCCCGACCCCGCCTGTTCACGGTGCCGGTGCTCGACGGCACGAGCCGTCCGCTGTCGGCCAAGCTCCTCGAGCGGCCGCGCCTGCTCGAGCGGATCCGTGCGCTCGTCCCCGACCCGGACCGCGCGCACCTCGTCCCGTTCAACACGACCGAGCTCGAGCGGGACCTCGCCCTGCGGCTCGGCATCCCGATGTACGGGCCCGACCCGCGGCACTTCCCGCTCGGCACCAAGACCGGCGGTCGGCGCCTGTTCGCGGAAGAGGGCGTGCGGCACCCGCTCGGCGCCGAGGGACTCGGGAGCGTCGACGACGTGGTCGACGCGATCGCCGAACTCCGCCGCGCCGAGCCGGCGCTGGAGCAGGTCCTCGTGAAGCTCAACGAGGGCGTCGCCGGCGAGGGCAACGCGGTCGTCGACCTGAGCGACCTGCCGGAGCCGGGCGCCGACGACGAGCGCGTGGCGATCCGTCGCGCAGTCGAGCGGATGGAGCTCGTGCTCGAAGGGGCGACGTTCGACGAGTTCGTCGCGCACCTCGAGGAGCACGGCGGCGTCGTCGAGCAGCGGGTCGTCGGCGACGAGCTGCGCAGCCCGAGCGTGCAGCTCCGAGTCACCCCGCTCCGCGAGGTCGAGATCCTGTCCACGCACGACCAGCTGCTCGGCGGCCCGAGCAACCAGTCCTACCTCGGGTGCGCGTTCCCGGCGTCGGGCGAGTACGCGGCCACGATCACCGAGGATGCGGCCAAGATCGCCCGTCGCCTCGCGAACGAAGGCGTGATCGGCCGCTTCGCCATCGACTTCGTCGTCGTGCGAGACGCATCGGGCGGATGGGACGCATACGCGATCGAGATCAACCTGCGCAAGGGCGGCACGACGCACCCGTTCCTCACGATCCAGTTCCTCACCGACGGCACCTACGACGCGGACTCGGCGACGTTCACCGCGCCGTCGGGCGAGCGGAAGTGCTTCGTCGCGACCGATCACCAGTCGTCACCCGACTATCGCGGCCTGACGCCCGACGACCTGTTCGACATCGCGGTGCGCCACGGGCTGCACTTCGACCAGTCGCGCCAGACCGGCATCGTCTTCCACATGATGACGATGCTCACGGAGGCGGGCCACTTCGGCATGACCGCGGTCGCGAACTCTCCCTCCGACGCGCGTGCGCTGTACGACCGAGCGGTGGCGGTCCTCGAGGCCGAGGCGCGCGACGCCATGACGGACACGTCGTCGTGAGGATGTCGGCTCGGACACTCGGCCCGGGACTTTCGGCTCTTGTGCACATCCGGCAGCTCGTCGACCATCGGAGCGTCCAGAGAAGCCCGAGAAGGAACGTCCGAGGTATGAGATCCCGTCTGTTCGTCGGCCTGGCTGTCGTGGTGTTGTCGTCAGTGGCGGTGGGGGCCCTGGCCGCCGACGCGGTCGGAGCAGCGAAGAAGCCGAAGTCGTGCCGGCTCTTGAAGGCCTCCCAGATCTCGAAGGTGCTCGAGCAGGAGGTCAGCGGCCCCGGCGATGCGGGGACTCTCGACATCGCGTGTGACTTCGACATCGGCGCGGGGCTCGGTGAGCCCGGGGGCGGCACCGTCATCGTGCAGTACTACAAGAAGGGTCCGGTCGCTTCTACCGTGTTCGCCCAGATGCAGAAGGGCACGGAGGGCTACAAGGATCCCGGTCAGCGTGTCCGCGCCACCAAGGTCTGGTGGGACGGAGCCGACGCGTGGGTGCGCAAGAAGGGTGCGGTCGTCGTGGTCGGCGCGTCGTACACCAACGACGATCCGCCGCCCGAGACGCTGCAAGACCAGATGGTCGAGCTCGCACAGGTCGCGAGCAAGAAGCTCTGACTCGCACGACCACGATCGCGACGAGGGGTGGTGCAGGGCTCGACCAGCAGCTCGGATTCGGAATCAGCCCTCTCGCCAGCAACCCGTGAGCACCGGGCACCCGATCTGCGCTTCGGTGTCCCTGGAATCGTTGCGGTTGTTGGTCGGGCTGCCGGGACTCGAACCCGGGACCTTCGGTCCCCCAGACCGACGCGC
>CAZHKE010000051.1:0-8483 GCA_964532485.1 uncultured Bifidobacteriaceae bacterium
CGTGCACGGTCACCCCGATTCGAGCGGTCGAGCGAAGCTCAGCTCGTGGCCGTCGCGGTCACGGAGGTGGAAGTAGCGCTCGCCCCACGGTGCGTCGGCCGGCGCGGTCTCGGGGGCGAGGCCCGCATCGAGCGCACGGGAGTGCATCGCGTCGACGTCGTCGACCCAGAACACGATGCGACCCCACAGGTCATCGCCGCGCGAGTACGTCGCGTCGAGCTGGAGGTTGAGGTACCCGTCGCCCACCCGAAAGCTCGTGAACGCGGCCTCGGCTCCGCCGTAGTCCATGGCGAAGCCCATCGCCTCGTAGAAGGACACCGCGGCTCGCATGTCAGCGGTGATCAAGGTCACCGCACTGATCCTTTGGATCCCGTCCTGGCGTTGCTCCATCGCGCTCAGCCTGCCACCGCGCGACTCTTCCTCGCCTCGTAGCATCGGATGCCGGCCCGCGTCTGAGGCGACAGGAGCGGAGCACATGGCGATGGGACGGTCGGAAACGGACTACCTCGTCGTGGGCGCGGGCGCGATGGGCATGGCCTTCACCGACGCTCTGGTCGATCACGCGGATGTGCACGTCACGCTCGTCGACCGTCGCCACATGGCCGGTGGGCATTGGCTGGACGCGTATCCATTCGTCCAGCTCCATCAGGCGTCGTTGTTCTACGGCGTCGCGTCGACCGTGCTCGGCAGCGGCGCCATCCAGCAGAGCGGCCCGGAGGCGGGGCTCCAGGAACGGGCCCGTCAGCCGGAGATCTGCGCCTACTACGACGACATCCTGCGTCGCCGCTTCATCGGCTCGGGCCGCGTCACCTTCCTCGGGGGGTGCGACTATCACACCGACGGCTCCTCCCATCTCGTGACGTCCCGGGTGTCGGGCGAGACAGTGGAGGTCGACGTGCGACGCCGCGTCGTGGACGCGACCTACCTGTCGCCGACGATCCCCGCGACGACACCCCCACCGTTCGGCGTCGCCGACGACGCCCGGGTCGTCGCGATCAACGAGCTCGCCACGTTGAGCGAAGGGCCAAGCCGCTACGTGATCGTCGGTGCCGGCAAGACAGCCACCGACGGGATCGTGTGGCTGTTGGCGAACGGCGTGCAGCCAGACCGCATCATCTGGGTACGTCCGCGTGAGCCGTGGATGCTCGATCGCGCCGTTGTCCAGCCCGATCCGGTGGTGGCGCTGGGGCTTGCTGCGGACACCATGGCGGCGGCTACCGACGCCGAGTCACTCGACGATCTCTTCTTGCGCCTCGAAGCCGCCGACGTGATGCTGCGGATCGACACCGACGTCCTTCCCACGATGGCCAAGACCCCCACCCTCGGCGCGTGGGAGCTCGACCTGCTCCGCACCGTCGAGCACGTCGTTCGCCTGGGACACATCCAACATGTGACTCGCAGCGAGATCGTCTTCGACGAGGGGTCGCTCCCGCTTGCGCCGGGCTCGCTCGTGGTGCACTGCGCCGCCTCCGGGCTGCAGTACCCACCGCTGGTTCCGGTGTGGGGGCCGGACAAGATCCGACTCCAGACGATCCGGGCGGGCTTCCCGTGCTTCTGCGCGGCTCTGGCCGGCTACGTGGAGGCAACCCGCGACGACGACCGAGAACGCAACCGGTTGTGTCCGCCCAACACCCTCTCCGACAGCACTGCGAGCTGGGCGCGGATGCAGGTTCGTGGAACCGTCGCGGCAAGCACCTACGGCGCTGAGCCGGACATCGCCGCGTGGGCCAACGGTTGCGCGTTGAACCCCGCGCGCGTCGAACCGTCACGACGCAACGATCCCGCCGTGCAGGCCGCTGCCGCCCGCCTCGCTGACGACACCGAGCACGGGCTCGCTCGGATGGCCGATCTCGCTCGGCGACCCGGTGACCGGCGAGCTGGCCCCTCCTGACGGCGGGATCCGGGGATAGGTCCCCTGGCGGTGCGTGCGGCTACCGGACGTAGATCTCGCCGTCCCGCTCGCTCACCTCGCCCCGGCCGAGGGGCAGCACCCGGGTCAGCAGCTTGTATCCGGCGTCGAGACCCGGGACCTTGGCGAACGCGCCACCAGGTCCTTCGACCATCCGGCCGGCGTCGACGTCGTAGCGGGCGCCATGCCACGGGCAGACCAGACAGCCTTCGGTGTCGATCGAGCCGCCGGCGAGGTCGGCCCGCAGGTGACGACAGCGTCGGGTCACGGCGAAGCGCTCCCCGGCGGCGTTGCCCACCGCGAAACGACCGGCACCCTTGATCGTGCCCGGCGGGAGCTCCGCCGCCGGGCCCGCACAGATCTCCTCGGCCATCGGTACCTCCTCATATGGGAGAGGGCTGTCAGACACCGTAGGCTTCGCGCCCGTCGAGGAGTGATGCTGTGGCCGACACTGCCGCCCGCCTCCACGCGCTGACCCGCCATGGCTCGCCGGTCGACCGGTCGCAGCTGGTCACGTTCAGGCCCCTCGATCCCGCCAACCGCCCGGCGCCCTTCAAGCGCTACCCGGACCAGCCGATCGTGGCGTTGCCGACCGACTTCGGGCGCTCGAACGAGGCGGCGGCGGTCGTCCTGGCAGGCCAGGTGCGTCGCGACCCGCTGACCCTCGACGCCGGTGTCCTCGCCCGGCTCCTGTTCTTCACCGGCGGCGTCACCCGGGTGAGCCACCCGGCGGGTGGCCACGACCCGACCTGGTTCCGTGCCGCGATGTCCGCGGGGAACCTCCACCCGGTCGAGGTCTACGTCGTGTGCGCCGGGCTCGGCGAGGTCGCCGCCGGCGTTCACCACTTCGCTCCGCTCGAGATGGGTCTCACGACGTTGCGCGACGGCGACCACCGCGAGCTGCTGGCCGCGGCCACGGGCGCGCCGGAGGTCGCCGCGGCCCCGTGCAGCCTGGTGCTGACCGGGGTCCCGTTTCGCACCGCGTGGAAATACGGCGAGCGCGGCTATCGCCATCTGTTCTGGGACGCGGGCAGCATGCTGGGGAATCTCCTCGCGCTCGCCGAGGCAGCTGGGCTTCCGGCTCGCGTGTACGTGGGGTTCGTCGACCGCGACATCGCCGAGCTCGTGGGCGTCGACGGCGTCGAGGAGCTGCCGCTGGCGGTCGTGACGATCGGACACCGCGACGATCGCGCGCCCGCCATGGCCGCCGCCGAGCGCGTGGCACGCCTTGACCTGACAACGACGCCGGTTGCGCCGCAGCCGATTCACTTTCCGCTGATCCAGGAGGCACACGACGACGGACGCCTCACGAACAAGGACGCGGTCGCCGCGTGGCGCGCGGCCGCAGCGTCACTCGGCCTCCCCGCGCCCGACGAGCTCGAGGTCCCAGCCGACGCTGGCACCGAGCCGCTCGAGGACGTCATCGTGCGACGCGGATCGACCCGCCTCATGCGCCCCGACCCGGTCCCGCCCGAGCTGTTGACCTGGGGTACCGGGGTCGCCGGGCGGGCGGTCCCCGGGGACTTCACCGCCCCGGGACACACGCTCGTCCAGCACTTCCTCGCCGTGCACGCGGTCGAAGGCGTCGAACCCGGCGCGTACCGCTGGCACGCACGGCGCTTCGAGCAACGACGGTCCGGCAAGCACCGCGACCTCACGTCGCGGCTCTGTCTCGACCAGCCGCTCGGCGGCGACGCCGCGTTCACTGCCTTCCACACCGCCGACCTCGAGGGCCTGCTGGCGACGCTGGGCTCGCGCGGCTACCGCGCCGCGCAGCTCGAAGCCGGGATCGTGGCCGAGCGGCTCGCGCTCGCAGCCTTCACCCTCGGCGCCGGCGCGACCGGCCTCACCTTCTATGACGAGCTCGTCTCGCAGTTCTTCGCCACCCCCACCCAGTGCCTCCTCGTGACCGCAGTCGGCGTCCCCGCGTACCGGAACCGCCCCGGCGGCAGCCCCGGCGCACCGGCCGAACTCGCGCACTACGACCAACTCATGGTCCGACTCGCGTCCCGACTCCGCGGCCGGTCTTGACTGGAGCGCCGTCTGCACAGCGACCAGGGCAGCCTCGGACTACAGGAGCCGGCGTTGCTTGCAGCTGCCGAGCCGCTGCACCTGACGACACCTGTCGCACAGCGGCCCACGGCGTCGGGTTGTCTCGCTAGGACTCAGCTCCGCGACTCGAGGCTCGCGACTCGCGACTCGAGGCTCGAGTTGGGCGGATCTGGTGAGCCGGGGCGGGCTCAGCTCGACGCTGCGGTCAGACGTCGTCGACGGGAGTTGATGCGTGGAGATGCACGATTCGCCAGCCTCCCGGACGGCGGCGACAGATCACTGTCATCCGGAACTTTGCGGGGGTGTCTTCGGCGGCATGGCGAATCTCGCGACCGAACGCGACGACCCAGCCGACGTCGCCGTCCACTCTCACCTCTTGTGAGTCCCATTCGAACGAGAACGACACCGGCTGAGCCACGTACGCGTCGATGAACTGTTCGAGCGATGACCGGTCAGGCACGACGAGGCTCTCGGATGCGATGAAGCAGACGTGTTCGTCATCGAACACGTCGAGCAGTCGGCGCGCGGCTTGCGTTGCGAACGCGGTCGAGAACTCGCCGAGGACATCACCGAGATCCGTCACCGTCACCAGCCGATTCTGCGTAGATCGCCGGCGCGCACCGACGCTTCGATCTCGAGTGCCTCGAGCCACTTCCGGAACTCCGTGGCGCGGTCGTGCTGGGCATCGACGTCAGCACGGCCCCGGTACGCGGTCTTCACCGCGGTCGTGTACCGCTGGTACACCATGTACGCCAACGGGCTCGCCTCAGCTCTCGCGATGCCGATCGAGTCTGGACTTCTCGAAGAAGGCATCGTCGTCGTAGCACCAGATCCATCCCTCGGCCCGGTTGATCGAGCGGAAGATTGGATGGCCCGCCTCCTGGTGGTGAGCGGCCATGTGCCGGTGCTTCGACGTGTCACAGCAACCGACGTAGCCGCAGATGAGACACATCGCAGTGCCAGCCAGAGGTCGCCGAGGTCCACGCACTCCTGGCACACCGTCGTGGCGGGCTCGGTGACCTGGATCTGGTCGAGATGAGCGCAGGGCTTGTCACCGGCCTCGCCGGTGAGGACCAGCTTGAGGAGGAAGTCCGGCGGCGCGACCGGATAGCGCGGGGGCCGTCGGCACCTACCTCGACGTCGTCGAGCGCCGCCGTGAGGTCGGGAAGCGCAGTCTTGAGCTCGTTTCGCCAGGTCGGCGATGCGATCGGCGGCCCCCGGTTCACCCCCGGCGGGCTCGTACCCGTAGAACTCGCGCGCGAGGAAGCCGCGTAGGGCTTCGAAGTCGCCCTGTCGCAGGCGCTGGTCCAGCTCTTGCAGTCGTTCTTCGGTGTTCGCCATGGCACACTCTCATCGTTGCCGACACGTCGGCGAGACGGTATCAACGTCCATCGGAGCCTCTGGACAATGAGGAAGGTGCCGATTCAGCCCGTGAAACGCGGCGCTGGCCCGATCCCGGCCCCCCGGTCGTCGACGGGCCGCGCGTCGCGGTCGAGATCCGGCTCCGGATGAACGGCAAGACGACGCTCGTCGGCGACTTCTTCACCCTGTCAGGCGACCGCATCGAGCGGTTGCTGATCTGCAACGGACCGCCCGAGGATTGAACCCACCACCGGAGGGTGGCTGTGGGACATGCCTCATTTGGAGGTGGCATGGACGCTTTGGTCAACGCTGAGTGGCTCGCAAGCCAGCTGGAGGATCCGGATCTGCGGATCGTGGACGCCACGGTCCAGATCGACCCCGCCGTCGGTGTCACGAGCGGCCGGGCTGGCTGGGAGCAAGGTCACATACCTGGTTCGGCCTTCGCCGATCTGATCGGTGATCTCTCGGAGCCGGACCCAGTCGTCGGGTTTCGCATGCCATCGGCGGCGCGGTTCGCTGCGGTGATGGGTGGCTTGGGAATCGGAGACGGCACTCGCGTGGTCACGTATGACGCTCGGGAGAACATGTGGGCCGCGCGCCTGTGGTGGATGCTGCGGGTGTTCGGCTTCGACGACGCCGCAGTGCTCGACGGCGGCTACTCGGCGTGGATCGCGATGGGCGGCACGGTCTCGACCGAGCCTCCGTCGCATCCGCCGACGGAGTTCGTTGTTCGGCAACGTCCGGGACTGATCGCGAGCAAGGAGGAAGTCCTTGCTGCCATCGACAACGGCGACGTGTGCATCCTGAGCGCGTTGGGCCACCGCCAGCACCGAGGCGAGGTCAACGAGTACGGACGGCCAGGCCACATCCCCGGTGCCGCGAACGTCTCGGGATACGAGGTGCTCGACCGCAAGACGCAGCGCTACCGACCCACTGACGAGCTACGGGCCAAGTTCGCACCAGCGCTCGAGAAGGACCGAGTGATCACCTATTGCGGTGGAGCCATCGCCGCGTCGTCCGACGCGTTCCTGCTTCACCTACTCGGCCATCCGAACGTCGCTGTCTACGACGGATCCTTGATGGAGTGGTGCGCCGACCCCGGGCTCCCCCTCGAGCTCGGAGACTGAACGACCGACCAGGCACGAGCGGGCAATCGATCGACGCGTTGCGTACGGCGGTGCCGTCCTGGGCATCGTGCTGGCGTCTTGATCGTGCTACGACAACGATGCCGAGCGGGGCGGCGTCTGTCAGAGGGTGCTGGCATCCGTGAGCAGCAAGAGACGCGCCTCGGGAGGATGGAAGGAGCACATGATGAGCGCGTACAGCAGCGTCGACATCGAGGCCGATTTCGAGCAACCGGGAGTCGGCTGGACGCGCAAGACCGAGGATGGGGGAATGACGATTGCGTTCGAGCGGTGGGCCGCGGGGCTCGACGCGACCGAGATGTTCAAGGATCTCCCCGACGGCGCCTGCTGGGAGGAGCATTGGGGAGTCGTCCTCAAGGGCACCGGCGTCATCCGGTACACCGACGGGACCGAGGAGAGGATCTCCGCGGGCCAGGCCTACTACCTGAAGCCGGGCCACGTTCCGCGGGTCGAGAAGGGCGACGACCTCGAGCTGGTCGAGTTCACCCCCGCTGACCAGAGTCCCGACCAGAAGCCGGCGTAGCGATCACCCCATTCTGGCGTCGGACCACCGATTGCTCGCTTCGCGAGGCGTGCGCGGCGATCTGCATCCAGCAAGAAGGCCGTGAGTCCCTGAGCACTCGCGTCTAGGTGAGCGTGCCCTGGAGGCCGCCGACGATCTCTTGCAGCCAGGTGTCGTACTTGCCCTTCATGCCCGTCTTCAAGCCGATCCCAACCGCGTCCTGTGCAGTGACCGACACCTCGGTGCCGGCACCCGAGGGCTGCATCATCACGACCGTCTTCGTCGGCAACGACGAGCCTGCGATGAACGCTCCGCCCACGAGCCGCATCATGGCTTGCGATCCACTCGCGACGACCAATTGCTCAGCGGTCTCCGACGTGACCCGATGCGCGTAGGACGCGAACCATCCGAGCACGCGCTCACGAACCTGGCCGGGTTCGAGGTTGGCGGTGAACGTGGTCGAGCACTCGAGCGGTGGCATGGGGCCCCCTCTTCGTTGGACGCGCCGCCAGTGGACCGTGCTCCCGTTACCGCCAGTAGCGGGCGCAGGCCTTGTTCGAGCAACGGAGCTCGACGGGGCTCCGAACCGCGACGGGAGCACCGAGCACCGGCTCGTAGCGCACGAGCACCGCGCGGCCCCCGCACGCCGGGCATGCTCTCCGACGACAGATCCGGAGCCTCGGGTCAGCCATGCACGCGCCTCCTTCGGGCGCAGGCCAGGGTTCTCTCCTCGAGTGTCCCCTCCTCGTCAACCGGCAGCGCTCACGTGCTTCTCGCCGCTCACCAGCGGACGACCGAACCGGCTGGCACGATTGCGTCGTGGCTGATGCGCACCGTCCCCGCTACTCGAAGGAGCCGTCCGATGCATCGGCGTTCTCGGCCTCCTTCGATCGACGCTATTCCCGCTTCGCGACCGCGTATGACCTCGCGATCAAGGCGTTGCCGATCTGGCGAAACTGGTTGCGCCAGGCGATCCCACACATCGAAGGACCGCGCGTTCTCGAGGTCTCCTTCGGGACCGGATGGCTCCTCACCCAGTACGCCGACCGGCTTGTGGCCCACGGTGTCGACCTCAACGAGCGACTGACCGTCGTCGCCCGGCGCAACCTTGTACGTGCTCGCGCGCATGCGAACCTCGTCCGCGCCGACGCGGGGTCGCTTCCGTATCACGCTGCAAGCTTCGACACGGTCGTCAACACGATGGCATTCACCGGCTATCCGGACGGTGCTCAGGCCATGTCGGAGCTCGCACGCGTCCTCCGCCCTGGCGGCCGCGTCGTCATGGTCGACATCAACTTCCCTCGCGACCACAACCTCGTAGGCAGCTGCCTGGTCGAGGTCTGGAAGCGCACGGGTGACGTGGTTCGAGACATGGCTGCCTTGTTCGCCGCATGGGATCTCGCTGTCGAAGATCGCGAGATTGCCGGCCGAGGCAGCGTTCACCTCTATCTCGCCACCAAACGCCCGACGGCTGACACGAGCTCACGCTCGACGTCCCTCGACGCGTGAACCT
>CAZHKE010000051.1:8583-15532 GCA_964532485.1 uncultured Bifidobacteriaceae bacterium
GGCGAGAGCCTCCGCGCTCAGCTGGCGTCGATCGTGGTGTACATGCCCTCCGAGAAGTGACTCACGATCTCGCCGTTGTCCTCTTCTTCGGTGATGTTGCAGAAGAGGACGTACTTGCCGGCCGGGAGCTTGAAGGCCTTCTTCTCCGTCTTGCCGGCGGCGAACTCCTCGATCTCACCGATGAAGTCGTCCTCGGGGATCTGGTCCTCGTCGACCGCGCCGTCGGCATCGGTCGGCAGCGCCAGCGGGTCGTCGCCTCGCACGATGACGAGCTCGTGATCCTCGGTGCCCTTGTTCTTGGCGATGACCTTCGTCTTGCCCTCGGCGATGAAGTCCTGCGCCGGGTTCACCTCGAACTCGATCAACTTGACCTTCAGCTTCGGCGTCTTGGCGGCGGCTGCCGGCGCCGCCGTCCCGAGGACCATGGCGGCCGCGGCCAATGCCGCGATCCCGCTGTATCGAGCCTTCACGTGCCCCCCCAAATCGGTTCGTCCTGCTCAACCGGCCACGGACCCTGACCGAACGCGTTGCGAGGTCCCTGCCGCTGCGGCACCCTAGTCCCCTCCTGAACGGCGCGCAACGGTCACCGGGCGTGTCCGGCACGGGCACGGCGACGGTCGGCGCGATGACCCGCACTCCAGTCAGGGCCAGGCCCACTCCACCCCCCCTGCTCTCGCCCAGTGGTACGGATCTGCCGGGGGTTGTCGACGGTACCCTTCGCGTGATCCGCCATCGGGGGAGGTCCTGCCGTGACCGGCCACTACCACGATGCGCAACGAGCGCTTCAGGATCGGTTCGACACCCGTCGCCTCGCCGACCGACTCGCGGAAGCGACCACCGACGTCGTCGGCGAACCCTTCAAGCGGTTCATCGAGGCGCGGGACATGTTCTTCATCGCGAGCGCGGACGAGGACGGGTGGCCCGAGGCGTCCTACAAGGGTGGCGCTCCCGGGTTCGTGCGGGTGCTCGACGAGCACACGATCGCGTTCCCCGTCTACAACGGCAACGGCATGTACCTCACCGCGGGGAACCTGGAGGTCAATCCTCGGGTGGGGCTGCTGTTCATCGACTTCGAGACCGGAACCCGGCTTCGCCTCAGCGGCGAGGCCTCGATCGACCCCGACGACCCGCTGGTGCCGACGTATCCCGGAGCACAGCTCGTCGTGCGCGTCAGGGCGCGAGCGGTGTTCGCGAACTGCCGTCGCTACGTCCACCACTACCGACTCGTGGAGCGGTCGCCCTTCGTTCCCACGGCTGACGCCGAGCCGCCGGTTCCGGACTGGAAGCGCGACGCGTGGTTCGACGGGACGCTGCCCGCCGGCGACCCCGCGCTCGACCCCGAGCGACCGGACGCGCCGTCGATCCCCCAGTTCTGAGCCGCGCGATCTCCCGAAGGAATGGAGCTCGCTCTCACGCGGGGTCGGGGCGCACGATCGGAGGCGTCTCGATGAACGGTTGCTCCGGCTCCTCGACCAGGCCGCGCGACACCCATCGGCGCCGATCCGCCCAGACCAGCATCGGCGGGAGGACGACCAGCGCGCTCAGCAGCGCCACCGTCACGTTCATCGCGACGATGCGGCCGAAGTCGCGCAGCAGCGGCAGCGACGAGAACGACAGGACCGCCACGCCCGCGATCGCGGTCATCCCCGACACCACGAACGCCCGCCCGGTCCGCGCCGCCGCGACGTCGACCGCCTCCTGGGGCTCGAGGCCCCGGCGGCGCTCCTCGACGAAGCGCAGGAGGATCAGCGAGGTGAACTCGGTGCACGCGGCGACCACCAGCGGACCCCCGACCGCCGTCATGGGGCTGAGCTTCAGGTCGAACGCCCACGCCACGAGCGACGCCACCCCGACCGCGATGAGCACGGGCACGAGCGACAGCAGCGATCGGATGATCGAGCGCAGCCGCGCGGCGAGGAACAGGAAGACGAACAGGATCGCGAGGTAGGTGAGCTCGACCCGGTTCGCCTCGAGGTTGTCGAGCAGCCCGACGCCGATGACGGCGAGCCCCGACGGTTTCGCTCGGATGCCCGGGGGCGGGTCGGTCGTGTCGCGGATCTCGCGCACGATCGGCGCACGTCGCTCCAGCGATCCGGGGCCGGTGCGGAACGCGATGTTGAACGCGGTGCCGTCAGACGCCACCACCGACCGCTGGAGGTCTTCGGGCGCGGCGTCGTAGGCGGCCTTCACCTCGGCACCGCTCGGTACGAGGTCGCTCCCGCCGGGGACGTCGTTGATGATGTCGCCGACGACCGTCTCGATGCTGGCGCCGGTGAGCAGACGCTTCGGGTACTTCGCGAGCTGCTCCCGGGTGAAGCGGTGGCTGAAGGCGATGAAATCGTCGGAGAACACGTCGTCGGTCGTCGCGTACACGCCGAGCTCGCTGGTGCCGCCCGTCTCGTCCTCGACCCGGTGGATGTCCTTGATGGTCTGCGAGTCCTGGTTCACCCACTGCACCGGGTCGGTCTGCAACGTGAGCTCGCCCTCGACGAGGACGCCCCCCGCGAAGACCACGACGCTCACGACGGCGAACGCGACCGCGAAGCGGGCGGGGATGCTGCCGAGCCGTACCGTGAGCCGCCCGAGCGGGCCTTCGCGGAAGTCTCGCCCCTTGGTGGGCGACCGGAACTCGCGGATCCCGAGGATCGCGAAGGGGAGGATTATCGAGCAGATGCAGATCGCCGCGATCCCGACGGCCAGGAGCATTCCGAAGTCGCGGATCATCGGCACCTTGGCGAAGCGCAGCGCCGCGAAGGCGAAGATCGCGTCGAACGTGACCACGAGCAGCGCCGGGCCCAGGTTGCGGGCCGTCTCCTGGATCGGATGCTCGGCGCGGTCGATGACGACCTCTTCCTCGACGCGGGCGTGCATCTGGATCGCGTAGTCGATCCCGATGCCGAGCATCACCGGGAGCCCGGCGATCGTGACGATCGTGAGCGGGATCCCGAGGTAGCCCGCGAGCCCGAAGGCCCACACCACGCCCACGAGCACGACGAACAGGGGCAGGAGCCGCCAGCGCACCGCGAAGAACACGAGGAGGATCACGACCATGATGAGGATCGCGATGCCTCCCAGCGTCAGCATCCCGCCGCGCAGGTAGTCGTTGAGGTCCTTCAGCAGCACCGCGGCGCCGGTCGAGACGACCGTCGCGTTCGGGAACGACAGGCGCGCCGCCGCGGCCTGGGTCGCGTCCGATGACTCGCCCTCGACCTCGATCGACGCGTTGCCCGGGAGCCGGGTGACGATCTGGACGTGCCGCTCATCGGGGATGAACGAGCGCAGCACCTTCCGGACCTCGCCCTGGTTGTTGTAGAGGAGGAACTTCACCCACTCGGGGTTGTCGAGCGTCTGCTCGGACTGCGGCACCGCGGTGAGGCGCGTGAGCGTCTCGATTGCGTCCTCGGCGCGCGCCTCGGCTTCCGGCGACCCGGTCTGCTCCCTGGTCTGGGCGGCGAGCAATGCCTCGCCGGCGATGCTCGACGCCGGGTTGCCGTCGTCGCTCGACACCAGCGTGTCGGAGTACTCGAGGATCGCCAGCGGGGTGATGACGCCGTGGACCTTGCCCCCTTCGCGCAGCGAGTCGTGGAAGCGCTCGAACTGCTCGCGGCCCTCGGCGCTCGTGAAGAGCTCGTCGACGGTGTGCCCGCGATCCATCGTGACCACCGTCAGCATCGCCTGGCCGCCGAACAGCCGCTGGTAGACGACGTTGTCCTTGGCGACCTGGTCGCTGTCGTTGAGGTAGCTGTCCTGACCGGTCGCGAACTCGAGCTTGGTGACCCCGAACCCGAGGCCGATCGTGAAGACGAGCCCGACGACCACCACGAGGACGGCGTGCTTCCCCAGCTGAACCGCCAGGACCGACCAGAAGCGCTGCACGCCACCCCCCGCGTTGCCGAGCCGAGCGTACGCCGCTCGGTCTCGTCACCGGGCGGCCCGGGGCCCCCGGCGGTGGGGGCCGCTCAGCGCCGTCAGCGGCCCCAGCCGGCGCGGTAGCGGTCGGGGGCGTCGGGGTTGTCGGCGGCTTCGATCCGGTCCTGGACGCTGGTGAGCTCGGCCCGCGCCTCCCGGCTGTAGCGGGGATCGGGCGTGATCACGTCACCAGGCAGCGGCGGCAGCCCGAAGCCCGAGTAGACGACCTTGCGGGGACGCTCGATCGGCGGGTGGGCGCGATGCAGCGTGTCGCTGCAGTGCACGGTGACGTCACCGGTCTCGGTCTCCAGCATCCTGGGCTGCAGGTCGAGGAACGGGTCGCGGCCCGTCGCCATCGTGTTGGCCCGGTGGGTCCCCGGGATCACACCGAGCGCGCCGCTGGTGCGGTCGGCGCCGGTCACCGAGATGCCGCACGTCAGCCCGCTGCAGATGTACGAGTGCAGGCCCTGGCCGCAGTCCTTGTGCCACGGGAGGTCGGACAGGCCCCGGACGATCCCCAGCGGCTTGACGAGACCTTCGCCGCCACGCTTGTGCTGGTGCCCGTCGGCGGTGAGATCACCGATCCACAAGTAGCGCTCGTCGTGGACCAGATCTCGCAGCGCGGCCGACTTGTCGTAGAAGAAGAGGACTCGCACGGCCTGGTTCACACCGCGATCGTCCACCGCCCACCACGACTCGCCGTCGTCGGGAGTGGCCTTGGCGATCCACTCGTCGATGTCGGCGCCGACGGCGGCCATCTCGTCGGTGTCGAACACGCCACGGACGTGGAGGAAGCCGGCCTGCTCGAGGAAGTTCGCCATCTCCGCGCGGTCGTCGCTCAGGGTGAAGGAGCGGTCGAGATCGAGCTCGCCGCCGTCGAGGTCGGTGAAGGTGACGTCTCCGGTCTCGTGCACCTTGCGCCCGTCCAGCAGCGCGCGCAGCGCGGGCTCCCAACCGATCCAGTCGCTGATGGTGCCGGAGGTGATCTGCACTCGCGCGGTCATCGCCAGGCCCATCGTCGACTGGGCGTCCTGGACCAGGTCCGACAGCGCGTCGGCCGGCATCGTCGCGACGACGCCGGCGTCGTCGAGCCCCTCTCGGATCGCCAGCGAGCTGCCGGACTCCACCAGCGTCACGGATCGGCCGTCGACGTCGAGGCCGACCGGGGGCAGCTCCTTGTACGCGACCCCGCGACCGGCGAGATCTCCGTGCACCGCGATCGCGCCCGGCAGCAGCGAATCGAAGACCTCGTCTCGCTCGAGCGTACGGACGTCGGTGTGGAGCCGGGTCCGAGCATCGATCGACATGCGCCCTCCCGTCGACCCCAGCAGTGTCGCGCGGCGGGTGACCCCCCGCGATCACGCGGAGGCGCACCTCTGCAATGACGCCGCTCGTGACCGCGGACCTCGACCACCGGCCTTTCCGGGCTCGGCTCCCGGCGCGAGACTGCGGGGCACCAGCCGCGAGCTCGGGAGGAGCAAGCGATGGGCTCCATGACTGATCAGCTCGGATCCGGTCATCTCGGCATCGACAGCCCCGCCACCACGATCTTCGACTTCGGGTACACCGAGGGCCGCGAGCAGCTGCTCCGGCTCTACGACAAGGGAACCCGGAAGCAGTGGATCGGGAGCGATCGCATCGACTGGACGCTCGAGATCGATCCCGACAACCCCGTCGGCTGGTCCGACGAGGTGATCCCGATCGTCGGCACCCCCTGGTGGGACGAGATGGACGACGCGCGCCGGGGCGAGGTCCGTCGTCACGTCGAAGCGTGGCGCTTCAGCCAGTTCATGCACGGTGAGCAAGGCGCCTTGATGTGCGCGGCGAAGATCGTGCAGACGGTGCCCGACATCGACTCGAAGTTCTACGCGGCCACGCAGGTGATCGACGAGGCCCGCCATGTCGAGGTGTACAGCCGCTACCTCCACGACAAGATCCAGCTCGAGTACCCGATGAACACGCATCTGGGTTCGTTGCTGAACGACACGATCAGCGACGCCCGCTGGGACTTCACCTACCTGGGCATGCAGGTGATCATCGAGGGCCTCGCTCTTGCTGCCTTCGGCACGATCCGCAACCTCGCCACCGATCCCCTCGCCCGCGCCATCAACGCGTACGTGATGCAGGACGAGGCTCGCCACGTCACCTTCGGCCGCCTCGCGCTGCGCGACTTCTATCCGGAGCTGACCGACGCCGAGCGCGACGAACGCGAGGAGTTCTGCGTCGACGCCTGCTACCTGATGCGAGACCGGTTCCTCGGCGAAGAGGTCTGGGAGCGCCTCGGGCTCCCGGCGGAGGTCGGTGAGTACGTCGAGCACAGCGAGATCATGCGGAGCTTCCGCTCGCTGCTCTTCATGCGGATCGTCCCGATCCTCAAGGACATCGGCCTGTGGGGACCGCGCATCCAGCGGGCGTTCACCGACATGGGCGTCATGGCCTTCGCCGAGACCGACCTCGATGCGGAGATGACGAACGACGAGCGCGCCGCGGAGGAGTTCGACGCGCAGATGGCGCACGTGGAGACGGTCGCGGCAAGCTCCTGACCGCGCTCACGGGCTCAGGACGCGGCATCACCTGCATCGGAGGCTGACTCGCAGCGGGTGTGCACGTGCGACATCGCTCCGCTCGCAGGCGAGAACTTCAAGGCGCCGGGGTCCTCGCGTGTCACCGGTTCGCCGCACACGGCGCACTCACCGATCGGCGGCTCGCCGCTCTTCTGGGATTGCTGCTGTGGCATGGCCGGCCTCCTGCCCGTGGGTCTTCCAGCGTCGCGCGGCGCTCGACGTCCGATGGAGCGTCTCGCGAGCGTCGACCTCGACGCACGGAGCCCTGGCAGACTGCGCCGGTGCCGACAGGACAGCCAGCGAGGGTCGTTGGTGTCGTAGCGATCCGGGAGGTGCGCGATGGTACGCAAGGCCCTCGACTGTCGTGAGATGTCGAGCATCCCGAACTGCACGATCAAGATCTCGGCGGACAACGACGAGGAGCTGCTGGAGACGGGTGTGCAGCACGCCATGAGCATCCACCGCCGCGAAGACAC
>CAZHKE010000051.1:15632-17876 GCA_964532485.1 uncultured Bifidobacteriaceae bacterium
CTCGGAGCTGGACTACGAGCGTTGGTATCTGGAGGCGACGCGGTTCTTCTCCCGGCTCGGCTTGCTCGCGTCGGTCGGGACGTGGGTGCTCGTCTTCGTGGGCTGCTCGTTCGCCATCGAGGGCGCGTTCGTCAACGGGCTTCCCTTCGTGGTCGCGGCGATCGCGGTCGTGGTGGGGGCGCTCGCCTTCACGTTCGTCCCCTCGTTGTGGGGTTGGGTGCCCTCGGCCACGGCGTTCGCGAACGCGTTCGCGGGCCTGGCCGCCATCGGCTTCGCTTGGGTGATCCTCGAGCCCGACCAGATGTCGCTGGCAGGCATGGGGATGCTCACTCTCGTGTTCTTCGGGTTCGTCGTCTTCCGACTCCACCCTCTGACCGGCGGACTCGCGGTGGCGACCTACGTCATCGCCTACGAGATCCTGATCACCGCCCTCGCATTGGACGGCGAGATCGACGCCACCGCGTACTGGGTCACGACGATCCTCCTTGCGAGCGCGTACGTGGCCGGCCTGTTCATGTCCTCGTTGATCGAGCGACAGATGCGCGTGCAGTACGACGACGAGCGGACCATCGAGCACCAGCGAGAGATCATCGAAGAGCAGCGTCGCCAGGCCGACGACCTGCTGCTGAACATCCTCCCCGAGAAGATCGTCGAGCGCCTCAAACGCTTCCCCGGGGTGATCGCCGAGCGCTTCGACGACGTGACGGTGCTCTTCGCCGACATCGTGTCGTTCACACCGTTCGCCGCCCGGGTCAGTGCGGATGAGGTGGTCGCGATGCTCAACGACGTCTTCAGCCGCTTCGACGAGCTGGCCCGCCGCCACGGCGTGGAGAAGATCAAGACGGTCGGCGACGCCTATGTCGCGGCCGGCGGGCTTCCCGAGCCGTGCCCCGACCATGCCCAAGCCGTCGCCGATCTCGCGCTCGACATGCGGGAATCGGTCGAGGCCGTCGGATCCGACGATCATCGCTTCGAGCTGCGCATCGGGATCGCCAGCGGCCCGGTCGTCGCCGGCGTGATCGGACATCACAAGTTCGCCTACGACCTGTGGGGGGACACGGTCAACACTGCCGCTCGCATGGAGTCGCACGGCATTCCCGGCGAGATCCAGATCAGCCCGTCGACGCACGACCACCTCCGGTCTTCGCACCGGATGACCCAGCGAGGCACCGTGGAGGTCAAGGGCAAGGGACCAGTTCCGACGTGGTTGCTCACCGGCCGTCGGTGACCCCGATCCCTCGGTCTCGAGGCCACTACCGTCGATCAGACGCGACCTTCGAGGGAGCATCGATGAGCAAGGTCTTCCGGTACGCGATCGACAAGAAGTTCGCCCCGCTGTGGGCTCCGTTCGGTGTCCGCCCGTCGAAGGACGGCGTGACGCTCACCGAGGACGGCAAGCTCGTCGCGACGTTCGGTCTTCTTCGACTCGAGACGTCGCTGGACAACGTCGATGAAGCGCACATCACCACCGGCTACCGATGGTGGACCGCCATCGGTGCTCGCCGGTCGTTGGTCGACGACGGACTCACCTTCGGCACCAACACGACAGGCGGCGTCTGCATCCACTTCCGAGCGAAGGTGCCCAGCCGCCTGCGGCGCTCGGGCCACTCCGCGCTCACGGTCACCGTCGCCGATCTCGAAGGGCTCACGCGCGCGTTGGAGGAAACGATCGCCAGCGCGTCATCTTCACCCTGAACGCTGAACCCTGAACGCTGAACCCTGAACCCTGGGCGGGCACGGCGGCCCGACGACGCCGGCGGTGGAGCACTGGTCCCCCGAGACGCCGACGACGCCGACGACGCCGACGACCGAGCTATCCCGAGCTCGCCGTGTCCGATTCGCCCGCGCTCGGCGCGTCCACCGCGTTCGACGGCTCCGCACCCTCGCGCCCGGGGAGGCGCTGGCGGATCTCGCCGGTGGCGGCGTCGAACGTCGCCGAGACCGCCGCCCCGGTCGCGTGGATCACGCGATCCATGCTCTGCTTGGTCTCGGGATCCTTCACGAGGTCGCGCAGAGAGCTCAGCGCCTCGCCGACATGCTCCGACAGCTTGCTCGCCGCCTCGTCGAGCTTCTCTCGATCCTCGCGAGTCTCCCGGGCCTGGTCCTTGCTCAGCTTCTGGTACTGGTCCCGGAGATGGCGCCCGAGGTCACGCCAGCTCTCCCCGACCTGGTCCCAGGACTCCTTCGTCTTCGGCATCTCGTCTCCTTCTGCGTGCATCGTGTGCGTGCATCGTGCATGTCGTC
>CAZHKE010000051.1:17976-21105 GCA_964532485.1 uncultured Bifidobacteriaceae bacterium
GGCCAGAGGCTTTCGTCCTCGATCGAAGCGCGACGGGCTACTCGTTCGGCGGCTCCTGGGCCCCGTCGCCTCTTGCGCGGAAGGTGAACTCGACGCCTTCATCGTCGGGCAGAGCCCGGTAGCCGATCGTGTTCACCGAGAAGAAGTGGACGGACACGTCACCGCCCACGTCACGCGAGACCAGGCCGAAGCCTCGTTGCTCGCTGAAGAAGGTCACATCGTCGGCTGCCATCGCAGTCACGTCCCTCGAAGTGCCGGGACGAATCCGACTGACGCGGCCTCGGTGACCTGATCGTACTCGAACGCCGACGCGCCGTTGCGTCGGCGTCGAAGATGATCGTGCGCGGTCGGTGCATCCGAGGTGCCCGCGTGGGCGGGTGACGCGCTACGCGCTGAGGAGGTCGCTGACGTTGGCCGCGAAGGCCGGGTGGCGCAGCTTCGACATCGCGCGGGCCTCGATCTGACGGATCCGCTCGCGGGTGAGGTCGAGCGAGCAGCCGACCTCCTCCAGCGTGCGCGGCTCACCCCGGTCGAGACCGAAGCGCAGGGAGAGGATGCGACGCTCGCGCTCGTCGAGCCCGAGGAGGAGCTTCTCGACCTCGGCGGGCAGCATCGCGGTCGCGGCCGCCTCGAACGGCGACGCGGCACCACGGTCCTCGACGAGGTCGCCGAGCACGCCGTCGCCCTCGGCGCTCAAGGGCTGCTCGAGCGAGAGCGGCTCCGCCGCGATCAGCGTCGTCTCCCGCACCTTCTCGATCGTCGTGCCGAGCTCGTCGGCGAGCTCGGCGTGCGTCGCCTGGCGGCCGAGGCGCATCTCGAGCATCGACCGCGCCTTGGTGAGCCGGACCAGGTTGTCGCCGGCGTGCACAGGGAGGCGGATCGTGCGGCCGGAGTTGGCGATGCCGCGGGAGATCGCCTGGCGGATCCACCAGGTCGCATAGGTCGAGAACTTGAAGCCCCGCTGCCAGTCGAACTTGTCGACCGCGTGGATGAGGCCGAGGTTCCCCTCCTGGATCAGGTCGAGGAGGGGCACGCCCGACGCCTGGTATCGCTTGGCGATCGACACCACCAGCCGCAGGTTCGAGCGCACGAACGTGAGATGGGCCTCGTCGCCGGTGCGCACGACGCGTCGCAACGAGCGTCGCTCGGCCGCGGTGGGCTTGGGGCTGGTGTCCTCGAGGCGACGCCGCGCCTCGACACCAGCTTCGATCTGCTGGGCGAGGCGCGCCTCGTCGTCCTTGGACAGCAACGGGTACTTCCCGGCGTCGTCCAGGTACAGCCGAACGAGGTCGGGGTCGTCGTTGGGTCGCTGCTTGTTGAGGGTGGCCACGAGCGGGAGGACCCGGGAGAGCTAGAGAACCCGCAGGTTCTTGGCTTCCTCACCCTTCTTGCCCGGGGCCAGGTCGAACTCGACCTTCTGACCCTCCTGGAGGGTCTTGAAGCCAGATCCCTGGATCTCGGAGAAGTGGACGAACACGTCGTCCCCGGCTTCGCGCGAGATGAAGCCGAAGCCCTTCTGCTCGTTGAAGAACTTCACGGTGCCTGTCGCCACGGTATTCACGTCCCTTGATTCACCGGGACGGATCCGATTGACACGACCTCGGTAAGGACAGTCTACTCCGGATCGGGCCCCCGGCTCGCACGGCCGCGTCCGGCTCAGGAGCGTCGCGATCCGTGGCGCGCGATGGCGGCGGCGTAGGCGTCCTCGAAGCGGGGCACCAGCCCGGACCACGAGAGGTCGGCGCGCGCGTGGGCGAGCGCGTTGGCGCCACGGCCGGGGAGCTCACCGGGCGTGTTCACCGCCTCGACGAGTGCGTCGGCCAACGCGTCGGTGTCGTCGGGCGCGACGAGCCAGCCGGTGGGGTGCGCCGGGTCGAGGTTGACCATCGACGGGAAGCCGCCGGCACGCGTCGCGATCACCGGCAGCCCGACGGCCATCGCCTCGAGCGGCGCCTGCGGATAGGCATCCGCGACCGAGGCCATGACGAGCCCGTCGCAGGCCGCCAGCGCCCGCGGCAGGTCGTCGTGGCCGCGCCATCCCGCGAAGAAGATGCCGTCGGCCCCGACCTCGTCGGCGACCGTGACGGGGTGCTCGCCCTCCCACTCGCCCGGGCTGCCGCCCCACACCACGAGCGACGCCCGGCGCTCGAAGCGGGCGCGGGCCCGGGCGAACGCACGGATCAGCAACGGCACCCGCTTCCACGCGATGAACCGCCCGACGTAGACGAGCACCGTCGCGTCGCCCTCGGGTCCGAGGAGCCGGTCGAGATCGTCGTCGCGGTAGGCGACCGTCCCGGGCGCGCCGCCCTCGCGCCAGCCCTGCGGGTCCTCGACCAGCCACTCCCGGAAGCTCGCCCGCCGCTCCGCCGGCGTGAGGGCCCGGGGGTCGAAGCGGTCGAGGTCGACGCCGTTGGGGATCGCGACGACCCGCTCGGGGTCGACGCCGAGCACCTCGACGGCGGTCTCCCGATCGGTCGGCGACACCGCGACGAGCTGGTCGGCGCGCTGTGCCTGCGCTCGGAGGTGCGCAGCCCAGTACTCCCCGTGGCGCCACTGGCTCCAGCGGGTGGTGCGGGCCAGCTCGC
Source organism: uncultured Bifidobacteriaceae bacterium (assembly GCA_964532485.1). GTDB lineage: Bacteria > Actinomycetota > Acidimicrobiia > IMCC26256 > PALSA-555 > DATBSK01. The sequence continues at coordinate 20,562 of CAZHKE010000051.1, forward strand.
GCATTGGTTCGTCGAGCCTCCCGTCGAGGTCGCTCCCCTCACGGACGACGTCGGGCATCGCCTCGAGCGTCGTCTCGAGCGCGCCAGCCACCGCGGCCCGGGCCTCGATCGCCTCGACGAGCTTGAGATCGGTGCCGTGGAGGTGCACGAGCACCGGGAGGCTCGGCCAGCGGCGCGTGACCGCATCGAGCTGCGGGGTCAGGTGGTGCAGGTGGGCGACGTCGGCGTCGCCCGCACCCGCGGCTGCGAACGGCGCCTCCCACACGGACGAGAGGTGCTCTGCGAGCTCGGGTGCCACCGCGGCGAACACGACATCGGGCGCGTCGACCCGGTCCTCGTAGGACGGGTGCATCGGCGCCGGTGCCGCGATGGCGCTCCCGCCCGATCGGAAGACCTCGACCGCGTCGGTGTAGTCGAGGACGTGCACGTCGATGCCGGCAAAGAAGGTGGGCGCGTAGGTGTTGTCGCCCTCGCGTCCGAGGGACCCACACGCGAGCGCGACGTCCCAGCCGTGCTCGGCGAGCGCCGCCGACAGGTAACGCGC
>CAZHKE010000052.1:0-14079 GCA_964532485.1 uncultured Bifidobacteriaceae bacterium
CCACGAACGTCGCCCTCGAGCCGGGCGAGGTCACCGTGTTCTGGCCCGGCCTCGGACCGACGAGCGCGCCCGACGGTCTCGAGGAGACCGTGATCAGCGTCATCGGCGACTACGTCGACAACGGCACGGTGCCCGGCCTGCGCACGGGCAAGGTCAAGGACGCGGGGCTGACCAGCGCGTTCGACGAGGGCGCCCTCGTCAAGCTCGCGGGCGATGACCGCGCCGTGCTGCTCGACGAGGGGCTGCCGAAGGCAGTCGGCAAGCTGTCGATCACCTCGGCCCCGGTGAACCTCAGTGTCCTCAACGACGCGCAGGGCACATCGCTGGTCGTGGCGGCGGCGATCGACCTCGACATCCGCGTGGTGGGCGTCAAGGGCCCCTACGACATCAAGCGAACGGGCCAGCTCGAGCTCGTTCCCGACGGCGCCGGCGGCTGGAAGATCACCGGCTGGGACCTGAGCGTCAGCCGGACCGGCAAGGGCCTCCCGGCGGCGCAGCAGACGCCGACGACCACGGCATCGACCGACGCTCCGGCGGACGCGTCCGCGACGACGACGACAACGGTGGTGGGTACTCCGTGAGATCACGCACTCTTCGCAGCCTCGGCCTCATCGCAGGCTCGGTCCTTCTCACCGGCGCGCTGATCGCCGGGCTGCTGACCGCGGCCTACGTCGCGCTCGGCTCGCCGTCTGCGTCGGCGGCCGCGTGGTTCCAGGTGACGAAGTTCGACTCCGACTACAGCGGGGCACCCGACGAGCCCTTCTACTTCCTCGCGCTCGGCAACGACGGTCGCACCGACGCGGACAAGGGACTGGGCGACGCGATCCACGTCATCGGGGTGAACCCGGCGCTCGGGCAGGCGACGATGCTCAACGTGCCGCGTGACACGACGGCACCGAGCGGCGACAAGATCAACGCCTACCACTCGCTCGAGGGACTGCCCGGCATGATCCGCGAGCTCAACCAGATGATGGGCATCGAGATCACGTATGCCATCACGACGAACTTCGGGGGCTTCATCGCGTTGGTCGACGCGCTCGGCGGCGTCACCGTCGACGTCCCGATGCCGCTCGACGACCCCGACGGCTCGGGCGCGTTCTTCCCGGTGGCCGGGCCCACGCTGATGGCGGGCGAGCACGCGCTCCAGTTCGCTCGCGACCGGCACAACTTCACCGCGGGTGACATCGATCGGTCCTACAACCAGGGATCGATCATCCTGGCGACGCTCGCCCAGCTCCAGGCCGGCGACACGAGCCCGGGCGAGACGCTCCGACTCGTCTCGATCCTCGGCCGGCACGTCCGGACGGAAGGCGTCGACCTGACCGAGCTGTTCCGCCTCGGGCGCTTGGCGATGCGGCTCGATCCCGCGCAGGTGAAGAACATCACCATCCCGGTGGGCAGCGGAGCCGGCACGAACCTCCAGGTGCAGCCCCAGGGCCAGCAGCTCTTCGCCGACTTCGCCGACGACGGGGTGGTCCAGAGCCAGTAGCGCGCCGACGCGTCAGCCGGCGATCCGGCGGAGGCGCGGCGCGAGCCACTGCGCCACGACCTTGCGGCTGTCGACGCCGAAGTGCACGCCGTCCTCCAGCAGCACCTGCTGCCCGGGCCCGGCGAGGTAGCGCTCGAGGTCGACGACGGTGACACGGCTCGTGTTCGACGCCGCGACCCGGCGGATCAGGTCGTTGAGGTGGTCGACGCGCCAGGGGTCGAACGCCGACTTGAACTCCGCCGGCTGGTTGACGACCGAGCGGTTCTCGAAGTGCGGCACGGTGGCGAACACGACGGTGGCACCCGTGCTCGAGAGCGCCTCCACCGCGGCCTGGAGGTCGGCGGTCATCCGAGCGTCCCATTCCGGCGTGCCGAACGCGATCCAACGGCCGTCGATGCGCCGGTCGTACGCGTCCCACGCGCCGATCAGCAAGAGCGCGAGGTCGGGACGCAGCTCCTGGGCCGCCTCGGACCACTTCGGCACCTGATCGCAGTAGTCGTTGATCGACTGCACGCGCCCCTCCACGAGCACCTCGCCTCCGTGCGTGAGGCCGCATCCGAGCTGCGACCGGTTCACGGTGAACATCTGGTGCTCGAGCCCGACCTCCTGGAGCCCGAGCCCGAGGGTGAGGGCGACAGAGTCGCCGACCATGAGCACGCTGATCGGGCGCTGGGCCGCGACGTCGTCGGCGCGCGACGCGAGCGCGCGCTTCGCGGCCTCGTTCTCCTGTCGCACTTGCCGCGACGCGGCACGGGCGGGACCGCCCGACGCGATGACGGGCTTCGCGTCGCTCGTCACCAACAGGATGCCTCCCGCGAGCGCGCCGACCGCGGTCGGCACCGCGACCCAGCTCCGCCAGCCGCGAAGGGCGCCCCGCCGCACCGGGAGCTCGACCAGGTAATAGGACGCGGTGGCAGCGGCGAACGTGAGCGCGAGTCGCAGCGCGAGCAACGCAGTGCCGCTCAGCCCAACTCGGGACGTCGTGACGACGACGAAGATCGGCCAGTGCCACAGGTAGAGGCCGTACGAGATGCGACCCACCCAGCGAAGCGGTGCCCACGACAACGCCGCGCCGAGCACACCCGCCTGCGGCTGGGCGACTCGCGCGATGACGGCACCGACGGCCACCGCGGCGAGCAGGTACCCACCCTGGAAGAGCCAGGTCGTGTCGTCGCCTGCCGTGACCAGGAGCCACCCCGTCACGGCGACCGCGGCGGTGGCTACGACGGTGAGCGCACGGCGGGCGAGCTCCGCACGCGCCGGGCCCACCGCGCCGTAGACGACGGCGAGCGCGGCGCCGATCAACAACGCCTGCGCGCGGGTGTCGGTGCCATAGTAGGCGCGGTTCACGCCGTCGCCCGAGTACGCGACGGCCATCCACGCGCACGAGACGACCGCGAGCCCCGCGAACAACGTGGCCATCGTTCGCCACGACATGCGGAGCCAGCGCGACAGCGCGTACACGACGAGCGGCCACACCAGGTAGAACTGCTCCTCGATCGCGAGCGACCAGGCGTGGCGCAACGGCGACGGTGCCGCGAACTGCTCGAAGTAGCCCTGGCCGGAGTCGATCAGGTGCCAGTTGTTGACGTATCCGAGGGTGGCCAGCACGTCGTTGCGCAGCGCGCCGAGCTGGTCCGCCGGGGCGAGGAATGCGCCGTAGGCGATGATGCCGAGCACGACGAGCCCGAGCGCGGGGAGCAGGCGCCGGGCCCGATGGATCCAGAACCGACCGAACGCGATCCCACCGGTCGAGCGCCACTCACCGAGCAACAGCGCGGTGATGAGGAAGCCGCTCAGGACGAAGAACGCGTCGACGCCGAGGTAGCCACCCTGCATCCACGTGACACCGCCGTGGTACAGCATGACGGCGAGGACGGCAGCGGCGCGCAGCCCGTCGAGTGCCGGGATGTAGCGCAGCTGCGGGGGTGCTGACGACGCGGCGGGCTCGTCCGCCTGCCAGCGCACGGATCGTGGAGGGTCGAAGCCCGCGACGCCGCTCCGCTGCCGGGGCGGGAGGGCGGTGGTCATCGCCCCGACGCAGGGCGCGACGAAGCGATCAGCAGCCGAGGACGCACTCGGGCCTGACCTCGGCTCGCGCCGTCGAGCGCGCGGCGGCGCCGAGGATCGGCACTCGGACGACGACGCGCACGCTGACGAACCGTCCGTCGCACGAGCATCCGAGTAGTTTGGCGCCGTTCGCGGCCGCGGTGTCGCCGGCGGCTCGGGCGGCGGCCTCGGGCCCCCGGGAGAGGGCGAGCATGTCAGCCGCGGCGAGCGCCGCTGCGTCGGCCGCGCCGTCAGCCCGTGCACCGGCCACGGCCGCCGCGCCCGCACGAGCGGCCGCGAGGGCGAGCAGCAAGGCGAGCGCGAGCACCGCGACCATGACGATGGTCGCGGCACCCCGCTCGCGATCGGCGCTCACTTCTCGACCCGCATCACCGCTCGGTGGTGCAGGACCGGGTCGGGGAACAGCGCGCCCACCAGTGGCAGGTCGGTGACCGATCGGTACTCGACCTCGACCTCGATCGGCTCACCGACGTCGGGACGGGAACCGACGTGCACCCGGGCGCCGGGGAGGACGCGGTGCGCGGCGATTCCGGCATCTGCGTCGACGCTCGCCGCGCGGGCCGCCTCCCGCGCCGCATGCACGACCGCGACGTAGTCGCGCACGACGAGCGCAACCTGGATGATGGCGATGGCGGCGAGCACCAACGCCGGTAGCACCAGGGCGAACTCGACGGTCGCCTGCCCACGCTGATGCCGGAGCGCGCGGTGCGGCCGGCGGGGTCGCCTCACAGGATCTTGCTCACCACCTCGTCGAAGAGGTCGCCGATCGCGCCGCTGCCCTTCGCCCAGGCGATGAGCAACGTCGCGATCGCCGCCGCGCCGAGGATCACGAGCGCGTACTCGGCGGTCGTCTGCCCGGCTTCGCTGCGCCCGGGCGTCCACTGGGCGGTGACGTGGCGGCCCAGCGTGCGGCCGAGACGCGTGTGCTGTGCACGTGCCATGAGCTGTCGTCCTCTCTGTCAGTCGGTCGGTCGGTCAGGTGTTCCCGATGCCGGCGAGCACCGCCGGGACGACGGTGAGCAGGCCGAAGGCGGGCAGGACGAGGAAGATCAGTGGGAAGAGGAGGCGCACGGGCACGGTGCGCGCACGCGTCTCAGCCCGGCGGCGAAGCGCGGTGCGTTGCTCCGCGGCCAGGCGCACGAGCGCGTCGCCGACCGGCGCGCCGAAGCGGTCCGACGCGAGGAGCGCGTCGACGAGCGGCTGCAGCGGCGGGACACGGTGCGCGAGGTCGTCGAGCGCGTCGCCGAAGGCGCGGCCGAGCGCACATGAGCGCCGGACGTCACCGAGCCAGGCGGCAAGCACCGGAGGGGCCCAGTGCGCGGCCGTGTCCACGGCGAGGAACGGGGTGCAGCCCGCGCCGACGGCGACCGCGAGGAGGTCGACGGTCACCGGCAGCTCTCGCTCCACCGTCATGTCGAGCGCGCGCGCCCGTCGTTCCTCCGCGACGCGCCCCCACACCGCCTGCACCGGCGGGGGCGCGGCGCGAACCAGGCGCCGCCCCCAGCGCCTCGGCGTCGCTTCACCCCGCTGGGCGGGGCCAGCCGACGCCAGAGCGTCGGTGCGAGCGCGGGGTGCGGTCCGACGCGCACGGCGTGCAAGGGGGATGGTGAGCAGGAGGCCCCAGGCGAGGCCGAGGGCCCAGGGGGCGAGAGCGATCACTCGGCCGTGCCTCGGCGCAGGATCCGTCGCATCCACAGCGTTGCGAGGACCTCGCAACCGACGCCGAGCAGCAGGCAGACACGGCCGACGTCGGTGCCCACGAGCAGCTCGACCGACGACGGATCCACCACCGCGCTGAACGCGAGGTACGCGACGGGCGCTCCGCCGACGACGAGTGCCGAGAGTCGCGCCTGTGCGGACAGCGCGCGGGCCTCGGCGAGCGCGCCGAGGCGCTCGCGCAGTGACGCGGCGAGCCCGTCGAGGGCGTCGGCCGCGCGTCCGCCGAGCGCCGCCGCGACGGCCAGCGCCCCCGCGACGGCGCGGACCTCGGGCAGCGGCCGCTCTCGCGGCCACACCGAGAGCGCGTCCGGAAGCCCGAGCCCGAGCGCAGCCCGCGCCTGGACGCGGTGCACGTCGGCCGCGAGCGCGGGGCTTCCGCTCAGCACGCCGAGTGCCTCGCCGACGGCGGCGCCGCCGCGCAGCGCCGCCGCGACCTGCTCGAGACCGCCGGGGAGCGCGGCCACGAAGCGCCGCTCCGCCCTGCCACGAGCGAGGCGCAACGAGACCGGCCCGGCGCCGAGCGCGAGCACCCCGACGATCGGCACGAGACCCGGCGCGACGGCCAGCGAGAGGATCACGCTGACCGTGACGCCCATGGCTGCGAGCTCGACCGCCGTCTCGGGCTGCACCTCGAGCGCCGCGTCGGCGAGGGCGCGCTCGAGTCGACCCCGAAACCGGGTCGGCACTCGCCAGCGCCGCGGACGACCGAGACCGCGAGCCCGCCTGCCACCTTCGACACGGCGCCCGGCTCGAGCCAGAGCGAGCGCGAGGCCGGTTCCCACGACCGCGATCAGGAGCGTCGTCATGTCGGGCTCGAGATCCGGACCGAGCCGATGGACGGCGCGTCCGGCCGCCGCGCCGGCCGCCTCGGCAGCGCGACCGCCGCCAGGTGTCCGGCCTGTCGCTGGAAGAGCGTGCGCAGCGTCGGGCCCTCGGGCGTGGAGCAGATCTCCCCGATCGTCTCGACGCGACGCACGCCCCCGCGACGACGCGCGACGAAGACGACCGCGTCGAGCGCCGCGCCGAGCTGGCCGCGCACGGCACCGAGCGGCAGGCCGACGTCGGCGAGCAGCACGAGCGTCTCGAGCCGAGCGATCGCCTCGAGCGCGCCGTTGGCGTGGACGGTCGAGAGCGAGCCGTCGTGGCCGGTGTTGAGCGCCTGGAGCATGTCGAGCGCCTCACCACCCCGCACCTCGCCGACGACGATGCGATCGGGCCGCATCCGCAACGCGGCGCGGACGAGGTCGCGCACCGTCACCGCGCCGGCGCCCTCGGCGTTGGGCGGGCGGGCCTCGAGCCGCACGACGTGCGACTGCGCGAGCCGGAGCTCGGCCGTCTCCTCGATCGTGACGATGCGCTCGTCGTCGGGGATGGCGCCGGAGAGGGCGTTGAGCAGGGTCGTCTTGCCGGCGCTCGTGCCGCCCGCGACGAGCACGTTCCAGCCCGCCTCGATGCACCACACCAGCAGCGCGGTCGAGCGCGCATCGAGACCGAACGCGTCGAGCGGCACCGCGCGGGCACCGAATCGACGGATCGTCACGCACGGGCCGTCGATCGCGAGTGGCGGGATCACCGCGTGCACCCGCGACCCGTCGGGGAGTCGGGCGTCGACCATCGGTGACGCGCGGTCGAGGCGCAGCCCGAGCGGCGCGACGACGCGCTCGACGAGGCGCACGATCCCGGCAGCGTCGAGCGCCAACGGGACGGGCTCGAGTCGACCCGCCCGCTCGACGTAGGCGCGACCCGGTCCGTTGACCATCACCTCGGTGACCGCCGCGTCGGCGAGCAGCGGCTCGAGTGGTCCGAGCCCGGCGATCTCGTCGGTCAGCTCGGCGACGAGTCGTTCGAAGCGGCCCGCCGGCAGCAGGGGCTCCTCGTCGCGCAGCAGCTCCCCGACGGTCGCGCGCACGGCACGCTCGCCACCGGGCCCGGTCAGCTCCCCGAGCGACGGGGAGCTCAGCAGACGGGCATGGACTCGCTGCTTGAGGTCGATGCTCACGCGGCCTCACCGCGCCGATCCGTGAGCAGCTGGAGCCGCGTCAGCAGGCGCGCGGTCGGACGAGCGAGCGCGTCCGGCAGCCGCGCCGCGAGCACGCCGGCGTCGACGGCTCGCGCGATCGACGCGCGTGCGGGGATGCGGCCCAGCACCGGACGGTCGAGCACGTCCGCGAGCTCCACGGCGCCCAGCGACCGACCCTGCTCCTCGACGAGGACGGTTCCGACCGCCCGGGGAAGCAACGGACTGTGCACCGCCCGCCGCAGCCCGAGGTAGCAGCCGCGCAGCACGACGACCGATGCGTCGGCGACCTCGACGAGGGCGCGGGACGCCGGGGTGCCGGCGCTCCCGGCGTCGACGATCGTCGGGACCGGTCCGTCGCGCAGCGCGACCGCGAGCGCGGCACCCGCCTCGGCTGCTGCGGGTGGGGCGAGCGGTCGATCAGCCGCGCCACGCGCCAGGAGCGCGACGCCGGGCGCGGCGGCGACCGCGAGGCGCTCGAGGGCATCGGCGGGGGCCTCCGGCCCGGCCGCGAGCCAGTCACCGAGCCCGGTGGCGGGCTCGGACGAGAGCGCGAAGATCGCCGGCTGGTCGCCGGCGAGGTCGGCCAGGCGCGCGCCGTCGGCCCGGCGCGCGAGCACGAGCGCGCACGCGGCGGCGAGCACCGACGTGCCCGCGCCACCCTTGGGTGACCACAGGGCGAGGAGCATCGCTCTCCCTTCTCGCTGAGACCTGGGGATCGTCGACCCGGAGGTCTCCAGGGGCGACAGGGGGAAGGGATGCGGTGACGACGTCGACGCGTAACCTCGTCGCGCGTGACGACACGCGCCGCGGCGTTCTTCGATCTCGACAAGACGGTCATCGCCAAGAGCTCGGTGCTCGCCTTCGGACGGCCGCTCTACCGAGAAGGCCTGCTGTCGCGGCGCGCGATCGTGCGCAGCGCCTACGCGCAGGTCGTCTTCATGCTCGTGGGCGCCGACGAGCACAAGATGGAGAAGCTGCGCAAGGCGATGCTCGACCTGATCCGCGGCTGGAGCCAACACGAGGTCGCGCAGATCGTCCGCGAGACGCTCGAAGAGGTGGTGACGCCCATCATCTTCAGCGAAGCACTCGACCTCATCGAGCAGCACCAGGCGCACGGACGATCGGTGATCATCGTGTCGTCGGCACCCGAGGAGGTCGTGCGACCGCTCGGTCAGTTCCTCGGCGTCGACGACGTGATCGCGAGCCGTGCCGACGTCGACGCCGCCGGCAACTACACCGGCGAGATGGCGTTCTACGGATACGGACCGCACAAGGCCGATGCGGTCCGCGTGCTCGCGTCGCGCGAAGGCATCGACCTCGCCGCCTCGTACGCGTACAGCGACTCGATCACTGACGAGCCGATGCTGCGCGCCGTCGGGAACCCCGTCGCCGTGAACCCCGACCGGGAGCTCGCCCGACTCGCGCGCGACGAGGAGTGGCCCGTCCTGCGCTTCGAGCGCCCCGTGCGGCTTCGCAGCCGGCTGTCGGTACCGTCGCGGCCCGCGCTCGCGGTCACCGGCGCGGTCGCGGCGGCAGGCGCCGGGGTGGCGGTGTGGTGGTGGCTGCACCGACGGGACCACGCCAGGGCATGACGACCGGCGGCGGACTCGGGCTCGCGCACCTCCCCACGCCGCTCGAGCCGATGGATCGCCTCGCTCGTGCGATCGCGGGCGGCAACGGCCCGCGGCTCCTCGTCAAGCGCGACGACTGCACCGGCCTGGCACTCGGCGGCAACAAGGCCCGCAAGCTCGAGCGCCTGTGTGCGGAGGCGATCACCGAGGGGTGCGACGTGCTGGTGACGGGGGGCGGCACGCAGAGCAACCACGTGCGCATGACCGCAGCCGCGGCGAACCGCCTCGGGCTCGACTGCCACGTCGCGCTCGCGGTGAGCGACCGCAACGCCGTCACCGACTCCGGCAACGTGCTCCTCGACGCGATCCTGGGCGTCCACGCGCACCCGCTGGAGCACGCGGACTACTACGAGCTCGAGGCGGGCATCGAGGAGCTCGGTGCGTCGCTCACCCGAGCGGGACGGCGTCCGTACGTCATGCCGATCGGTGGCGCGTCGGTGACGGGCGCGACGGCGTACGCGGCGGCAGCCGACGAGCTCCGTGGGCAGCTCGACGACGAGCGCGTCGACTGGGTCGTCGTCGCCGACGGCTCGGGCGGCACGCACGCCGGGCTCCTCGCCGGGCTCGGCCGCGACGTGCGCGTCCTCGGCGTCGACGTCGGCACGCGACCGGATCTCGACGAGGTCGTCCCGCGGCTCGCAGCGGCGGCGGCAGCGCGACTCGGACGCGCCGCGCCGCCGGCGGAGGCGCTCGTCGACCACGACCACTTCGGCACGGGCTACGGCGCGATCAGCGACGCCGCGCTGGAGGCCGTCAACATGACGGCCCGCGCCGAAGGGTTGGTGCTCGATCCCGTCTACACCGGCAAGGCGATGGCGGCGCTGATCACCGCCGTTCGGGAGGGTCGGATCGGCGCCGGCGAGCGCGTGGTGTTCTGGCACACCGGCGGCGCGCCCGCGCTCTTCTCGACGCGCTACGCGTCGTGCTTCACCCTGCCCATCGCCGCCGATCCCTGAGCCGAGACGCACCCGGACGCGCACCGAGCCCGCTCGTCTTCACGGGACGGGCGGGCTCGGTCGGTCGATCGATGTCTCGCTCGTGTCAGGTCGCCTCGCGCAGCTTCTTCGCGACTGCGACTCCGATCACGACGAGGACGAGCAGCACCAGCAGCTTCTTCACGAGCTGAGCCCCCTACGTCTCGGCAGCCTCGGGGAACGCGCCCCGAGCACGGCATCGGATGGACGGCGACAGCGTACCGTACGCCCTCGTGACGGTCGTCGGGGCGCCCGAGCTCCCCCGCTTCGAGGAGCGGCTGCGGCCGGTCGGGCGCGGCTGGCTCTGGCTGCCGGCGGTGCTCGCGATCACGTTTCTCGCCATCGCTCCGATCTTCGTGCCGGTCGCGCTCGGCGCGTGGTTCGTGAACGTGGCCCGGTACTGGCGGATCGTCGTCCGCGTCGATGCCGACCACCTGTGGGTCGGGAAGCGGGCCGTGCGCCTGGCCGCGCTCGACCTGACGACGCTCGGGCGGGCACAGAACTCGTGGCCGTGGCGCCCGTTCAGTCGGAGCTGGCTCGGGGGCAACCCGATCTGGACGTCCGACTCCGTCGGCGTGCGCGGCTTCGACAGCAAGCCCTACTGGGTGTCGGTCGGGACGAACCGGCGCGAAGAGCTCGTGGCGATCCTCGAGGAGGCGGTGCCCGAGGCGAAGCAACGTGTCGTTGCGACCGGCGCGGGGCCGTTCGCCGCCGCGGTCGCACCGGCCGGCTGGCACCCCGATCCGTGGGATCCGGTGGGCGCGCTCCGCTGGTGGGACGGTGCGCGGTGGACGGGCTGGACGCACCAGCCGAGCCCCGGCCGCCCGGGGAGCGGTGCACCGTGATCCCGATCGCCGACGAGAACCCGCTGCGGCGCGTGCCGATCGTGACACTGCTGCTGATCGCCGCGTGCGTCGTCGTGTACTTCGCGGTGCAGCCGACGGGCGCACCGGAGTTCCGCTGGACCGGGCTCGTCGAGCGCGTCGACGACGAGGATCTCCGCTTCGTCGTCGACAACGCCGCGATCCCGTGCGAGCTGACGCGGCTGCGGCCGCTGAGCGAGGCGGAGTACCGGGCGACGTTCGGCGACGGCAACGGCAGCGCGTGTGGCGAGGACGGTCCCGCGCACAGCGAGGGAAAGGTCGTGCTGCTCGGCGTGCTCGTGACGATGTTCCTGCACGGCAGCATCGCCCATCTGTTCGGCAACATGCTCTTCCTCTGGGTCTTCGGCAACGACGTCGAGGACCGGCGCGGCCGCGTGCGCTACCTGCTGCTGTACGTGTTCGGCGGGCTCGCCGCGACCGCGGCGCACGTGGCGGTCGACCCGCAGTCGACCGTGCCGGTGGTCGGCGCGTCGGGAGCGATCGCGGCGGTGATGGGCGCGTACCTGGTGAGCTGGCCCAAGGCGCGGATCAAGACGATCATCTTCTTCGGCCCGGTGCTGCTGCGGAAGGTCGAGGCGATCTGGCTGCTGCTCTACTTCCTCGGCACGCAGTTCCTGCTCGTCGGCGGCGAGACCGAGGTCGCGTGGGCCGCGCACGTCGGAGGGTTCGCGTTCGGCGTGCTCGTCGGCCTCTGGTGGCGGCGGCGGGACGAGCGTGAGGCGTCGGCGCTCCCCGAGCCCGTTCCCGTGCCAGCATGAGAGCGATGAGCGCCCGTCCATGACGTCCGTCGCATCGGCAAGATGAAGAAGCTGCCGCGACAGGTCTACGCGTCCGAGATCGAACGGCTCCAGATCGAGCTGGTCAAGCTCCAGGGATGGGTGCACGCCACCGGCGCTCGGGTCGCCGTGCTGTTCGAAGGCCGGGACGCTGCCGGCAAGGGCGGCACGATCACGCGCATCTCCCAGTACCTCAATCCACGGATCGTGCGTACCGTCGCGCTGCCCGCACCGACGGAGCGCGAGCGGGCGGAGTGGTACTTCCAGCGGTACGTCGAGCACTTGCCGGCGGGCGGCGAGGTCGTCCTCTTCGACCGCTCCTGGTACAACCGCGCCGGGGTCGAGCACGTCATGGGCTTCTGCACCGAGGAGGAGTACTGGCGCTTCTTGCGACAGTGCCCGGTGTTCGAGCACCTGCTGATCGAGGACGGGATCATCCTCGTGAAGTACTGGTTCTCGGTGAGCGACGACGAGCAGGAGCGGCGCTTCCAGGCCCGGCTCGACGATCCGCTGAAGCGCTGGAAGCTGAGCCCGGTGGACCTCGAGTCACGCCACCAGTGGGTGGAGTACTCGCGGGCCAAGGACGTGATGTTCGAGTACACCGACGTCCCCGAGTCGCCGTGGTACGTCGTCGAGGCCGACGACAAGCGATGCGCCCGAGTCAACTGCATCGCCCATCTCCTCTCGGTCGTCCCCTACGAGGACGTGTTCGAGAAGAAGGTGAAGCTCCCACCGCGTCAAGACGACACGGGCTACGTCCGCCCGCCGCCCGACAAGTACCACCACGTTCCCGACCACGCCGCGACGCTCCTGGACTGAACGCGCGGCCCCGGCGGATCGGGCTCTCACCGGAACGGCCCGGGCGCGACGAAGCCCGGCGACCGTCCGAGACGGAGCCGGGCTTCTGGCTTCCCCGGGACCCGATGGTCGGTCTCAGACCGCCAGCAGGTCGCGGGCGCCGGTGTCGGCGGACGGGTGGCGCAGCTTGCTCATCGCTCGCGCCTCGATCTGTCGTATCCGCTCCCGGGTGAGGTTGAAGTACTCGCCGACCTCTTCGAGCGTGCGCGGCTCGCCGCGGTCGAGACCGAACCGCAGGGCGAGGATCTGGCGCTCACGCTCGTCGAGCGGGGCGAGGAGCTTCTCGATCTCGTCGGGGAGGAGCGCGGTCGCGGCGACCTCGAAGGGCGACTCGGCCGAGCGGTCCTCGACGATGTCGCCGAGCTCGGCATCGCCGTCCTCGCGCAGCGGCTCGGACAGCGAGAGCGGCTCGGCCGCGAAGCGCAACGCCTCGGTGACCTTGTCCTCGGGCATCTCGACCTCGGTCGCGAGCTCGGCGAGCGTCGCCGGTCGTCCGAGCTTGAGCTCCAGGCGCGAGCGGGCCTTCTGGAGGCGCGCCAGCGTGTCGCCGGCATGCACCGGGAGGCGGATCGTGCGGCCCGTGTTCGCGATGCCTCGAGTGATGGCCTGGCGGATCCACCAGGTCGCGTACGTCGAGAACTTGAAGCCCTTGCGCCAGTCGAACTTCTCGACCGCGTGCATCAGGCCGAGGTTGCCCTCCTGGATGAGGTCGAGGAGCGGCAGGCCCGACGCCTGGTACTTCTTGGCGATCGACACGACGAGGCGCAGGTTCGACTGCACGAACGTGCGCTGGGCCTGGTCGCCCTTGCGAACGGTGCGGCGAAGCTCCCGCTTCTTGGCGGGGGTGAGCTTCTTCGCCGGCAGCTTGTCGATGTCTTCACGCGCGCCGTTGCCGGCTTCGATCTCCTGCGCGAGACGGACCTCGTCGTCCTTGGTGAGCAGCGGGTACTGCCCGATGTCGGTGAGGTAGAGCCGGACGAGGTCTTCCTCGTCCCGCTCGACACGCTCCTTCGCCAACGGAAGGCCTTTCGAAAGTGCGGCTGGGCTGGGGCGCCCCCTGTGGACAACGGGCCCGGCGCCGCATCGTTCCTGGTCAGAGGCTCATTTCAGGCTTGTGCCCCCGTACCATAGAGGACCCGTCAAGTCGCGCTTCCCACAGGCCGAGCGGACGTGCGGTGGGTGGGGGGACCGAACATCCTACCCGGCGTGACGCGGGGGCCCGTCATCGATTCCCCCGGCGCCAAGCATCGACCTCCTCGGCGAGGGCGGCGTCGGCTTCGAGGACGAGGCCGGCGACGCGCCGCGCCGGGCCGTCCCGGATCGGCGAGGCCTCGGTGAGGAAGCCCTCGATCGCGGCGCGCTGACGCGAGAGCGTCACGAGCAGCGCCTCGACGCGGGCGGGCGTGTCGGCGGCACCGCCGAGCGCGGCGGCGCCCTCGTCGCCCTCGTCACCGAGGGGTGCCACGAGCGCGACCGGGTCGTGGTCGCGGGTGGCGGGGAGGACGCTCTCGAGCGCGACCGCGTGATCACCGTGGTGGCGGCTCAGGCGGGCGAAGAGCAGCTTCGCGTCGGGCTCGGGCGTCGACGCGACCCAGCCACCGACCACCTCGAAGAGCCGTTGCTCGGTCCAGGCGATCGCCCCGACGCGGCGCGCGGCG
>CAZHKE010000052.1:14179-21022 GCA_964532485.1 uncultured Bifidobacteriaceae bacterium
GGAGGTGGGCCTCGAGCTGGACTTCGGCCTGGACGTCGTCGGCGTCGGCGTCGCGCCGTCCGGGGCCGAGCTCGGTGAGCGTGATGCCGACGAGGATCACGACCGCGCCCACGAGCTCGACGCTGCCGAGGCGCTCGCCGTCGATGAAGTCTGCGATCGCCGCGAACACCGGCTCCAGCAGCAGGATCAGCGCGGCCCGGCTCGGCGCGATCCGCCGTTGCCCGTACAGCTGGAGCGAGAGCGCGATCGACGAGCAGGCGACGCCGGTGAACACCGCGGCGAAGACGGCGACGGTGGTGAAGTCGCCGGTGCCCTGCGCGCCGGTCGCCGGGATGCAGAGCAGGGCGACCACCAGCATCTGCACGGTCGTGAACGGGATCGTCTGGAGCCGGTTCGCGTAGGCGCCCTGGTACACGATCCAGATCGCGAAGAGCAGCGCGCACGCCAGCGTCCACAGCTCACCGGTGCCGAACGAGAGGTCGCCGCCCGTCATGAAGAAGAGCCCGACGGTGGCGACGGCGATGCCGGCGATCACCCAGGGTGACGGCCAGCGGCGCCGCACGAGCGCCTCGACGAACGGTGTGAAGCAGACGTAGAGGCCGGTGATGAAGGCCGAGGTCGACGGCGAGGCGTCCTGGAGCCCGACGGTCTGGGTGGCGTATGCGCTGAACAGGAAGACGCCGGCGATCCCGCCGACGCGCCAGAGGAGTCGGCGCTCGTCACCGTGTGATCGCGCGATGGCGATCGCGAACGGTCCGAGTGCGAGCACCGCGATCGTGAACCGGAGCAACAGGTACGCGAACGGGGTGACGTCGTCGAGCGCGCGGCCGACGAGGGGGAACGTGACGCCGAAGAGCGCCGCGGCCACCACCAATGACCCTTCCGCGGCGAACCGCGAGGTGATGCCCTTCACGTGACCGAGCGGTCAGCCGGGCCAGCGGTTCGTGATCGGGAGCCGGCGGTCCTTGCCGAACGCCTTGGGCGACACGCGCACTCCCGGCGGCGCCTGGCGGCGCTTGTACTCGTTGCGGTCGACGAGCCTCGCCACGCGACGCACGATCTCGCTGTCGTGACCCTCTGCCTCGAGCTCGGCGACCGACTTGTCGTCCTCGACGTAGCCCTCGACGATGGGATCGAGCTCGTCGTAGGGCGGCAAGGAGTCGCTGTCGAGCTGATCGGGGCGCAGCTCGGCGCTCGGCGGCTTGTCGAGCACGTCGGCCGGGATCAGCGGACGTCCCGCCCGTTCGTTGCGGTCGCGGCACAGCGCGTAGACGAGCGTCTTCGGGACGTCCTTGATGACCGCGAAGCCGCCGGCCATGTCGCCGTAGAGGGTGGCGTATCCGACGGCCATCTCACTCTTGTTGCCGGTGGTGAGCACGAGCCATCCGAACTTGTTGGAGAGCGCCATCAGGACGACGCCGCGGATGCGCGCCTGGATGTTCTCTTCCGCGAGCCCCGGCTGCGTCGCCGCGAACGGATCGTCGAGCATCGAGAGGAACGCGTCGTGGGCCGGCTCGATCGGGATCGTGTACGTGCGGATCCCCAGGTTGCGCCCGAGCCGCTCGGCGTCGCCGACGCTGCCCTCGCTCGAGAAGCGCGACGGCATCATCACGCCGATCACGTGGTCGGCCCCGAGCGCGTCGACGGCGATCGCCGCGACGAGCGACGAGTCGATACCGCCCGACAGTCCGATCACGACGTCGGTGAACCCGTTCTTGCCGACGTAGTCGCGCGTGCCGAGCACGAGCGCCTCGTGCACCTCGTGGACCGGATCGAGCAGCGGGGAGATCGAGGGCGGCGCCCCGGCGCCGCCGAGCTGCGCTTCGCTGACGGGGACCTCGGGCAGCGCGGGGGCGCGGGCTCGACCGCGCGGATCGAGCGCGCGGCGCCGGAACGTGGGCCGCACGTCGACGTCGACCACGAGGAGGTCTTCGGTGAACTGCGAGGCTCGGGCGAGGAGTCGACCGTCGGAGTCGAAGAGCATCGACGCGCCGTCGAAGACCAGCTCGTCCTGGCCGCCCACCATGTTGACGTAGAGCAGTGGGACAGCGGCGTCGGCGGCGCGCGTCGCGAGCATCGTCTCGCGCTCGCGGAGGCGGCCGGCGTAGAAGGGCGACGCGTTGATGTTCACGGTCAGCTCCGCGCCCGCTGCCGCCTGCGTGAGGATCGGTCCCGACGGGCTCCACGCGTCCTCGCAGATCGAGATCGCGACGCGCACACCACCGACGACGAACAGCGGCCCGTCACCGGGCCAGGGCTCGAAGTAGCGCTCCTCGTCGAACACCGCATAGTTGGGCAGCAGGTGCTTGCGGTACACGCCCAGCACGCGGCCGTTCGCGCACACCGCAGCGGCGTTGTAGAGGTCGCCGTCGGGCTGGGGGAAACCGATGACCGCGGCAGCCCGACCGGTGCGGGCCGCGACCTTCTCGAGCGCCTCGCCTGCTTGTTCGACGAACGCCGGGCGCAGCAGGAGGTCTTCGGGCGGATATCCCGTCACGGCGAGCTCCGGGAACGCGACGAGGTCACAACCCGCGGCCTCCGCCTGCTCGTAGACCTCGAGGATGCGACCGGCGTTGCCCTCGAGGTCACCGACCACGAGGTCGAGTTGAGCGGCGGCGAGGCGCAAGCGCGGCACACACCCAGGATACGGACCGTCCCGCGTCTCGACGCGTCCGATCGCCGACACACGAGCGGGCGCTTTGGAACACTGATCCCGATGGCCCCGATCGACGTCCTCGGTGCCTCATCGGTGGTCGACGCGATGGAGGCCGCTCCCGATGCCGCGCTGGCCCGCGCCGCCATCGAGCGCATCGTGGAGGGGGGGCCCGACGCCGCGAAGCTGATCGTCGAGGACGGGGCGGTGTGCGCCGGCGTGATCGCGGTGGCGTGCGCGTCGCGCGCGCTCACTGCCGCGATCGTCCATGAGCCGTCGCTCCTCGAGGTGTTCGGGGACACAGGTCTCGACGCCGAGCACACCGTCGTCCACGACCGCGACGAGCTCATCGCCGCGCTCTCGGGCGCCGACGACGCGGGCGGCACGCTCCGGCGCTGGAAGCGTCGGGAGCTGCTCCGCATCGCGGCGCGCGACCTCCTCGGGATCTCGGATCTTCCGGCTGTGGGCCGCGAGCTCGCCGCGCTCGCGGAGGTGTGCCTCGGTGCGGCCCTCGAGATCGTCGAACCGAAGATCCCGTTCTCGATGGTCGGCATGGGGAAGCTCGGCGGTGCCGAGCTCAACTACGCGAGCGACGTCGACGTCCTGTTCGTGCACGACGGCCCGAGCGAGGAGGCCGATCGGGTCGCGCGCGCGGTGCTCCAGACGATGACGACGCCCACCGCCGACGGGATCGTGTTCCGCACCGATGCCGACCTGCGACCCGAGGGACGCGCGGGCGCGCTCTCGAGGACGGTCGACTCGTACGAGGCGTGGTACCAGCAGTGGGCTCGCAGCTGGGAGTTCCAGGCGCTGCTCAAGGCGCGACCGGTCGCGGGCGACGCCGACCTGGGCGCGCGCTGGTTCGAGATGAGCCGCACCTACGTGTGGCCCGATCGCCTCGACCCCGACGCCGTCCGGGAGGCGCGCGCGATGAAGGCGCGCTCCGAGGCGGAGCTCAAGAAGAAGGGGCTCACCGATCGTGAGCTGAAGCGGGGGCGGGGCGGGATCCGGGATGTCGAGTTCGCCGTTCAGCTCCTCCAGCTCGTCCACGGGCGTCACGACGACTCGGTCCGGTCGCCGACGACCCTCGACGCCCTCGTGGAGCTGGCCGAAGCGGGCTACATCGAGCGCGAGGACGCGGACTCGCTGGCCGACGCGTACACCTTCCTACGCACCCTCGAGCACCGCATCCAGCTCTGGGACGAGCAGCAGACGCACACGCTGCCGGCCGACGAGGCGGCGCGGGTGCGTCTCGCGCGCCTGATGGGCTTCCGGGACTCCCCGCGCGCGACCGCACTCGAGGCGTTCGAGGACGTGCACCGCCGAAATCAGGCGCGTGTGCGCTCGATCCACGAGCGGCTCTTCTTCGCGCCGATCCTCGAGACCCTCGCCGGCGCGGGCCCGCTTCCCCCGGACGCCGCCGAGGAGCGGCTTGCCGCCTTCGGCTTCGCCGACGCGGCGCACACGCGTGCTGCGCTGCGCGAGCTGACGCAGGGCTTCACGCGCAGCTCGCGCCTGATGCAGCAGCTGCTCCCGGTGATCCTCGACTGGCTGTCGGAGACCCCCGATCCGGATCTCGGGCTCCTCCAGCTGCGCAAGCTCGTCGAGGGACCGACCCGCGCCGCGGCGCTCGGCGCGACGTTCCGGGAGATGCCCGGCGCGGCCGAACGGGTGTGCAAGGTGCTCGGCTCGAGTCGCGTCGTCGGCGACGCGCTGCTGCGACAGCCCGAGGCCGTGGAGCTGCTCGGCGACGACGAGTGGCTCGTGCGGGAGCGCTCCCCGGGCGAGCTCCGGGAGGCCGCCCTCGAGACGCTGCGCTGGCGCGACGACGACGCGGGGCGCCGCGCCGGCCTCCGCCGCTTCAAGCGCCGCGAGATGCTGCGGATCACCGCGCGCGACGCGCTCGGCCTCGCGACGCTCGACCCGACCGTGCGGGAGCTCTCCGACCTCGCCGACGCGTCGCTGGAGGCGGCGGTGGAGATGCTGGCGCCCTCCGTCCCGTTCGCAGTGATCGGCATGGGCCGACTCGGGGGGCGCGAGCTCTCCTACGCGTCCGACGTCGACGTCCTCTTCGTGTACGAGGGCCAGTCGGCATCGGACTTCGAGGCGGCCGAGGCGACGGCGACGAAGCTGCTGCGCGAGATCGGCGCGACCACGGCCGAGGGGCAGACGTTCGACATCGATGCGCGGCTGCGCCCCGAGGGGAGCCGGGGTCCGCTCGCGCGCTCGCTGGGCGGGTACCGGCAGTACTACGAGCGCTGGGCCCGGCCATGGGAGCTGCAGGCGTTGCTGCGGGCCCGGGCGCTCGCGGGCGACGCCGCGGTCGGCGCGGCCTTCGTCGAGCTGATCGAGCCGTTCGTGTACCGCGATCCGCTGCCCCAAGACGACGCTCGAGAGATCCGACGGATCAAGGCGCGCGTCGAGCGCGAGCGCATCCCCGCGGGCGAAGACCCGGAGTTCCACCTCAAGCTCGGCAAGGGTGGACTGACCGACGTGGAGTTCACGGTCCAGCTGCTCCAGCTGGAGCACGGCGCCGCCCATCCCGAGGTGCGCGCGCCGAGCACGACCGATGCGCTCGCGCGCCTCGCGAAGGGCGGGATGCTCGACGCCGACGACGCCGCCGTGCTGGACGCCGCGTACGTGTTCTGCGAGCGCGCCCGCAACGCGGCCTACCTCGTCACCGGCCGGGCGAACGACGCGTTGCCGTCGGGCGACGACGGGCGACACGTCGCGCTCCTGCTCGGCTACACCCACCGGCCCGAGTCCGGGCTGCGCGACGACTACCGGCGCCTCACTCGCCGTGCCCGAAAGGTCGTGGAGCGCGTCTTCTACGGGGCCGAGCGCCCGTCGAGCGCCTGAACCCAGCCGCGACGGCGCTTGCACCCGGCGGGGGTTGCGCACAACGGGGGTTCACCTACCATTGGCCACTTCCGCCACATCGACTCGGCGGAAGCCGACCCCGATGCCTCGACGCCTGCTCGTCCCCGCGCTCCTCCTCGCCGCCGGTGTGCTCACAGCCTGCGTCCCGGTGGCGCCGCCGCCACCGCCGCCACCGCCGCCACCGAAACCGGTGAGCCAGTACTGCGCGTCGTCGACCCCGAACAGTGCCGCCCGATACCAGGCCGCATTCGACAAGCTCCGCAAGACCTACACCGAGTGGGCCTCGGCCGACGGCGCCGTCCCGGTGCACCTCCCCGATGGTCGGACGCTGTGGCTGTTCGGTGACACGTTCATCGGCAAGGTCACGTCGTCGGGCGTGATCACGCCCAACGACCACCTCGTGTCGAACAGCGCGGTGCTCCAGACGGGTCGATGCTTCAAGCCTCTCCTCGGCGGTTCACCACTGGCCCGCAGCGCGTGGATCGCGGACACCTCGGCAAACCGCCACTGGCCGGCGTCGGCCGTGGTCAACAGCGCCACGAACCGCTTGTACGTCTTCCTCCAGCGCGTCCGACGATCCGACGGGAGGGTGGTCGGCACCAGCGTGGCGACGTTCGCGCTGCCGTCGCTGCAGCTGCTCGGCATCTCGTCGGTTCCCCAGTCCAGCACCCTGCGGCCCTACGGGAGCACCGCGATGCTCGATGGCGATGGCGTCTTCGCGTACATGTACTCGTCCAACGACCAGGACTTCCGGCTCGCGCGGGCGCCGATTGGGACGGTTGCGAGCGCTTCGACGTGGCAGTACTGGACCGGCAGCGCATGGTCCAACGACAGCGCAGCCGCCGGAACGCTCACGTTCAACGGAACACCGGAGCCATCGGGGTACAGCGCTGATCTGATCGCGCCGATCGCGCCGTTGCGGGTCGAACCGTACGGGGACGGGTACCTCGGCACCGCGATGCTCATCGATGCGTACTCGCGCACGGTCTCCGCGTTCACCGCCCCCGCCCCCGAGGGACCGTGGACGTACGCGAGCGACGTCGCGACCACGCCCTCGGGCCTCTTCAGCTACGGCGCTCAGACGCTGTTCGGTCTCCAAGGTGGCGCCGCGTCGAGCCTCGCGTACAGCACGAACGTCTCCGGCACAGCCAGCACGATCTCACAGTACGGCCCTCGCTTCGTGACGCCGGCGAACCTCCCGGCACCGTTGGCGACGACGGCCGTGGAGGAGAGCCCCGACACGGCCCCGACGAGCCCGCCGTCGACCCTGCCACCGTCGACCCTGCCACCGTCGACCCTGCCACCGTCGA
>CAZHKE010000053.1:0-20403 GCA_964532485.1 uncultured Bifidobacteriaceae bacterium
CAGGCGGGTGATGCGCCCCTTGATCTCGTCGGTGATGTGCGGGATCACCTGCACTGTCTGACCCAGGTAGGCACCGCGCCGCTCCTTGGCGAGCACCTCCTGGTAGATCGATCCGGTGGTCGCGTTCGACTTCTTCGACAGCGGGACGTCGACGAACCGCTCGTAGTGCCCGAGATCGAGGTCGGTCTCGCCGCCGTCGTCGGTGACGAACACCTCGCCGTGCTGGAAGGGGTTCATCGTGCCCGGGTCGACGTTGATGTAGGGGTCGAGCTTCTGCAGCGTGACTCGCAGACCCCGCGACTTCAGGAGCCGGCCGAGCGACGCCGCGGTCAGACCCTTCCCGAGGCTCGACGCCACTCCGCCGGTCACGAAGATGTGTTTGGCCACGGGAGGCGAACATATCACCGGCTGGGCCCGATTCCGGCGATGCCGCGGCGCGGCGATGGTGACTCGCGGCACGGTCGCACGACGGTGCTTCGATAGCGTCGAACGACGTGACCCGCGTCGAGCCGAGTCCCGACACGGCAGCCACCACCGTCGCGCGCTCGGCCTGGCGCCGCGACGCCGTGGTCCTCTCGATCGGCGCGGTCCTGCTGCGGCTCGCGGCGTTCTTCGCGCCGCGCCACCTGACGTTCGACGACGGGCAGTACGGGACGGTGGTCCTCGGGCTGCGCGCCGGCGACCTTCCGTTCCAGGACCTCTTCTCGTCGCAGGGCCCCCTCTACTACCCGCTGCTCGGCGTCGCCGACCTGGTCGGCCTGCGGACGCTCGACGGCCCGCGCGTGCTGCCGGTGCTCGCGGGTGCTGTCGGCGCCGTCGCCACGTACTCGATCGCTCGGCACATGACCGGCCGGTGGCCGGCGCTGCTCGCGGGCGCGCTGGTCGCCACGAGCGGCTCCGTGCTCTTCGTGACCGCTCCGCTCGCCGGTGACGGGCCCGCGTTGGCGCTCGCGCTCACCGCCGTGGCGGTCGCGTGCACGTATCGGTCCCGGCCGTCGACCGCGCGAGCAGCGCTCATCGGCCTCGCGATGGGCGCGGCTCTGTGCGTGAAGCTGATCGTCGCACCGGCCGCGATCGCCGTGGCGGTGCTCGTGCTCCTCGGTGCGAGCGCGCGCCGCTGGCGCGAGGCCGTGGTGGCGGTGGCGACCGCGGTGGCGGTGGCGATCGTCACCGCGCTGCCCTGGGGTCTCGAGCGCGTCTGGGACCAGTCCGTCGCCTACCACCGGGACTCGCGGCGGCTCCGCAGCTACGGGGGAAACGCCTGGACGCTGCTCCAGACGCTGGCCGAGCGCGACCCCTTCGTCCTCGCCGCGGCGGTGGCGGCGGGCGCCACGGCGGTCGTCCTGTGGTGGCGCCGCCGGGTGGACGCCACACGACGATCGCCGTCGGCCGCGCCGGTCCCCACGACTGCCGACCTCGACCTCCGCAGCGCGCTCCTCGTGCTGGTCCCGTGGACGGTCGCGCAGGCTGTGTTCCTCGTGGCCGAGCCCGCGATGTGGCGACCCCACGTATCGCAGATCGTCGCGCCCCTCGCGCTCCTCGCGGTGCTCCGACCCGCGCCATGGCGCGTGCTCGCGGTTCTCGCCGTGCTCGTGCTGCCGTTGTGGGTGATCAACGCGCGACCGATGCTGTGGCCCGAGTCGTACTCGCGCAGCGAGGCCGCGGTCGTCGAGCGCTTCCGCGCGCTGCCCGACGACGCGTGGGTCATCAGCGACGACCCCGGGTTCGCGTGGCGCGCGGGTCGTCGCGTACCGGGCGACTACGTCGACGTCTCGATGAAGCGGTTCCAGCAGCAGGCGATCACGCAGGCCGACGTCGTGCGCGACGCCGACGATCCTCGGGTCTGCGCCGTCCTCGTCTGGTCGGGCGATCGACTGGGGAGCCTTCGTGACCTGGGTGACGGGTTGGAGGACCTCGGCTACGACGTCGCGGCGCGCTATCCGGGACCGACCGGTCGGGTGCTCTACGAGAGGTCCCGCTGCGACCCGTCTGGCTCCCGGCGCTCCGGCAGCTGACCGAGGCGGTCGAGCCAGCGGAGCGGGCGCACGCGGTCGATCACGCTCGAGAACGACACGAGCTCCGCCGTGACGTTGGCGACGACGAGCACGACGAGCGCGGTGATCCGCGTCACCTCACCCCGACCGAGCACCACTCCGAGCCCGAGGACCGCACCGACGACGTTCGCGCCCGCGTCGCCGAGCATGAGGCGCTCCTTGAGGTCGTCGTTCAGCAACCCGAAGGCCGCGCCCATGGCCGGTGCGATCGCGATGCCGACGACGCCGTCGCCGAGCAGGATCGCCAGCGGCACGTAGGCGACGAGCGCCGCCTTGAGGGTTCGACCGGGCGCGCGGTCGAGCAGGTTGCCGAGGTTCGCCGCCAGCGCGATCAGCACCGCGTCCACCAGGATGCGCCGCCCGGTCGCGAAGCCGGGTGTCGCGACGAGCACGACCGCCACGGCAGCTCCGCCGAAGAGCTTCAGGAAGCCCGTGGTGATCTCGCCTCGGAAGAGTGCGCGCACGTGGCCGGCGAACCCGCGTGCGCTCTCGTCGCCGAGCAGGTCGTCGATGAAGCCCAGCAGTCCGAACGCGAACACGGCGAACAAGACCTCGCTGCGCTCGATCGTGAGGTCGGTCGACTCTCCGACCCCGAGCGCACCGAGCCCGGCGCGCGCCGCCTCGATCACGAGCACGGAGAGGACGATGAGGATGCCGCCGCTGGTGGGCAGCAGGTGGCCGCGGCCGTTCACCTTCTCCAGCACGGGCGACGCGAGCATCCCCCGGGCACCGACGCGCAGGAGCTGGACCGTGAGCGCCCCGACGACCAGGCCGAGGACGACGCTCATGCGCGGGCGCCCGCCCGTGCGCGAGTCGAGGCCCGGGCCGGCGGTGCCCCGGTGCGCGACGTGCCCGTCCCGCCGCGATCGGCGTCGGTGCGCACGAGGAGCCACACGAGCGAGGCCATCGCGACCGTGAGCATCACGCCCGGGATCGCGATGCCCGAGTCGTTCAGCGCCCATCCGAGCAGACCGACGATCGCCAGGCCGACGCCGGCGATGCGGGCCTCCGGGACGTCGTCGACGACGCGGCGCAGCCGGTCACGAGCTCGCAGGAAGAGCCAGATCCCCAGCGCGAGCGCGATCGGGAGGACGAAGCCCCACACCGACTGGCGCAGGGAGCCCAGGTTGTCAGCGAGCTTGCGTTGGACGATCACGACGAAGTCGCCGATGCCCCGGTCGTCGATGCGCTCGACGAGCCGCCCGAGATGCGTGCGCCGCTCGGGTGGACGGGCCATGTCGAGGGCCGTGAACGCCGCGAGCGCGACGACGAGGCCGACGACGGACCACGCGACCGTTCGCCAGCGGACACGCCAGCCGAGCAGCAGGACTGCGGTGACCACGAAGGCGGGCACCATCGAGAGGATCCCGCCGACGTCGGACCCCCAGAACGGCGCGCCGTCGACGACGACGACCACGCCCATCAGCGCGATCGCGCTCCAGACGCCCCGTCGCCCGCCGATCCGATGTGCCAGCAGCGGCGCTGCGAGCACCGTCGAGGCCGCGACGAGTGCGTATGCAGGGTTGCTGAACCCGGTGAACCGGCCGGCCACCGTCGGGGAGTAGCCGAGCGCGCTGTTGAACTGCAGGGGCGCCCCGACGAGCGCGTCGACCACGAGGAGCACGATCGGGAACGCGAGCGCGGCGAGCAGCCCGTCGAGGTAGCGGTCCCGACCCAGACGCAGGTACAGCGCACCCAGTGCGCCGGAGATCACGACCAGGAGCGCCCAGTACGGCACGAAGCCCCAGTCGTGCAACGGGAAGAGTCGGAGCAAGAAGGTCACCGGCAAGAACGCGAGCACGCACAGGCTCGCCACACCGAGCCAGTCGCGCCAACGACGCGCGACCGAGCGTCGGAACACGAGGAACGTCCACAGCGCGAGCGCGGCGGCGAAGACCACCGACGCGGTCTGGATCTCGCCCACGCGCAGGTCACGGAACTGCGCGGCCTCGTCGGCGTCGACGATCAGCTCGCGTCGATCGGCCGCGGAGCCGCCCTCCTTCCCCACCTCGACCGGCCGTCCCTCCATCGAGGTCGGGGGATCGATGTCGAGCAGGTCGAGCACCGTGGGGGCGACGTCGACGAGCTGGACGAAGCCTGACCGGCGCGTCGTGGCCGATCGCAGCAACCCGGGCTCCGTGCCGGGCGCGCGGATGCCGAGCACGGTCAGGGTGATCTGACGCGTCGGATGGGCCGGTCCGACGACGAGCACCGCGTCGCGGCGCAGGTCGACGTGCCGGAGGAGCCGTCCGAAGAGCGCGTCGCTCGAGTGGATGGCCTGCCCGGTGAGCACCTCGCGGCGGCTCGGTGACGCGTAGCCGCGGTACCGGTCGGCGCGGGCCAGGTCCGACGCCTCCACGAGCACGGTCGAGCGGTCGTTCCAGCTCGCGACGAAGGCGGCCTCCACGGCGTCGATGTCGAGCCGCTTCCCGAACGGCCGCTCGGGATCGTCGGTGAGCAGCGACGCGTCGACCGTGCCCCCTGGCAGCCGGCCGCGGGCGTCGATCAGCGCGAGCGCGGCCTGGCGCTTGTAGTTCGACGTGACGGGGCTCGGTGGCGTGTCGGGCTGCTCACCGTCACCGTTGGTGATCACCGCGCGGTCCACGCCTGCGTCGCGCAGCGCGATGCCGAGTGCGCCCAGCTCCGCGTCGTACAGCAGCGAGCGGTTCACGTCCGCGATGCGGGGCAGCGCGAGGCTCACGATCCCGTTCGAGACGCGACGGCCGGTCCGTGTGAAGTAGACCTGCCCGGCCTGGCTGTCACCGAACGGCTCGCGCACCCCCAACGCGTCGCCGTCGGTGGCCGGGTCCCCGACCGACCTCGTGCCGGCACTCAGCGTCAGGTAGCCGTCGGCCAGCTTGGTCGTCCGGCGCTCGGATCGGGTCGTCAGCCCGGCGATGGCCGCACGGTCGAGGAAGCGCTCGAGGTTGGGCGCCTCGTACGTGTCGAGGTCACCCCACGAGACGTACGGCAGGGAGAAGATCAGGACGCGCCGCGTCGGCCGATCGCTGTCGCCCGCGGCTGCGGGCGCGGCGGCGCCGAGGAGCGCGCCGAGCGCGGCACCGGCGATGGTGACCACGGCCAGGGCCGCCGGGACGAGCCTCCTCATGCCGGTGCACCGTACGGCGGCGCATCCGCGGTGCTCGGAGCGGACGGCGGCACGGGGTGGAGCGTAGGGACCCCGCCGAGCGCGCGGAGCGCGGCCACGTACACCACTCCCCCGGCAGCGACGATGCCGGCGACCAGGAGGCCGGTCATCACCCGGCCGGCGGGGTCGATCAGGCGCACGAGTGCCCAGGCGCCGAGCGCCAGCGGTGCGGTGACGAGGATCGACCGGCCGAGTGAGGCGGGCACGACGAGATGGCCCGTGCGCCGCGCCAGGCCCAGCCAGAGCACGACCGCCCCGACGGCGTATGCGAGCGAGTGGCCGAGGCCGAGGAACGCCACCGTCGTGCGGCCCGAGGTCAGGAGCCCGCCGAGCACCATCACCCCGATGCCCGCGACGGCCGAGATCACCGCGACGAGCGCAGGCGTCCGGGAGTCGCCGAGCGCGTAGTACGCGCGCGCGAACAGCAAGAACGTGCTGTACGTGTAGAGGCCGACGGCGAACGTCGCGAGCGCCATCGCGAGGAGACCGACACCTCCGGCCGTCGTCGCTTGGCCGAACGCCGCCACCCGCATGATCGGGAGCGCGAGCGCGACGAGCGCACCGGACACCGGGACGATCAGGACCGCCATCGCGTCGAGCGCCCAGCGCAACGACGACGCGAAGTGCTCGGGGTCCTTCGCCTGCCGCGTGAGGTCAGGGAGGATCGCCGTGTGGATCGGCTGCGCGAGCACCGCGTACGGAGCGAGGAAGAACACCCACGCCACCTGGTACGCGAGCGTGCCGCCCTCGACGGTGTTGCCGACGATGATCGCGGCGAGCAGCAGCATGCCGATCATCGAGTGCTGGAACACGGCCCAACCGGAGCGGCCGAGCACGTCGCGCACCGCGGCGTCGTGGCGACCGAGGCGCGGCCGCAGCCGGAACCCACTGCGGTGCAGCGCCACGGTCGGGATGCCGACGAACGCAGCCACGCCGAGGGTGCCGCCGAGCGCCAGGATCAGGCGTTCGCCGGTCGTGAGGTCGAGACCGGGATCGGGCCCCGCGACGGCTCGGAAGAGGCCCATCGCGGCGACGACGATCACGGTCAGCCCGATCGGTGCCATCGCGGTGACGGCGAGGCGACGCTTGGCGTACAGCACTGCCACCGACACCGCACCGATCGCGTACAGCAGGATCTGCGGCACGAAGAAGCGCAGCAGGAACGTCGACAGGTCACGTTGCTGCGCGGCGATCGCGTCGTTGGGGACGCCGGTGGTCAACAGGTCGGCGATCCAGGGCGCAGCGAGGATCCCGACGATCGCGACGACTCCGAGCGCGATGAGCGCGACGCCGAGGAGGCGGCCCGCCAGTCGCTCGGCCTCGGCCTGGTCGTCGCGGTCGAGCAGCTCGACGAACGTCGGGACGAGCACCGCGGAGAGCGCGCCCGCGGCCAGGAGCTCGAACAGCACGTTCGAGACGGCGTTCGAGGACTGGTAGGCGTTCCCGAGGTACGTCGTGCCGAGGACGGCGGCGATGACGAGGATGCGGGCGAACCCGATGAAGCGGGATGCTGCGGTCGCGACGCCCATGCCGGCCGCCGCTCGGGTGACGCCGGTGGCGTCCGCCGCAGCGCCGGACCGGGCCGGAGTCACAGCTGCCACCACTCCGGGAGCTGGCTGTCGGCGTCGTCACCGATGCCGTAGTGACCGACCACACCCCGGCCGAGATCGGCGAGCGCGAGCACCGCGGCAACCGCGCCCTCGACGTCCTCGAGATCGTCGACCGTCGAGACCTGGGCGTCGAGCGTCTCGTCATCGCGGATCGACGCGAGCGAGTCGCCCCGGCTCGCACCTTCGGTGCCGTCGGGGAAGACCTCGGCCGCGACGAGCGGGATCTCCGCGTCGACTGCGACGCGTGCGAACGGAGCCACCAGCAGTCGGCCGGGCACCGACGCCCCCGCGCCCGTCACGAGAGTCGTCCGCGTGCCCGAGCCCCCGAGATCGGCGGGTGCCGGCGCGTCGTCGCCCGTTCCCTCGATCGTCACGAACCCCGCGTCGGCCAGCGCCTTGACCGCGTCGATCCCGCCCACCGTGCCACCCGTGGCGAGCCGGGTGGCGAGCGCGTCGAGCGCATCCGCACGCAGGGGTGCGCGCTTGCCGGTCGTCGTCAGCCCGAGCGCGGTGGCGAGCGCGGTGACGTCGTCGCGACCCTCGAGCGCCCACCTCGACTCGAGCCAGAGGACGCCGGGTGCGTCCGCGCCTCCACGTCGGGCCAGATCGACCACCCGGTTGACGGCGTCCGCATCGACGCCCCGCACGCCGATGACCACGGCTCGGACGTCGGTGACCCGGCCGGAGACGGCGAAGGGCGCGGACTCCTCGATCGCGCGCTCGCGCTGATCGAGCTCGGTCTTCAGCTCGTCGTTCTCGCGTCGCCGCGTCTCGGCGTTCGCTTCGACCGTGTCGATCCGGTTCTGCAAGGTGTCGACGGTGGGCTGTCCGAGCACGCCGTAGCCCATGACGATCCCTACCGCGAGGGCGAGGAACACCGCGACGATCGAGACCAGGTGGAAGCGAAAGTTGATCACGAGTGCGAGCTATCCGGTGATCGAGAACCAGAGGTCGCGCAGCGTGAGACGGAAGCCGTCGAGCAGCGTCTGCACCGAATCGGAGATGGCGATGACGGCGATGATGGCCACGAGTGCCGAGCCTACGAGGAGCATCCAATCGATCCTTCGCACGCGGCCCTCGTAGAGCTTGCTGACGCCCTTGGCGTCGACGAGGACCGGGCCGAGGCGGAGGCGGGTGAGGAACGTCGACGCCATGCCGCTGCGGCCCTTGTCGAGGAACTCGACCATGGTCGCGTGGGTGCCGACGGCCACGATCAGCGTCGCGCCCGCTTCGTACGCGAGGAGCATCGCGACGTCCTCGCTGGTGCCCTCCGCGACGAACTCGTGGTAGTCGACCCCCCACTCGAGCAGGTTCTCGCGCCCGGGCGCGCGACCGTCAGGGTGCACATGATGGACGAGGTCGGGCGCGACGTGCAGCGCGCGCTCGGAGACCGAGTCGAAGTCGCCGATGACGAGGTCGGGCTTGAGCCCCATGTCGAGGAGCGCGTCCGCGCCGCCGTCGACGCCGATCAGCACCGGGTCGTACTGCTTGATGTACGCCCGAAGGTGCGCGAGGTCGTCCTGGTAGTCGTGGCCGCGCACCACCACGAGGGCGTGGCGACCGTGGAAGCGCGTCTGCAGCGGTGGGAGCTGGAGCGGATCGAAGGTGAGGTTGGCCTCGCGGCGCACGTACTCGAGCGTGTTCTCGGCGAAGCGCTCGAGCTCGGTGCCGATCGACGCACGGGCCGCTTCCATCGCGGCTTCGATGTCGGCACGAGTGCGCACCGTCCCGGTCG
Organism: uncultured Bifidobacteriaceae bacterium; assembly: GCA_964532485.1. Taxonomy (GTDB): domain Bacteria; phylum Actinomycetota; class Acidimicrobiia; order IMCC26256; family PALSA-555; genus DATBSK01. The sequence continues at coordinate 8,548 of CAZHKE010000053.1, forward strand.
CCAGCACGGTGCCGTCGCGGTGAACCTCGCCGTCGACCAGCTCGATGCTCTCGCCGTCGCGCAGGCGGTCGAGCAGCTCCGAGCCGACGTCGTCGATGAGGAGGATGCCCGCCTGTGCGAGCCGGATCGGTCCCCCGTTCGGGTAGCGCCCCGAGATCGAACGGGCCGCGTTGACGACCGCCACGACCCCGGAGGCGACCAGCCCGTCCGCGGCGACGCGGTCCAGGTCCTCATGATCGATGACCGCGATCTCGCCCGGGACGAGCCGCTTGACGAGGTCCTTCGTGCGCCGGCCGATCCGAGCGGTCCCCGTGATCTCGTCGGCGTGCGCCCGCTTGCGGCGCGCCAGGAGTCCCATCAGCGGGCCGCCTGGGTCGGACGACGGTCGGCGGCTCGCTGGAGGAGCTCGGCCGCGTGGCTGCGCGCGTGCGACGACTCGACGACGCCCGCCAGCATGCGGGAGAGCTCGGCGAGGCGGAGGTCGCCCGCGACGGGTGTCACGCTGGCCACCGTTCGCCCGCTCTCCTCTCGCTTCTCGACGACGATCTGCGCATCCGCGTGGGCCGCGACCTGGGCGAGGTGCGTGACGCACAGCACCTGGTGCCGAGCCCCGAGGTCGCCGAGGAGGCGGCCGACGGCGGTGCCCGCCTCCCCGCCGATGCCGGCGTCGACCTCGTCGAAGACCAGGGTCGGGGGCGCCTCGGTGAGAACGAGGCGCAGCGCCAGCATCGCGCGAGCAAGCTCGCCGCCGGACGCGGCGCGGGCGAGGGCGCGCGCCGGCTCGCCGGGGTTGGCAGCCAACAGATAGGCGACGTCGTCGGCGCCGTCGTCGGTGACCGGACCCGGCTCGACCACGACCTCGACGCGCGCCGACGGCATCGCGAGGTCCGCGAGGTGCTCGGTCACTGCGGTCGCCAGGGCCGGCGCGGCCTTCCGCCGCTCTTCTGAGAGGATCGTGGCCGCGCGCTCCACGCGCACCTGCGCGGCTGCTCGCTCTCCCTCCAGCTCCGCCGCGCGGGCCTCGGAGCTCTCGAGCTCCTGCAGCCGCTCGCTCGAGGTGCGCGCGTACGCAAGCACGTCGGCCAGCGTGTCCCCGTACTTGCGAGTGAGCTCGCGGAGCAGCCGGCGCCGTGCTCGCACGCGCTCCAGCTCCTGCGGGTCGTCGCTCACGCCCTCGACGGCAAGCCTGAGCTCGCGCTCGAGGTCGGCGAGCTCCGCCTGCACGACACGCAGCCGTTCGAGCAGCTCGGTGAACGGCGCGCGGTTGGTGAGCGCACCGACGGCGACTCCGACCGCGTCGAGCGCATCGTCGTCGAGCGCCGTGAACGCCGCCGTGAGGGCCTCGCGGTGCGCGGCGGCGTCGCCGAGGAGCATCTCCTCGGCCTCGAGGGTGACGTCCTCCCCGGCGTCGAGGATCGCCGCGTCGGCGATCTCGTCGATCTGGAAGCGCAGGAGGTCGATCTCACGCGCCCGCGCTCGTGCGTCGCCACCGAGCGCCCCGAGCTCTGCCTCGAGCCGCTTCGTCTCCGTGCGCGCGGCACGGAGCTCCGCGAGCGCGTCGAGCGCCGGTGGGCCCGCGAACCGGTCGAGCGCGGCGCGCTGCACGGCGGGCGAGAGGAGCGACTGGTGGGAGTGCTGACCGTGCAGGTCGACGAGCGTGGCACCGACCTCCGAGAGCTCGGCAACGGTGGCGAGCCGACCGTTCACGTAGGCACGCGAGCGCCCGTCCTCGGGGACGATCCGAGCGAGCACGACCTCGTCGCCGGCCTCGTCGACGAACCGGCCTTCGACGCGCGCCTCCGAGGCTCCGCTACGGACGAGGGTTGCCGTTGCGCGCTCACCGACCAAGAGCTCGAGCGCCTCGACCAGCAGCGTCTTGCCCGCGCCGGTCTCGCCCGTGATCGCGGTCATGCCGTCGTCGAGGAGGATCGTGGCGTCGTCGACGATGCCGAGATCGGTGACGTGCAGCTCGCGCAACATCGTCAGCGATCGGCGAGGCCGAACTTGGCCTTGAGCAGCTGGTGGAAGTCACGGAGCCCGAACGTCACGACGCGGGCGGACTTCGGGCCACCCGTGCATGTCACGACGTCGCCGGGGTCGAGCGTCCCCAGCTCACGACCGTCGAGCGTCAGCACGACCTGCCGACCGTCGGTGACCTCGAACGCGAGCTCCTCGTCCGCTCCGAGCACGAGCGACCGGTCGAAGAGCATGTGCGGCGAGACCGGTGTCAACAGCAGGCAGCGATGACCCGGCGACACGATCGGTCCCCGAGCCGAGAAGGAGTACGCGGTAGAGCCCGTCGGCGTGGCGATGATCACACCGTCGGCGGCATAGGTCGTGAAGTACGCGCGGTTGATCGCGACCGCCAGGCGGACGAGCCGACCGGGCTGGTCCTTCTCGATGACCGCCTCGTTGAGCCCCCACCAGCGCCCCGCCGCGGCGCCGCGCGAGGTGACCACCACCTCGAGCACCATCCGCTCGTCGACCTCGTAGTCGCCTGCCACGAGGCGAGCGAGCGCGTCGTCCATCTCGCTCGGCTCGACCTCGGTGAGGTAGCCGAGCTGCCCGACGTTGACGCCGAGCACGGCCGCGCCGCCCTCGTAGACCAGGTCGACGGTTCTCAGCATCGTGCCGTCGCCGCCGAGCGAGATCGCCAGGTCGAGGCCGACCGGGAACGCCTCGGGCTCGACGGCGAACTCGTCGAGGCCCGCCGGTCCCGCGTCGCCGAGCGGAACCCGTACCTCGAGGCCACGCTCGCGCAGCCACACTGCCGCGCCTCGCCCCAGCTCGTGAGCGAGCGGCCGGTCACGATGCGGGACGATGCCGACGACCCGCAGGGCTTCGATGCTCACGCGGGCTTCCGATCGTCGACGACCGTTGCGAGCTCGTCGGGCTCGACGGGCCGTGCGCCGCGCTCGATGTGCACGAGGAACTCGCGGTTCCCGTCGCGCCCGGTGATGGGTGACGCGATCGCGGCGGTGACCGAGAGGCCGGCGTCGCCCAAGCCGCGTGCGACCTCGACGAGCACCTCGCGATGGACCGCGGGATCGCGCACGATCCCACCCTTGCCGACGCGGGCCCGGCCGGCTTCGAACTGCGGCTTGACGAGGGCGATGAGCACGGCGTCGGGTCTCGTGCAACGGGCCAGCGCGGGCGCGACGGTGAGCAGCGAGATGAAGGACAGATCGACGACCGCCCGCGCGACCGGCCCGCCGAGCGCAGGCGCCTCCAGCGCGCGCACGTTCGTGCGGTCGAGGACCGACACGCGGCTGTCTTCGCGCAGCTTCCACGCGAGCTGGCCGCGACCGACGTCGACCGCGACGACGTGCGCGGCACCGCGCTGAAGCAGGCAGTCCGTGAACCCACCCGTGGACGCCCCCGCGTCGAGGACGCGATGATCGGCGAAATCGACGCCGAACCGCTCGATCGCGACGTCGAGCTTCTCCCCTCCGCGCGACACGAACCGGCGCGGCGGTCCCATCACCGCCAGGGGCTCGTCGAGCGCGACCCGGCGTGCGGGACTCGTCGCGGGCGCGCCACCGGCGAGGACGCGTCCGTTCGCGACCAGCTCGGCGGCTCGACCCCGGCTCTCGGCCAACCCGCGTCGAACCAGCTCGGCGTCGAGGCGCCGGCGGGTGCGGGGTCGGGTCGACGTCACGAGGCTCCTGCATCGTTGGAGACCTCGCCGAGCTCGGTCTCCGCCGTCGCCGGACAGCACAGCCGCCCGGCTCCTGGGGGGCACTCGCAGGATACGCGTGCCGGTCCCGACCGCCAGCGTCCCGCCAGATCCGGGCTCAGCGCTCGGTGGCGGGCTGCGCCAGCGCCGCCACCAGCGCGGGCGCCAGCGCGCCGAGGTCGGCCGCGACGAAGGGTGGCGCGGGATCAGGGATCGGCTCCCCGCCGGGCGGCGCGGGGGACGCGGTGACTCCCGAGAGCACCAGTGCGAAGGGCCACCCCAGGGCGTCGGCGAGCGCTCCGTCCGACGACGGGCGATCACCGACCACCACCCCGACCTCCCCCCAGCGTTCCCGCACGAGCGCGACGGTCGCGGGGGCCGGCTTGCCGGCGACCTCCGGCTCGACGCCCGACGCAGTCGCGACGGCCGCGGTGAGCGCTCCCGAGCCGGGCATCAGGCCGCCCGGGATCGGATACGTCGCGTCGAGGTTCGTCGCGATGAGGCGCGCGCCCCCATGCACCGCGCGCGCCGCCCGGTCGAGCTCCTCGTAGTCGAAGTCGCGGTGGAAGCCGACCACGACCGCGGCGGCGGGATCCTCGCGGACCGGGGTGAGGCCGGCCGCCTCGAGTGCCTCGGTGACACCGGGGCCCGCGCACACGAAGACGCGTGAGCCCGGTGGCAGCGAGCGTGCGAGCAGGCTCGCAGCCGCCTGCGCGCTCGTGAGCACGTCGTCGGGCTCAGCAGTGACGCCCGCGCGAGCAAGCTTGGCAACGACGTCGCCGACGGCGTTCCCCGAGTTGTTCGACACGAAGCCGACGCGCAGCTCCGCACGGCGCAGCGCGGCAACCCCCTCGGCCGCGCCGGGGATGACGTCGTCGCCACGCCACAGCACCCCGTCGAGGTCGCAGCAGATGACGGGCGCCGTCACGGGGCGTCCTCGACCTCCGCGAGCACCTCGCGGTACTCGTCGCGCGGGCGCATCGCGACGGCGAGCTTGAGATGTCGTCGGGCGCCGTCACGGTCGCCGACCCGGAGCAGGCTGAGTCCCAGGCCGAAGTGGGCGTAGTCGTTGACCGGATCGAGCTCGACGGCGCGCTCGAACTCGGTTGCGGCGTGGCCGTGGCGGCCGCAGCGGAAGTACGCCCGGGCGAGAGCCTCCCGGATGGAGCCCTGCTCCGGCTCGAGGTCGCGGGCGCGCTCGAGCGCCACCGCCGCGGCATGCGCGTCGCCCGAGTCGAGTAGGCGCAGGCCGTCCTGGAACGCGCCGTAGGCGTGAGCTCCGGGCTCGTCGGTCATGCTCTCCTCATGTCGTCGCGGTGCGGTGCCGGCGGTGGTGGTCGCCTCGGTTCCTCGCGTCACGGGTCGTTTCTCTGCTGGCGCAGGGGCGTATGCGATGATCGGCGCGCCCCCGACGAAGGCGATCGCGCCCGTGCCGGATCTCGCACCATTTCGCGGCCTGCGCTACACGCGCGGGCCTGACCTGAGCCTCGTGACCGCGCCACCCTACGACGTGATCGACGCCGACGAGCACGCCGCGCTCGAGCGGACCGACGAGCACAACTCCGTGCGACTGATCCTTCCGCGTGCCACCGTCGCGCTCGACGCGTACTCGACTGCCGCACAGACGCTGGCCGCGTGGCGTGCCGACGACGTCGTGCGCGCCGATGCCCATCCGGCGCTGTACCCGTACCGGATGATCGCTCCACGGGCCCAGGGGCCGGCACACACGACGGTCGGGGTGATCGGCGCGCTCGCGTTGCCCGACGACGGGCCTGGCGGCGGTGTCCTGCCGCACGAGCGCACGCTCCCGAAGGCGCGCAGCGACCGACTCGCGCTGCTGCAGGCGACGAGGGCCAACCTCGACCCCATCTGGGTGCTGAGCCTGGCGATCGGGCTCACCGACCTGCTCGAGCCCTTCGAGGTGGTCGAGACGGCGCTGGATCCCCAAGGTGTGCGTCACGAGCTCGGCATCATCGACGACCCCGAGCGCACTGCGGCGTTGCGGGCGCTGCTGGTCGGCGCCGACGCCGTGCTCGCGGACGGGCATCACCGGTTCGAGACCGCCTGCAGCTACCGCCGCGAGCTGGGGGACAGTCCGGGCGCCGACGCGATCATGTGTCTCGCCGTCGAGCTGGACGACGCACAGCTCGACGTCCGACCGTTCCACCGGATCGTCGAGGGGCCACCGGCAGATCTGCGCCGGCGACTCGCGAGCACGTTCGCCGTGCGTGACGCGGGCCCCGCGACGCCCGACTCCATCGGCGCGGTGCTGGCCGAGATGGCGACGACCGGCTCGATGGGGCTCGTCGACGCTGACGGTGTGGCCGTGCTCGACCCGAAGGTCGACGCGCTCGAGGATGCCCTGGCGGCCACGCCCGAGTGCCTGCACGGGGTCGACTCGGCCCGCTTCGACGTGGCGATCCGCCCGCACCTCGGTGACGCGGCGCTTCGTTACCGCAGCGGAACCGCCGTGGAGATGCTCGGTGACGACGAGGCCGCGGTGCTGCTCCGCGGCGTCGAGGTCGGCGAGATACGAGCCGCAGCGGCCGAGCACGTGCTGATGCCCGAGAAGACGACCTACTTCGCACCGAAGCCGCGCACGGGCATGGTCATGCGCTGCCTCGACGACTGATCGGTCGCCGCAACCGGGCTAGGCAACCTCCCAGGTGGCACCCGAGGCGATGACCGCCTGCAGGTCGCCGGGACCGTCACGCTCGGACGCCGCGGCGAGCTGCTGCTGCACGGCGGCCTCGTACGTCGGGCGCTGCACGTCGCGCAGCACGCCGATCGGCGTCGGCATCGTCGGACCGGTCGCGAGCCGCGACAGCGCGAACGCGAGGCTCGGGTCGCTGCGATGCTCGTCGTGGACGACGAGCCGGTCCTCGTTGCCGGCCGCGTCGACGATCTCGCACTCTCCGAACTCGTTGAGGACGACGCCGCGGGCGAGGTCGGCGCCGAAGCGAATCGCCTCGCCGTGGCGCAGCTCGATGATCATCTCCTCGCGCGCGGTCTTCGCGGTGACTGCTTCGAACGCTCCGTCGTTGAAGACGTTGCAGTTCTGGTAGATCTCGATGAAGGCCGCTCCCTTGTGCTCGTGGGCGCGGCGCATCACGTCCATCATCGACGTGCGGTCCATGTCGTGCGTGCGGGCGACGAACGTGGCCTCTGCACCGAGCGCGACCGACAGCGGGTTGAACGGTGTGGCGAGCGAACCGAACGGTGACGACTTCGTGACCTTCCCGACCTCGCTGGTCGGCGAGTACTGGCCCTTGGTGAGGCCGTAGATCTGGTTGTTGAACATCACGATGTTGAGGTCGACGTTGCGGCGCAGCGCGTGGATGAGGTGGTTGCCGCCGATCGACAGCGCGTCGCCGTCGCCGCCGATGACCCAGACGTCGAGGTCGGGGCGGGCCAGCGCGACGCCGGTGGCGATGGCCGGGGCACGTCCGTGGATGCCATGCAGGCCGTAGACGTTCATGTAGTAGGGGAAGCGTGCTGCGCAACCGATCCCCGAGATGAAGACGAGGTTCTCCGGGTTCACGTTGAGGTCGGCGAACAGCAGCTGCATCGCGGCGAGGATCGAGTAGTCGCCGCACCCGGGACACCACCGGACCTCCTGGTCGGTCTGGAAGTCCTTCCGGGTCATGGTGACCGCTTCGCTCACTGGGATACCGCTCTCACTTGACGAGCTCCTCGATGGCGGACTCGACCTCGGCAGCGCGGAACGGCAGGCCCTGCACCTTCGCGAGGCTGCGGGCGTCGACGAGGTACTCGGCGCGAATCAGCCGCGACAGCTGTCCGAGGTTCATCTCGGGGACGAGGACGCGGTCGTACCGGTCCAACACGTCACCGAGGTTCGCCGGGAACGGGCTGAGGTGCACGAGGTGAGCATGCGCGACGCTCATGCCCCGCTCGCGCACCTGCTGCAGTGCCTGCTGCGCGACACCCCACGTGCTCCCCCATGTGAGGACCAAGAGCTCCGCGCCGTCGGCGTCGTCGACCTCGACCTCGGGGATGTCGTGGGCGATGCGTGCGATCTTCTCGGCGCGCGTGCGCACCATGTGCTCGTGGTTCTCGGGGTCGTAGTTGACGTTGCCGGTGCCGTCTTCCTTCTCGATGCCGCCGATGCGGTGCTGGAGGCCCGGAGTCCCGGGGATCGCCCACGGGCGAGCGAGGGTCTCGGGGTCGCGCAGGAAGGGCCAGAAGACCTCGGTGCCGTCCTCGTTGGTGTGGTTCGGCGCGGACGCGAGCTCCACCGAGATGTCGGGCAGCGAGGCGAGGTCGGGGAGCAGCCAGGGCTCGGCGCCGTTCGCCAGGTAGCCGTCGGTGAGGAGGATGACAGGCGTGCGGTACTTGAGCGCGATGCGTACCGCCTCGAACGCCGCATCGAAGCAGTGACTCGCGGAGCGCGCGGCCACGATCGGCAGCGGGGCCTCGCCGTGGCGGCCGTACATCGCGAGCATCAGGTCGGCCTGCTCGGTCTTCGTCGGCAACCCCGTGGACGGGCCGCCGCGCTGCACGTCGATGACGACGAGCGGGAGCTCGAGGCTCACCGCGAGCCCGAGGGCCTCGGACTTGAGGTCGACGCCGGGGCCGCTCGTCGCGGTGATGCCGAGATGGCCGGAGAACGCAGCGCCGATCGCGACCCCGATGGCTGCGATCTCGTCCTCGGCCTGGAGGGTGCGGACGCCGAAGTTCTTGTGGCGGCTGAGCTCGTGGAGGATGTCGGACGCGGGCGTGATCGGGTACGAGGCGTAGACGATCGGCAGCTTGGCCGACTGCGAGGCGGCGAGGAGACCGTAGGACACGGCGAGGTTGCCGGTGATGTTGCGGTACCGGCCGGGCTCGAGGCGCGCCGGTGCGATCTCGTAGGGGTGGTCGAACAGCTCGGCCGTCTCGCCGAAGTTGTAGCCGGCCTTGAACGCCGCGAGGTTCGCCGCCTTGACCATCTCGCGGCTGGCGAACTTCGTCTCGATCCACTCCACCGTCGGTTCGACCGGCCGCGTGTACATCCACGAGATCAGTCCGAGCGCGAAGAAGTTCTTCGACCGCTCGGCGTCACGCGGCTTCACGCCGAGCTCCTTGGTCGCCTCGAGCGTCATGGACGTCATCGGCACCTGGATGACGCGGAAGGCGCCCAGGGTGGTGTCCTCGAGCGGGCTGGCCTGGTAGCCGGCCTTCGTGAGGTTGCGCTCCTCGAACGTGTCGGAGTTGACGAGGAGCGTGCCGCCGGGCGCGAGGTCGCTGACGTTCGCCTTCAGCGCGGCCGGGTTCATGGCGATGAGCACGTTCGGCATGTCGCCCGGAGTGAGGATGTCGTGGTCCGAGATGTGGACCTGGAACGACGAGACACCGGCGATCGTGCCCTGGGGAGCGCGGATCTCCGCCGGGTAGTTGGGCAAGGTCGCGAGGTCGTTGCCGAACGCAGCGCTGACGTCGGTGAAGCGGTCCCCGGTGAGCTGCATGCCGTCACCCGAGTCGCCGGCGAAACGGATGACCACCCGGTCGAGCTGCTCGGGCTTGAGCGTCGCTGCTTCGGTGGTCACGCGTCCCCTCTCCAGGCTGCCCCCCAATCATAGGGTCGGCCGCGCGCGCACCCCGCACCGCCCCCGTCGCGCGCTTCGCCGGCGGCTCGTGTCGTCACTCGAGGCCTTCGAGCGCGGCGAGTGCGCGCCGCTCCGCGGCCTCGACGCGCCGCCGGTCGCGGCCGCGCCCGATCAGCGATGCGACGACCTCGACGCGCGCGCCCGTGCCGCCGTCGGTCCGGTAGAAGCGTCGGTGCAGGTGCCCGACCACGACGAGCGGGTCGTCGACGTCGACCGCGTCGATCCACGCGGGCGGGTCCCACATCGCGACCGGGACCGACGTCGCCGGTTGCCGGCCTTCCTTCGCCGCGGTGGGGTCGGGTGGGCCGGGGACCCGGACCGCGAGCGTCGCGAGTCGTCGCCCGGACCGCAGCGTGCGGTGCTCGGCGGGCACGGACGCGACGCCCCGGAGGACGACGAGGTTGACGGTCCCCGTCTCGTCGGTCTGGGGCGGGGCGCTCCTCGCGCGTCCCGTGCGTGCGGTCGCGCTGGTGGTGTTGCGGGGCATCGTCGGTCCTCCCCCGGACGCCGGCGCGTCGGCCGGCACTCGTCGGGGGAAGCGACTGGGAGCTCGGTGAAGCGTAGGACGTGGGTGCGACGCCTCCATTGCGTCGCTCACCCGGCTGCTCGTGCCCGTCGGACGGAGCCCACGGGCGAGTCCGCGGCTATGCGACACCGATCGACCGGCGCCGCGACGCGACGTCGGCGAAGTCGGGGTCGTGGGCGTGGATGCGGTCGAAGAGCCCGCGGGCGCGGGCGTTGTTGCCCGCTCGCTCCTCGAGGTCGGCGAGCGCGTACCACAGGCGGAGGTGGTCGTCGCGAGGCCGCTTCACCGCACCGGCCTTCTTGGCGAGCAGCGCGATCGCGTCGGGCAGGCGCCCGCGGTCGGCGAGCGCGCCCGCCGCGACGATGCGCCCCTCGGTCACCAGCTCCGGAGCGGGCGACGCCGCGGCGAGCTCGCCCCACAGGTCGTCGACGCGCCGCCAGCGCTTCTGGGCTCGGGCGCAGTCCATCAGCACCGGGTGCTGCTCGACGGAGTCGGTCAGCTCGACGAACCGATCGAGCTCCTTCGCGGCAGCGCGGTAGTTGCCGAGCCGGTAGTGGGCGAGGCCGCTGAGCTCGTGCACGCTCGGCGAGTCGGGCAGCGCCACGGTGAGCGGGCGCACGATGCGCAGCGCCTCTCGGTCGCGGTCGTGGGCGTACGCGTCGGCGGCGTCCATCAGCTGACCCAGCAGGTACGGTCCCCGCTTGCCGCCGAGGCGCAGGATCTCCGTCTCGACGTCGCCGGGCGCCCGCTTGCGCCGACGGATGATGCTGCGCTCCGCGGGCCGGGACCGCTCGCGCGCGGCCGCGGTCGTCGTGTCGCGCCGCGCTCCCTTGACCCGAAGGGGCGCGGGCTTGCGCTCGCGCGCCTCGACGTCGGGCCGGCGCTCGCGGGTCGGCTCCCGAGGCGCTCCGTGGGGCCCGAAGCCACCTTCGCGCCGTGTCGTCGGCTCTCGGCGTGACCGTCCCTTGCCGGTCGCCCGGCCCGTGCGTGGGGCGCGGCCCTTGCCGGCGCCTCGGCCGCCCCCGCTTCGCCCGCGGCGGTCGTCCTGTCCACGCGCGGCCATGCCGCCGAGCGTATGCGGCCCGTCCGCGTTCCCAGCGTCTGCGCGGCCGGCCGCCGATCCGGGCCCGGACGCGAACGAAGCGCCTCGCGCAGTGGCTGCTGCGAGGCGCTTCGGCCAGATCGCTCCGGCAGAGAAGATCCGGCGGCGACCTACTCTCCCAGGGGGGGAACCCCCAAGTACCATCGGCGCTGGCGGTCTTCACTGCCGTGTTCGGAATGGGAACGGGTGTTTCCCCGCCGCCATGGCCACCGGAAATCGGTTGTCAACCGTCCTCCGAGAACCCAAGAGCGAGCACGAGCCCTGCCGCCGAAGCGGCAGGAGAGCAAGAAGATCCCAAGCCCTCGGCCGATTAGTACCGGTCGGCTGAACACGTCACCGTGCGTGCACCTCCGGCCTATCAACCTGGTCGTCTACCAGGGGCCTTACCCGGTTGATCCGGTGGGAGATCTCATCTCGGGGCCGGCTTCGCGCTTAGATGCCTTCAGCGCTTATCCATTCCGCAGGTCGCCAACCAGCCGTGCCCTTGGCAGGACAACTGGCACACGAGAGCTGCGTCCGTCCCGGTCCTCTCGTACTAGGGACAGCTCCCCTCAAATCTCCTACGCCCACAGAGGATAGGGACCGAACTGTCTCGCGACGTTCTAAACCCAGCTCGCGTACCGCTTTAATGGGCGAACAGCCCAACCCTTGGGAGATGCTTCACCCCCAGGATGCGACGAGCCGACATCGAGGTGCCAAACCTTGCCGTCGATGTGGACTCTTGGGCAAGATAAGCCTGTTATCCCCGGGGTACCTTTTATCCGTTAATCGACTACGCTTCCACATGCCATAGCCGGGTCACTAAGCCCTGCTTTCGCACCTGCTCGACTTGTAGGTCTCGCAGTCAAGCTCCCTTGTGCCTTTGCACTCGACGCCTGATGGCCAACCAGGCTGAGGGAACCTTTGGGCGCCTCCGTTACTCTTTAGGAGGCGACCGCCCCAGTCA
>CAZHKE010000054.1:0-3304 GCA_964532485.1 uncultured Bifidobacteriaceae bacterium
CGGCTCGAGGTCGACGATCCTCTCGTCGTCGTTGAGCATCGCGATCGCGGCCGGCGGCAGAACGGTGGAGCGGATCCCGAACCGCTTCACGAGCTCGGCGAAGGCCTCGGTGGTGAACGCGTCCATCACCACCACTGCGGCACCGGCGCGCAGTCCGAACGCGGCGTTGTAGATGCCGGCGTTCAGCGCCAGGCCGACCGGGACGAGATTCGGTGTCGGGCGCCGGTCCGCCGCGGGCGCTCCACGTCCGCGCAGCGGCGCGAGCACTCGGTCGATCATCTCGAGGTACGAGGTGTGCGTGTGGGTGATCGGTTTCGGCGCACCGGTCGTCCCGGAGGTCCAGATCACGACCGCGTCGTCGTCGGAGAAGGTGCGGGCGTCACCGCGGACGCGGATCCCCGCCTCGTCGACGACCGCGGCCGGCCGAGTCGCGTCGAGGACGCGCTCGACCTCGGCGTCGGGATACCGATTGTTCACAGGAACGAAGACCGCCCCGGCCAGCCACACGCCGACCATCGTGACGATGGCGCGCGGGTCGTTCGGCAGCACGACGCCGACGCCCTGGTGCGGCTGAACCCCGACCTCCCGCAACGACTGCATGACGGATCGGGCCGCCGCGCGTGCCGCACCGGCCGTGATCGACTCGTCGGCCGAGTGCAAGAGCGGCTCGTCGTCAGGGAACGGGTGGTCCATCAGGACCCCGGCCAAGCCCCCGTTCACGATCGGCGTCGGCAGCTCAGCCACACCTCACCCCCGGGCTCTCCAACTGGCCGGCAAGAGGCAAGTACACCAGAGACACAGACGCGACAGCGCCGCACGCTCGACGTCGGGGGGCTTGTGGACCGTGTGCCGCGCTTGACACGACGTGGGTCGGACCGCGCATCATCGGCCCGCATGGTCCGCCCTCACCGACTCGCCATCGCGGCCATCCTCGGCCTCGTGGTCGGCGTGGTCTCCGGGAGTGGGCCGGCGACGGCCCACCACGAACGAGGCCTCGGACTGCGGACGCACCGCGCCGGCGCCGCCGACGGGTACACACTCTTCGCGCCCGAGGGGCGTAGCGAGACGGTGCTGGTGAGCCTCGACGGCGAGGTCGTGCACCGTTGGCGTCACCGCGAGCCCCCGGGGAACATGCAGTACCTCTTGGCGACCGGTGACCTGCTCCGTGCCGGCGACCACGATGTCGACAACCGCTTCCTGCGCGGGAAGGGCGGCGGCGGTCGCATCGAACGCCTCGCTTGGGACGGCACACCGGAGTGGCGCTTCGACTACAACACTCCCGAGCACCGCCAGCACCATGACATCGAGCCGCTCCCCAACGGCAACGTGCTCCTCATCGCCTGGGAGCACAAGACCGCCCGAGAGGCGATCGCCGCAGGACGCAGACCCGCGCTGCTCAGCGACGGTGAGCTGTGGCCCGACACGGTCGTCGAGGTCGACCCGCACACGAACGACATCGTGTGGGAATGGCACGTCTTCGACCACCTGATCCAGGACCACGACCCGAGCAAGGCGAACTACGGGACCGTGGCCGAGCACCCGGAGCGCATCGACGTGAACTTCACCCTCGGAGGGCACGGCGGCAAGGACTGGAACCACACGAACTCCGTCGACTACAACGCCGACCTCGATCAGATCGTCGTGAGCGTGCGGCAGTTCAGCGAGATCTGGATCATCGACCATGCGACCACGACCGAGGAGGCGCGCGGCCCGGCGGGAGATCTGCTCTTCCGGTATGGCAACCCCGCCGCGTACCACCGTGGAGACGTGAGCGATCAACGGCTGTTCGCCCAGCACGACGCTCAGTGGATTCCGGACGGCTACCCGGGCGCGGGGTCGATCCTGGTGTTCAGCAACGGCCAGAAGGAGATCCGCGAGTGGTCGAGCGTGGAGCAGATCACCCCCGCGCTCGACGGTCGCCGGTACCAGCGCGCGCTCGACGCCGCGTTCGCCGCGACGTCGGCCCGCGTGTACGGCAACTCGACCGGCGAGCGGTTCTTCGGTTTCAACACCTCGGGTGCTCAACGGCTCCGGAACGGCAACACGCTGATCACCGACGGCCCGCACGGCCGCGAGTTCGAGGTGACGCCGAGGCGGCGTGTCGTCTGGGACTACGTGAACCCACTCTTCAACGGTGATCCCCACGACCGGGGGGTCAGCGCCGCCGGCTTCGAGTCGGAGCCGTGGCGACTCTTCCGCGCCGAGCGCTACGACACTTCTTACCCCGGGGTCGCACGGCTCTAGGAACTACCCCCAGAAGGCGTCCTCGGCGGCCTCGTCCGAGGTCGTCAGGTCGAGCCGACTGATCTGGTCGCCCGAGAACGCGAACGCGATCGACTCGTCGATGTCGAGGGTCTTGCCCTCACGCGCGGCCGTCGCATGGTGGACGGTGACGACCTTGTCGCCCTCGGTCTTCACGCTCTTGAGCTCGGCCGAGAACGTGCCGCCCGACAGCTCGAACAGCTTCCCGTAGAGCCCGAGGACGTTGTCGATCCCCTGGTACTCGCCGGAGGTCGGGTTGTTGCCGGGCTGCTGCTGCACGACGTCGGGCGTGTAGATCGACCGGAAGTGGTCCATGTCGCCCTCGCCGAACGCCCGGTAGCCCCCTCGGACGATCTCTTCCTTGTCGGCCATGACTGCTCCCTCTCTCGGTGGAGCGATTGAAGCAGCAGATCAGGCGCAGGGCAACCGGACGTGTCGCAGCCGACGCGCGGTCGAGGACGCGACCGCGCGTCGGCCGGCGCGCCTCGCTCAGCGGACGGTCTCGCGCCAGGCCATGGCCTGGAGCTCGATCGCCACGGCGTCCATCACGTCGACCACCGGCTCGAGCCGGAACGTGAACGCAGCCAGGGCGGTGGTCAGCGCGTGGATGTCGGCGAGGTTGTCGGTCTCGATGACCGCGTACCCACCCCAGTCGCCGACGCGCACCACGAACTGGTGGAACGTGATGCCCTCAGGCTGGTCCCACTCGCCGAACACCTCGAGGATGCGCGACTGGGCGGCCTCGTACTCGGACGGCCCGGCTCCGGGACGTTCCTCCCAGCGCAGGACGTACTTCTGGTAGGCGGGCGCTTCGGTTGCGGGGATGCTCATGGTGCGATGCTCCTCTGTCGTTCTCCCGGGCACCGGTGTGCCCGGGCTGGATTCCGATCGTGCGCCGATTCGAGCGCCCGGGCATCGGGAGGTCTCCCCATTTCTGCTCCAACCCCGTCGTGGGCGGACGCGAGTCGGGGGGCGGACCCGGGGGCGGGGCCCCACCCCCCCCCAGCGGGTGTGGTGAGGAGCGAACCGGAGTAATTGGCGC
>CAZHKE010000054.1:3314-20272 GCA_964532485.1 uncultured Bifidobacteriaceae bacterium
CCTGGGCGAGCCCCCCCCATTCCCCCCCCCCCCCCGGCGGGGGCCCCGCGGCGCGGGGCCCCCCCCCGCCGCCCCCCCCCCGACCGCACCCGAGCTGTGATGGTCAGCAGCTACGCGTCGTACTGGCCGCCGAGCTCTGCCGCTTCCGGCCGGCCGACGTGTCCGGCCTCCTGGAGGATCGCCGGGACCTCGGGATCGGAGACGAAGCTCTGCCAGCCCTCGGCGTCCCAGTCGAACAGGACCCAGACCCGGTCGTCCTCACTGGGATCGCGAAAGACCGTCGAGCCCTTGGAGCCGTGCAGCTTTCGCTTCTCAGCGCCCTTGGTCGAGAAGACATTCACGAAACGGTCGAAGTCCTCGACCTTCGTCGTTGCCAGGATCATGGTGCTCCTCCTCTGCGGAACGTGCCGTCGCGGTCCTGCGACAAGGCCGCGAGCTCAGGTCGCGGTCTTGTCGACCGTACGGACCCCGGAGAGGGCATCGCATCGGGAGGTCTCCCCATTTCGACGCGTCGTGAGCGGTCAGGCAACGACCTCGTGCTGGAACGCCCAGAGCGTCGCTGCCGCCCGGTTGGACACGTCGATCTTCGTGTAGATGTGCTGAATGTGGTGATCGGCGGTCTTGGGGGAGATGTAGAGCCGGTCGGCGATCTCGCGTGTGGTGAGTCCTTCGGCGACCAGGCGTAGCACCTCGACCTCACGGCGGCTGAGGGCGCCCGGTCGACCGGAACCGGTCGCTCGCGTCGCCAGCTGCGCGCGCGCGAGCTGGATCTGTTCTTGCGCGTAGTGCGCTGCCGTGGCGAGGTCCATGGTCGCCCCATCGGACGTGCACTCGTCGAAGCGGTCCGAGCCCAGCTTCGACACGATGCGGCCCGCGAGCTCGGGCAGGTCGGGTACGTGGTGGTCGCCGCCGAGGCTGGTGATCGCTCCGTAGAGCGTTCCCGCTGCCTCCGGGGAGTCGATGCGCTCGAACAGCGACGTCACGCTGCCCAGGGTGATCGTGAGCTGGGCGACGTTGCCGGATCGACGAAACGAGTCGATGGAGGCTTCGAACAGAGCGAGCGACTCCTCGGGATCGGCGTCGACCAGCTTGAGCAGCGCGGCGTCGCGCGCGATGAACCCCTCGAAGAAGTGGACCCGGTGCTGGCGGACGTAGTCGAGACCCTCCCGCCAAGCCGTGAGCGCGCGGGCAGCGTCCACGCGCGCGTACACCGATCCGCGCACCCAGAGCGCGTACGCGATCAACCACGGGTTCCCCTGCGCGCGCGCTGCGTCGACGGCCTCCTCGACGAGATCCATTGCTTCGTCGACTCGTCCCGTCGCCTGGAGACCGTCGACGAGCCCCGGCATGCCGTAGGCGCGCGCAGACCCGGGCAGGGCGGCGACGCGCTCGGTGAGCTCCAGGTAACGGTCGAGGTGTCCGCAGTACACCTGGGCGAGCGCCTCGATGAAGCTTGCCCAGCCGGGCTCGAAGGGCTCGTAGCGCGCGTCCGTCTCCAGGCGTGCCGCGGTCTGCGCGTGGGCGACGGCGTGACCGGGACTTCCGGTGAAGCAGCTGTACCCGGCCGCGGTGTACACCCGCGGCAGTCGACGCACGTCGGCGGCCGCCGCCGCGTCGATGACGTCCTCGACCCAGCCGACGGCCTCGAAGAGCTCGGTCGAGACGCCGATCATCGCAGTGTGCGCGGCGATGTCGGCGGCGGGCTCGACGTCGTTGCGCGCCGCGCTCCAGCGGAAGGCGGCGCGCAGGTTCGCGAACTCGATCTCCACCCAATCGACTGCGTCGCGGAACCCGGGGCCGTTCCACCGGTCCCAGCGCTTCGTCACCTCCTTCGCGAAGTAGGCCGCGTGCCGGTCGCGCGCGTCGTCGAGGATGCCGAGCTGCGAGAGCTCTTCCTCGGCGAACTGGCGGATCGTCTCGAGGAGGCCGTACCGGAGGTGTCCGGTGGCGCGGTTCGTCGAGACCAATGACTTGCGAGTCAGCGATTCCAGGCGATCGAGCACGTCGACCGTGTCGGGGGCATCCATGACCTCCGCGAGCGCGTCGAGGCCGAAGCCGCCCGAGAAGACGGATGCGTGCAGCAGGACGGAACGCTCCTGCGCGTCCAGGAGCTCGTACGACCACCCGACTGTCTCCCGCAGGCTCCGTTGGCGTCTCGAGCCGGTCAGCAGGCGGAACCGGTCGGCGAGGAGACGGCGCTGCAGGTCCTCGGGCGTCAACGAGAGCATCCGTGCCGCCGCCAGCTCGATCCCCAGTGCGAGCCCGTCGAGGCCGCGGCAGATCTCGGTCACCGCCTCGGCGGGCGCACCGTCCTCGAGCTCGAAGGTCGGGTTGGCCGCCCGCGCGCGCTCGACGAAGAGAGCGACGGCCGCCGACTCGGTGCCGCCATCGAGGGCCATGGGCGGCACCGGCATCACCTGCTCGCCGGCCGCACGCAGTCCCTCGCGCGAGGTGGCGAGCACCGTGACCGTGTCGGACCGGGCGAGGATCACCTCCGCCGCCTCCGCTGCGGCGTCGACGACGTGCTCACAGTTGTCGAGCAGCAACAGGAGTCGCCGGCCGGACAGGGCCTCGGCAACCGCGTGCGTCACGGGGACGCCGGCCTGCGGGGTGATCCCCAGGGCGGTCGCGATGGCGTCGGGCACGGATGCCGCATCGCCCACCGGAGCGAGCTCGACGAGCCACACGCCATCGGGGAGCTCGTCGGTGAGCGCCGCGCCGACCTCGAGGGCCAGGCGCGTCTTGCCGACGCCCCCGACCCCGGTCAGCGTCACCAACCGGTTGGTGCGCACCAGGTCGACGACCTCGGCGAGCTCGCGCGCACGACCGACGAGCGCCGTGCTCCGAGCCGGCAGGTTCCCCCGGCGCGCATCGAGCGTCCGCAGCGCCGGGAAGTCGGCCGCCAGGCCGTCGGCGCGGACCTGGAACACGCGCGCCGCTCCGGGCAAGTCCTTCAGCCGCTGCTCACCGAGATCGATGAGCTCGGCCGCTTCGAGCAGCGAGCCCGTCGGCGCACCGACGAGGATCTGGCCGCCGTGACCGGCGGCCATGATGCGCGCCGCTCGGTTCAGCACGGGTCCGAAGTAGTCACCATCGCGCTCCGATGCCTCGCCGGTGTGCAGACCCATGCGCACCGTCACGGGGAGTCTCGTGGGCCAGGACTCCGTCGCGAGCGCCCGCTGCGCCTCCACCGCGGCGTCGACCGCATCGCGAGCACGCGTGAACGCGACCGCGAACCCGTCGCCGGTGGTGGCGAACACGCACCCGTCGCGGCGCTCGATGGCGGTGCGGAGGATCTCGTCGTGGCGTTCCAACGCCCGCTGCATCTCCGCCGGCTGCTCCTCCCACAACCGGGTCGACCCTTCCACGTCGGTGAACAGGAACGTCACCGTTCCCGTCGGCCTCCCGTCCACGGGCTCAGTCTGGCATCGGGCACGCGACGTCCGGTCGCCGAGCGTCGGGCGGGTCACCGCGAGCTCGACTGAGCCGGCCCGGCTGCGTCGCGCTCACGTGAGCGCTGCTTCGACCTCGGCGATCCGCCACGCGTCGGGATGCCTCGGTCAGGTGTACGACGCCACCTCGTAGCAGATCCCGTCGGAGTCGAGGAAGTAGAAGCGCCGGCCTGGTTCGGTCTCGTCGTGGCTGAACGTCTCGATCCCCTCTGCGCGGACGCGCCGATCGATCTCCTCGAGATCATCGACCAGGATTCCGAGATGCGCGAGGCCGGGACGGTCGTAACCGTTGTGGTACGGCTCGTCGACGACCTCGGGCCGGGTGTACAGCGAGATGTAGGAGTCATCCGTCCCGACGTGGACGCACTCGCCGTCCAGCATGGCCGGCCCGCTCCAGCGTGTGCGCCAATCGAACAAGCGCTCGAGAAGACCGGCGGTGCGATCCGGGCTCGTCACGACGAGGTTCACGTGCTCGAGGTTCATGCCCCGAACCTAGAAGTTCGAGTTACCTTGAAGTCAAGGGACCACCAGGGACTCCCGAGCTCGTCGCAACCGATGGGCTCGCGGTTCAAGCCTCCCCTGTCTTCGCGGCTGCGTCCGTGTCGGTGGTCTCGTCCTGGCTTCGGCCGCCGAGAACTGGGGCGGCTTGCATCAACCCCGTCGGGCTGGGATGCCCTCACGCCCGCCGAGAATCGCGTCGTCGACCTCGCAGCGCAGGGCTTCAGCAACGCCGAGATCGCAGAGCAGCTCCTGGTGGGCGTGTCGACGGTGAAGACCCACCTCGTGCACGTCTACCAGAAGCTCGACATCGACTCACGACCCGCGCTGGTCGCGGCGGCGGCGGGCCGACCGAGCGCCGATCTTCGCCGTTGATCCGAGCCAACGATCGCACCCACCGTTCAGGCCGCGAGTGAACCCCCGGGTCGGACGATCGGCGCGTGGCGGGGCCACGGCCTGAGTGCCTCGAGCTGCTTCGCGACGGCGAGCACGAGCGCGTCACCGCCTTCCCGGGCGACGACCTGCACGGAGAGCGGCATCCCGACCGGGTGCAGCCCCGCGGGGACTGCGGCTGCCGGACAGCAGGCGAGGTTCCACACGCCCGTGAACGTCGCGAATCGTCCCGCCCGCACGTTCGCGAGCCACGAGCGGCGCGACCACCCCTCGGCGGCAATCGGGAGCGCGCCGAGCGTCGGCGTCACGAGGACGTCGTGGGATCCGAAGAACTCGGCGGTGATCGAGCGCCACCGGTCGCGGTCCGCGTCGCGGACGAGCCCGAGGCGTCGTGCTGCCGAGCCGGCAGCGATCGTCGTCCGGGAGCGGCGTTCGAGGAGCAGCCGGTCCATCCCGGCAGCGTCCGCGGCCACGCCTGCGAAGGTGCGCGCGGCCAGCGCCGCGAGCGTCCGGGTGTCGTAGGGAGGATCCGCCGTGGTCACCGTGTGCCCTGCTTCGGCCAGCAACCGACCGGTTTCCTCGACGGCGGCGGCGTACGCGGGATCGACATCGCCGAACGGCGGCCGCACCGAGGTGGCGATGCGCAAGGTCCGCTCGGGTGCCCGGGCGGCGCGCAGATCGGGTCGGTCGGCGAGGATCGCCAGGAGCAGCGACAGGTCGTCGACGGTCGTGGCCAGCGGCCCGTCCGACGAGAGCCCGTTCCAGCCGCTGCGCCCCGGCGGCGTGGGGATCATTCCGCCGCTCGGCTTGATGCCCACCAAGCCGCAGGCGCCGGCAGGGATCCGGATGGAGCCGCCACCGTCGCTGCCGTGAGCGATCGGGACCATCGCCGCGGCGACGGCCGCCGCGCTCCCGCCGGAGGACCCGCCCGGCGTGCGGTCGAGGTCCCAGGGGTTGCGGGTGATGCCGAACGCGCTGTCGGTCCACGCCCACGCGCACAGCTCGGGGACTCGCGTCTTCCCCGCCACGATGGCGCCCGCGGCCCGGACACGACGCACGAGCTCGTCGTCGGCCGACGCGGGCGCGGGCGAGGTCGCGAGGGAGCCAACCCGCGTCGGTTCGCCCGCGACGGCCAGCGTGTCCTTGATCGCGACGGGTACACCCGCGAGTGGCAGCTCGGTGAGGTCGTCGCGCGCCGCGAGCGCGGTCGCTTCGGCGCGGGCCCGCGCGGCGCGTACGACTTGGAACGCGCCGATGCGGCTGTCGCACCGCTCGATCTGCTCGAGAGCAGACTCGACCACCTCGAGGGGCGCGACCTCGCCCGCGTGGACGAGATGAGCGAGGGTGCGAGCGGGTTGGCCGGCGAGCGCCGTCACGTCACCGCTCGACCCTGGGTTCGAGGGCTGCGTCGATGCCGGCACGGCGGGTGACCGTACCCGCTGGCCGGGGCCTCGACGAAGGCCGCGATCGGCTCGGGCCCTGGACCCGACGAGGAGAACGGGCTCGACGGGGCGAACGAACGAGGTAGCAACGAGGCCCGAGGCCGCCCCCCGCTCGCCCTCGTCGATGAGGGGACGCTTGTCGGTTCGGACGCGGGTCAGGCAGCATGGCGGAGGTGGGCCCTCGGGCGATTCGAGTGCCGCAGATCAGCGACCTGCACTGCACGACCGACGCGAAGCTCCGCGACTCGCATTCTGGCCGTGATTCGACGCCGTGCCGCCGCGGTCGCGGGGCGGGATCTGAACCCGCGACGTGTCATCCCGATCCGGTGGGCCGCTCCCCGCACCTGACTGACTTCCCCCACGCTCGGTACCGTTCGTCGCGTGTGGGCGATGATCGTCAAGGAGTTCCGGGAGCTTCGTCGCGATCGCCGAACGATGGCGATGCTGATCGTGTTGCCCATCGTCTTGCTCGTGATCTTCGGGTACGCGGCCAACTTCACCGTGAGCGAGATCCGCACCGAGGTGTTCGGCCCGCAGGCCGAGGCGGCGTCAAAGGCGCTGCCGCCGCCGTTCGACGTGATCGAGGTGGATCCCTCGGGCACGAGGAGCGACGCGGAGCACGTGCTCGTCGACAACCGTGCGGACGCGGCGATCGTGACGGCTGCGGAACCTCCCGCGACGGCACTGGTGAACGGCTCCCAGCTGTTCGCGGCGCAGAGCGCGGTCGCAACCTTGTCGAAGGCGGGGGACGCCACGACGATCGAGGTGCTGTTCAATCCTGACCTCGAGACGTCATGGGTGTTGGTGCCGGCGTTGATCGGGCTGATCCTCGCGTTCATCGGCACGATCGTGACGAGCCTGGGTCTGGTGCGCGAGCGCACGGCGGGAACGCTCGAGCAGCTCGCGGTGATGCCGTTCCGACCCAGCGACGTGGTCGTCGGCAAGATCGCTCCGTACTTCCTCGTCTCCGCGATCGACATGCTGTTGGTGACCGTCCTGGGCGCGCTGCTCTTCGGCGTGCCGTTCAACGGGTCACCGGTGACCTTCGGCGTGGGCGCGGCGCTCTTCCTGCTGGTCGTGTTGGGGCTCGGCGTGCTCATCTCGACCGTCTCTCGGACGGAGGGTCAGTCGATCCAGACCGCGATCTTCGTCCTGCTGCCCCAGGTCCTGCTCTCGGGGATGATCTTCCCGTTGAGCTCGATGCCGTGGGGGATCCGTTGGGTCGGGTACCTCCTGCCGCTCACGTGGTTCATCAACATCTCGCAGGGGGTGTTGCTGCGCGGGGAGTCGTGGAGCGGCCTGTGGCTGTCGTTCGCCGTCCTGACAGCCATGGCGGCGCTCGTGTTCGGTGGTGCGATCCTGAGGTTCCGTCGGGACCTCGCGCCCCGGGGGAAGCGATCGAAGACGGCGTCACCTCGCGCGTCATGAGGTTTGCCGCGCGCAGCGTGACCGTCGAGCTCGCCGACGGTGTCGCGCTGCAAGACATCGACCTCGACGTGCATCCCGGTTCGATCACCGCCGTCGTCGGGGGTGACGGAGCGGGCAAGACGACCCTCCTCCACTGCTTCGCGGGGGAGATCCGACCGACCCGCGGCACGGTCACGGTCCCCGAGAAGTCGCTCCTCGGCTACATGCCCTCGACGTCGGGAACGTGGCGGGATCTCACGGTCGACGAGAACCTCGACCTGATCGCCCGGGTGTTCCGCGTCGATCGCGCGAGCGCGTCCGAGCGACGGACCCGCACCCTCGACCGAGCGGGCCTGCTCGACGCGCGTGACCGGCTCGCCGGCGACCTCTCGGGCGGGATGCGCAAGAAGCTCGGGTTCTGCCTGGCGATCCTCCACGACCCCGAGCTGCTCGTCCTCGACGAGGCGTCGACCGGCGTCGACGTGGTCAGCCGCCTCGAGCTCTGGCAGCTGATCGCCGACGCCGCCGCTCGAGGCGCGGCAGTGCTCATGGCCACCACCTACCTCGACGAGGCCGAACGGGCCGAACAGGTGCTGGTCCTCGACGACGGCGTCGCGCTCGCTCTCGGCGCGCCCCATGCGATCATCGCCGAACACGCGGCGCGGATCGTCGAGACCGACCGACCAAGGGACGCGCGCCTCGCGTGGCGGCGCGGGCGGACCTTCCACGAGTGGCGCCCGGACGGCAACGTCGGCAGGGCCCACCTCGCCGACGTCGATCTCGAGGATGCGGTGATCGCAGCGATCCTCTGCCGAGCGCGCTCGCACGGAGACGACGGCGGCACATGACCGCGCTCGTCGAGGCATCGGGCGTCACCCGCACGTTCGGCTCGCAGGTCGCCGTCGACGCGGCGTCGCTCGACGTGGGTGCGGGTGAGCTCGTCGGTCTGATCGGCGCCAACGGCGCCGGCAAGACGACCCTCATCCGCATGCTGCTCGGCCTGCTCGTCCCGACCGATGGATCCGTGGCGCTGTTCGGCGAACCGCCGTCCCGTCGCACCCGCAGCCGTCTCGGGTACGTGCCTCAGGGGCTCGGTCTCTACCGGGATCTCACGGTCGACCAGAACGTCGCGTTCGTCGCCCGAGCCTTCGGACGCCCGCCACAGCGCACGGTCCTGCCGGCCGACCTCGCCGCCAGCCGCGGCGCGCTCGTCGGCAGCATCGGTCTCGGCCACCAACGCCAGCTCGCGTTCGCGTGTGCGCTGGCCCACGAGCCCGAGCTGCTCGTGCTCGACGAACCGACCTCGGGCGTGAGCCCGCTCGCGCGCGCCCGCCTCTGGGACCAGATCCACGAGCAGGCCGACAAGGGCGTCGGAGTGCTCGTCACCACCCACTACCTCCAGGAAGCACAGCAATGCGATCGTCTCGTCGTCATGGCCGAGGGCCGGGAGGTCGCCAGCGGCACCATCGAAGCGGTCATCGGAGGCCGACAGGCGGTCAGCGTGTCGTCAGCGTCATGGTCTTCTCTCTACGACGCCCTGCGGTCTGCCGGGCTCGCGGTGACGCTCGACGGCACAAGCGTCCGAGTGGTCGGCGCGACCCTCGAGCAGGTCGACCGGGCACTCCAGCGCGCCGGCCTCTCGGGTGCGCTCGAACGGGTACCCGCGAGCCTGGAGGAGACGGTGCTGCTCATCGGACGAGATGCTCAACCGACCGCGACGCGCTGAGACGTCGCGACGGTATCGTCCTACCTTCGGGTGCGATCGACGGCGTCGGCGTCCGTTCCCAGTGCGTTAACCTCCCGTTTCACCGAGTCTGGGCCCGTACGGGGAGCAGGGGCAGTGTCGCTGGACGCGTTGCGCACCTTCAACCGCTTCGAGCTCAAGTACATCGTCACGAAGAAGAGCGTCTCGCGGCTGCGCGACGAGATCGCGGCCTACATGCAGCGCGATCCACACGCCGACGAGACCGGCCGCTACACGCTGACCAGCCTCTACTACGACACTCCGGCGCGGGACTGCTTCTGGGCGAAGCTCGACGGGCTCCGGTTCCGACGCAAGCTGCGGATCCGCCACTACGAGCAACGCACGCGCCTCGCCGAGAGCATGCCCGTCTTCGTCGAGATCAAGCAGCGGGTGGACCGAGTCACCCAGAAGCGCCGGGCGGTGCTGGCGTACGGCAGCGCGCTCGACCTGTGCGACGAGCGGATGATCCCGGAGCACGAGGCGCAAGACGAGCCGGTGGTCCACGAGGCCTACGGCCTGCTCGTGCGCCACAACCTCGAACCCGCGTGCATCACGACCTACCAACGCGAGGCGTGGATCGGGGGCGACTACGACCCCGGGCTGCGCCTCACCATCGACTTCGACCTTCGCCACCGGGTCAACGATCTGCGCCTCGACTCCAAGGGTCCCGGTCGCCAGGTGCTGCCGGTGCAGTTCGCGGTGCTCGAGATCAAGGCCAACGACCGCGTGCCGTACTGGCTCACGCATCTCGTGGCGCGCAACAACCTGCACCTGACGCGCATCAGCAAGTACTGCCTGAGCCTCGAGGCCGCCGGGTACGGCCTGGGAGATCGCCAGTCGCGGTCCGTCGTCGTCGTGGGCTGACGGCGCGTCCTCGAGGGGGGAACGACACATCGGCATGGAACGCATACTCGGGCAATCCGGAGATCTCTTCGACTTCAACGATCTGTCGGGCAACTTCGCCGTCGGTGACATCTTCCTCACGCTTCTGACGAGCTTCGCGCTCGGCATGCTGATCGCCTACGTGTATCGCGCGACACACAAGGGAGTGTCGTACAGCCAGAGCTTCGTGCAGACCTTGGTGATCCTGTCGATGGTCGTGTCGGTCGTCATGTTGGTCATCGGGTCGAACCTCGCCAGGGCGTTCTCGCTCGTCGGGGCGCTCTCGATAGTGCGGTTCCGGAACGCGGTGAAGGAGACACGCGACGTCGGCTTCGTGTTCTTCGTGATGATCATCGGCATCGCGGCCGGAACGCGCTTCTACGTTCTCGCCGCGGTTGCCGCGACCACGATCTGCCTCGTGATCCTGATCATGGTCAAGTTCAACTTCTTCGCCCTGAACAACGTGAGCCAGATCCTGAAGGTGCAGGTACCGAACGATGCGCAGATCGACGGCATGTTCGACGACCTGCTCCTGAGATACACGAAGGAATCCGATCTCATCAGCATCGACAGCGTTCGATCGGGGACCGTGACCGAGCTCATCTACAACGTGGTCCTGAAGCGCGACAGCGAGAGTCAGGAGTTCATCCACGCCATACGCGAGCGCGTCGGCAACGAGCGTGTCAGCCTCATCACCGGCTACGACACCACGGATCTCTAGGAGCGAGTGGTGACCTGGCGCAGTCGGCACCTCGCGTGGCGTCGGAACTGGTGGGCGATCGCCGCGCTGGCCGTCTTCACCGCGGCGATGCTCGCCCTCATGGGGTCCGACGTCGTCGTCCCGTACACGTCGAGCGACTCGCTCGCGGTGCAGACCCGGCGCGACGCGGCGGCCAAGCGCGCCGCGCGCGCCGCTGCCGAGAGCCCGGGGCGCGACGTCGACAATCCGATCGCTCCATTCGACGTCGCGCGCGTCCACGAGATCACGATCACGATGGCCCCGAACCAGTACGAGGCCATGATCGGCGACTATCAGCGTGACGGTGTGAAGTCGTGGCACCCCGCCACGGTCGTGATCGACCGTGTGCAGATCGATCGGGTCGGGATCCGGCTCAAGGGCAACTCGACGCTGATCGGTCTTCGCTACAGCGGCCCGGAGAGCCCACCGGCGCCGGGCATCGCCGCGACCTTGGGGACCCTCACTGCCGATGAGCCGAACAAGATGCCGTTCCTCTTGCGGTTCGACCAGTTCGTCCCGAACCAGCGGTACCACGGCGTCAACGAGATGGCGCTGCGCACGGCGGGCGGATTCGGCGGTGATGCCACCCAGCTCACCGAGCTGGTGGCGAACATCCTCACCAAAGAGTCGGGCCAGCCCTACCTGCGGGCCGCGACCACCGTGATGTCGTTCAATGGCTCACCGGAGGGCTTCTACCTGCTCATCGAGCACCCCGACGACTACTGGGCCCAGCGGATGGTCCCCGGAAGGCGAGAGCCTGCGCTGTACAAGGCCATCGTGGGAGCGAGCTTCCACTACGTCGGTGACGATCCCGCCTTGTACGAGAAGGTCTTCAACCAGCAGGCCGAGTCCCGGAGCATCGGCCCGCGGCCGATGATCCGCTTCCTCGAGTTCGTCGAGCGCTCGAGCGACTCCGCGTTCACACAGCAGCTGCCCGATCGACTCGACGTCGAGGGCTTCGCGCGCTACCTGGCATTCCACAACTTGGTCCACGACCCCGACTCGTTCGCCGGAACGGGGAACAACTACTACTTCATCTACGACCCGGGAACGAAGCGGATGTCGATCGCATCCTGGGACCAGAACCTCGCGTTCGGGCGACTCGGGTTCGGGGGAGGACAGTACCGGCCGTACTACGAGGACGGGTCGGGCTTCCCGTCATTCGTTCGGAACATCCCCGGGTTCGAAGAGCTCGTCCCGGGCGGTGCGATCGGCGAGGAGAACATCCTCGTGAAGCGATTCCTGGAGACGCCGAAGTTCAGGGCCCTCTACGAGCAGACCTACCGAGACCTCTTCGACCAGCTGCTGGCGTCACGTCGCGCCGACGAGCTGCTCCTCGAGCTCGCCCCTACGATCCGGGCCGCGACCACGAGCCGCGGGCTGCTCGAGCCCACGCAGTTCGACGGCGAGCTCGATCGCGACCGCACGTTCCTCACCGAGCGCGCGGCGTACCTCCGGACGTTGCCGCCGGTCGGGGGTTGAGCCGAAAACCCGGAGCAGTCCGTGCGCCGCACGTGTGCTCCGCACGTCACGGGAAGACCCGCGTCTCACCCATGATCCGGGCGGAAGCACGCGCGGCCATCGGCGCCCGACTGCCGAGGCCCGAAGCCCTCGTCGTGACCGCGCTCGCTGCGCTGGCGCAGCGGAGGACGACACGCCTCCGGTCGGGATCCTCGGTGTGGATCATCGGGCCGGCGCGGAGCAGCGGGCGCCGAGCCGTCGTCAGGCGCTGGGGACGCGCCCCGCGTCGTGGGAGCGGGTTGGCTCGTCGGGTCGTCGTCGTCGGGCGTCGCCCCGACGCCCGGCGGACGGTCGAGGAACGCGTGCAGGCCGCTCGAGCCGATCTGCATCGCCCCGATGACGACCGCTGCGATCACGAAGACGCCGGTCATGATCTGCATCGTCCGCTTGGCGCGTCGACGGCTGCGCACCTTCTGCTTGGTCGCGGGACGCGAGCGGGGGGTCACCTCAGTCGTCCACCGGTTGCTCGACGAACGCCTCTTGGCCTCGGCCGACCAGCTCACGGGCCAACGGCGCCATCCCGTACGCGAACGTCGCGACCAGCACGACTGCGAGCCCGCCGCGAAGGAGGCGATGCGCGTGCGCGCGTCGCGTCCGGCCCCACCAGCGCCGCACCGGCGGCAGCCGGAGCACCACGAGCGGTGCGCTCACGATGAGCGCCTGTACGAAGCGGCCGCTGAAGCCGAAGAGCAGGAACAGGTGCAACAGGATCAGCGCCCAGATGACGTAGACCAGGCGGTGGAGCCGCTTCCAGTACGCGCCCAGCCAGCGATGGGCCCGTCGCGTCGACGTCAGCGCCAGCGGCACGAGGAGGAACACTGCCAGCGTCCCGATGAGGAGGAACGAGCGGCCTCCGATGCGTCCGAGGATCCCGCCGGAGAAGGTGTCGCCCGTCGTCAATGCGGCCAGGACGAGGTCCAGCGTCGCGCTGACGAACATGGCGACGCCGTAGTCGCGGCGCAGCGGGAGGTGCCAGGTCCAGCCGGTCATGGTGTGGACCGGCGTGACGGCGAGCATCATGAAGCAGAGCAGCAGCGACGCCGTCCCGAGGACGAGCGCGGTCGACACCGAGATGTCGGCAACGGCCCCCGGCCGACCCTGCAGGGCAGAGATGATCTCGGGGCCCATGAGCACGAACGGGACGACCAGCAGCGCCCGGAGGAACCAGAGCGCGAGCGTCCCGACGCTGATGCCTGGCGACGGGGCCGGCCTCTGCTGCTCGCGTCCGGACGACCGTCCGATGCGAGGATGGGCCGACTCCTCGACATCTCGCGTTCGCGTCGTCTGCTCCGCGACCTCGACCATCCGATCGAGAGTCGCGAAGCGACCTGTGAGCAAGGAAATGGATGTCGAAGATGACTCGATAGATAGAGGAAAGAACGAGTAAGGACGCAATGTCCCCCAACGGCACCTCGGGGACGGTCCGAGGCACTGGTGGGCCGCGGCGAGACGTTCGGCGACGCCCACCTGGGGCGGTTCAGATCCGCGCTGCGACGCCGATAGGAGGAGGAGAGAACCGTCCGAGGAGGTGGTTCACGCGACCGCAGTGCTGCGCCGGATCCCGCCAGTACACCTGGTCCGCTGATCAAGAGGTGTCATGCCGGTCCCTGGAACGATCGCACGAGGGGACAGGACGCGTCGACGCACGCGATCGATCGCCCTGGTGGGACTGCTGACCATGACGGTCATGGCGCTCGTCATCGGCCTCCTGTGGGCCTCCCCGTCGGGGTACGCGGCTGATCCTCCGGTCGATCTCGGGACGGCCGGTGCCGATTCGGTGCTCGGTGGCCAGACCGTCACCAACACCGGCGCCAGCGTTCTGTGGGGGGACCTCGGTGTGAGCCCTGGGACCACGATCACCGGCTTCCCACCGGGGACCGTCGACGGGACCACCCACGCGGGCGACGCGACGGCGGCACAGGCCCAGGTTGATCTGACGGCCGCATACAACGACGCCGCGGGTCGTACGCCGGTGACGACGGTGGCGACCGAGCTCGGGGGCACGACTCTGAATGCGGGCGTCTACGACTCCGCCGCGGGCACGTTCCAGATCACCGGGACGTTGACCCTTGACGCCCAAGGCGACGCGAACGCACTCTTCGTCTTCCGGATCGGTTCGACCTTCACGACTGCCGCGGCTGGCAACACCGTGCTGATCGGCGAGGCTCAGTCCTGTCAGGTCTTCTGGCAGATCGGCAGCTCCGCGACGCTCGGTGCGGGGTCGAGCCTTGACGGAACGATGATGGCGCAGACCTCGATCACCGTCGGCGCCGGATCGACGATTCGCGGACGGGCGTTGGCGCGAGACGGCTCCGTCACCCTCGACAGCGACACGTTCCTCGTCCCGGCGTGCGCGTTGGCGCCGACCACCACGACCACTTCCGAGCCGCCGACCACCACGACCACTTCCGAGCCGCCGACCACCACGACCACTTCCGAGCCGCCAACCACCACGACGACCGCGGTGCCGGCCGAGGTAGCCACGACGACCACTTCTCCGGGGGTGACGGGCACTACCACCCTGCCGGGCGGATCGACCACGACCACGACTCGCTTCTCGACGACGTCCACGGAATCCGGGCGACCGGGCGACCCGCCGCTTCCCAACACCGGAGCGGGCAACCTGCTGCCGGTCTTGATCGCCGGCGCTGCCCTTCTCGCACTCGGCAGCGGGTTCTACGTGACAAGCAGGACATGACAGAGGAGGCTCCGCCGGACGGGTCGCAGGGGGCCCTCTGCGAGGCCCTCACGGAGCTTCTCGGTCGGCGACGCCCGCATCGCCTGAATTGCATCCCGTCCCCAGCCGGTCCGGTGGACCAATCGGATGAAAGCGTCAGGCGAGGATGTAGTCGGCCGGGTCGAGGTTCCGGGTCAGCTCCCAGTACTGGTCGATCGGCCACGGCGAGAGCGTGTACACCTTGCCGGCCGGGTTCTTGTAGTGACTGTGCGCGATCGACGGGTGGGCCCATACCAGCTGGCTGATCTCGCGTTGGTGCCACTCGGCGTAGGCGTCGTGGACGTCCTTGCGCACCTCGATGCTCGACGCGCCCGACATCAGGACCGCCCTGATCGCTTCCATGGCGTGGCTCACCTGGTATTCGGAGTGGAAGAACAGGCTGGCACTGTGGGCAAGGTTCGTCCCGGGTCCGTACACGCAGAACAGGTTCGGGAAGTTCGGCATCGTGACGCCGAGATGCGCGGTCGGTTCGTCGCCCCACTGCTCCCGCAGCGTGACGCGGTTGCGCCCGGTGACGGCCATCGGGGCAAGGAACTCGTTGTGGCGAAAGCCGGTGGCGTAGCACAGGACGTCGGCCTCCCGAAGCGTGCCATCGACGGTGACCACGCCTTCGGGGACGATCCGATCGATCGCCGTCCGCACCAGCTCGACGTTCGGCTTGCGCAGGCAGCGAAGCCACGAGCCGTCGTCCTGGAGGATCCGCTTGCCCATCGCGGGGTAGTCGGGCAGGCACTTGTCCAGCAGGTCGGGCCGGCCGTCGAGCCCGGCGCGGATCCACGCCTCGAGCTGCGCGGCCCGCGCGGCGTTGACCTCGTTGACGGCGCGGCCGGCCGCGTCGACGTAGTCCCGGTCGATGCGGTACTGCGCGGTCCCAGAGGCAATCCCCGGATACGTCATGAGGAAGCGGAACCACCGGCCGTAGAATGGGAGGTGGCGCTGCGCCCACCGGTCGCCCGGCGGCACCGCGGTCCGGTACACGGGGTTGGGGAACATCCACTGTGCGGTGCGCTGATAGATCGCGAGCCGCGCCACGTCGTCGGCGATGGTGGGCGCGATCTGGAACCCGCTCGCGCCGGCGCCGATGAGGGCGAACCGCGAGCCGGAGATGTCGAGGCCGTCGGGCCAGCGGGCGGAGTGGAACGACGGGCCGGCGAAGCTGTCCATGCCCGGGATGTCGGGCAGGTTCGGGAAGTTGAGCGACCCGACCGCGCTGATGACGAATCGCGCCTCGAGGATCTCGGTCGTACCCTCCGGGCCTCGAACATCGATCCGCCAGTGGGCGGTCGCGTCGTCCCATGTGACCGCCGTGACCGTGGTACCGAAGCGGCAGTGCGCCCGCAGTCCGTACTTGTCGACGACGGCGGCGAAGTAGTCGCGCAGCTCGGGCTGCTGGCAGTAGTACTCGCTCCAGTGGTCGGCCGGCTCGAACGAGTAGCAGTACTGGTGGCTGCCGACGTCGACGCGGGCGCCGGGATAGCGGTTCTCCCACCAGGTGCCACCCGGGCCGTCGTTCTTGTCGATGATCGTGAACGGCAGCCCGGCCTGCGAAAGTCGGATCCCGGCCAGGATCCCCGACTCCCCGCAGCCGATGACCACAACCGGTGACGCCGCCTTCGTGCCCTCGGGGATCTCATTGGCCCAAGCGATGGCGCGGCTGTCCGCGCCGTCGAACTGCATGTCTTCGAACAGCATCGGGACGATCCGCCCCTCGAGCGGCTTGCCGGCGAGGAACGACATCATCTCGAGCAGGAGGTCACGAGGCAGCGGGTGCGGCTGGCAGCCGGCATCCCGGTAGGCCGCGATCGCGGGCAGCGCACGGGACCTGATCTCATCCCGGTCGGCCTCAGTCAGCCCGCACTGGTAGTCCATGGCCGAAGCCAGCTGCCCGAGTGCCCGATCGCGAATCCATGACGGGTCGCCCGTCATGTGCACGAGCGAGCACAACAGCGCCGGAACGTTCACGTCGGCCAGCGCGACGGCGAGAGCGTCGTCGTCGTCGTCGAACGGGACGCCTGCGTGCGGGTTGCGGCCGATCACCGTTCGCAGTTCGGTCGTCATGCGGTGTGACACGAACGTGAGGGCGAGACCGATCGGATGTCCGTCGCTGTCATCGGGTGGAGGGCAATCGTAGGCGCGGGCTCGG
>CAZHKE010000055.1:0-4708 GCA_964532485.1 uncultured Bifidobacteriaceae bacterium
GTTCCTCGACTCGGGACCCGTCTACGCGCGCATCAAGCCGTCGCGCATGTACACGTTCTCGATGCCCGCGCACTGACGGGCATTGCGCCTTGTCAGTGCGTCGTGTAGTCGATCGCGCCGGCGTCCTTCGTGCCGACGGCGAAGCAGAAGCAGTGGATCGGATCGTCGCCGATCGTCTCGAGACTGTGGACGGCATCGGGCGGGATGTAGACGAGGTCGCCCGGCCCCACGAGGCTGCGTTCGTCGCCGATCACCATCGTCCCCTCGCCTCGCATCACGAAGTAGAACTCGTGCGTCGGGTGCGTGTGCGGGAAGACCGCCGCGCCGGGCGCCACCTCGAACTCGTTGGCGAGCTCGAGGTAGCCGCCGTCGGTGATCTCCTTCATCTCACGAGGCCGGATCATCCACCAGACCGGCACGGTGCCGTTGTGCTCGACCTCGGGCTCGACGTGGGCGACCGAACGAATGTCCACGCCGCGAACCTATCCGTCGGAAGGTCGTCGTTGCGCCCCAGGAGCGGTTCGTCCCGACGACGCCCGCGCGCGGCTCATCGCCGCGCGAGCTCGATGAAGCGCCGGACCTTGTCGGGGTCCTTGCGACGTCGATCGTCCATGCGGCTCGTGTGCGTCTCGGAGTCGACGCCTGCCGGATGGACGGTGTCGATCGCGTCGCGCACGTTGTGAGGCCCGAGGCCGCCGGCGAGCAGCACGGGGACGTCCACGGCCTCGACCACGGCGCGGCTCCACGACCAGTCGTGCGTGTGTCCGGACGCGCCGACGATCCCCGTCTCGGGATGCGCCGAGTCGAGGAGGAGCGAGTCGCTCACGGCCGCGAACGCGCGTGCGCCGTCGATGGCCTCGGGCCCGCGCACGGGGATGGTCACCATCACCTCGACCGGTGCGATCGCGGCTCGGATGTCCGCCACTGCGTCGGTGCCGAGTCCACCGACCGCGCGCGCGAGGTGCAGCACCTGGGGCGTCACTGCCTCGACCGTGCGCAGCACCCGGTCGGGGTCGGTGGCGAGCGAGAGGGCGACGACGCGGCACCCGGTCAGCTCGGGCACGATCTGCCGCATCGTGGCCTCGTCGACCGAGTCCCAGGTCTCGATCCGCTCGTCGAGGACCACGCCCACGTTGTCGGGCGCCAGGTCGGCGACCAGCGCGGCATCGGCGACGGTCGTGACGCCGTAGATCTGGACGATCACGCCGGTGATCGTCGCATCCGCCGGGCAAGCCCGGGAATCCATGCGCTGCCGCCCGGCTGCGTACGATCGCGGCCGTGATCACCGCCATCTCGGCCGACTCCCACGTCACCGAGCCGGGCGACTGCTACCTGCCGCACATCGCCCCCGCGTTTCGCGACCGTGCGCCGATCGCGGTCACACACGAGACGATGGGTGCGGCCATGTCGGTCGATCGGGGCCAATCCACCATCCCGTACGGGATGATCGCCGCGGCCGGTCGATCATGGGACCAGATCAGCCCGTTCATCCACGTCGGGTGGGACGAGCTGCATGCGGGTGGCTGGGACCCGAAGGCGCGCCTCGCCGAGCAAGACCGCGACGGCGTGCTGGTCGAGGTGCTGTACCCGTCGGTCGGGATGCTCCTGTGCAACCATCCCGACGCCGACTACAAGCACGCGTGCTTCCAGGCCTACAACCAGTGGCTGGCCGAGTACGCGTCGGCCGCGCCCGACCGGCTGCTCGGCGTGGGCCAGACCGCACTGCGCAGCGTCGAAGAGGGGATCGGCGACCTCGAGCAGATCAAGGCGCTCGGGCTGCGCGGCGTGATGCTCCCGGGCTACGCCGCGTGCCACGAGGACGGCGACTACGACGATCCACGCTGGGACCCGTTCTGGCGCGCCGCGGTCGAGCTCGACCTCCCGGTCTCGTTCCACATCCTCACCGGTGGTGCGGCGAACCTCGGCAGCCCCGACTTCCGAGGTCCGAAGATGAACGGCTTCTTCGGCATCATCCGCAGCTGCCAGGACATGATCGGCACGCTCATCTTCGGACGGGTGTTCGACCGGGTGGCCGAGCTTCGCATCGTGTGCGTCGAGGCCGACGCCGGCTGGGTGCCCCACTGGATGTACCGCGCCGACCATGCCGTCGACCGCCATCGCAACTGGCTGGGGGCCGGGGATCTGGATCGCAAGCCGAGCGAGTACTTCCGCGAGCACGTGTACGTGACGTTCCAGGACGACTGGGTCGCGTTCCAGACCGCGCATCTCATGAACCACGAGCGTTTGATGTGGGCGAACGACCACCCGCACTCGGATTCGACGTTCCCGAACTCGCAGCGGGTGCTGGCGGAGCAGACCGCGAACCTCGCCGACGACGTGCGCGACGACATCGCCTGGCGCAACTGCGCGCGCCTCTACGGTCTGGCGCAGCCCGCCTGAGGCACTCTCGCGTCGCAAGACCCGAACGGCTGTGGCGCAGTGACGCAGGACGTGACCCGGCTCAGACGAACGTCGACTCCAGGCGCAACCCGAGCTCGGGGAACGCGCCGATCGCGATCGTCTGCATCGAGCCGCCCCCTTTCCCGCCGCCGACGGGATCGTCGACGAGCACGACCGCGTCGCGGTGCTGGTGGATCGTCCGGGCGACATCGACGGTGTCGCACTCGGTGTAGTGGTCGCCGTCGAGGTGGAGCTCGCCCCGCCACTGGCCGTGACGCGCCCCGTCGAGCCCGAAGTACAGGCCCGCGCCGAGGTGGAAGCCCGTGCCGCTCGGCGCAGCGGTCACGGTCAGCGGGCGCTTGCTCCCGTCCTCCATCACGAACGTGATCGTGCCGCCCAGCACGCGTCGGTTGGTGTCGTCGAAGGCCAGCGCGAGGTGTGCGTCGACGAAGCGTTCCTCGGTGCCGTCCGGGTGCTCGAAGCCGCCCCGGAGCCGCTTCGTGGGAGCACCGGGAAGGTTCGACTCCATGTAGTAATGGAAGGACGCGTACCGCGACCCGTCGGGCCGCTCGAGGAGCCACGGCGCCCAGCTGGTGAACGACCGAGGGTTCCGAGGCCGTTCGGGAGGCTCGAGGTCGGGGAGCGGGTCGCCGACCTGCATCCGCACGCCCCAGGAGTGGTCGCGCGTGCCGGCCCAACCCGACGTGACCTCGACGCGCTCACCGTCGACACCGACCCAGCCCTCCGCGGTGCCGCTCTGGTGGTACCGGACGACGTCGTTGATGACGCGGTTGGCGTGCGGGGAGCGATGCAGCTCGCGATCCTCCATGCGCGGTGGGACCACGCCCCGGATCACGAGGTCGAAGGAGATCGGCTGCACGTCGTTGGCATCGAGACGGATGCGCACCGCCTTCAGGGGCTCGACCACCTCGTAGCCGATCGGGCCGACGCCCGTGCGCTCGGGATCGGTGTGCAGCGCTCGGGAGCCGCGCACGGTCCACTGCTCCGTGCCGCGCGAGACGCCACCGAACGCGTCGAGGACGTTGCGGTTCGTGTACTTCCCGAGACCGAAGACCACCTGCAGCGAGCCGTCGAGCGCGCACGCCTGGAGCCAGAGCTTCTCGGTCCAGTTGACGTCGGGAGTACCGACGGACGCGAACGTGTCGGCGGTCTGGTGCAGGAGCGTCTCGTCGGCAGGCGCGAGCGGCCCGATCGAGGGATCCACGGGCGGCAGTCTTGTCCAAGCGGTTGCGACGGTGTGGCGGCTCCCTACGATGCCCGGATGGCAAGCGACGACGCGCTCGCCGCGCGGTTCGGCGAATGGCTCGAGGGGCGCGTGGGCGGGAGCGTCACGCTGGGCGAGCTGGAGGCACCGACGCTGGGCGGGCTGTCGAACGAGACGCTGCTGGTGGAAGCCGACTGGGGCGATGGGCCGCGCGGCCTGGTGCTGCGCCTCGCGCCCGGTGGCACGCCGATCTTCCCCGACTACGACCTCGGCAAGCAGGTCGCGGTCCTGCGCGCACTGGCCACGCGCTCCGACGTGCCCGTCCCCGAGGTGCTCTGGCACGAGCCCGACGCCGATGTGCTCGGCCGCCCGTTCTACGTGATGGCCCGGGTCGACGGGCGCATACCACCGGACAACCCCGGCTACCACTTCGAGGGTTGGGTCAAGGACCTGCCCGCGCAGCAGCAACGCGGGCTGCACGACAAGAGCGTCGACATGATGACGCTCATCAGTCGTGTCGACGTCGATGCCGCGTCCCTCGGGTTCCTCGACCGACCCGAGCACGGCAACGACCCGATCGGGCAGGAGATCGGCGCGTGGCGCGCGTACCTCGACTGGGCGGCCGACGGCGAGCACCTCCCGCCCGTGGAGGATGCGTTCGCGTGGTGCGCCGCGCACCGCCCGGAGACGGCGGAGCGATCGCTCGTGTGGGGTGACGCGCGGCTCGGCAACATGATCTACGGCGACGACCTCGCGCCCGCGTGCGTCCTCGATTGGGAGATGGCGGTGCTCGGACCTCCCGAGCTCGATCTCGGCTGGTACCTGTTCATGGACCGCACCGCGCTGCAGTACGCCGACCGCTTGCCCGGCTTCCCCGAGCGGGAGGGCACGATCGCCCGGTACGGGTCGCGGCTGGGGCGAGGGATCCGCGACGTCGATTGGTACGAGGCGTGGGGTGGCGTGCGCGCCGCGTGCATCCAGGTGCGCCTCGGTCTCGTCTTCTATGAGCTCGGCGTCTTCCCCGACCTGTCGTGGCGCGCCAAGAACCCCGTCACCAGGGCCCTGCGCGCCGTGCTCCCGTAG
>CAZHKE010000055.1:4808-19600 GCA_964532485.1 uncultured Bifidobacteriaceae bacterium
CCAGGGGTTCGGGTCAGGACGTGAGGTAGCGGTCGATCACCCGGTGGAGGTGGGCGATGTTGCTCTCCTGGCGGGTGGCGAGACGCACGCCGGTGCACCCACGCGACCTCAGCCCTTCCTGGACGCGCGCCATGTTGGCGTAGTCCTGGTTGGTGATCTCACCCCAGTCGCGCTCGGTCCAGTCGTCCCAGCGCCGGCGACGCGGCATCTCCCACGCCGCGTCGGGTGACGGCCACTCGAGCACCCACGTGTCCTTGATCGCGCTGTCGGGGTCGGTGCCGTTGGGGCGGACGCGGAACAAGATGGCGCTGCCCGGGTAGATCGGCCCGACCATGTTCGGGAACCAGTGCACGTCGTCGGCGCTCGTCATCTGGTCGGGCTCGAGCCCGGAGACGTCGAAGCCACGCGACGAGAGCATGTCCATGCGACGGGCCTGGTAGGCGCCGAGCAGCTCGCCGCGGGGGAGTCCCTCGGCGCGCAGCTGGTCGACCGCGGCGCGCTCGTCGCCGAGGAACGCGCCACCGAGCCCGGCGACCATGCCCATGAGGATCTCGCTCTCGTCGAACGCGTCGTCGTCGAGGCCCAGACGTGGGCTGCCGCGCAAGACTCGGCGTGCGCCGGCGAGGCGTCCGTAGTGCGCGTGGGTCTCGAACTGCTCGTACTGGATGCCGACGTCGTCGACCCACGGCAGCGTCTGCGGGTGCGTTCCCTGCACGTGGTAGCCCTCGGCGAACGCCTCGATGACGACCTTCCAGTTCGCGGGGAGCACGGTCGTCAGGTAGGCCCGGAACCGGTACTCGTCGAGGTGATACGGCGCGAGCAGCGCGGGCAGGGGGTCGAGGAAGTCGCGGAGTGACGGCGCATCGGGGTCGAGGCAGAGCCACACGAAGCCACCCCAGGTGTCGACGCGCACGTTCGTGAGCGCGAGCCCTTCGGGGAGGCCGGGGAACTCGTCGGCGTCGACGACCTCGACGAGGCGACCGTCGAGCGCGTAGCGCCACGCGTGGTAGGGGCAGCGGATGTCGCCACCATCGGTCGCCTCGTCGAACCGTCCGCAGCCTTCGGCGAGGCGGGTGCCCTTGTGGAGGCACGAGTTGTAGAACGCGTGGAGCCTGGCGTCGCGGCCGCGCACGACGAGCACCGACTCGTCGCCGATCTCGTACTCGAGGAAGTCGCCGGGTGCCGGGAACTCCTCCTCGCGGCCCGCGACCTGCCAGATGCGCGACCACACGCGATCGAGCTCGACGTCGAGGAAGTCGCGCGAGAGATAGCGCTCCTTGGGGATCGTGCCGTCGGGACGGACGAGCAGCGATCGGTCCACGTCGGAGACGGAGACGCCGGCCACGGCGACAAGTCTGCCGGAGCGAGCGTCTGCGTCGCAGGTATCCTGCGGCGCAGCGAGCGGGGTAGGAGCCGTCGCTTGCGACGGCGACCCATGGACGTGACGGCGGGCGCGCAGCGCCCGAGGCCCGGCGCCGAGAGCGGGACTGATGGAGTTCAACCTCGCCGACCTGTTCGAGGCGATCGCCGACGCTGTTCCCGAGCGGACGGCCGTGGTCCACGGCGAGCGGCGGCTCACGTACGCCGAGCTCGACCGGCGCGCGAACCAAGCCGCGCACGCGATGCGGACCCGAGGCGTTGCGCCCGGCGAGCACGTGGGCCTCTACCTGAAGTCGTGTCCGGGGCTCCTCGAGGCGCTGCTCGGGGCGTACAAGATTCGTGCGGTACCGATCAACATCAACGACCGATACGTCGCGGCGGAAGTCGACGGCGTGGCGCGCGACGCCGACGTGGTCGGCATCGTCATGGACGGGTCGCGCCCCGCGTCGGCTGGGGACGTGGCGGCGCCCGGGCGCTGGGTGCTCACCACGGGCATGGAAGGCGACTACGAGCCCGAGCTCGCGGCCGAGTCGGACGCACGCGACTTCGGGCCACGTTCGGGGGACGACCACTACATCCTCTATACGGGCGGCACGACCGGTCGGCCCAAGGGCGTGGTCTGGCGCCAGGAGGACATCTTCTTCACCGCGATCGGCGGCGGGAACCCCGGGGGCGACCCGCTCAGCGCGCCCGAGCAGCTCGTGCCGGCAACGCTCGGCAACCCGAACCAGCGCATCGGGGTGTTCATCCCGCCCGACGACCCGGGGCCGGGCGAGTTCGTCGCGCTCCCGTTGGGGCCGATGGGGCACGCGAGCGGCCAGTGGCTCGCACTCGGCGCGCTGCTGGGTGCGGGCACCCTCGTGATCTACGACGCGCCGTCGCTCGACATCCCGTACCTGCTCGACATCGTCGCTCGTGAGCGTGTCGGGATGCTGACGCTCGTGGGGGACGCGACCGCCCGTCCGCTGCTCGACGCGCTCCGAGCCGAGCCCGGGCGGTGGGACACGTCGTCGGTGCGGCTGCTGGGGTCGGGCGGCAGCATCCTGTCGGGCGAGGTCAAGGACGGGCTGCTCGAGGCGATGCCGTCGGTCGCCGTGGTGCTGGAGGCCATCGGCTCGTCGGAGTCGCCGAGCCAGGCGGTCTCGGTGACCGCTCAGGGCACGCGGGCGCCCGCGTCGCTGACGTTCGCGCCCAAGGCCGAGACGATCATCGTCGACGACGACCTGCGACCGATCCCGCCGGGGACCGGGCAGGTCGGCCGGTTGGCGACGCGTGGGCGCTCGCCGATCGGGTACTACAACGATCCGGACGCGTCCGCGCGCACGTTCGTCACCGTCGACGGCGAGCGCTACACGCTGCCGGGTGACATGGCGTCGATCGATGCCGACGGGACGATCCACCTGCACGGGCGCGGCTCGCTGTGCATCAACACCGGGGGCGAGAAGGTGTACCCGGAAGAGGTGGAGGCCGCGCTCAAGTCGTACGACGCGGTGTTCGACGCGCTCGTGGTGGGCGCACCCGACGAGCGGTGGGGCGAGAGGGTGGTCGCGGTCGTCCAGGCCGTCGACGGCGCATCACCGACGCTCGGGGAGCTCGATGCGCACTGTCGTGCCACGCTCGCCGGCTACAAGGTGCCGCGCGCGCTGTACGTCGTCGACCAGATCCAACGCACCGACGCCGGCAAGCCCGACTACGCCTGGGCCACGGCGCAGGTCACCTGAACCCTGGTTGCGTCCGTCACCCGCGTATTCAGGGGTGAAAGACGCACGTCGACAAGGACGGACCTGCGTCTCTCACCCGGCAGTGCGCGGGTGACGGACGCAACCAAGGGGGGAGCTAGCGCAGCAACAGCTCGACGTTGTCGCCGAAGAGCCCGGTGTGGTCGGACGGGGAGCAGCCGCTGCGCTCGTAGTCGTCGATCGGCGTCGAGGTGCCCTCGGAATGCGGGTAGTCGCTGCAGCACATGAAGAGGTCACCCGCCTGCTTCTCGAGTCGCCCCGGAACCTCGTACGAGAACGCCGCAACGCGAACCTGGCGCCGGAAGTACTCGCTCGGGCGCATCGAGAGCTCGGCCGGCACGCGGCCGTTCAGCTTGCTCGTGAACTCGTAGCCGCCGTCCAGCATCATCAGGTACTGCGGTACCCAGATCGCCGAGAGCTCGACCACCCCGACCCGAAGCTCGGGGATCCGCTCGAAGACGCCGTTGACGATCAGGTCGGTGATCGCGAGCGCGGGCGGCGTCCACAAGAACACCGACTCGATGATGTTGACGAACGCCTCCTCGCCGTCGTCGGTGTACCAGCCGTCGTCGAACACCCTCGGCTGGTCGGCGACGTGGAACACCGGCGTCACCCCGTGCTCGACGAACGAGCGCCACGCTCGCTCCAGATCGGGGTGCGACAGCGGCTTTCCGTCGACGAGCGCGGGGGCGATCATCGCGAGGCGGACGCCGCCGGCCTCGAGCCGCTCGAGCTGTGCGTCGAGCCAGTCGAGGTCGCGCAGCGTGACGTGCGCGACGGGGTGCAGGACGCCGGCGCTGTCGTGGACGACCGACGTGCACCAGCGGTTCCAAGCACCCATGTTGGTGCGCAAGGACGGGAGCTCGGTGCCGACACGGCGCTCCCAGAGAAGCCCGAAGTTCGGGAAGCACACCGCCGCGTCGAAGCCCATCTGCTGGACGCGAGCCGCCCGCGCCGCGGGCTCCCAGAAGTCGGCGGGCAGTCGCTCGTCGTACTGGTACAGCGGCGGGTTGCCGGCGAGCCGCCGGTTGCGCCGCTCACCGAGCTCCTCGGTCTCGCCCGGTGCCTGCACGTCGGCCATGCCGAGGCGCGTGCCGTGCCACGTGACCCACGGGTACCCGAGGTCGTCGTCCTCGATCACCAGCGCGTCGTCGCGCTCGCGGGGATCGGCCTGATCGCGCCACAGCGTGCGCGGCTCGTAGAGGTGCTGGTCACAGTCGATGAGCGCCATGTCTCCCCCTCGCTCCGACGTGCGTCCGTGACCCACGAATACGCGGGTGAGGGACGCAACCGAAGACAACCCTACGCGAGCACGAGGTCGACGAGTCGGGAGGCGGCGACCGCGACGCGGTCTTGTTGGGCGTCGGTGTCGGCCACGAGCCCGTCGGCCGTCAGCCCGGCGTTCGCGAGCGGCTGCGGGTCGGCCTCGGCCCACCTCGCGACGATGCCCGGCGTCACCTCGGGGTGGAACTGCACCCCCAGCGCCGACCCGTACGAGAACGCCTGCGGCCCCACGTCGGACGTCGCCAGCAACCGTGCCGCGGGCGGCAGCGTGAACGTGTCGCGGTGGAGCTGGAACCACGGCCCGGGCTCGATCTCCGCGGGCGCGCTCGGCTCCGGACGCACGTCCAGCCAGCCGACCTCATCGCGCTCGGCCCGGTGCACCTCGCCGCCGAGCGCCGCGGCCAAGAGCTGCGCGCCGAAGCAGATGCCGAGCACCGGCACGTGCGCCTCGACCGCGGCGGCGACGAACGTCCGCTCGCGGTCGACCGCGGCTGCGACCGCGTGGCTGTAGACCGACCACTCCGATCCGAGGATCACGAGCAAGGCGCACCGCACCTTCTCGGGCCAAGCATCCCGTTCCCGGTGCAGCATCGTGAGGCGATAGCCCCGCGCGGCGAGGGCGGCACCGACCAGCCCCGGGTCGGCGTCGTCGGTGTTGGCGAGCACGACGACCTCGGTCTGGCCCTCGAACGCTTCGGCGGTCACCGCAGCGAGCGTACGGCCCGTCGCGAAACGAGGCCGGTACGATGGGCGACTCCATGACGACGCAGCTGTCCCATCTCGAGGAGCTCGAGTCCGAGGGGATCCACATCTTCCGTGAGGTCGCGGCCGAGTTCGAGCGCCCCGTCCTGCTGTTCTCGGGGGGCAAGGACTCCGCCGTCATGCTGCGCCTGGCGGAGAAGGCGTTCTGGCCCGCTCGCATCCCGTTCCCCGTGATGCATGTCGACACCGGCCACAACTTCGACGAGGTCATCGACTTCCGCGACCGTCGCGTCGCCGAGCTCGGCGTCCAGCTCGTCGTGGCGTCGGTGCAGGCGTCGATCGACACCGGCCGCGTCGTCGAGGAGACCGGGCCCCGCGCGAGCCGCAACCGGCTCCAGACGGTCACGCTGCTCGACGCGATCCAGGAGCACGGCTTCGACGCCGTGTTCGGGGGGGGTCGGCGCGACGAGGAGAAGGCCCGGGCCAAGGAGCGCGTGTACTCCTTCCGCGACGACTTCGGGCAGTGGGATCCCAAGAACCAGCGTCCCGAGCTGTGGAACCTCTACAACGGCCGTCACCGCAAGGGCGAGCACATCCGCGTGTTTCCGCTCAGCAACTGGACCGAGCTCGACATCTGGCAGTACGTCGCCGACGACGGGGTCGAGCTCCCCCCCATCTACTACGCGCACCGCCGCGAGGTGTTCGAGCGCGACGGGATGCTGCTCGCGGTCACCCCGTTCGTGACGTTGACGGACGGTGAGGCGGCCGAGGAGCGCACGGTGCGGTTCCGGACGGTCGGCGACGCGTCGTGCACGGGTGCGGTCGAGTCCGGCGCCGCGACCGTGGAGGCCGTCATCGCCGAGGTCGCGGCATCGACGGTCACCGAGCGAGGTGCCACGCGCGCCGACGACCGCATCTCCGAGGCCGGCATGGAGGACCGCAAGCGCGAGGGCTACTTCTGATGGAGCGAAAGCGACCCGTGTAGTGGAGCTGCAGCGGAGGCGTGGCCGGATGGCCGGGACGCCGGAGCGAAAGCGACCCGTGTAGTGGAGCTGCTCAGATTCGCGACGGCGGGGTCGGTCGACGACGGGAAGTCGACCCTGATCGGTCGACTGCTGCTCGAGACCAAGCAGATCTTCGAGGACCAGCTCGAGGCCGTCGAGCGCACGTCGCGCGACCGCGGCTTCGACTACACGAACCTGGCGCTGCTCACCGACGGGCTGCGCGCCGAGCGCGAGCAGGGGATCACGATCGACGTCGCCTACCGCTACTTCGCGACCCCGCGGCGCAAGTTCATCATCGCCGACACCCCGGGCCACATCCAGTACACGCGCAACATGGTGACGGGTGCGTCGACCGCCGACCTCGCCCTCGTGCTGGTCGACGCGCGCAACGGGGTCGTCGAGCAGTCGCGGCGCCACGCCGTCATCGCGAGTCTGCTGCAGGTGAAGCACCTCGTCCTGTGCGTCAACAAGATGGACCTCGTCGACTGGGACGAGAAGCGCTTCGACGAGATCAGCGCCGAGTTCTCGGAGTTCGCGGCGAAGCTCGACATCGACGACCTCACGTTCGTGCCCATCTCCGCGCTGCTGGGCGACAACGTCGTGTCGCACTCGCCCAACATGGCGTGGTACGAGGGTCCGACGCTCCTGCACCACCTCGAGCACGTCTACATCGCGTCCGACCGCAACCTCATCGACGCTCGGTTCCCGGTGCAGTACGTGATCCGCCCGATGAGCCACGAGCACCACGACTACCGGGGGTACGCGGGGGAGGTCGCCAGCGGGATGTTCCGACCCGGCGACGAGGTGCTCGTGCTGCCGAGCGGCTTCACGACGACGATCGCGAGCATCGACGAGTACGGAGGACCGGTCACCGAGGGGTTCCCGCCGATGTCGGTCAACATCCGGCTCACCGACGATCTCGACATCAGCCGCGGCGACATGCTGTGTCGCCCCAACAACACACCGCACGCGACCCAAGACGTCGACGCGATGATCTGCTGGTTCAGCGAGCGACCGCTGCAGGCGGGCACCGTGTACTCGATCAAGCACACGACGCGCGCCGCGCGTGCCAAGGTCCAAGCGCTGCACTACCGGCTCGACGTCAACTCCTTGCACCGCGACGAGGAGCACCATGTGCTGGCGATGAACGACATGGGCCGGGTCACGCTGCGCACGACGGTGCCGTTGTTCGTCGACGAGTACCGCCGGAACCGCGCGACGGGCAGCTTCATCCTCGTCGACGAGCGCACGTTCGAGACCGTGGGCGCCGGGATGGTGCTCGGCGCCCAGGCCACGTGACGACGCCCCGGTGAGCAGTCCCGGCGTGGTCTGGCACGACGACGGCGTCCCCCGCGAGGACCGCTGGCGTGCGGCGGGCGTGGAGGGCGCGACGATCTGGCTCACCGGCCTGTCGGGGTCGGGC
Source organism: uncultured Bifidobacteriaceae bacterium (assembly GCA_964532485.1). GTDB lineage: Bacteria > Actinomycetota > Acidimicrobiia > IMCC26256 > PALSA-555 > DATBSK01. Next base: position 12,341 of record CAZHKE010000055.1, read on the forward strand.
AAGTCGACCGTGGCCGCGGCCGTCAGCGAAGGACTCGTCTCGGACGGGCGGCTCGCCTACACCCTCGACGGCGACAACCTCCGCCACGGGCTCAACGGCGATCTCGGCTTCTCGGCGGAGGATCGTGCCGAGAACGTCCGGCGCATCGCCGAGGTCGCCCGCCTCTTCGCCGACGCGGGCGTGGTGGCGCTCGTGCCGGTCATCAGCCCCTACCGGGCTGGGCGCGCCCACGCCCGGCGCCTGCACGAGGCTGCCGGGCTGGTCTTCCTCGAGGTGTTCGTCCATGCCCCGCTCGAGGTGTGCGAGGCCCGCGACCCGAAGGGCCTGTACGTGAAGGCCCGCGCCGGCGAGCTGACCGGCTTCACCGGCATCGACGACCCCTACGAGCCGCCACTCGCACCCGAGGTCGTCGTCCAGTCGGCCTCGACGTCGCCGGCCGCCGCCGCGGAGCAGATCCTCTCGGTGCTCGACGCCGCCACCGCGTTGTCGGGGTCGCCGAGTCGGCGCGGGTAGCCTGCCTGCCGGTGGCAGACGTCCAGGTTCGCTCCGACGCTCAGCTTGAGCCGATCCAGCGCGCCGAGCGCAAGCTCGTGAAGTCGGTCGTGGTCGGGGTGGCGGTCGCCGTCCCGATCTGCGTCGTGATCTGGATGGGGCTCGTCGCGATCGCGCTCGCCACGTCGATCTGGACCGCGTCGTGGGCGTCCGCGCTCTGCATCGGCGCGGTCGTCGGCGCCGTGGCCGGAGCGTTCTTCGGCGGATGGGCCGGCTCCCTCGCCGCGGCGCACGACCTCGACGCTGCCGACGGCCCCGCGCACTGACTCCCGTCAGCCGCCGAAGTTCTCGGTGGCCCAGACCGTGCCGCCCGAAGTGCGGGTGGCGACGGCGAACGAGGTGAACGCGCCCGACAGGATGTTGGCGCGGTGCGCCGGAGAGTTCATCCAGGCGGTGTGCATCGCGTCACCGCTCATCCCGGCCGGGCCGTAGAGCACGTTCTCGCCCAGCGTCCGGTAGCCGCCATAGCCCGGGGAGCGGATCGTGGCGCCCAGGTCGCTGTGGTACATGCGACCCTGCGCGGCCATGTTGGCGCTCCAATTGCTCGCCAGGCAGTACAGCTGCCGGTTCCACGACAGGCCTCCGAGGCCGGCCGCACCGCGGCTCGAGTTCGTGAGGTTGTAGATCGTGCTGGTGACCGAGTCGGGTGGCCCGGCCGATCCGCAGCTGCTGGCGGCGGCCGCGGCCGGTGGGGCCGGCGGCGGCGACGGGGCACACGCGGCGCCCACGCCGGCGATGGCGAGCACGGCGGCGGCGATGCCGACGCCCTTCGTGCGCTTCGTACGCTTCGTTCCCATGATCGCCCCAATTCGACGGCCCTGGCTCCGGGCCATTGATGGGAAGATCGGCCACCGAGCGTGGGATCTTGAGGGCGTTCGTCACTATGGGCGCGAAGAGGTCTCCTGTTGGGAGAGAGGTCTCCGACTGGGAGAGAGGTCTCCTGGTGGGAGGGGTCGGGACCGGGGCCCCGCCCGCCCGACGGGGAAGCGTCGGCGAGTCAGCGCTGGAGGTAGCTGCTGAACCGCTCGTAGAGGCCGTCGACGCCGGCGCCGTGGAGCGTCATCCCGCCGTCGATCACCAGGTTCTGCCCGGTGATGAATCGGGCGAGGTCGGAGGAGAGGAAGACGACGACGTCGGCGACGTCGTCGGGCGTGCCGATGCGCCCGAGGGGGGTCTTGTCGACCATGTGCGGCACGGTCCAGTCGAACCCGGTGAGGAGGATGTCGGTGAGGCCCGTGTGGATCATCCCGGGGGCTACCGCGTTCACCCGAATGCCGGGCCCGTACTCGAGCGCGGCGGTGGCGCTCAACGACGCGACCGCCGCCTTCGCCGCGGCGTAGGGCGCCTCGCCGGCAGCGGGCCGCGTCCCGCTGATCGACGAGGTCGACACGATGGAGCGGCCCGCAGTCGGCGGCTCGGTCTCGAGCATGAGCGGCACCGCGGCGCGGAAGCCGTGGAACACGCCGGTGAGGTTGAGGCGCACGACGCGCTCCCACTCGGCGAGATCCCACTCGTGGAGCGCCGACATCGACGAGCCACCGGCGTTGTTGAACAGCGTCGTGAGCCCCCCGAGCCTCGCCGACGCGTCGCGACAGGCCTCCTCGAGGGCGTCGTAGTCGGTGACGTCGATGCCGTAGGCGAACCCGTTCACGTCCGCGGCCACCGCCGCGGCAGAGTCCTCGTCGATGTCGAGCACCGCGACGCGCGCGCCTTCGGCGTGCATCCGCCGACATGTCGCCGCGCCGATCCCGGACCCACCGCCCGTGACCACCGCCCGGCACCCCTCGAGCAGCCCCATCCGCGCTCCCTCTCCCTCTTCCGGTTGCGTCCCCCACCCGCGCCTGCCGGGGTGAGGGACGCACGTGAGCAACGGCCGTGCCCCGGGGTCGGGGCCCGGCACGGCAATGATGGCAGCGCATGTGGAAGGCCACGATCCGGGGACTCCTCGCTCGCAAGGTGCGCCTCGCCCTCACGGCGCTGTCGGTGCTCCTCGGCGTCAGCTTCGTGGCCGGCACCTACGTCCTGACCGACACGCTCGACGCCTCGTTCCAGACGTTCTTCCGGCAGACGGTCGAGGGCGTCGACGTGGTCGTGCGCCCGCGGGCGCCGTTCGGGGGCGACGGCGAGCGCGACCGGGCACCGGCATCGCTGGTCCGCCAGGTGCGCGGCGTCGAGGGCGTCCGCACCGCATCCGGGCTCCTCGAGGACTACGCGCAGTTCGTCGGGAGGGACGGCGAGAGCATCCAGAACGGCGGCGCGCCGACCCTCGGCATCACCTGGGCGCAGCCACCCGGCGCCGACGCGCCGCTGCAGCTCGATGCAGGTCGGCGCCCGCGTGCCGAGGGCGAGGTCGCGATGGACGCCGGCACGGCTGCCCGCCACGGGTTCGAGGTCGGCGACGAGGTCGACGTGCTGCTCGAGGGGCCCAAGGAACGGTTCGAGATCGTGGGCCTCTTCGGCTTCGGTGACCGCTTCGACGCCCTCGCGGTGACGTTCGCCGCGTTCGACCTCCCCACCGCGCAGCGGGTCTTCGACGCTCCCGGGCAGGTCGACGCGGTGAACGTCACGACCACGCCAGGCGTCACCGACCGTGAGGTCCAGGGACGTCTGGAGCGGGAGCTCGGCGCCGGGTACGAGGTGAACCTCGCCAGCGACTTCGCCGCCGACCGCAGCAGTCAGTTCAGCGACTTCTTCGCGTTGCTCACGCAGCTGTTGCTGGGGTTCGCGGCGATCGGTCTCGTCGTCGGCGCTTTCATCATCTTCAACACGTTCGCGATCCTCGTCGCCCAACGGACCCGCGAGTTCGGGCTCTTGCGCGCGATGGGCGCGAGCGGCCGGCAGGTGATCGTGGCGGTGGTCCTCGAGGCCGCGCTCGTCGGGCTCGTGGCGTCGGTGATCGGCCTCGCGGTGGGCATCGGGCTCGCCGCGCTCCTGCTCGGACTGGTCTCGAGCTTCGGGTTCGACGTGCCCGACGGCCCGCTCGTCGTCGCCGAGCGAACGGTGATCGTCGCGCTGTCGGTCGGTGTCGTCGTGACGGTGGCATCGTCGCTGCTCCCGGCGATCCGCGCCGCGCGCATCCCGCCGATCGCGGCGATCGACGACGTGGCGCCCGAGCGACCGCGGCCCTTCCGCCGCCGCCGTGTGATCGGCACGATCCTCGTGCTCGCGAGCATCCCGTGCCTGATCGTCGGGGTGGACCGCTCCCGCACCGCGGTCGACGTGACCGACGAGATCTGGCTCGTCGCGCTGGGCGCGCTCCTCCTCTTCTTCGGCGTCGTGGTGCTGCTCGCGACGTTCGCCCGGCCGTTCGCCGGTGGCCTCGGACGGCCGTTGGGCGCCATCGGGATCACGGGCACGCTCGCCCGCGGCAACGCGATGCGCAACCCACGCCGCACCGCCGCGACGGCATCAGCGCTGGTCGTCGGGCTCGCGCTCGTCGGGCTGGTGGCGATCTTCGGCGAGTCTGCGAAGGCATCGGTTGCAGCTGCCGTCGACCGTGGGATCCGAGCCGACCTCGTGCTCAAGGCCCAGCAGTTCGCCGGGTTCTCACCCCAGGTCGCAGACCGTCTGCGGGGCCTGCCCGAGCTCGACGCGGTCGCGTCGTTCCGCTTCGGCAACGTGCGCGTCGATCTCGGCGAGGAGACCGTTGCCGGCGTCGACCCGAGCGACCTCGGGCGCGTGGTCGACCTGCGCGTGCGCGACGGCAGCATCGACGACATGGGCGAGAACGGCATGCTCGTGCACCGCGACACGGCCGAGCGGCTGAACCTCGAGGTGGGCGAGCAGCGCGCCGTCCAGTTCCCGCGCGGCTTCCTGACGCTTCGGGTAGCGGGCATCTACGACCAGGAGGACTTCACCGGCGGGTTCCCGGTCCCGTTCGTCGTGTCGCAGCCTGCGTACGAGCAGGGCTTCGGTGACGACGACCAGGACTCGCTCGTCTACGTGTCTGCGACCGAGGGCGACACCGCGGCCGCGCGTGGGGCGATCGAGGCTGAGCTCGGGAACGACTTCCCCAACATCGACGTGCTGACCCGCGAGCAGTACAAGGACGAGCAGGAGCGCGCGATCGACCGCTTCCTCGCGGTGACGGTCGCGCTGCTGCTGCTCGCCGAGCTGATCGCGGTGCTCGGCATCGTCAACACGTTGGCGCTGTCGGTGTTCGAGCGCACCCGCGAGCTCGGGTTGCTGCGCGTCGTCGGGACGACGCGTCGCCAGGTCCGGCGCATGGTGCGCGGCGAGTCGGTGATCGTCGCGCTGATCGGCGGCCTGATCGGCACCGCGCTCGGGCTCGTGTGGGGCTGGGTGTTCACCATCTCGCTCGAGTCGCAGGGCATCACGCAGGTGCGCGTCCCGGTCGGGCAGCTGGCGATCTTCGTCGTGCTCTCGATGCTCGCCGGTGTGGTCGCCGCGCTCTATCCCGCCTGGCGCGCCAGCCGCCTCGACGTCCTCGAGGCCATCGCGACCGAATGACCGCTGGTAGCCTGAACGTTCCCTTGCACGGGCGATTAGCTCAGGGGGAGAGCGCTTCCTTGACGCGGAAGAGGTCAGAGGTTCAAATCCTCTATCGCCCACCGAGAGCGGCGGTCACCCCACCTGGCGCTCGCGCCCTTCCCAGTACGGGGCGCGCAGGTCGCGCTTGAGGATCTTCCCGGACGGGTTGCGGGGCAGGACCTCGATCCAGTCGACCGAGGTCGGGCACTTGTAGCCCGCGAGCCGCTCACGGCTCCACGCGAGCAGCTCGCGCTCGAGGGCGTCGCGATCGCCGCCGGCGTCGGCCGCCGGCACGACGACCGCCTTGACGGTCTCGCCCCAGCGCTCGTCGGGCACACCGATCACCGCGACATCCGCGGTCATCGGGTGCGCCATGAGCACGCTCTCGACCTCCGCCGGGTACACGTTCTCGCCCCCCGAGATGACCATGTCCTTGACACGGTCGCGGATGTAGAGGTACCCGTCGGCGTCGACGCTCCCCGCGTCGCCCGAGCGGAACCAACCGTCCTCGGTGATTGACTCCGCGGTCGCAGCCGGTTGGTTCCAGTAGCCGAGCATCGTGCTCGGCGACCGGATCCACACCTCACCCACCTCGCCGGTCGGCAGCTCCTCGCCACCGGGTCCGGTGATGCGCAGCTCCACACCCGGCATCGGTCGTCCCGCGGCCTGGAGCCGGTGCGCGAGCGGACCGCCGGGGTCGTGGTCCTCGGGGTGCAGCAGCACGACACCGCCCGAGGTCTCGGTGAGCCCGTACGCCTGCACGAAGTGGCAGCCGAAGCGCGCCATCGACGCGGTGAGTACCTCCTCGGAGATCGGGGAGGCGCCGTACACGATCATCTTCAGCGTCGAGCAGTCGACGTCCTCGATCCCGGGCGTCATCAGCAGGAACTGGAGCACCGCGGGCACGAGGACGGCGTGGGTGATGCCGTGCTCGGGGATGGCCTCGAGGATCGCGGGCAGGTCGACGTCGCGCAGCATGACGTTGTGGGCGCCGTTCATGAGCCCGAACAGCGCCCATCCCGCGCCGGCGACGTGGAAGAGGGGCATGGCGACCAGGCTCACGGTGGAGTCGTCGAGCCCGAGGGCCTCGCTCGCGCGCGGGACGAGGGCACCCAGGTTGCGGCTCGAGAGCATCGCGCCCTTGGGCAGGCCCGTCGTGCCCGAGGTGTAGAACTGGATCGCGACGTCGTCGACGTCGGTCTCGATCCGCGGGTCGGTGTCGGGCTGCGCGTCCCGCCACGTCGAGTACTCGATGTGACGCGGGTGATCGCCGACGGCGATGATGCGCTGCACCGTGTCGAGCTCGGCTTCGCACGCGTCGAGCGTCGAGAAGAAGTCGGTACCGACGACGAGCACCTTCGTGCGCGCGTCGTTCACGACGTGCCTCACCTCGTTCGGGGTGAGTCGCCAGTTCACCGGACAGAGCACGGCGCCGATCTTCGCGGTGGCGAAGAGCAGCTCGAAGAGCTCGAGCGTGTTCTTGTCGAGGATCGCGACGCGGTCGCCTCGACCGACGTCTTCCGCCAGGAGCGCGTTGGCGACCCGACTCGCGGCGCGGTCGAGCTCGGCGTAGGTGACGTCGCGCCCCTCGAACGTGAACGCGGTGCGGTCACCGATCACCGCCGCCTGGTGACGTCCGAGATTCCCGATCGTGAGGGCGGTCGCGTCGACGGAGGGCGGTGTCACACCCGGCTCCGCACGGCGGGGCGCGCCTCGCGCCAGGGTCGGGCGACCTCGAGGTGGCTCGCCAGGCGCACGAGCGTCGCCTCGTCGGCGGCACGCCCGACCAGCTGCACCGACACGGGCAGCCCGTCGTCGTCGAAGCCGGCCGGCACCGCGGCGGCCGGCTGACCGGTCATGTTCCAGGTGGGTGTGAACGCGACGATTCGCAGCAGCTCGAGCATGCCCTCCCAGTCCTCGTCCCCCATGATCTTCGCCCCGAGCCGTGGCGGGCCCGCGGCGAGCGTGGGGGTGAGGAGCACGTCGTGGTCTCGGAAGAACGCGACGCCACGGCGCGTCTCGTCCTGGAGGCGCGCCTGAGCGGCCGCCAGGTCCACCGCGCTCGCCGCCTCGGAGATCGCGACGAGCGTGCGGTTCGGCATGTCCAGCGTGTCGACGGGCGGCAGGTCGGGTCGCGCCGCGATCGCGCTCGCCGGGACGAGGGCGATCGACGCCAGGTCGAGGCGTGGCGGCACGACCTCCTCGAGGTCGTGGCCC
>CAZHKE010000056.1:0-18782 GCA_964532485.1 uncultured Bifidobacteriaceae bacterium
GCACGCCGGCCTTGCGGGCCTCGGTGAAGACGATCTCGGTCTCGGCGTCGAGGCGGGCCTTGATCGTGGCGCCGTCGCCGGGCGCGCCCTGGGCGTGGAGGTGCCAGACGCCCTCGACATCGGTGTAGGTGCGCACCGACCGCTGGGCGCGGGCACGCCGGTCGCGCTCGCGCTCGTCGCGCCCGGCGGCGCGGACCCGAGCGGCGTGCTCGCGCAGGCGGGTGTGGTTGCGGTCCTTGGCGGTGACGATCAGCTCACGCTCGCACTCGGGAGCCTCGACCGCGGCCGAGGCGATCTCGTGGACCTGCGCCTGGGTGAGGTGCCCGGTCGTGAACGCCTCGGCGGTGTCGGGCAGCTCCACGAGGCGCCCCGCGGTCTGGAGCAGCCGCAGCGCCTCGCCGACGCTGGTGCCGGTGGTCGTGGCGACCGAGTGCGCCGGCGTCTTGTGGCCACCGCGGGACCAGACGTTGGTCTCGGCGACGCGCTGCGCGAGGCCTGCCTTCACGGACGCGCAGATCGCCTCCATCCGCGCCACGTCGCGCAACGCCCGCTGCGCGCCGGTGCCGTCGAGCAGCCGCGGCTCGTAGCTGCGAGCCCACTTCTCCAGCGCCGTGCGCAGATCGCGCGTCTCTGCACCTGTCATGCCCTCAGCATGACAGGGGGGTACGACAGCCGAACCGCCCGCCGATCCGGCGCGCTCGTCAGCGCCCTCGGAACCTCGCCTTGCCCGGGCCGTGCTCGAGGAACGAGCGGATGCCCGTCGCCGCGTCCTCGGTCTCGAACACCTCGACGAACGCGGCGACCTCGGCATCGAGACCGTCGGCGAGCGAGCCGTCGAGGCCCGCGTCGATCGCCCGCTTCGCCAGCCCCATCGCGACGACGGCACCGGTCGCGAACGACGTGGCCCACTCGAGCGCGTTCGACTCGACCTCCTCGGCGGGCACCACGCGGTCGACGAGGCCGATCGCGTGGGCCTCGTCGGCCCGAACCTGGCGACCCGACCACACCAGCTCCTTCGCCCGCGCCGGACCGATCAGGCGCGCCAGGCGTTGCGTGCCGCCGGCGCCCGGGATGATGCCGAGCAGGATCTCGGGCTGGCCGAGGCGCGCGGCGTCGGCCGCCACGCGCAGGTCGCACGCGAGCGCGAGCTCGAGGCCGCCACCGAGGGCGAAGCCGCGGATCGCGGCGATCACCGGCCGAGGGACCGCAGCGAGGGTGTCGAACGCGGCGCGGAACCCGGCAGCGATGCCGCGAGCGTCGTCGGATCTGCCGAGCTCCTCGATGTCAGCGCCCGCGGCGAGCGCGCGATCGGAGCCGGCGACCACGACCGCCCTGACCGCGGGATCGGCACCGAGCTCGCCGGCGACCCGAGCGATCTCGGCGAGCAGCGCCGCCGACAGCGGGTTGAGCGGCGGGCGGTTGAGCCTGACGAGCCGGACGCCGTCGGCGTGCTCCTCGACGAGGACGAGCGGATCACTCATCATGTCCGCTCTCGGCCCCGCGGGCCGGGCCGCTCGGGCCCCGCTCGCTGCGGCGCACGCGACGTGCGCCGCGACGCTCACTCATGCTGCAACAGCACGTCGGCCGCGGCATAGGGATCGATCGTGCGCGCCTGGATGCGCGCGACGAGATCATCGAACGCGCGCTCACCACACACGTCGGCTGCGCGCTCGGCGAGACGTGCGAGCACGATGGCACGCAGCTCGTCGCGTACGCGGGCCCGGCGTCGGTCGTGGAGACCTCCGCCGTCGAGGTGCGCGCGGTGCGACTCGATGGCGGCGAGGAGCTCGTCGGTCCCTGCACCATCGGTCGCGATCGTCTGGACGATCGGAGGCACCCAGGCGCGGGCCGGCGACAGCTCGAGCATCTGCGTGAGGTCGCGCACGGTGTCGTCGACCCCGGCGCGGTCGGCCTTGTTGACGACGAACACGTCGGCGATCTCGAGCAGACCGGCCTTGTTCGCCTGCACGCCGTCGCCCCAACCCGGGTTGACCACGACGATCGTGGTGTCGGTGGCGCCGGCGATCTCGACTTCCACCTGACCGACGCCGACCGTCTCTACGAGCACCCAGTCGTTGCCGGCGGCATCGAGGATTCGGATCGCCTGTGGCGTCGCGAGCGCGAGCCCACCGAGGTGCCCGCGCGTCGCCATCGAGCGGATGAACACCTCCTCGTCGGTGGCATGGTCCTGCATGCGGACGCGGTCGCCGAGGATCGCGCCACCCGTGAACGGGCTCGTGGGGTCGATCGCGAGCACGCCGACCCGCGCGCCGTCGCGCCGCAGCCGGGCGATCAGGCGATCGGTGAGCGTCGACTTCCCGGAGCCGGGCGCGCCCGTGAGCCCGACGGTGTAGGCGTGCCCCGTGTGCGGGTAGAGCCGAGCGACGGCCGCGGGCTCCTCGGCGCCACCCGACTCGACGACGGAGATCAGCCGGGCTACCGCGCCACGGTCGGCATCGAGGACGCGGGCGACCAGGTCGCCGACGCGGTCCGCCGACGCTTCACTCGCCTCGACCGGCACGACCCGCTCGGCGTGGCTTCAGTAGAGCTCCGCGTCGGTGTCGACGTTGTCGGCGACCACCTCGGCGACCTCGGGGACGCGGTCCTTGATGATGCGCTCGACGCCGGCCTTGAGGGTCATGGTCGACACCGGACAGGTGCCGCACGCGCCCACGAGCTCGACGTGCACGACGTGGTCGGCATCGATCTCCTTGAAGACGATGTCGCCGCCGTCGGCCTGCAACGCCGGGCGGATGGCCTCGATCGCGCTGAGGACATCGGTCTCCATCTCGGCGGTGGCAGCCATCGGTGCTCCTGACCAGCGGGGCTTCGTACAACCCAGTATCGCGGACAACCCTTCCCCGCGGCACTGCCTCGCTCGCTGCGGCTCGGGATGCCCGGCCCGCAGCCGTTCGCTCGGCTGCTGACGCCCGCCGGTCCGACCCGACCGACCAGCCTTCTCAGGCCCTTCGGACGTCGGCGCCGAGGGCGCACAGCTTCCCCGGGAGGTCGGCATAGCCCCGCTCCACGTGGTGGGGGTCGAGCACGGTCGTCTCACCCTCGGCCGTGAGCCCGGCAAGCACGAGCGCGGCACCCGCCCGAACGTCGTGGGCCCGGACCGGCGCACCCGACAGCCGCTCGACACCGCGCACGACGGCGTGGCGCCCTTCGGTGCGCACGTCGGCACCCATCCGGTTGAGCTCGTCGACGAACGCGAACCGGTTGTCGAAGATGTTCTCGGTGACGATCGCGCTGCCGTCCGCGGTCGTGAGCGCGGCGACGGCGAGCGGCATGAAGTCGGTGGCGAAGCCCGGGAACGGCAGCGTCTGGATGTCGGTCGCGTGCAGCCGCTCGTCGCGACGCACGCGGACGCCGTCGGGCGTGCGCGACACCTCGGCTCCCATCTCGTCGAGCTTGCGGGCGACCATCTCGAGGTCCGCGAGCTCGATGCCCTCGACAGTCACGTCCCCGCCGGCGCTGGCGGCGGCGATGAGCAGGGTGCCGGCCTCGACGCGGTCGCCGACCACAGAGTGCTCCGCCGGGAAGAGCTCGTCGACGCCCTCGATCTCGACGGTCGATGTGCCCGCACCTTCGATCCGAGCGCCCATCTCGGAGAGGAACATCGCCAGGTCGCGGATCTCGGGCTCGCGTGCGGCGTTCTCGATGACCGTGGAGCCCTTCGCGAGTACCGCCGCGGTCAGGATCGTCTCGGTGGCGCCGACGCTCGGGAACTCGAGCATCGCACGCGTCCCACCGAGAGCGTTGCAGCGCGCGTCGATGAAGCCGTGGACGACCGCGAGCTCCACGCCCATCGCCTCGAGCGCGGCGAAATGCATGTCGAGCTTGCGGTTCCCGATGTTGTCGCCGCCGGGCATCGCGACACGCGCCGCGCCGGTGCGCGCCAGCAACGGACCGAGGACGTTGATCGACGCTCGCATGCGACTGACCAGCTCGTAGGGCGCCTCGGCGACCAGCTGCTCCGAGACCTCGATGGCTACGGCGTCGTCGGCGACCCAGGTCGTCTCGGCGCCGATGGCGCTGAGGAGCTCGATCATCGTCTTGAGGTCGACGACGGATGTGACGTTGCGCAACGTCGAAGTGCCCGGCGCGAGCAGGGCCGCGGCCATCTGCTTGAGGCCGGCGTTCTTCGTCATCCCGGCGGCACGGACCGTGCCGGCGAGGCGCGCGCCGGGGCGCACCACGTATCGGTCCATCGATCCAGGTTACGCGGCCCGGTCCGACGAACGGGGAGGCGCGCTCACGTCCCCGAGTAGTGAGGCGAGCGCTGCTCGAGGAAGGCAGTGACGGCCTCCCGCATGTCGTCGGAGCGCAGGCACTCGGCCTGCCCCTCCGCCTCGACGAGGAGGCCGGCACGCACGTCGCCGACGGTCATCGACGCGTTCACCGCGCGCTTCGCGGCACGTACCGCGAGCGGCGGCTGCGCCGCGATCTGCTCGGCGAGTCGGGTGGCGGACTCGTCGAGCTCCTCGTCGGTGACCACGTGGTCGGCGAGACCGATGCGCTCGGCCTCGGCCGCGTCGAGCTGCGCGGCCGTGAAGATCAGCTCTTTGGCCTTGCTCGGACCGACGAGGCGCGGCAGCCGCTGCGTGCCGCCGAGGTCGGGGATGATCCCGTACTTGAACTCGAGCAGCCCGACCTTCGTGCCGTGCGCCATGACGCGCAGGTCACAGGCGAGCGCGAGCTGCAGCCCGGCACCGAGCGCATACCCGCGCACCGCGGCGATCGCCACGAACGGCGCCTCTTCGAGCCACGTGTAGGCATCCTGGGTCGTGAGGATGCCGTCGACCGCGGGATCCTCGTGGCGCGGCGGCCGCTCCTCGGCCGAGAGATCACCGGCGCCGCGTGCCTGCGAGAACACGCTCGTGTCGATGCCGCTCGAGAACGCGCGACCCTCACCGGTGACCACCAACGCTCGCAGCTGACCCGGCTCGGCCAGCAGCGACTCGCCGAGCTCGCGCAGCTCGCGCCACATCTCGATCGTGAACGAGTTGAGCTTCTCCGGGCGGGCCAGCGTCAGCTGCCCGACATGGTCGTGCTGATCGAACCGGAGGGTCGCGTATGACCGCTGCTCACCCACGAGGCCCAGAGGCTACCGGCCCCGGCCCGAGCGGCCCGGTGCCGAGGGCACCGGGAGCGGGCGAGGTGATCAGCCGGCGGCGACGGCAGCCGCCCGCACGGCACCCTCGATTCGCACGACCTCGACGCGCTGGACGAAGCCGGGCACCTCGAGCGCGCCGACGCGCACGACGTCGGCCCAGGGCGGGACCGCATCCACGAGGTCGGTCGTGGCGAGCAGCTCGCTCGGCCCAGCAGCCCCCGAGAGGCGTGCGGCGAGGTTCACCGCGCTGCCGACGTAGTCGTCACCCTCGAGCAGGATCACCGGGCCCGTGGCGGCGCCGGCACGCAGGTGGAGCGCCACGTCGGTGCTGTCGGCGCGGTCCTGGAGCTCGAGCAGCATCGTGATCAGCCGGTGGTCGTCGGTGCTGACGAACATCGCGCCGTCGCCGAGCCACTTGTCGACCCGGACGGCGTGATCGGATGCGATCTCCCGAACGACCGCGCGGAAGTGCGTGAGGACACCGACGGCCTCCTCGTCACCGTGCGTGTCGGTGAAACGAGTGAAGCCGCAGAGGTCGACGAAGGCGAACGAGCGATCCACGCGCATGAAGCCAGTGTGGCCGGTGGCGGTCCGGAAATCGGAACAATTCCCCGCCCTTCATGGGAGATTCACTCGGCGTTCGCTCGTTCCCGACGCCGCGCGACGGGCCGAGCGGCCCAGGCTCGCGACCCATGTGACGGAAGTCTCAGCGACGTCGGCGAGCACATCGTCGATCGAGCGCCCGCTGCGCTTGAGGGGGCGAAACCCATGGTCGGCCGTGTCGAGCCAGTGGGACGTGACCGGCCCCCGCACCTTCTTCGCCGACCGCGTCAGTGCCGGCTTCGGGGCGAGGGAGTCGCGCGTGCCGCTCACGAACAGCACCGGGCAGTGGATGCGCGCGAAGTGGTCGTCGCGGCGGCGCTCGGGCTTGCCCATCGCGTGCAGCGGGTAGCCGAGGAGCAGCAGGCCGAGCGCCGGCTGCGGGTCGTCGGGGTCCGCGACGACCAACGAGGCGATGCGACCGCCCATCGACCGCCCCCCGAGCACCACCTGCGCCGGCTCGAGGTCGGCGCGCCGGCACAGCTCGGCCGCGCCCTCGCGGGTCGTGGCCTCGAGGACGGGCGGTCGATCGGGTGCCTTGCGACCGGCGGCGCGGTAGGGGAAGTCGAAGCGCAGCGATGGGATCCCCGCGTCGGCGAGCGCGTCGGCGACCGCGACCAGCGCGGGAGCTGCACGGTCGGCACCTGCACCCGGCGCGAGGAGCACGCCACGATCAGCCCCCCGCCTCGGTCCTCGGAAGTCGGTTGCGAGCGTCATGTCGGCGCGCAGCTCCGCCGCAGGAAGCCGTCGATCCGCTCGTACGCGTCGCGGACGGTCGCCTCCCGCGACCACCCGTGCCCCTCGCCGGCGTACTCGTGGTGCTCGACGGTGCCGCCCGCGGCGCGTATCGCCTCCACCAGCGCCCGGGCCTGGGCCGGCGGCACGACCGGGTCGGCATCACCGTGGAGCACGAGCGTGGGCACCCGGATCGCGGCCGCGTGGGTGATGGGCGAGCGCTCGCGGTAGGTCGCCGCGTCGCGTGGGAGCTCGCCGACGAGCCGGTCGAGCGAGCGCGACTCGAAGCGGTGCGTGGTGCGGGCGAGGTCGTAGAGATCGGTGACCGCGTACATCGTCACCACGGCGCGCAGCAGGTCCGGATGGCGCACTGCCAGCATCAGCGCGGTGAGTCCGCCCGACGACGCACCGGCGGCGACGACACGCGCGGGATCACACCATCCGCGATCGACGGCGGCGCGGATGCCGGCGGCGCAGTCCGCGACGTCGAGGTCGCCCCAACGGCCCGCGAGCGCCTGCGCATACGCGCGGCCATGGCCGGTCGAACCGCGCGGGTCGGGTGCGAGGACCGCGATCCCCCGCGTCACGAGGTGCTGGTGGAACGGCTTCCACTGCGCCGTCGCCTGCCCCGTCGGGCCACCGTGCACATCGACGACGAGCGGGGCGCGGTCCGCCGCCGTGCCGCTCCGCCCGGGCTCGCCGACGGCGGCGGGGCGCACGAGCAGCCCGAAGACCGTCGCCCCGTCTTCGCCCGTCCACGTGACCGGCTCGGGCTCGACGAGGTCGCCGCGCACGATGCCCCCGGGCGCGGCGTGGGCGAGGATCTCCCGCTTCGGCTCGTCGGCGGTGATGGAGGTGCGGCACACGTTCGGGGGCGTGCGGGCCCCGGAGCGGACCGCGACGATGCCGCCCGGACCCCAGTCGAGACCGTGGTGCCAGCCTCGCGCGACCTCGCGCGCGTCGCCGCTGCCGTCGGCGGGCGCGACGACCAGCCGGCCGAAGCCGGCTTCGTTGCGACACGCCGCCAACGAGTGCCCGTCGGGCGACCAGGCGAACGACCGCTGCCCCATCCCCCAGGCCGGCTCGGCCTGCTCGAACGGCTCGGGTGCGACCGGGCGCGCGCCGAAGCCGTCCGCGTCGGCGACGACGACGTTCCACCAGCCGCTCTCGTCACTCACCCAGGCAAGCGCGTCGCCCGTCGGCGAGAAGCGCGGCTGGCCGACCGAGACGTCGCGCCCACCCGCCACCTCCCTGGTCGTGACGCCCTCGGTGTCGGCGACGACGATGCGGGACGCATCCCACGACATGGCGTCGAGATCCCACTCGTGCCATGCGAGTCGAGCGCCGTCGGGCGACCACGCCGGGTCCCACGCGAAGTCGCTGTGTGAGCAACGGCGCGGCCACGACGACTGCTCGAGGTCGACGACGGCGATGTCGCACGCGTCGTCGCGCTCCACCACGAACGCGAGCCGGCGACCGTCGGTGCTCGCTGCCGGCGCCCCGGCCAGCCCCTCGCGCGAGACGACGCGGGGCGTCCCGCCGTCGGCGGCGAGGACGACGAGCCGTCCCTCCGGGTCGACGACCGCGACGTGCGCCGGTCCGATCCAGCACCACACGCCGCCACCCGTGGCCCGCGTGTGGGCGACGCCCGTGTCGGGTGTGACGACCACGGGCGCGCGGTCGGGCCGTCCCGGTGCGCCAGCCACCACGAGATCGAAGCGGCCCGAGCGGCCCTCGACCCACCCGAGGCGACGTCCGTCGGGTGACCAGCGCGCCTCGGCGACGACACCCGTCCGGGCGACGAGGGATGCGGACAGGGGCGGCGCCACGGCGAGAGGGTAGGCGCCGCGCCCGGTTCGTCGTGGCGTCGCGCGACGCCGAAATGGCGGCCTGACCTGCGGTTGCGCTCGGGACCGGCCGGTAGGCTGTGCGATTCCATGTCCGAGCAGCCGCTGCGCGTCGCGTACCTCGTGTACCGGGGAAACCCTCATTGCGGCGGGCAGGGCGTGTACACGCGGGCGCTCGCCCACGAGCTCACCGAGCTCGGGCACGAGATCACCGTCCTGTCGGGGCCGCCCTACCCGGACCTCGTCGATCCGGGACAGCTGTGGGAGGTGCCGGGCCTCGACCTCTACCGCGCCACGAACCCGTTCCGGATCCCGTGGCCCCACGAGGTGCGAGACCGCATCGACGTCGGGGAGGTCGGCATCATGGCCGCAGCCGGCTACCCCGAGCCCTGGGGCTTCAGCATGCGGGCCCGGCGGCTGCTCCGCGACCGTCGATCCGACTTCGACCTCGTCCACGACAACCAGTGCCTCGGCACCGGGCTCCTCGACATGATGCGCGAGGACGGCTGGCCCGTCGTGGCCACCTTGCACCACCCGATCACCGTCGACCGCGACCTCGACCTCGCGCACGCCACCAACCCCTGGCGGCGCTTCTCGTTCCGTCGCTGGTACGCGTTCCTCGACATGCAGATCCGAGTCGTCCGCCAGATCCCCCGAGTGCTGACGGTCTCGGAGTCGTCACGACGCGACATCGTCGACCAGATGAGCGTCCCGGCCGAGAACCTCCACGTGGTCCCGGTCGGCAGCGACCCGGCGATCTTCCGACCGCTCCCCCAGATCGCGCGCGTGCCCGGCCGCATCATGACGACGGCCAGTGCCGACGTGCCGCTCAAGGGCCTCACCCACCTCCTCGAGGCGCTCGCGAAGGTCCGCTCCGAGCGCGACGACGTGCATCTCGTCGTCATCGGCCGGCCGAAGCGCAAGAGCAAGATCCCCGCGCTCATCGACCGCCTCGGCCTCACTGGCCACGTCGAGTTCGTGAAGGGCGTCACCACCGAGCGGATCGTCGAGCTGTACGCCGAGGCCGAGCTCGCGTGCGTGCCGTCCCTGTACGAGGGCTTCTCGCTGCCCGCGGTGGAGGCGATGGCCTGCGGCGTGCCCGTGATCGGCACCACCGGCGGGGCGGTTCCCGAGGTGCTCGGACGAGACCACGAGACCGGGCTCATCGTGCCGGCCGGTGACCCCGACTCCCTCGCGCAGGGCATCCTCCACGCGCTCGCCGACCCCGGGCTGCTCGCGCGCATCGGCGACGCCGGGCGCGAGCGGGCGTTGACGAACTTCACCTGGCGGCGCACCGCGGAGCGGACCGCCGAGCACTACCGCCTGCTGCTCGAGCAGCACGAGCGCGAACGGTGGGACGCCGCCTGATGCTGACCGTCGACTTCGACCGCGTGGGCGTCCGCGGCGGCGCGCGCGTGCTCGACATGGGCTGCGGCGGGGGACGGCACGCGTTCGAGGCGTGGCGGCGCGGCGCGACGGTCACCGCGCTCGACTACTCCGAGGCAGAGCTCAAGGAGGTGCGCGCCGTTCTCGGCGCGATGCTCGCTGCAGGGGAAGTCGAGCCGACGTCGAGCGGCCGCGCCGGTGACACCACGAGCGGCGTCGGAGGTGCGGTCAACGGCGACGCGCTTCGCCTCCCGTTCCCGGACGCGACGTTCGACGTGGTCATCGCGTCAGAGGTGCTCGAGCACCTCTGGGACGACACGGGCGCGATCGCGGAGCTCGTGCGTGTGCTGAAGCCCGGGGGGCGGATGGCCGTCACGGTGCCCACGCGCTGGCCCGAGCGCGTGTGCTGGGCGCTCGACTACCGATACCACGACACACCGGGCTCACACGTGCGCATCTACCGCCAGCACGAGCTCGAGCAGAAGCTGGAGGCCGCCGGGTGCTGGCTGCGGGGCTCGCACCATGCGCACGCGCTCCACTCGCCGTACTGGTGGCTGAAGTGCGCGACGGGTGTCGACGACGTCGAGCCCCATTGGGCGGTGCGCCGCTACCACGACCTCCTCGCCTGGCAGATCACGGAGCAGCCCCGGTGGCTCGGCTCCATCGACCGCATCCTCAACCCCGTGCTGGGGAAGAGCCTTGTCGTCTACGTGCAGAGAGTGAGCTGATGCCGAAGCACGCCATCCCGAGCGTCGAGGGGATCATCACCTCGATCGAGGTCAGCGCGACCGTCGACGCGATCGCGTCGGTGCAGCTGCCCGACGGCAACATCCCGTGGTCGCCCGGCGACCACACCGACCCGTGGAACCTCGTCGAGGCCGCGATGGCGCTCGACATCGGTGGGCGCCACCGCGAAGCGGTGCGCGCGTACGAGTGGCTCCGCGAGCTCCAGCACGCCGAGGGCTGTTGGTACGCGTACTACGTCGGCGACGACGTCAAGGACCCCGCGACCGATACCAACGTCACCTGCTACCTCGCCAACGGCGCCTGGCACCACTACCTCACGACCGGCGACACCGCGTTCCTCGAGGACTTCTGGCCGAGCGTGGAGCGCGGCATCGACTTCGCGCTGTCGCTGCAGTCCGAGACGGGTGAGATCGCGTGGCGCGGCGACGAGTCGGCACCCGGGGCGCTGCTCACCGGCTCGTCGTCGATCCACGCCAGCCTGCGATGTGCGATCGCGATCGCCGAGCGCCTCGGCCACGAACGCCCCGACTGGGAGCTGTCGCTCGGTCAGCTCGCGATCGCGATCGCGCACCGACCCGATGCCTTCCTCGACAAGTCGCGCTGGGCGATGGACTGGTACTACCCGATCCTCGGCGGTGTGCTCCGGGGCGAGGCGGCGGAGATGCGAGTGGCCGCCGGCTGGGACACCTTCGTCGTCTCGGGTCGCGGTGCGCGCTGCGTCTCCGACCGGCCGTGGATCACCGCGGCCGAGACGTGCGAGCTCGTCCTGGCACTCGACGCCATCGGCCTCGACGGACGCGCCCGCGAGCTGTTCGCGTCGGTGCAGTTCCTCCGCCACGACGACGGCGGCTACTGGACGGGCATGAACTTCGACGACGAGCGCTTCCACGAGCCCGGCGAGCTCTACCCCGTCGAGCAGCCGACCTGGAACTCGGCCGCGGTCGTGCTCGCGGCCAACGCACTCGGCGGGACCGGCCCGACCTCGGGCCTCTTCCGGGGCGAGGGGCTCCCGGTCGGGCTCACGCCGCAGGAGCTGATCGAGGCCGGCGCCGAGATCGAGGACGAGATGGCTCGCAGCCGCCGCTTCGATCGCTAGCGGCGCGGCACCGCCGTCAGCGACTGCGAAGCCGCACCAGCGACCTCGTACCCGGAGGCGGCGTGGCACGCCGCGGGGGTATGTCGCTGCTCGTCGGCGCGGTCTCGCAACGTGCGCAGCCCGTCGCGCTCGGCCGAGCGCAACAGCTGCGACTCGGCGCGCCCGGCGCGCCCATGTCACATGCTCGGGCGCGGGGCGTCACACGGGCGACTCGAGCACGCGCAGCGAGCCGGTCTTCGAGCGCGGCAACCAGCCGTCGCTCACGGCGCGCTGCCACACCTGGAAGGGCGCCTGCCCGCCCTCGCGCGGGTCCTCGAAGATGTCGTGGAACACGAGCAGCCCGCCGGGCGTGACGTGGGGGCTCCAGCCCTCGTAGTCGGACATCGCGACGTCGAGCGCGTGACCGCCGTCGATGAACAGCATCCCGAGACCGGGAGCCCAGGTGCGGGCGATCGTGCTCGACGGGCCCACGACGGCGACGACGACGTCCTCGAGCCCGGCCGCCTCGATCGTGCGCCGGAACCACGGCAGCGTGTCCATGCGGCCCGTGCGCGGGTCGACGAGGCGCTCGTCGTGGTGCTCCCAGCCGGCCTGGTTCTCCTCGGAGCCGCGGTGGTGGTCGACCGTGTAGAGCACGGTGCCTCCCTCCCGCGCCGCAGCGCCGAGGTAGACGGCCGACTTGCCGCAGTACGTCCCGACCTCGAGCAGCGGTCCGTGGCGTGCTCCCGCCAGCCCGGCCTCGTGCAGCGCGAGTCCCTCGTCGTCGGGCATGAAGCCGATCGCGTCGCGAGCGTGCTGGAGCAGCTCGGGATCCATCGGTCCGGTCAGAGCACCGGCGTCTCGACGTAGCGGCCGAACACGTCGGCGAGCGCGGCCATGACCTCACCCTCGGTCGCGTACACGTCGACGGCGGTGATCAGCGCCGGCATGACGTTGACCGTCGGGTCGGCCGCAGCGGTCCGCACCGCGCCGAGCGCGTCGGCGACACGTTCGTCGTCGCGATGGGCGCGCACCTGGGCGAGGCGCTTGCACTGTGTCTCCTCGACCTCGGCACCGATGCGGAGGATGTCGGGGGGCGGCTCGTCGTTGCCCTCGAGCGCCGTGTTGACCCCGACGACGACGTGGCGGCCGTCGTTGAGCTTGCGCTCCAGCTCATAGGCCGCGTCGGCGATCTCCCGCTGGAACCACCCCGACTCGACCTCGCGCAGCGCGCCCTCGAGCATCGATCCATCGCCGACGGTGTCGAGGTGGTCGAACATCTCCTCGGCGCGCCGCTCCATCTCGTCGGTGAGCTCCTCGACGAACCAGGAGCCGCCGAGCGGGTCCGCGACGTTGGCGACCCGCGTCTCGTGGGCCAGCACCTGTTGGGTGCGGAGGGCGATGCGCGCCGCCTTCTCGGTCGGGAGTGCAAGCGTCTCGTCCATCGAGTTCGTGTGCAGGCTCTGTGCACCACCGAGCACACCCGCGAGCGCTTCGACCGCGGTGCGCACGATGTTGACCTCGGGCTGCTGCGCGGTGAGCGACACACCGGCGGTCTGGCAGTGGAAGCGCAGCTGCAGCGATCGCTCGTTCGTCGCTCCGTAGCGGTCACGCATCCAGCGCGCCCAGATCCTGCGGGCGGCGCGGTACTTGGCGATCTCCTCGAAGAAGTCGACGTGCGCGTTGAAGAAGAAGGAGAGGCGCGGTGCAAAGTCGTCCACCGCAAGCCCGGTCGCGAGCGCCGCCTCCACGTACGCGAAGCCGTTCGCGAGCGTGAACGCGAGCTCCTGGGCGGCCGTCGAGCCGGCCTCGCGGATGTGGTACCCCGAGATCGAGACGGGATGCCACCGCGGCATCTCGGCGGTGCAGAACCGGATCGAGTCGGCGACCAGTCGCATCGAGGGGCGCGGCGGGAACACGAACTCCTTCTGCGCCTGGTACTCCTTGAGGATGTCGTTCTGGAGCGTTCCGCCGAGGCGTGCCCGCGCGACCCCACCGTGCTCGGCAGCGGCCACGTACATCGCGAGCAGCACGACCGCCGGTGCGTTGATCGTCATCGACGTCGTCACGGAGCTGAGGTCGATGCCCGCGTAGAGGTCCTCCACGTCAGCGAGCGTGTCGATCGCGACTCCGCACTTGCCGACCTCGCCGAGCGCGAGCGGGTCGTCGGAGTCGCGTCCCATCAGCGTCGGCAGATCGAACGCCGTCGACAGCCCATCGCCCCCCGCAGCGAGCAGCTCGCGGAAGCGACCGTTCGTGTCGACGGCCGTGCCGAACCCGGCGAACATCCGCATCGTCCAGAGCTTCGAGCGGTACATCGAGGCATGGGGCCCCCGCGTGTACGGGAAGGATCCGGGGTACTCCGCGCCGTCACCCGCGTAGACGGGATCGACGGGGACGCCCGACATCGTCTCGAAGTCGGCGTCCCGGCTCGGGGCATCGGCGTACCGGGCGCGCCAGCGGGCTCTCGCATCACCCATTCCACGAGCGTACCGGCGACGCTCTCCTGCTACGTTCCGGCGCATGACCCCAGGAGAGACCGTCACCGCACTGATCAAGGCCAACGAAGCGCGCGACGTCGACGCGATTCTCGCCGTGCTCGCTCCCGACGTCGTGTACGAGAACGTGCCCATGAACGTCATGAACGGTCCCGACGAGGTCCGGGCGATGCTCGGTCCGTTCGCGGAGATGGCCGAGCGCATCGAGTGGGAGGTGCTCGAGCAGGTCGAGGGGGGCGACGTCGTGATGAACGAGCGCGTCGACCGCTTCTGGCTCGAGGGCGGTCACCAGATCGAGCTGCGCGTCGCGGGGGTCTTCAAGGTGAAGAACGGAAAGATCACGCTGTGGCGCGACT
This sequence comes from uncultured Bifidobacteriaceae bacterium, assembly GCA_964532485.1. Lineage (GTDB taxonomy): Bacteria > Actinomycetota > Acidimicrobiia > IMCC26256 > PALSA-555 > DATBSK01. The sequence goes on from CAZHKE010000056.1 coordinate 14,364, forward strand.
ACTTCGACCTCGCCGAGTTCAACAGCCAGATGCCCGGCTGAGGCGCGTCAGCCCACGCCGAAGCGTGGGCGCATCATCCCCGTGCTCGCGGTGACGCCGCCGTCGACCGGCAGCGCCACCCCGGTCACGTACGCCGCGTCCGCGGAGAGCAGCCACGCGATCGCCGCCGCGACCTCCTCCGGGCGTCCCCACCGCCCGAGCGGCACGTGGCTGCGCATCTCCTCGTAGAGATCCGGCGCGTGGCGCTCGAGCGGGCTCGTCATGCCCGTGCCCGCGATCGGACCGGGACACACGGCGTTGACCCGCACACCGTCGACGCCGAGGTCGATCGCCGCCGCCCGGGCGAAGTTGAGCACTCCGCCCTTGGACGCGTTGTAGGCCCACATGTTCGGGTCGCCGAGCATGCCCGAGACCGACGCGGTGACCACGGCTGCGCCTGCGCTCGCGCGCAGCGCCGGCACAGCCGCGCGCAGGCCGAGGATGGTGCCGCGCAGGTTCACCGCGAGCACACGGTCGACCTCGACGAGGGGCTGCGACTCGATCGGGCCCGCGGTTCCCAGACCGGCGTTGAGCACCAACCCGTGGAGGGCGCCGAACCGGTCGATCGCGTCGGCGACCATCGCCTCGTTCGCGTCCTCAGTGCTGACGTCGGCCGCGAACGCGGCGGCGCAGTCGCCGAGATCCTCGATCCAGCTCGTCCGCTCGGCGTCCACGTCGACACCGAGCACCGACCATCCGTCACGGTGCAGGCGGGTCACCGCCGCACGACCGATGCCCGACGCGGCACCGGTGACGACCGCGACGAGGCTTCGATCTGCGGACACGCCCCAAACGTAGGATGCCTCGATGGGTGTCCGCCTGCCGGTCCTCGGGCTCGCGGCCGTCGTGGCAGTGTGCCTTGCCTGCGGAGGAGCACTGGCAGGCGCAGGCACCGACGACGGTCAGGCTGCGAGCAGCGAACCGACGATCGAGCTCGTCGACGCCGGCAACGAGCCGCGCACGCCGCTGCGCTACGCGCTGGTCGCAGGAACGAGCTTCGCGGCGACCCAGACGGTCGACCAGACCATCGAGCAGATCGACGGTGATGGCGTGCGCACCACCACGCAGGTCCCGACGATCATCCTCGGGCTCCAGACCGACGTCGCCGAGGTCCTTCCCGACGGGACGTTCCGGACGACGTTCGCGTTCACGTCGGTCGACACCAAAGGCGACGGCACCGCGCGCAGCGCCGACCAGGCGCTCGCGATCGAGCTCCAGCTGAACGACATCGTCGGGTCGAGCGGTGAGACGACGGCGACCGCGCGTGGCGTCGTGCTCGACGCCGGCTACGACATCCCGGGCTCACTCCCCGCGGCCATCAAGACGGTGCTCGAGCAGTTCGAGACCCAGCTCCAGTCCGTCTCCCCGCCGCTCCCAGAGGAGCCGGTCGGCGCGGGCGCCCGGTGGCGCGTGACGACCCAACTCGAGCTCGCCGGCGTCGAGGCCGAGCAGCGGTACGACTTCACCCTCGAGTCGGTCGCGGGCACCGGGATCGACCTCACCGTGGAGCTCCGCCAGACCGCCCGTCCTCAGCGCTTCGATCCCCCGGGAGCCCGGTCCGGCGACCGCTACCGGCTCGTCGCGCTGCGCGCGCGCGGATCCGGCTCGATGAGCCTCGATCTCGCCACCCCGGTGCCGCTCGACGCCGATGTCACGGCGAGGTCGGTGCAGAAGACCCGCGTCCGCCAAAGCGGCGAGGATCCCCAGGTGATCACCGCGAAGATCGACCAGGAGCAGCAGGTCAAGACCACCTGAGCCGGCCCCGGGGAGCACCGACCGCCTCCGGTACCCTTTCCGCCACACCGGGCGGGCGCATCCGAGGAGTGCAGACCTGATGGAGCAGCGGGAAGCCCCCGATCGAAATCTCGCCATGGACCTGGCGCGGGTCACGGAGGCGGCCGCCCTCGCCGCAGCCCGGTGGATCGGACGGGGCGACAAGGAGGCGGCCGACCAGGCCGCGGTCGACGCCATGCGCCTGGTCCTCAACACCGTCGCCATGGAGGGCGTCGTCGTGATCGGCGAGGGCGAGAAGGACGAGGCCCCGATGCTGTTCAACGGCGAGGAGATCGGTGCGGGCGGACCCGCCTGCGACATCGCCGTCGATCCGGTCGACGGCACGACGCTCACGTCCCTCGGGCGCAACAACGCCATCTCGGTGATCGCCATCGCCGAGCGCGACTCGATGTTCAACCCGGGACCCTGCGTCTACATGGAGAAGATCGCGGTGGGCTCCGAGGCGCGGGGGATGATCGACCTCGACGCGCCGGTGCAAGCGAACCTCGAGGCCGTCGCCAAGGCCAAGGGAGAGCAGGTGCGAGACGTCACCGCGGTCGTGCTCGACCGCGACCGTCACACCGACATCATCAAGGAGTGCCGCGACGCGGGTGCGATGGTCCGCCTCATCCCCGATGGCGACGTCATGGGAGCGCTCGAGACCGCGTGGCCCGACTCGGGGTCCGACATCTTGTTCGGCGTCGGGGGCACACCCGAGGGCGTGATCGCAGCGTGCGCGCTGAAGGCACTCAGCGGCGAGATCCAGGGGCGGCTCTACCCCCGCAACGACGAGGAGCGGCGTGCCGCACTCGACGGCGGCTACGACATCGAGAGCGTGCTGACGACCGACGACCTCGTGTCGAGCGAGGACGTCTTCTTCTCCGCGAGCGGCGTGACCGAGGGCGACATCCTCCGGGGCGTGCGCTACCGCGGCGACGGTGCGAGCACCGAGACACTCGTCATGCGCTCCAAGTCGGGAACGATCCGCACCATCCGCGCGACCCACAAGTGGGACAAGCTCCGCCGCTACTCCACGCTCGAGTACTGAGACCTGCGCCCGGTCGTGGACCGCCGTGAGTTCCTGGTCCGGGGCGCGCTCGGCCTCGGCGGCGCCCTCTCGCTCCGCGCCCTCCCTGCGGGCACGGCGCTCGCCGTGCAGTCGGACGACGCCTGGTGGGCGCGCGGCAACTACGCACCGCTCATGGAGGAGCACAGCTCATCGCGGCTCCCCGTCACCGGAGCCCTTCCCCGCGAGCTGAACGGGTTGTACGTCCGCAACGGCACGGACGCGCATCCCGGGGCCACCGCGCCGCACTGGTTCATCGGTGACGGCATGGTGCACGGCGTACGCCTGGAAGACGGCGACGCCCGCTGGTACCGGAACCGGTTCGTGCGCACGAACCAGCTTCGTTCCGATGCGGCGCTCGGCGCGGGCGGGCCGCCGAGCCTCGCCGACGGCTACGCCAACGTCTCCGTCTTCTGGCATGCCGACCGACTCCTCGCGTCCGGCGAGATCGGCTTGCCCTGGGAGCTCTCCCCGGAAGACCTCACGACGCTCGGGATCTACGACTTCGCGGGGCAGCTTCGCACGTCGATGACGGCGCACCCGAAGATCGACCCGGCGACCGGCGCCATGCACTTCTTCGGCTACTGGTTCTCCGATCCGTACCTGACGTACCACGTCGCCGATCCCACGGGGGCGCTCGTGCACAGCGAGGTCGTCGACGTCGCGGGCCCGACGATGATCCACGACTTCGCCATCACGGAGCGTGATGTCGTGTTCTGGGAGCTGCCCGTCGTCTTCGACGCCACTCGCATCGAGTCCGGCATCCCGTACTCGTGGGACCCCGCGTACGGCGCTCGGATCGGCGTCATGCCGTTGGGCGGGCCCGCCAGCGCGATCCGCTGGCGCGAGATCGACCCGTGCTACGTGTTCCACGGCGTCAACGCGCACCGCGACGGCGACAACGTCGTCGTGGATGTGTGCCGCCACCAGACGATGTTCGATCCGGGCGTCACCGACAGCGGCGTCCTCACGCTGCGCCGTTGGCGCGTCGGAACTACCGGCAACGAGCTCACGTTCTCCGAAGACGTCGTCGACGACCACCGGCGAGGCGAGCTGCCGACGCGCGACCCGCGTCGTGTCGGTCGCGGCTACCGCTACGGCTACCTCGTGACGACCGAGCTGCGTGGCCCCGTCCCCGGGTACCGGGGGGTTGTGAAGCAGGACTTCCGCACCGGCATCGTCGACGAATGGCGCGCCGGTCACGGGCGCCAGCCCAACGAGTTCCTGTTCGTGCCCACCGGACGCGCCGAGGACGACGGCTACCTACTCACATACGCCTACGACACCGGCACCAGGCGCAGCGATCTCCTGGTGCTCGATGCTCGCGACGTGACCGCCGGACCGGTGGCGACGGTGCAGCTGCCGACGCGGGTGCCGTACGGGTTCCACGCCACGTGGGTGCCCCAGGAGTAGCGCGCCCTCGTCTCAGGAACTCGCCGGCGAGCGAGCCGCGCGCAGCCAGGGCGCCAGCGCCACGTCGGTGGTCTCGAGCAGCGCGGCGAGACGGCGGTTCGGCTCCTCGTAGCGGCGCGCGAGCTCGG
>CAZHKE010000057.1:0-18655 GCA_964532485.1 uncultured Bifidobacteriaceae bacterium
GAGATCTCGCCGCGCAGCGTCGGCGGGATCCACCGTCCCTGCTGCTCCCGCGTGCCGTACATGATCACGGGAGGCAACGCCCACCCGCCGACCATGATCCCGGGCCGCGCGACCTCGGCCGCGCGGAACTCCTCGTCGATCACCAGCTGCTCGACTGCCTTCGCGCCCCGTCCCCATGGTCGTGGCCACGTCGGCACGAGGTAGCCGGCATCGGCGACCCGCCGGCGCCGCTCGTCGCCCGGAAGGCCCTTGACCGTCTCGAGGAACTCGCGCAGCTCGTTCCGCAGCGCGTCAGCAGCGGGCCCGAGGTCCACCGACTGCCCTCGGCGCACTCCGCCGAGCGCCAGCGCGCACACCCGGGTGCGCCAGCGCGACGACGGACCGACGATGCTGCGCATGCTCATCGCGCGCTTGAGGTACAGATGCGCGTCGTGCTCCCACGTGAAGCCGATCCCGCCGAGCACCTGGATGCAGTCCTTGGCGTTCTCGAAGGCGGCGTCGAGCGCGATCGCGATCGCGGTCCCGGCTGCAAGTGACGCAGCCACACCGTCGCCGATGGCGCGCGCCGCGTCCCACGCAGCAGCACGCGCGAGCTCGACGCGACACAGCATGTCGGCACAGCGGTGCTTGACGCCCTGGAACTGCCCGATCGGACGCCCGAACTGCACACGGTCGCGGGCGTGCTCGGCGGCCGTGTCGACGCACCACTGGGCGACCCCGACGAGCTCGGCGGCGGCGAACGTCGCGGTGAGCGCGACCACCGTCGAGGACTCGAGGCCGTCGAGCGCGCAGTCGCCGGCGACGATGATGTCGCCCACCTCGATCTCGGCGACGCGACGGGTCGCGTCGACGCTCGGCAGCTCCGTGCGCTGCACACCGGGGGCGGTGAGATCGAGTGCGACCCAGGTGACGCCGCCGTCGGTGCGGACCGGGGCGATGAGCACGTCGGCGATGGCGCCACCGAGCACGGGGCGCACGACGCCCTGCACACGCAGGCCGTCGACGGTCGACGTGCCGTGGAGCCCGCACCCCGGGCCGCTGCCGACCGCCCCGACCTGCTCGCCCGACACGAGGCTCGCCAGCAGCCGCTTCCGGGCCGAGTCGTTGGTGCTGTGCGCGACGACCGCGGCCGCCAGGGTCGTCGGCAGCGCCGGGCCGGGCGCGAGCGAGCGCCCGAGCTCCTCGAGGACGACGCACAGCTCCGGTGCGCCGTAGCCAGAGCCTCCGTGGGCCTCGTCGACGTGGAGCCCGATCCATCCCTGCACGGCGAGGTCCGCCCAGAACGCCGGTCGCGCCTCGGCCGGCGCGTCGAGGAGCGCGCGGGGCACGGCTGGCGGGCAGTGGCGCTCGAGCCACCCGCGGACGGCGTCGTGGAGCGCGACGTGGTCTTCGGTGATCCCGATCGGCATGCCGGCGAGCCTATGGGGCGCCGCCTCCGGGGGTGCAGGCCGCGAGCACGGAGGCGAGATCGCCAGGCGCACTGATCATCACGTCGTGGCCGGTGTCGAGCTCGACGACGCGCAGGTCACCGCCCGGGGACGCGCGGAGGTTCGCGATCTGGACATCCTGGAAGTCGGGCGACAGCGCCTGATCGCGCCCGAGCCGCACGTAGACCTTGGGAAGCTCGCGCGGGATACCAGCGCGCGTGACCGTGTCGTCGAACGCACTCGGTGCCTCGGCACCGCAGTGCGCGAGCACCAGCTGCGCCTGCTCCTCGTCCATGTCGTTGCAGAACATCCAGCGCACCGTGGCCTCGTCGAGCCCGGTCGCCGGGCCGGCTGCCAGCTCTCCCTCCTTGGCGCGCGCCACGGACTCGCGCACGGGCTCCCGGAGCTCCTCCGGCACCGTGTCGATGACCGAGCCGCCTTCGGGCGGGACGATGCACGATACGAACACGAGGGTCGCGACCCGCTTCGGGATGCGGCGTGCCACCTCGGCGACGGTCAGTCCACCCATCGAGTGCCCGACCAGCACGAAGCAGTCGAGCCCGGCGGCATCGACGTCGGCGATGACGCTCTCGGCGAAGTCGTCGAGCCCGACCGTCGCCAGCGAAGGCGGGAGTGGAACGTCCGGGTCGACGCGGACGCCCCGGGCCTCCTTGGGGGGAAGGTCGACCGCGAGCGCGGATCCCACCCCGTCGATGGCGCGAAGGCGCTCGAGCAGCGGCTCCCAGCACCACGCGCCGTGCGCGCCGCCGTGGACCAGGACGTAGCTCGCCATCGGCTCAGGCGATCCGCTCATCGCCGCGGTAGACGGCGATCGCCTGCGTCGGGCAGCCCTGTGCCGCGAGCACGACCTTCTCCTCCGGGTCACCCTCCGGGTCGACGACCTTCGAGATCCCTTCGTCGTCGAGCGCGAACGTCCCGGGCGCGTAGAACTCGCAGGTCCCTTGCCCCATGCACTTCTCGCGGTCGACCTCGATGCGCAACATGACGGCGCTCCTCTCAGCTCGCGACCTCGAGGAACCGCTGGTACCGGTCCTCGACCGCTCCCACCCACTCGGGGTCCGGCTCGACGGTACGACCGACGCGAGCCCACCGGCGAGCCTCGGTCATCGCCGTCGGTGCTTCGAGACCGGCGGCCATCCGGGCGAGCCACGCCGAGCCGAGCGCGCCACCCTCGGGCACGGCGACGCAGTCGACCTGCACCTGCGTCGCGTCGGCGACCGCCTGCACCCAATCGTCGACCCGGATGCCGCCGCCGGTGAGCACGAGGCGCCGCGGCTCCACGCCCGCATGCTCGCGCGCGGCGTCGAGCGTCCGGCGGACGACGAAGCCGGACGCCTCATAGGCCGCGCGCTGGATCGCGGCCGCATCATGAGTGAGGTCGAGGTCGGACAGCAACGCGCGCCGCGCCGGGTCGTGAAGTGGCGTGCGCTCCCCCCGTGGATACGGCGCCCAGACCGGCACGCGTCCGGGCTCGGCCGCGGCCCGAGGCTTGCCGGTCCAGCGCCGGACCCAGTCACAGAGCATCCCGCCCGCGTTCGACGGGCCACCGACCAGGAGCTTGCCCGCCGCCGTGTGCGGGATCGTCCAGAAGCCGGGGACCGGCGCGTCCGACGTGGTGACCGCCCACACGATGAGCGTCGTGCCGAGGATCACCAGCACGTCGCCGTCGCCGTCCGCGCCGGCGACGATCTGCTCCGCGAGCGCGTCGATGCAGCCCGACGCGAGCGGCGGGCCGTCGGCGCCGATCCGCGCGGCTTCGCGACCTGTCGGGACCAGGCGCGGGAGCTGCTCGGGCCGCGCGCCGACGGACGCGGCGACGTCGGGGTCCCACGTCGTCCAGTCGAACATCGGGTGCGCGGTCGCCGCGGTCGCGGTGTCGAGGATCGCCTCGCCGCAGAGGGCGTGGTTCGCCGTGGCCTGGGCGGGCCAGAAGCCATGTGGCTCGTCGAGCTCGGCGGTGCACCACCGGAGGAAGCCGAGGAGCTCGCCACTCTCGGCGGGGCCACCCGTCGGACGCTCCTCCTCGCCCGTGCGGCCCCGCTCGTCGCCGTACAGCAACCCGGGCACGAGAGGGATGCCGTCGGCGTCGACCGCCGTCAGCGACGGGACCATCGCCGCGACGCTGACGCCCTGCACGGTCAGATCGGTGGTGACGGCGGCCAGCGCCTCACGCGGGCCCCGCCGCCACGCCGCCTCGGCGTCGTGCTCGAAGCGCTGCGGCGACGGGATCCGCAGCTCGTGCGGCACGCGTGCGGACGCGACCACGGTGCCGTCGGCGTCGGCGGCGATCGCCTTCACCGAGGACGTGCCGATGTCGAGTCCGACCGTGACCTCCATGCCCGATCCTCGCGGCTACGGCCGCGGGGCCGCTCGGACCCCGCTCCCTGCTCGCCGGCATGCCCGGCGCGCTCCACGCTCGCTCATCGCCGCCATGGTCAGACCCGGAGCGCCGCGAGGACATCGTCGTGGAGCGCACCGTTGGTCGTCACGCAACCACCGGGACCGGTCGCGGGGTTTCCGGCGAGATCGGTGCAACGACCGCCGGCCTCGGTGACGATCGGGCGGACCGCGGCGACGTCCCAGAGCGCGAGCTCGGGCTCGACCATCACGTCGGCCGCACCCTCCGCCACGAGCATGTGCCCCCAGAAGTCGCCGAACCCGACGGCGCGCCACACCCGGCGCGCCAGCGTGAGCATCGCCTCTCCGAGGCCCTTGGGCTCCCAGTCGAGGAAGTTCGCGAAGCACAGCTGAGCGTCGTCGAGCCCGTGGACGTCGGACACCCGGACGGCGTCGCCGTCGGCGAACGCTCCCTCGCCTGCCGCGGCCCACCAGCGCCGACCGAGCGCCGGCGCCGACACCGCGCCGAGCACCAGCTCTCCCTCGACCTCGAGGGCGAGCAGCGTCGCCCACACCGGGACCCCCCGGACGTAGCTCTTGGTGCCGTCGATGGGGTCGATGATCCAGCGGCGCGGACCATCACCGGTCGTTCCGTGCTCCTCCCCGAGGATCGCGTCCCCGGGATGCGCCGTCGCCAACCGCTCGCGGATCTCGGCCTCGACCGCGCGGTCGGCCTCGCTCACCGGTGTCAGGTCGGGTTTGGTCTCGACGTGCAGGTCGTGCGCTCGAAAGCGTGCGACGGTGATGGCGTCGGCCGCGTCGCAGAGCTCGAGTGCGAGCGCGAGATCGTCGGCGTGATCAACACTCACCTGGCGAAGGTATCCGCGCCGGTGCGGTCGGGCGGCCGCACGCAGCCATGCGACCGAGCGAGCGCGACCCTCAAGCAGGGACCTCGACGACGGTCGCCGAGCCCATGCCACCGCCGGCGCACATGCTCGCGACGCCGATGCCGCCACCGCGCCGGCGCAGCTCGTAGATCAGCGTCGTGATCATGCGGGCACCGGTGCACGCGACGGGGTGACCGAGTGAGCATCCGCTGCCGTTGACGTTGACGATCTCGTGGTCGAAGCCGAGGATCCGGCTCGACGCGACGGCCATCGACGCGAAGGCTTCGTTGATCTCGACGAGATCGACGTCGTCGACGGCGAGACCGGCGCGCGCGAGGGCCTTCGGGATGGACAGCGTCGGCCCGAGGCCGGTGTCGGCGGGCGGAAGGCCCGACGAGGCCCACGAGCGCACGATCGCGAGGGGGTCAAGGTCGTGGTCGGCCGCGTAGTCGGTGCTGGTGAGGACCATGGCGCACGCGCCGTCGTTGAGGCCCGACGAGTTCCCGGCGGTGATCGAGAAGCCGGGGATCTCGGGGTGCAATGGTGGCAACGCCGCGAGCTTCTCCATCGTCGTGTCGCGTCGTGGGTGCTCGTCGGTGTCGAAGATCTTCGTGTCGCGCTTCCCCGCGGGCACCTCCACGCAGAAGATCTCATCCTGGAGCCGGCCGTCGTCGATCGCGGCGATCGCGCGCTGGTGCGAGTGGTACGCCCAGTGGTCTTGCTCCTCGCGCGTGATGTTGCACCGCTGCGCGGTGTTCCAGCCGACGGTGATCGACATGTCCATCGCCGGCGCGTCGGGCGTCTCGGGGTGCGACGGCGAGAGCCATGGCTGCACTCCCGAGTACGAGCCGGCCAGCTTCTTGAACACGCTCGGCGACTGTGTGATCGACTCGGTCCCACCGGCGATGACGACCTGGTCCATGCCGGCGCGGATGTTGGCGGCAGCGGTCTGCACCGCGGCCATGCCGCTCGCGCAGTGCCGGTTGTGCGCCATGCCCGGGACGTCGATCATGCCGAGCTCGATCGCGACGTAGCGCGCGATGTCGCCGCCGCCTTGGAGCACCTCTCCCAGGACGAGGTCGTCGACGTCGTTCACCTCGACGTTCGAGCGCTTGAACGCCTCCTCGACCGCCAGCCGCCCGAGGTCGAACGCGCTGAAGCCGACGAGCGACCCGCGTCGGGCGGTGCCGATCGGTGTGCGGGCTGCGGCCACGATGACTGCGTCCGGCATGATGCGGGAGAGTACCTGACGTCCGTGTCAGGTGACGGTGGCGCCTCGGCTAGTTTCCGAGCCCGTGCCCGAGTGGGGTGAGCTCCAGGAAGACCAGCTGCGCTTCATGGCGCGGACGCATCCGTCCGAGGTCGCGTACCGAAACCTCGATGCGGACACGTCGCTCACGTTCGCCGAGTGGGAGCGCGACTCGAACCGTCTGGCGCGGGGACTCAGCGACCTGGGAGTACGACGCGGCGACCGCGTCTCCGTCTATCTCCCCGCGGGCGAGGTGCTGCGCTGGATCACCGCCTACGCCGCGGTCCACAAGGCCGGCGGCGTCGTCGTCCCGACCAACACCCGCCTCACCCGTCCCGAGCTGATCACTGTGCTCGGCCATGCCGAGGTGACGACGATGCTGACGTGCGACGAGCTGCTCGACAGCGCCCGCGCCGTTGCCGACCACCTCGACACCCTTCAGACGATCGTGACCACGAGCTCCACCGACGAAGCCCGGCTTCGCTCCTGGGACGACCTGCTCGCCGACGACGACACCTCCTACCAGGTGCCCGTTGCCCTCGACGACCTCGCCGACATCATGTACACGTCGGGCACCACGGGCTTGCCGAAGGGAATCGCGGTCCGGCACTCGAACGTCGCGATGATCCCGAACCACGAGCCGCTCTGGACGGGGGGCGGGTGGCTGCACGGCGCGCCGATGTTCACGTTCGCCGGCATCGCGTTCGTCTACAACCCGATGAAGATGGGACTGCGCGGCTTCTACCAGCCGAAGTTCGATGCGGGGCGCTGGCTCGCCTACGTCGAGGGCGAGCGACCGACGTTCTCCATGCTCGTGCCGTCGTTCGCCGAGCTCCTCGTCGCACATCCCGACTTCGAGCGCGCCGACCTGACGAGCTTGCAGCAGGTGTCGATCGGCAGCGCTCCGCTCGCGCCGGCGACGCATCGACGCCTCATCGACCGCCTGCCGGACGCGACGGTCGGCAACTCGTACGGCATGAGTGAGGCCGGGCCCGCGTACATCGTGATGCCCAAGGAAGAGATCAAGAACCGGGTCGGGTCCGTCGGCAAGCCGATCGGGCCCATGGAGATCACGATCGTCGACGACGCGAACGGCGATCGGGAGCTGGGCCCCCGTGAGGTCGGCGAGCTACGCATGCGCATGCCCGGCAAGCAGCGCGAGTACTACAAGGACAGCGACGCGACCGAGGCCACCTGGACCGACGACGGCTGGCTCCGCACGGGCGACCTCGCCTACGTCGACGAAGACGGCTTCCTCTACCTCTGCGGCCGCAAGAAGGACATGATCATCCGCGGTGGCAACAACATCTACGCCACCGACGTGGAGGCGGTGCTCCTCGAGCACCCGGACGTGCAGGAGGCCGCGGTCGCGGGCGTCGCGCACGCGGTGCTGGGCGAGGACGTCGCCGCCTGGATCGTGATCCGCGACGACGCGTCGCTCGACGCCGACGAGCTGCTGGCGTTCTGCGCCGAACGGCTCGCCGACTACAAGCGCCCGCGCCAGCTCACGTTCGTCGACGAGCTCCCGCGCAACGCCACCGGCAAGGTGATGAAGCATCTCCTGGAAGAATCGAGCTGAAGGGACCCAGGACGTGGCACTGACAGAGCTCAAGGGACAGACCACCGGCACCCAGAAGGTGGTCATCGAGCGGGGACCCGTGCGCGTCTTCGCCGACGCGCTCCTCGACGAGGACCCCGTGTACCGGGGCGACGCCGCGCCCGTGCCCCCGACGTTCCCGTTCGTGATGTCGTACTGGGGCTCGCTCGGCGAGGGTGGCGCGGCCGGCCTGCCGATCGAGAAGCTGCGCGGCCCGGGGCGGGCGATCCTCCACGGGGAGCAGGCCTTCGAGTACCACCGGTGGCCGAAGGTCGGCGACGTGCTCGAGGGCACGACCATCGTCACCGACGTGTACGAGAAGGAGCGCTCCAACGGCGGAAAGCTCGAGTTCTACGTCACCGAAGCCGAGTGGAAGGACGCCGAGACAGGTGACCCCGTCGTGACGAGCATCTTCACGCTCGTGATCAACGTCCGCCCCGAGTCCTGACCGGCCGGATCGCGAGCGGATCGGTCGTAGCGTCGTGAGCGCCGTGTTCAACCACCTCGGCCAGTGCGTGACCGACCTCGAGCGGGCGCGTCGCTTCTACGTCGACGTGCTGGACTTCAGGCTCGTCCGCGAGATCAACCCCCCTGACTCGCCGTCGGACCGGCTGCTGCGACTCCCACCCCCGATCGGGATGACCGCGTGCTACCTCGAGCGGGACGGGCTCGTGCTCGAGCTGCTGCACTTCGCCGACGAGGGCGGCAAGCCGCTCCCGGCGCGAGAGCGTCTCATGAACGAGCCCGGTCTGACGCACATCTCGCTGAGCGTCGACGACGTCGCCGCGACGTGCGAGCGCGTGCGCGAGTACGGCGGCGACGTGCTCGACGACACCGACATCGGCTCCGCGATCTTCGTTCGAGATCCCGACGGGCAGCTCGTCGAGCTGCTCCCGATGAGCTACCGCGAATCGTTGTAGTGACCGGCATCGACGTCCGGCACGCGCTCACGTTGGGCGACGTGCTGCGCGAGCATCGACGCAGCCGTCCCGACCGGCTCGGGCTCGTCGACGGCGAGGTCAGGCTCACGTATCCGGCCGTCGACGACCGCGTGAACCAAGCCGCGCACGCCCTCGCGGCTTCGGGCGTCGGGCCCGGGTCGCGTGTGCTGTGGCTCGGTCAGAACTCGTTCCGCGTGATCGAGCTGCTCCTCGCGACCTCCAAGCTCGGCGCGATCTTCTGCCCCGCGAACTGGCGCCAGACCGCCGACGAGCTCGCATTCGTCGTCGACGACCTCGATCCGACCGTCGTCGTGTGGCAGGGAGAAGAGGTCGGCGCGCCCGTGCTCGAGGCGCGCGCGCGTGCGGCGTCGTCGGCGCTCTGGGTCCAGCACGACGTCGAGGGCCCAAGCCCCGGCGGGGACGGCTCGTACGAGGACTTCGTCACGTCCTGCTCCAACGAGGACCCCGACGTCGTCGTCGACCCGAGCAGCGGAGCGCTCATCATCTACACCGCTGCGTTCGCCGGTCGCCCGAACGGCGCGGTGCTCTCGCACACCGCGTGCATCGCGCAGGGTCTCGTGTACGGCCACTTCACCGGCACGAGCACGCACGATGTGTACCTGAACAGCGGCCCGCTGTTCCATCTCGGCACGTTCATGCACACGCTCGCGACGTTCGTGTTCGGTGGCACGAACGTGTTCGTGCGTCGCGTCGAGGGCGAGGAGCTGTGCCGCGTCATCGCCTCCGAAGGCTGCACCGGCGCGTTCCTCGTCGGCCCGATCTTCGAGTCGGTGCTCGAGGCGAACACCTCGGGCCGGTACGACCTGTCGACGCTGCGCACGGCTTCGGTCAGCACGCCGTGGGACTCGATGACGAGCCGCGACCCGAGCGCCTGGGCAGCCGCGCCCGGCGGCTACGGGCAGACGGAGGCGGTCGGGATGATGACGTTCTCGTGCCTCGGCATCGGGGGATCGGGACCGCACGGGCGGACGTCGCCGCTGCTGCAGGTCCGGATCGTGGACGAGCACGACCACGACCGCCCGGTGGGCGAGGTCGGCGAGCTGGTGACGCGCGGCCCGACCGTGATGAACGAGTACTGGAACCGCCCCGAGGAGAACGCCGCCAGGTCGCGCAACGGCTGGCACCACACGAACGACCTCGGTCGGCGCGAGGTCGACGGCACGATCACGTTCGTCGGCCCGAAGGGCCGGATGATCAAGTCGGCAGCCGAGAACATCTACCCGGTCGAGATCGAGCGCTGCCTCGCGGCCCATGAGGCCGTGGCGGAGGCGGCGATCATCGGCGTGCCCGACCCGAAGTGGGTGCAGAGCGTGAAGGCGATCGTGGCGCTCGCCGACGGCGCGTCGGCGACGGCCGACGAGCTCATCGAGCACTGCCGCGAGCGGATCGCGTCCTACAAGAAGCCCCGTTCCGTCGAGTTCGTCGACGCGCTCCCCCGGGACGGCTTCTTCATCGACTACGACGCGCTCGACGCGCAGTTCGGCGGGGGCAACTACCCCGGCGGGCGCACGCGCAGCGCATGACGGAGCTCGCCGCATGACCGTCTACCCCGACGGCTCGTACCGGAGGCGGCTCCGCATGACGATCACCGCACCGGGCGTCGTCGAAGGCGGGCTCGAGGACGACTTCCATCACTTCACGGTGCATCTCGAGCACGACGGCGGTGTGGTCACGGAGCTGCGGGCCGGCGCCCGGCGGTGGCCGTGGACGACGTGTCCGGACGCGGCGGGTCCGCTGGCGAGGCTCGCCGGCATGGAGCTCTCGCCGCGTTGCCTCGCCGTCGGCGACCACGACGACCCGCGGCTGCACTGCACGCACATGTTCGACCTCGCCGGCCTCTGCGTCGCCCACGCGGCACGCGGTGGACCGGTGGCCACGACGCGTCAGTACGACGTGGAGGTGCCGTCCTCGGCGCTGCGCGGGGAGCGCACCGTGGTCACGTGCCGCCGCGACGGAGAGCTGGTCCACGAGTGGACGCTCGACGGGTGGAAGCTCGTCGCGCCCGAGCCCTTCGCGAGCGTGCCCTGGCGAGGCGGGTTCTTCCGCTGGGCCGACGAGACCTTTTCGCCCGACGAGTCGGAGGCCATCATCGTGCTGCGCCGAGCGTGCGACATCGGACTCGGTCGCGGGATGGACCTGGACGCGGTCGACCGAGCCGATGAGATGCGCGACCGCATGGCCGGCATCTGCTTCACGATGCAACCCGCGCAGATCGCCGTGGCGCTGCGCAACAAGGGAACGATCCGCGACTTCGACGCGGACCCCGACGCGATGCTGGCAGACGAGAAGTAGCGCGTCGATTCAACCGCGAGGCTCGAGGCCGACGTCGTCGGCGAAGCGACGCATCGAGTCGATCGCTTCCTTCGATCTGCGCCACGGCGCGAACACGAGGCGCGTCACCCCGATGTCCTCCCAGCGGGCGATGTCGTCCTTCGACGCGACCGGGCCGCCGAGGCAGCACTGGAACCGCGCGGGGTCACGCCCCTGCTCGTCGAGCAGCGTGCGGAGCTTGACGATCTGCGCCGCGCCGGACTCGAAGTCGTGGTTCATCCCGATCCAGCCGTCACCGAGGCGCGCCGCGCGCCTGAGTGCGGCGCTGCTCTCCCCGCCGACAAGGATCGGCGGGTGCGGCTCCTGCACGCACTTGGGCTCGAACACCGCGCCGTCGAAGGAGAAGAACTCCCCGCGGTACGAGACCTCGGGCTTCGTCCAGAGCAGCTTGCAGATCTCGATCGCCTCGTCGACGCGCCCGCCACGCGACGCGAAGTCGAGCTCGACCGCGTCCCACTCCTCTTCGAGCCAGCTCGCGCCGATCCCGAACTCGACGCGGCCTCGAGACACGATGTCGAGCGTCTGCACCGCGCGTGCGGCCGTGAACGGGTGGCGCAGCCCGATGTTGTAGACGTGCGTGCCGAGCCGCAGGTGCCGGGTGATGCCGGCGAGGTACGAGAGGTACGCGAACGCGTCGAAGATCGGCGTGTCGGGGGGTACCGGAGGGTGCGTCTCGCCGGGATGCGGTGACCGGCTCATCCTCGTCGTGAAGATGAGGTGCTCGGGCAGCCAGACCGACTCGAAGCCGAGGCGCTCCGCCTCGAGCGTGACGTCCAGGAAGAACGCAGGGTTGAGGCGGCCGAGCGCGATCCCGAGCTTCACTGGCATCTTCTGCGCCTCAGGCGTCGCTCGACGCGTCCGTCGACGCGTCCGTCGAGGCGTCCGGATGCAAGCGGTAGGTGCCGTCGTGCTGGCGCACCCAGCCGCCCGATGCCCAGTTGCCGCCGTCGACGTGCACGGTCGTGCCGGTGACGAAGCGGCTGAGATCGCTCGCCAGGAACACGGCCGCGCCGGCGACGTCGTCGACGTGACCGGCGAGCGGCAGCGGCGTGTGCACGCCGTGCTGCATCCCGATGCCAGGCGTCGGGATGACGTCGGGCGCGATGCAGTTGACCCGGATCCGCCGAGGCCCGAGCTCGAGCGCGAGGCTCTTGGTCAGGCTCGCGACCGCAGCCTTCATCGCGGAGTAGACCGCGTAGCCGGGGCCGGCGCGGTGCGCCTCGATCGACGTGATGTTGATGATCGAGCCGCCGCGTCCGGCCATGCGTGGTGTGGCGGCCCGCACGACGTTCGTCACGCTCCCGAAGTTCTCGCGGATCAACGAGTCCTGTCCCTTCGCGTTGACGTCGAGGAACGGCGCGAAGAAGCCGCCACCGGCGTTGTTGACGACGACGTCGATGGGACCGAGCTCGTCGCGGACCCTGGCCGCGAAGGCCTCCACCGCGTCGCCTTCCCGGACGTCGAGCTCGGCCGTGACCGTTCGCCGGCCCGGGGCTTCGATTGCCTTGGCGGTCCCGAGCAGATTCGGTGCGTCACGGTCGCAGAGGGCCACCTGCGCGCCGAACGCTGCGAACGCCGTGGCGACCGCCTCACCGATGCCGACGGCGGCGCCGGTCACCATCGCGACGCGACCGGTCAGCAGCGCGGCGGACGGGTCGAGCGTCACGGCGGCGCAGGCTAGCGGCTCACCTGACGCGGACGTCAGGGACGCGCGAAGGTATCGCCATGGCGTACGACGTGCAGGGAAAGAACGTGCTGGTGACGGGCGCGTCGAGCGGCATCGGTGCCGCGCTCGCCGAAGGGTTCGCCGTGCGGGGCGCGACCGTCGGGATCTGCGCGCGGCGCGCCGATCGCCTCGCAGAGGTCTTGGCGCGGGTGCAACAGCACGCACCCGGCTCGCGCTCGTGGACGATCGACCTGTCGGATCTCGGCGGAGTCGCCGACTTCGCGGCGCAGGTCGAGCGGGAGCTCGCCGGCGTCGACGTGCTGGTGAACAACGCAGGCATCCCGAAGCGGCGCCACGTGACCCGGCTGACGCCCGATGAGTGCGAGGCGGTGATGACGATCAACTACTTCTCGCCGATGCGGCTGACGCTCGCGCTGCTGCCGGGGATCGTCGAGCGTGGCGGGCGGGTCGTGAACATCTCGTCGGTCGCGGCCCGGCTCGGCCCCCCGATCGAGGCTGCCTACGCCGCGAGCAAGGCGGCACTGACCGCGTTCTCCGAGTGCATGGCCGTCGACCTGCGTGAGACCGATGTCGGCGTCCACGTCGTGAACCCCGGCGTGATCGACACCGAGCTCTTCCACCTGCCCGACAACGAGGAGGGCTTCCACCGCTCGGTCGACGCCCTCCCGGTCGACGCGATCGTCGAGCCCGTCTTGACGATGCTCGACACCGGCGCCATCGAGGGCTACGTACCGGAGTGGTTCACCGACGTCGTCGCGAGCAAGTTCCAGGACACCGACGGCTTCATCGCCGGCACCAAGGCCTACGCCAGCGATGCCGAGTCGGCGCGCTCCTGACAGCTTGGGCGTCGGGCTAGTCGAACAGGTCGGGCTGCTCGCGAGTGATCTTGGCGTAAAGGGGTTGGAAGCCGAACCAGCCGGCGACGTGGGAACCGACCTGCTTCGAAGTGAGGCGGGCGCTGTCCTCCTCGATGAGGACGGGCGTGCCAGCCGCTTCGGCGAGCAGCTGGGCCTGGCACGACCGCTCCATCGTGATGAACCACCACGCCGCCTCGTCGACCGAGTGCCCAACGGTCAGCAGCCCGTGGTTGCGCAGGATCGCTGCCTTGTGGTCGCCGAGCGCGTGGGCGATCCGCTTCCCCTCCTCGAGGTCGAGCACCACACCGGTGTAGTCGTCGAACAACGCGTGGTCCTCGTAGAACGCGCACACGTCCTGCGTCAGCGGGTCGAGCAGGCGCCCGAGCGCCGACCACGACTTGCCGTAGATGGAGTGCGAGTGCGCGGCTGCGATCACGTCGGGGCGCGCCGCGTGGATCTGGCTGTGGATCGCGAACGCGGCGGCGTTCACCGCCGCATCGCCCTGCACGACCTCACCCTTGTCGTTGACGAGGATCAGGTCGGACACCCGGATGTGCGAGAAGCTCATCCCGAACGGGTTCACCCAGAAGTGGTCGAGCAGCTCCGGGTCGCGAGCGGTGATGTGGCCGGCCACCCCCTCGTCGAACCCGAACCGCCCGAAGAGGCGGAACGCCGCGGCCAAGCGCTCCTTGCGGTGCCGCCGCGCCTCGTCCACGGTGTCGAACTGCGGGAGATAGCTGTTCATGGCCTCGAGGACCTCGGTCGTGGTGTCAGGCATGCCAGCAGCGTACCGCTACCCTCGGATCGTGCGGATCGCCGCGCTCGACCTCGGCACGAACTCGTTCCACCTCCTCGTCGCCGACGTGCAGGCCAACGGGCACTTCGAGCCGCTCGTCACCGAGAAGGCGATGATCCGCCTCGGCGACGTGGTCAGCCGTCACGGGCGCATCACCGAGTCTGCGGCGGAGGTCGCCGTCGCGACCGTCCGCCGCTTCCGTCAGCTCGCCGATGCCGCCGGCGCGTCCGAGCTGCACGCGTGTGCGACGAGCGCGATGCGCTCCGCAGCGAACGGCGACGCGATCGTCGACCGCATCGAGGCCGAGACCGGGGTGGCCGTCGAGGTCATCAGCGGACGCCGCGAGGCCGAGCTCATCTTCGGGGCGATCCGCGCCGCGGTCGTGCTCGAACCTGCGCCGGCGCTCTGCTTCGACCTCGGCGGCGGCAGCGTCGAGATCATGGTCGGCGACGCGAGCGGCCTCGGGTGGGCGACGAGCGAGCCCCTCGGCGTCGGGAGGCTCACCGCCCAGCTCGTGCACAGCGACCCGCTGAGCAAGGACGACCGTCGCGCGCTGCGCCGGCACCTCGAATCCGTGCTCCAGCCGGTGGCCGACCACGTCGCGACCCTCGGACCCCGGCTCGTCGTCGGCAGCAGCGGCACCCTCGAGGACCTCGCGCACATGGTCGCCGCCCGTCGCGACACCGAGGTCCCGATCTCGCTCAACCAGCTGAGCTTCACCCGCGAAGAGCTCCTTCCGCTGCACAAGGACATCCTCGCCGCGTCTGCCGCCGAGCGCCTGCGCTTCGTCGGCCTCGAGGCGCGCCGTGTCGATCTCATCCCCGCGGGCTCGATGTTCCTCTCGACCGCGATGGAGCTGTTCGACATCGAGACGATGACGATCAGCGAATGGGCGTTGCGCGAAGGGATCGTGCTCGACGTCATCGGGCGCCACGATCCCGTGGACTGGACCGACGACCCGCGCGCGATCCGACGCGCGTCCGTACAGGCACTCGCGCGGCGCTGCCGTTGGCCCGAGGACCACTCGCGCCGAGTCGCGCGCCTCGCGCTCGAGCTGTTCGACCAGACACGCGAGCTGCACGGTCTGTCCGACGACGACCGTGAGATGCTCGAGTTCGGCGCGCTCCTCCACGACATCGGGGAGCACGTCGCGAGCCAGGGGCATCACAAGCACGGCACCTACCTCATCCGGCACGGTCAGCTCCGCGGCTTCGCCCCCGACGAGGTGCAGCTCCTCGCGGCCCTCGTGCGGTGGCACCGCCGCGGCGACCCCAAGCCCACCGACGAGCTCCCCCTGGTCGACGAGGAACGCCTGCGCCCGTTGACCGCGCTCCTCCGGCTCGCCGACGGGCTCGACCGTGGCCGCGCCGGCGCGGTCGATCACGTCCGCGTGCGCAGCGGGCCGTCGCTGGTCGTGGTCGAGGTGGAGGGCGACGGCGACTGCGAGCTCGAGCTCTGGGGCGCCCGCCGCAAGCGCGAGCTGTTCGAGAAGCTCTTCGCCCGCGACCTCGAGCTGCTCGAGGCACGGGCGACGCCCGACCGCAGCCACGAGGCGGCCGAGATGGCGGCGGGCTAGGCCTAGGCGTCTTCGCGCTCCTCGCCGCCGGTCACGACCTGGTGCAGGATCCGCGCGGTCGTCTCGACGAGGTCGTCGTGCTCGACACCCCACGGCACCAGGTCGGCATGGAACGCGGCCATGCGCTCGAGCATCGACGTGAGTGCGCTGGCCGCGGCGATCGGGGTCATCGCCTCGTCGACCTGCCCGCGTCGCTGCGACTCTGCCACCTTCGACGCGAACCCCTCCAGCAGCGGCGCGAGCGAGGCGTTGCGCACCGCCCGGAACCGCTGATCGCCCTCCTGTGCCGCGAGGTTGCGGATGCGGAGCACGGCACGGTGCCCGTCCCAGTACGCGATGAACGCGCCGACGAGCGCACGCGACGCGTCGAGTCCCGCAGGGCCCGACCAGTCGCGCGCCAGCAGCTCCTCGAGCGGCGCGAGATCCTCACCGACCTCTTCGGAGAGCGCGAGCACCGCCTCGGCGACGTCGCGGAAGTACTGGTAGAACGTCGCGGGCGACGCCTCGACCTCACGGGCGATGTCGACGACGCGCAGCTCGCGAACTCCCCGATCCTCGAGCAGCCGCGCGGTGGCGTCCAGCAGCCGCCGGCGCGTCCGTGCCCCCCGCTTGCCCAGCGGACGTCCGTCGAGCGCCTGTCCCCCTGGCGCGGCTCCAGCGACGACCGACGCGGTCGCGGCGACCGCGGGCTCCGAGCTCACGGGCGGTCAGGTTAGAGCCGCGGCGGCGCAGCCGAGCGCTGCGGATGCGTGCCACGATGATGAGCGTGCACGCCGACGCGCTGCTTCGGGACGGGCTGGAGGGGCAGGTCGTGGTGCTCGCCGGGCCGCGCGTCATCGACGACGGAGCGCTCGACGGGCTGCGCGCGCTCGCCGACGCAGGCGACCTCGGCGTCGCGAACACGTGGGGTGCGAAGGGCGTGTTCAGCTGGGACAGCCCCCACCACCTCGGGACGTGCGGGCTCCAGTCGCGCGACTTCGAGCTGCTCGGGTGGCGCGACGCCGACTGGATCGTCACGACCGGGCTCACGGACGAGCTCGCCGAGGAGCACCATGCGCTGGCGCCGACGGTCGACCTCTCGACCGGCGACCTCGCCCGCGCCGCGGGCCGCATCCGGGCGACGAGCACGCCGACCAACGAGCTCTACCCGCGGCTGGCCGCCGTCGCGCGGCCAGGCTACGTCGACGACAAGATGCCCCTGCACCCTGCCCGCGCGACGGCCGACCTCGGCGCGGTGCTGCCTCCCGGTGGCCTCGTCGCCGCCGACCCCGGGGTCGCCGGCCTGTGGGTCGCGCGCACGTTCCCGACACCGGCGCTCGAACCCGACGCGCCACGACGCGTCGCCGTGCCCTCCGTGCGCTCGCCGGGCATCGCGGTCCGTCTCGCCTCGGACGCCGCTCGCTCGGGCCGTCCGGCGATCGCGGTGACGACGGCCCCGCTCGACGACGCGACCGCCGCGCTCGTCCGCACCGCGACCGCCGAGGGACTCTCCCTCGTCGTTGTCGCGTGGCGTGACACCGGGTCGCTCCCCGATGCGGCAGCCCACGCCGCACGGGTTCGTGCGGCGCTCGACGAGCCGGGGGTGAGCGTCGTCGACGTGCCCGTCGCCCTGTGCGACACCGAGCTGCTCGTCGAAGCCGCGGGTGACGTGGTCGCCTGGAGCGGGATCGACTAGAAGCACAGACGATGGATGAACCACGCGTCGCGATCGTGACCGGGGCCTCCTCGGGCATCGGTGTCACCATCGCCACCGAGCTGGGCCGCTTGGGCTGGAAGGTCGCGATCGGTGCCCGCCGCGCCGACCGGCTCGAGGACACGGCCGCGGACGTGCGCGCCGCCGGTGGCACGGCCTTCTCGCACGCGCTCGACGTCAGCGATGCAACGTCGATCGAAGGCTTCTTCCGTGCCGTGGAGGCCGAATGTGGCCCGGTCGACGTGCTCGTCAACAACGCGGGCACGGCGACTCCGGGATGGCTGACCCGCACACCGGTCGAAGCGATCGAGCGCGAGGTCCACACGAACCTGCTCGGACCCATCCTCATGAGCCGGCTCGCGATCACCTCGATGCAGACGCGCGATGCGCGCGGTCATCTGGTGTTCATCACCTCGGACGCGACCCGTCACGCCCGACCGCGCATGACGACCTACACCGCCACCAAGGCCGCGGTGGAAGCACTCGCCCACTGCCTGTCGCTCGAGCTCGAGGGCACCGGGATCCGCAGCACGACCATCCGCGTCGGGCCGACGCTCAGCGAGTTCGGCTTCGGGTGGCCGATGGACGAGCTCGAAGACCTGATGGGCTACTGGCCCCGCTTCGGCCTGCAGCGCCACGGCGGCGTGCTCGAACCGGAGGCCATCTCCCGCGCGGTCGTGGCCGCCGTGACGGCGCCGCCAGGCGTGCTCCTCGACACGATCGAGGTGCAACCCGAGGCGCCGATGGGCGACGACGCACCCGCGACGATCGTCGAACGCCCCGACGCCGGTCCCTGAGCGCCGGCTCCTGAACGCGGCGTCCTGCAGCCTGCCCGATGCCGGGCACCACCCGATGCCCGCATACCGTGGGCCGGTGCGCCGCGTCGTGTTGCTCGCCGTCAGCACCTGCGTCGCGTCCGCGCTGCTTCTCGCGGGCTGTGGCGGCGGCGACGTCGAGACCGGGACGGTGGACGGCGTCGCCGGCGGCACGCCGAAGGCCGACGCCCGCGAGCTGAAGGTCGAGGCCAGCAACTTCGAGTTCACCCCCGACCAGCTCGAGATCGCCGCCCAGGAGGAGATCGCTCTCGACCTCGTCTCCGAGGACGGTCCGCACGACCTTGCGGTCGAGGGACTCGGGTTGGTGGCCGACGTCACGGGCGGCGAAGCCCGGGTGCAGCGGCTGCGCATCGACCAGCCGGGGCGTTACACGTTCTTCTGCCGGCTCCCCGGTCACCG